>NZ_CP152052.1:1885000-2618750 GCF_038637725.1 Psychrobacillus sp. FSL H8-0483
ACGATTACTTGGATGCTTCACACACTTTTAGAACAGAAGACAGGATTCATTTCTATATTTGATTCGTTTGACCGAGGATTATCAAGATTCGCTGAGTATGATGCCATTGACTATCTGGAAACTAAAGAGAATTTGGCAGAATGGATTACTCGAACAGAGCAATATTATGCAGAAGTAGAGCGAACTTACCTCGAAAATATTCAACAAGGGAAATCTGTAGAAATTACACTTTCTTATTTCGTCATCGATGGATATACAAGATTCCTACAAGTAGCTGATATTAGCCTGCAGGATAGACTAGCAAAATTGATGAAGCGTTACGCTCACTTAGGCTTTAATGTCGTTATGTCAGGAAATAATGCAGAAATCACGAAGGGTTATGACGCCTTTACGAATGAGTTGAAGCTTGTCCGTCAGGCGCTCGTGTACATGAAAAAATCGGAGCAAACTTTGTTTACTGTAGCGTATGAACGCAAAGAAGCAGAGCTTCCACTTGGATTTGCGCATTATATTTTGAATGGGAACGCAACGAAAGTAAAAATTCCATTAAGTGAGTTGGAGAGGACGAAAGTACAATGAAATCAACTAAAAATACCAAATTATTAAAATACGGTGTTGGAATTCTATTTATATTAGCTGCTCCCATTATTTTCTTCCAGCTGATGGGTGTTAATATTCTCGATTTGAATAACGCGAATAAACGTACGATTGCTATCGTAAATGAAGATATGGGTTTAACGAAGGATGCAGAAAAGGTACAAATGGGTGTAGAAGTAGTATCCATTTTAGCGGATGACTCGGATTACGGATGGGAAGTAATGGGGCGTGGAGCTGCGGAGAATGGACTAAAATCCAACCAGTACGACGCAATTGTATATATTCCCTCCAATTTCTCAGAAAATATAATGTCTTATGACGAACAAAACCCGAAAAAAGCAGAGTTTGCATATCAAGTACAGCGTCAGAAAACAGGATTACGTAAAGAACAGGTTTTACATGAAATAGAAGTAGCGACAGATCGAGTAAATGATAAAATTTCCACTTTGTACTGGAGCTATATAGCGCAGGAAATGAATCATATTAAAAAAGAGTTTACGAGTATTTTAGGAAAAGAAACAGAATTCCTTAGTGCCATGTCTGCCTATTATAAGCCAGAATCAGAAACCTTGGCTGAACAGATGCAAAGACAAAAGGACCAAATGGCATTATTGCAAACCACTATCGGATCTGCAAATAATGCACATACTAGCCGTATTGAAAATGCTGATTCGTTTGGATTACAAATGAACGACTTCATCACCTATGTACAGCAATATAAGGAGTTTCAGAATACACAAAGACAAATACTACAACAGGTGCAGGATGATAGTTTAGCCAAAATTCATGCAGCTGCAGCAACACAATCAGAGCAGTTCAATAAGTCTGTACAAATGCTGGAGGATAGTAATAACAAATTAAATGAAGAAATTCAAAAAGTAAATAATATTGTTGAGACAAATAAAGAAAGATTTAATACATTATCAGAACTACGAAAAAAAGAAGTAGATCGTCAACTAAAGGATTTAATAGTAGTACAAGGCACTGCAATCGACCGTTATAATAATACAATTTTAGATAACCTTGAAAAAGGTATTGAGACAGGAAAAAGTAGTAATGCAGTGCTTTCTGCAGCTTTTTTAGGAACAGAGCCAAATCAGCTTACTTCTATTAAAGAACAGCTGGAACAAAAAGCAGCGGAGAAAGTTTCTGCTACTTTACCTGGATTAGAACAAGAACGCTGGAAAATAGATAGTATATTATCAGCATTAACTTCCTTAAAAACAAAAGTAGCAGAAACGGATCCTGCATCTACTTTTATAAGTGAAATTGATAAGCTTCAAGCAGAACTTGGTTCGATTAAAGCCGGCTTAGCTGAAAGGGAAACAACATGGGTTAATGCAAAACAAACAGGAACTGCTGACTATTCAAAAGCTTCTACAGAGTATGCAAAACTATTAGAGAACTATAGCTCTATTTATAGAGAATATGATTCTGTCCAACAGATTGTTAATACTTATCCAACAGATACTGCACGTATAGGAATGGAAATAATACAAAAAGAAGAAGACTTGTTAGCTAATACTCACCTATCGAAAAATCAGCGAGCTAGATTACAAAAGCTCTTTGCAAAAGGTGTAGCTAAAACAGATACAAGTTCTTTGATATCCTACTATGCTACGTTAGAACAATTTGAATTTACTCTCAATGAGGGCGGAGATAGTGCCAATAAGGATGCTGTTTTAAAGGATGAAATTTTAACAGCTTTGCTGAAAAATGTAGTGGATATTAACGAATTGGAATTAGAGGGTTGGGATTCTGTATCAGAGACTATTCCAGAAACAGAACTAGGAATGTCCGACCTTAGTACAACGTTTGCAGCCATCATGTCTGGTTATAAAGAAACTGCGGAACAGCAGCATGCATCGTTAATCAATGAACTAAATTCCATTGATGAACAAGCAAATGTCTTGCTTGCACAAATTCAAAATCCAGCGAACATGATTCCGTCTGGTGAACCAGTGGCAACTACTTCTGAAGGGGAAGTAATGGCAGGTCAACAAAATGTGACTAATCAGCTTGTAACGTTAAGTGGAATGATTCAATCATTATCACAAAAACAAAGCAGTTTAGTAGATTATGCAAAAGACCTAACTGTGAAAGCAGACAATATAAAAGAGACATCCAATGAATTTAGTGGTAAATGGGATACGAATGTAGCTGCCATGTCTGAATTCGATAATGATATTCAAGACTTTCTTGCCAATACATATGTTGATGGTCAGGAAAACGGATATGCCTTTAATCACTTTGTGAACCCTCTTGATGTTAAAGGAGAAGCAGCAGTTTCTGATGAAATGGAGAAAGTTCCTCCTGTTATTTTATTTATCATTCTATTAATCAGTAGTTTGTTGATCGGATATTTCTCTTATCAGATGAAAGATGGCCCTATTGGGCTCCAATTAGCTATGACAGCTTTATTGTCCGTACTTGTTGGACTAATTATCAGTTTCTACAGTATCTATATGTATATTTTAAATGACCATCGTGCGCTAGAATGGACAATTTTTACTATTCTTTTATTGCTTGCAGGCGCAGCCATCATTCGTGTGGCTTTAGAATTCGGCCAATCAGTTGGGTGGCTTGCTAGCGTTGCGTTGATGTGCTTATATATCATTCCATTACTAATACTTGCAGTGCCCGATATTAATATTCCTGATGTTTTGTCTACCGTTTATATGTCTATTAAGTATGAACCGGAAACTAGCTTTATATGGGGAGCAGTAATCACAGCGGTTATAGCAATAGTGATGTTAGCGACCACTTATTTTATGAATAAAAACAAAAATAATAGATCAAAAGCATCTGTGGCAGATGAAGCGTATGAAAGTTAAATTGCCTCTTTTGTTTTCAATATTGTTTTTAATACTAGTTGGAAATGGTTTTGTTGTTTTTGCGGAAGAACCAAAAAAGGTAGAAGACTTAGATCCTGTTATTTATGAAAAACTAGAATTTAAGAAAAATACAGATTATCTACATGATAAGAAAAAAACCGAAATGAAGAATACAATTCCTAAGAAGCAAGTTGATATATATTTTGATGGGAGAAAGAAGCTTCCTAACAGAGGAGACACTTCGTATTTGTTTCAAACGGCTGAACGTGGGGAGAAAAGTACAGTAACAGCAAAATCCTCTGAGCTAAAATTATTTTCTGAAAAAGATATTACTTTAGCAGATGAATCAGTATCCAAAATAGAAGAGAAATCATCTAGTAATAGCGTGAGGACAATCATATTTTTAGGGGTAATAGGGATTGGTATTCTTACTTTGTTTGTCATTTTCTTACCGAGGTTAGTAAGTACCTCAGAATCTACTGAACCAGCCAAATGAAAAAGGGAGTGAATGTATATGCCTGGATATTATTATGCTTTATTAGCTAAAAAGAAGGAAGAACTGCAGAGATTAACTACATGCCAGTCTTCCTTGCAAGGGAAACAATCCGAATTTAATACGAATGAACCAAAGTGTTTAGAGCCTGAGTTAACTGCCGCTACCTGGCAGGGAACTCATGCAGATAAGTTTGACGATATTAGGGAAGCTGGTATTCAAACTAGCTATGTGGATATCTCAGGAAATCAATTTTCCAATGTATTTAGTGCAATCACAACTAAAATTAGTGAATTGAATGCGGAAATTGCATCTATTGAGCAAACAATTGCCAATATTTTAGCGGAGCAAGAACGTCAACGTCAAGCGAAAGCAAACTAACTTGCAAGGGGGAGAAGCGTTATGTCTACGGAGGTTAAAATCGTATATGCTGATGTGGAAAATCAACTTGGAGAAATGACTAGTGCAGTTGACCTGCTAAACCCAAAAGCAGAGCCGCCTATTACGGGTAATACCCTAGATGTCGTTACAAAGTTCAATGAATTATCCGTAAAGCTGGACCAATTATTAGTAAAATATCAAACATTATCAACCAAAAATATTCAAACTACATCCGCTTCAGTAGACTTTATGGAAGAGTCCGATCAAAAAGTATCGGCAGCTATGCAGTGTACTGTAAATGGGTCAAGGATGGTGGCAAGATGAAAATACTAGACGTACAACCATTCCATGATGGTCTAGCGCGTAATATTAATATGCTCACTCGCCTAGAAGGGGAAATAAATGCCATTCAAACTGCAGTCCAAGGCTTAGTAGCTATGGAGGAAAATCTTAAAGGCGAGGGTGGGAATGCAATAAGATCGTTCTACAATGATTGCCATTCACCGTTTCTACATTTCTTCTTAACGTTTAAATCTTTATACAATACTACCCTTACTACGATGAATTCCGCACTCGAGGCTTTAGAGCCAGATGCCAATGGCTATATTCGACAAGCGTATCTGGAAGGGGAAGTAGAAGAGGGATTGACGGAAATTTCTCAAGTAACAACTAATTTGACGGATGAATCCAATAACATCATGGATTCTGTTTCCGATATAGTAGCGTTGCCACATTTAGATGACAGTGGTGTGCAGGAAGGTGTAACTAGTGCTAGAACTTCAAGGGATAACACCGTAACTGATCTAAATGAATTTGATTTGACTCAAACAAATGCACTAATTCTAATAGAAGCTGCCATTTTAAATATGGAAGTCTGGTTAACAGATATTGAATATTTAATGGAAGAAGGATTAACGGATGTTAACTTCCCGGCAGAGGATTGGAATTATGTGCAGGATGCAACGCCGATTGGTCAATTCTATTTGCAGCACCAAATAGACATGCTTGCTGCTGATCCACGAGTAGAGCAGAATAATGTAGAAGTATCAGCCCCAGCATATACAGAGAAGAATTTATGGGAAGGTATTATGATCACTGTTGGATTAGATATAAACGATTGGGAAAGTAAGCCAATTAACGCTGCTGCGAATTTTGTAGGATTTGCTGCTGCGGGAAATGCAACATATAAAGATGTAAAATTGGCTTCCAAGGGCTTCGGCATTACTAGAACTACAAGAACAACGAAACAGAATGTTACAAAAACAGTTATTAAGATTACTAGACCAGAATTGATTGGTGTAAAAAAGAAAACTTATTCTGGAGCTAACGCTACAAACTATGAAAAGATTTACAAAAGAGTAGACCCAGCGACAAACGTAAAATCTACCTTTCGCTTCTCTGCAAATAAACTTGGATATATTGGCGTATTTGCTACAGCGGGTGGAGATATTATACATGGTGTACAAAATAATGAGTCAGCCAGTCAAATAGCTGGTAACGTTACTGGTGATGTTGCAGTTGCTGGTGCTTCTATGGCGGCTTCGGCTTGGCTAGGTGCGAAAGTAGGGGCTTCAGCAGGTGCACTAGGAGGACCTGTAGGAGTAGTAGCAGGAGCAGCAGTAGGATTAGTGGCTGGAGTAATTGTAACTGCTGCGTTAAGTGAGTTTAAAATTATGGATGTCAATAATGATGGCCGTGATGATTCTATAGGTGATGCAATTAAGATAGGAACAAAAGGATTAATTGATTCTGTATCGTCTTGGTTTAAATAGATAGGAGAGATTAAAAATGGAAGAGGATCGAATAAAGAATATAAAGTTATCTTATTTAAATCTAGAATCACCGAAAGATAACAGGAATGGTATTATAGGGTATTTTTTAATACTGTTATATGTAATTGGAATGATACCAATATTAGGTGTACCGTTCTCATTACCATTTTTCCTAGCTGCAATTATACCAGTCTTGATAATTCAAATATGGGCAATTATTTATCTGATTGATCCATATAAATACGAAAAATCATATTATTTATTTTTTGGTATATACGGAGTAGTAAATACGTACGTGTTTTTTATAGTTATTTTGAAATTGATATACGTAAATATGGATTGGAAAGGGAGCACTCCTTTTGTAATTAATTTAATTTTGTTTATACTTTTATTGGGTGGATTCAATTGGTTGAATTGGAAAGCATTATACAGTGGGACATATCATAAATTACAGCAAAAAAGAACAATACCTGTAAGTTGGATAGCTATTGGCGGTGGTTCTTATATTATAGGTCAATTTATCTTATCCTTTATCTACTCAGACTCTGCTCTAAATATATTATTAATAGTTGGTATATCATGTTTATCTATTTGTACTACATTTTTCTCGATTAACATTCATCGATATTTCTTTATAAAACAAAATTTAGATATTGTGAAAGAAAAATATCCAGATTTTGGATTACCAAAGAGTGACAGAGATACAAATAGGAAGAAAAAGAATAAGAAAAAATAAACGGTCTATTTTGAGTTGAAGCTTATTAGGAGAGAATTCCGATAGAAAAAAATAGAATGACTAAAATTTTTTCGTCTTACTTAAAATTAGACTCACCGAAACAAAACAAGCAGAGTATTATTGGGAATTTTCTCGTGTTTTTATATTTAATTGGGATGGTTCCCCTTTTGGGGGAACCATTCTCATGGTCGTTTTTCTTAGCTGTAATTGTTCCTACTGTTCTAGTAACATATGGGGAATTTTATATATAATAGCCCCTTATAAATACGAAAAATCCTATTATTTATTTTTAGGTGTATATGGAGTTGTCAATACTTACGTCTATTTCGTTAGTACTCAGAAATTGATATTCATTAATCTTGGAATAACTAGCTGGGGACCTTTTTTAAGTAATACCGCATTATTCATCCTATTAATTAGTGGTATGAACTGGATGAATTGGAAGGCTCTTTATAGTGAGACATATTATAAGCTGCAACAAAAACGTTCTATTCCCGTAGGTTGGGCATCTCTAGCTGGGGCTTCGTATATATTGGGACAATTAATATTATCAGTTGTATATACAGACTCCGGAATAAGTATATTAATCATTGTTTGTCTCTCCGTTTTATCTTTATTTACTGCATTTCTTTCAATCAATATTCATCGATACTTTTTCATCCAAAAAAATATGGATATAGTAAAGGAAATGTTTCCTGAGTTTGGATTATCAAAGAGTGAAAGGGATACGAATAGGAAGAGAAAGAATAAGAAAAAATAGACGATTTATTTTGAGTTGTAGGTAGTTAGAGGAGAATTCTAATAGAAAAAGAGAAAGAAGGGAAAATAATGATTCCAACATTTACAGTGCATGATATTTTTGTCATGATGCAAACGTTAAATACGAAAACTTTAATAGGCTTTTCAAATCCCTTCGAACATCTAACAAAGTACGAAATTGAAAGAGAATGGGAGAAAACCTATAAAAAACTTCATAAGCTTAATCTTATTGATTTAATAGATAAGGAAATTAAATTAGAAGAAAACTTCGGAAATGCCCTATGGATCATGTCGCGTACTAATATGGTTGTGGAGATTATAAAAGATGGGAATCAGAAAAGTTATTTCTACTTTAGCAAAGACCATGTAGTGGAATGCAAAGAGAACGAAGAAAGTGAATATACGTTATACGTGCATGGAACTCCTGATCATGTATGGAATAATGTCATTTACCCTCGGATGCTTGTAGGTGTTGAAAGTCACACTGTCGAAGTAGATGAATCTATTTTTGTTCCTACTGCTGCATATAATGCTTGGGTAAAAGCTGGGGCTGTGACAGATGTGCAGAGCTTGGAAGCCATCAATTCAAAAGAAAACTGGAACCGTATAAGCAGTCAATTAGATGCTGCACTAAAAAGCATGATACACAATAATCGGTTAATGGTATTTTTCAAAGAGGATGCCCATTGGGTTATTGAAGGTATGCATGTTTTGACATCTCCTAATAATAATTGGACATTCAAAATGATTCAGAAGGACAATAAGGAATTATTGGAAGGTAAACAAAGTTCCAATCTGGACATTGTTTCGGAGATTTTAGAGGTTTTAGTAAGGATGCAAAAACAGAAAGCAACAATTAAATAAATGACAGAATGGACATCAAGCACTTTTTTCGTATAATCGAATAGAGTGCTTGATGTATATAAAATGGTATTTCTTATGTATTTTCAATTTAGAAAGATAGTAGGAAAAGTGTGGGATTATATAGTAAATTCAAATAGTGAACCTTTGAACACTTCTGTCTGTGTTTGAAAAAGAAAGGCAACTTCTTGTTTATTTTCGAACAGGGAGTTGCCTATTTCTATATGTTTTGGCTGCCAATTCAATGTGATTAGTGGGGGCAGTTTGGAGAAGCGTCCGCTCGACTCCTGCGGGAAAGCGGAGCAAGCGAGACCCCAGAGCACGAAGTGCGAGGAGGCTCGATTCCTCGCCCGCGGTAAGCTTCGGAAAACAATAAGCAAGGAGATACACTTAAAGAGCACTTGAACTTTTCTTAGATTATCAGCAATGAAATAAAAAGAATATGATTACACCACTGTAAACGAAATCACCTCTAGCCATGCCTATATGTTAAGTAGGAAAAATCTCTGATCATTACTTCTCGATTTCCTTGTCTTAAATTGGAAATAAATTTACCTTGCAACTCTTTAATGGTTTCAAAAAGTTGGTCTTGTATTAAACAGGACAATAATAATAGCTTTTCACTATGAATTAAGAAATGAAAAGTTATAAATATTATGTATGCTACAAAATATCAAATATAGAGTTTGTGAAATATTGTACTTAAACTAACGAGTGCTTTAGTTGAAGATGATGGGTTACTTAGGCAAGTCTTTTTTCTTATTCAACTAACCCAGCAGGTTAATTAAACAACAGAGATATTTATCGGTATGTCATACTCGACAAAACGGTGTAGTGACGGAAAGTAGAATACAGCTATTTGATATCTTTTTGGTGGTCTCATCTGTCACAAATTGGCTTCTTTAATCGTCATGTGATTAGGACGTTGAAAAGGAGACGATTAAAATGAAGAATGAGAAAACAATCGTGGTCATAGGTGGCGGGTATGCTGGGATTAACCACATCGAAGCACTTAGGAAAGAGTTTCGTGAGGAGCTAAAAAGAAGCATTCGGATTATCCTGGTTGATAAAAATACTTTCCATTTTAAAAAGGTTAAATTATTTAAGGGGAT
This sequence comes from Psychrobacillus sp. FSL H8-0483, assembly GCF_038637725.1. Lineage (NCBI taxonomy): Bacteria > Bacillati > Bacillota > Bacilli > Caryophanales > Bacillaceae > Psychrobacillus > Psychrobacillus sp. FSL H8-0483. The sequence goes on from NZ_CP152052.1 coordinate 1,894,546, forward strand.
TGTTAATGAAAATTTGTCGAATTTAAATGTTCCTTTAAAGCATTATTGCGGCTCTGATATTGAGTTTATTCAGGGGGAGTTAACAGCAGTTTATCCTAAAGAGCAAACCGTTCACATTTTCAGGGAGGATGGAACATTGATTCATCTGGATTTTGATTGTTTGGTGCTTGCCATGGGCAGTGTACTACGTGAAGTGAATTCAGAATGTGGAGGAATATCGCTCAATGATTTACAAAATGGACAATGTATTCGGCAGCATTTATTGGGGATGATGGAATCACCAGTGAGTAAACTTCGATTGGCAATAGTAGGAAGTGGGATTACAGGAATTGAAACCGCTGCAGAAGTGGGATCATGGTTGAAAAATGAAACTAAAACAGAAGGGATGAAGCAGAAGAGTATTGAAATATTCCTTATTAATAATAAACAGAGATTATTAGATGAAGCTCCAGTGAAAATCAGTGAACGGCTTGAGAACAGGCTAACGAGACATGGTATACAATTAATGCACAATAAAAAGGTAGATAAATTCTCAAACGGTAAAGTCGTTTTCTCTGACAAATCCGAACTTGAAGCGGATGCGTGTGTTTGGACAGTCGGTTTAAAGCCTCATCCTAGCCTTTACGATTTAGGTCTCTCTCTTACAGTACAAGGAAAAATAAAAGTGGATTCATGGTATCGTTTAGTAGAAAGTGAGAATATTTATGCCATTGGAGACTGTGTCCATGTGGTTGACCCTATAAGTGGAAAAGCTGCAGCAATGAGCTGCAAAGAAGCTATTTCCCAAGCTCAACGACTTTCTAAAATTATGAAGGCACATCTTCAGGGATTACAAGCAATTTCCCATCAAACCTACCCTGATTTTCTTTGTATAGGACTCGGTCCGAACGATGGTTTTGTATGGGCGCAAAAATGGGGAGTTGATTTTGTACTTTCAGGTAAATTGGCAGAAAAAATAAGAGAGTATACATGGAATGTTGCCAGTATTACTCACTAAAGAAAGGAGGTAAAGGTATGGAGCTTCAGAAACTATATTCTCAGTTTCAGCCACTTTTATTTTCGATAGCTTACCGGATGCTCGGCACTGTTTCTGATGCAGAAGATATTGTTCATGATGTGTACTTGCAGGCAGGAGAAAAAACGATTGAGCATGTGGAAAATAAGAAGGCATACCTTTGTAAAATGGTTACAAACAAATGTATTGATCATTTAAAATCTGCCGCGTATAAACGTGAAGTTTATACTGGTCCCTGGCTGCCAGAACCATTGATTTTAAACGATAACGATCCTATTACTGAAGTGATGAACGGAGAAGCGATATCATTTGCCATTCTGATGCTGCTGGAAAAACTGAAACCCGTAGAGAGAGCTGTTTTCATCCTTAGGGAAGTGCTAGATTATGATTATTTGGCGATTTCACAAATTTTGAATCGCACCGAATCTAATTGCAGAAAAGTATTCAGCCGGGTAAAGAATAAATTTCCAATGATAAAAGAAGAGGTGGAAGCACCGAATGATCCGAAAATAGATAAAATTATACAGACATTCGTGTTAGCATTAAATCAGGGAAACATACAGAAGATTGAAGAATTATTGCGTCAAGATGTTACGCTATATTCCGATGGTGGCGGAAAAGTATATGCTGCCTTAAAGCCGGTACATTCCAAATATTTAGTTGTCCGTTTTATTAGAAACTTACTGTCACATAACGATAAGAAACAAACCGTTGTAAAAATCGTTAATGTAAATGGTGACACTGGACTCTTGGTAAAGGGAGTTGACAATGTCAAAATGGTTATTTGTTTCCATGTAAAAAACGATCAAATTGCTGAAATCTATATTGTGAGGAATCCAGAAAAACTACAACATGTATATCTATAAGCTCACTAAATTTGCATCTAATTCAACTAACGAGTGCTTTACTTCAAGAAGGAGTAGAGCCTTTTTTCTTATTGAACTAACGAGGCAGGTTAGTTGAACAAGAGAAATGAAACTCCATTCTTTTTATGTCGCATTTGACACAAACTGAGCAATAAAAAAAGAGCAATGGTAGATAAATCTAACCTTTGCTCAAAAATATCTACAATTGCAGATCATTAATACGTTTCTATCTAAATCCTGAAAGTTAAAATAGGCAAAATCACCAATACGCTCTATTTCTCTAACAACTGTTATTCCATTGTTTTGATAAATTTGTATGCTTCATCAATATCTTTGACGAAGAAATTAAATAAAGCATGGTTTGAAGGATTTAGTGTAAAGCTCGGATCGAAAGTGTGGTCGTCTAAAGTAAGTCCAGTCTCAGCTGTAATAGGGATATTGTAAACAGGAGATGAAACATTATCCTTATTAAAGGGTATTCCAAGTAGTTTGCTGTACCATTCTGCAGAACTTTCTAAGTTACTAACATGGATAAAAACATTATTTACCTTACAGGCGATTGGAGAAGCGATTGAATTCATTAACATTCCACCCTTTGTTTTAATTTTCTTTTACTAATTCAACAAATCGTAAGAAAAAAATTTAAAAATTATGTAGCAGTATGAACAAACTTTGAAAGAAAGAACCGAAGAGGTCATTTGTTATTTCAATTAATTCCAATTTACTGGTGGTTTTACTAATTGTGCCTTTATTCCAAGTTCTTCGGCAGCAGCTAAAATAAATTCTTTCCTGAAGAAATAACTTTTATGGCTTACTATTTTACCGTTTTCAATCTCTTGTATCTGAATGTCATGTATTTCAGGGCTATGGTCATTAGTAGTTAGCACAATAATAACTGGTTTACCCCAAAGTTCTATTTCTTTAGCAGTATGGCCAGGCAATCCAAATCTTAGGGAACCTTTTCGCATCTCCTCTTTAGAGAATTCCTGGAATCCAAAGAACGCTTCATTTTGTGCTTGCTCACTAAATAATCTTAACATACTATTTAAATCTCCATTATTAAAGGCTTCTAAGTATGCTTGAATGGTTACGTTATGACTTTGTGTACCTATTTTAGTTCTTGATTTTGAAAAATCCATAGAAGCTATTTTTCTTCTCGCACGTTGAACTGAAGAATATACACCACCTGGAGTGCTTTGGACAATCCCAGCTACTTCATCTGCACTAAACTGGAAAATATCCAATAGTAGAAATGCTGCTGTTTGTTTAATTGTCAAATTCGACTCCAACGATATTAGAATCTCTTCCAATAATAGACGATTTGAAAAATCAAGACTTGGCTCAGGTACATCATCTAAAGTTCCTATTTCACGTTTAAGCTTTCTACATTGGTCCAGCCAGGTGTTTGTTGCAACTTTGAAGAGATAGTATTTTTTATCAGTAATCTCACTCCAACGTTGGGGTAGCAATCCAAAAGACTTTATCATTGTCTCTTGATAAAGATCTTCGCCATCCCAAGGGGAACCAGTTACATATTTACAATAGTTCCACAGGTCTGATGAGTATACTGAAACTATTTCTTCAAATTCATCTCTTAATTTTCGAGCTTCATCCAAAAAAACTTTGTTAATGTTATTACTTAGTTCCATATAATTTCCCTCCTAATGTACTTACAATAAATAGACGTTTGAGAATAGAAAAATTATACGGCTTAGTAAAAAAAAATTAAAGATACTAAAATTTGTTCCAAAGCAATAGCAAGAAAGACTAAATTAGGGAGGGTGTTAATACACATTACGACCAAAGTGTGCAATAGAAAAAGGCCTAATTCAACTAACGAGTGCTTTAGTTAAAGATCATGGGTTGCTTAGGCAACTCTTTTTTCTTATTGAACTAACGTAGCAGTTTAGTTGAAGAAGGTATATAGAATAATATCGAAATAATAAGAATAAAGGGTGAAAGGGTGATTGTATATTGTCTGAAATTTCTATGGTGGAAAACCTTTTAAAAGAATCATTTAAAGTATTAGATGGCACACCTCAGTATATTGGAATAGAAGAAATAGAGAGGGCGGACTTTGACCATAATAACTGGAAAGATAAGATAAATACTTTAAATGACTTTGCTATACAAAATAAACTTAGCAGAATTAGTGCTTTAATTAACAGATCTTCTGAACACTATTTGCTTCTTTCACAAATGTTAATTAATTTAGGATTTGAAAAGTATACTTCAAAAGTTGAAGTAGTTAGAGACTTAAATGATATTAATAACAATATAAAAGGGTATGATTGGCAATCATTAAGTGACTATAATATATCGGAAGATGAGTTTAAGAAAATTTGGGAGAAATGTATGTATGCGTCTGAAAACTCCCCAACTTCACTTACTATGGATGAACATCTAAACTCAGTGAAAAATGAAATAGGGGAGAATTGGAGTAAATCTTGTAATGTCATTTACTTAGAAGACAACCCCATTGGAATATCTATCCCCCATATAGAACGTGGCACTGTGGACGAAGGAAGGTTATTTTATTTTGAGATTTTACCTGAAGAGAGAGGGAAAGGACATAGTGTATCTATTCACTATCAGTCCATGAATTTACTAAAAGAATTGGGAGCAACCTATTACATAGGAATTACACATGAGACCAATAAAAAAATGCAAAAAGTATTTTTAAAAAATGGGTGTTCAATTAGGGCCGAAACAGAATCGTATTATAAATATATAGGTAATTAAGCCAATAGTTCTTTTACGGGTGGCTTTTCTTATTGAACTAACGCAGCAGTTTAGTGGAAGAAGCAAAAAAGGTTTCCGAAAGGGAGAGATTATGTGGATTTAAAAATATTAGCATCAGAAATAGCAAATATATATGAACAAAATCCAAAAGTTGAAGCCGTTTTATTAGGAGGTTCTGTATCACGAAATTGGCATGATGAATATTCGGATATTGAACTATTTGTTTTTTGGAAAGGAGCTCCTACTGACGAGGAAAGGAAGGCTCCAATCGTAGAATTAAATGGTAATATTATTGACTTTCACCCATATGAAGAAGAGGAATGGTCAGAAACTTACATAACTCAGGGTGTTAAATTAGAAATAAGCAATTTTCTAACAGATACAATTAACAAAGTTATAGGAGATGTAATTATATCTTATGATACGGATTTAGATAAGCAATGTATTGTAGCTACGGTTTATAACGGAGTTACCCTTAGCGGTGATTTTGTTATTAATTGCATGAAGGAGAAAGTAAGTAAATACCCTTATGAATTAAGTGTGGCTATGGTAAAGGAGAATATTTTTTTAGGAAACAGATGGACTAATCGTGAGGCTTTACTTGAGCGTAAAGATTGGTTAATGCTTTATAAAGTAATGGTAGCCGTTCAAACCAATTTGATGGGCGTATTATTCGGTTTAAACCGTCAATTCGTACACCATCCAGCCTTTAAGTGGCAAAAACATACACTCAGTTCAATGGAAATCACTCCTAAAAATATATCAAATCGCTTAGAGTCTATTTTTCTTGATGACCCAAAGGTTTCTATAAGAGAATTAGAAGTAATAATTGAGGAAATGTACGAACTAATACAACGTGAACTTCCTCAAATAGATTTATCTTTAGTTCTTGATAAATCGTTATTTTTGAGACCAAAAAGTGAAATATAATAGAAACCTTGTTAAGCTAACGAGTGCTTTATTTTAAGATCGTGGGTTGCTTAGGCAACTCTTTTTCATATTGAACTAACGCAGCAGTTTAGTTAAATAAGCAGGAGTTATTAATTGGAAGAAGAAATAGTAATTTATAAAAAAATTTTAAAAATAGACTTGGTGAAAGGGAGTTAGTTTATGAAAAAAAGAATTTACCTTTTTAGCATCACAATCGTAGCACTTCTTATTGGAATATCTGTTTTGACTATAGTGTTAGGAAACAATGACACTTCTGAAACAAAAGCCAAAGAAATAACCGAAGTTGAAATTGATGATGAATTTCTAAACAGCTTTAATAAAATTAACGTTGCATTGAAAGAGGATTCTCCAAATATTTATTCTTTTAAAAATATGAAATTGCACAACGGGGATCTATTCTTATTAAATGGAGAAAATACGGGTTTGGCATTAAAAAAAGGAGATAGTGTTGAGATAGACCTATCCATCATCCCAGATGGAACAAGTGCTACTGGAGTTGGTTACATATTGAATGGTAATTATACGAAGATTTTTTCTGCTTCCGTTACTGATCAGCTCAGGACAGACTTTTATGTAGAAGAGGATGGAGACTATATAATCTGTATTATCGGATTTAACGCAAACTTTATAACAATTAAGGATGGAGTTATTTCAACTAATTAAGTTTGATATAGGTGCTTAGATTAAGGGTTGCTTAGGCAACTCTTTTCTAATTGAACTAACGCAGCAGGATAGTTGAAGATAGGGAGAATAATAAGGGGGTATAATTATGAAAAAGTATTTTTTAATAGGATTAACAGTGTTCATATTTGGCTGTGAACCTGAAGAACAGAAAGTTGAATCAGAAGAAATCGAATCATTTGAGACTCGAATTGTAAGCGAAGAGGTAGAAATTTTAGAGGGTGCTTATTTAGCTGAAGATATTGAAGTAGACGTTACTGGGGATGGTGAAGAGGACCAAATTCTTCTGTATATTTCGCCACCTCCGATTTTTGATGATAATGGAAATGCTGCTTGGGATGACACTCATATTTGGCAATTGTTAGTAAAGGACGAAGAAGAAACATACGCCTTATTTAATGGCGATGTTCGTGGTACATTAGACTTTTGGATTATTGAAAAAGAAAATCGAAATGAGATTATACTGTTTAGCGATGGGCAAAGCCTAATGATGTATCGATACAAGTTTAATAAAGATGGATTTGATAAAGAAGAAATTTTATTAGAGGATTCTAATATTGTTAAACGTTCTTTATCGGAATGGTGAAAAGTTTCTCAGAAGTTCTTCAACTAACGAGGTGCTTTAGTTAAACAAGTGGCTGCCAGTAAGGGTAGCTAACGAAGCAGTTTAGTTGAATAAGAATTTTCTAATGAACTCCAATATAATTAATGTTTTTGAAACCGAAAAGACCTGTCTTTGGCAGGTTTTTTTGTTGTAGTTTAAGAAACAAAGGGAAAGGTATTTCGGCTTTATATTTTTTTAAAAATCAAATTTTATTATATGTGAGAAAAAAAGTCTATTTATTACGTTGTATATAGTGTGAGGGATTTTACAAAAAGTAAGGAGACAAATCTTATGAAATCTAACCACCATAATTTTATAAAACGGCTTAAACGTCAAAAAGAAGATGCTTTAGAATATACAGTTGATAAATATTTACCGTTAGTTAAGGGCATTACCTATAAAGTATTGTCACCATTAGGAAACCCTGGTCTAGTTGAAGAATGTATAAATGATGTTTTTTTAACTATTTGGCATCACGCAAATCAGTTTGAAGGGGACACTGATGATTTTCGGAAATGGCTCTGTGTGGTCACAAAATTTAAAGCAATTGATAACTATCGGATAGCAAATAAACGTGTTGAAGTTGAAATTGTTGGTACAAATGATTTAGATGTAGGTAGTAGTCCTTCTGTAGAAAACGAAGTTCTTGTTACTGAAAATAAAAATGAACTATTAAAGTTAATGTGTGGGTTTGAAGTGCTTGACCGAGATATTTTTATGATGAGATTTTTCTTGGACATGACAAGTGAAGAAATTGCAAAAAATATTGGTATAACGAAAGCTGCAGTCGATAATCGCATTTACCGTGGAAAGAAAAGACTAAAACAACAACGGACTAATAATAACTTAGGGGGGACTTTTGCATGAAAGATATCTTTGAGCATTTAAATAATCTCAAGCTGGATGATGAAGATTTTAAAGAGATGGAAGTAAGCGAAGTCGAAAAGGCAAGAGTAAAGGCAAAATTAAAGCAATCAATAGACAAGAAGCAGTCACATCAGATGAGAAAACAATCAACTCGAAAAAAATGGGGTTATGGCATTGGGGCAGCAGTTTTGGCTTTTGGATTGTTAGTCGCTTCTGCGACGGTGTCTCCAGCTATGGCACAGGTCGTCTCTTCTATACCATTAATTGGTCAAATATATAAGAACTTAGGTGATATCGGTTTGAAAAATGTTTCAGAAGCAGGGTTGAGTGAGTATTCCGGGGAATCTAAAACAATCAACGGGATTACGATAACACTCGGGGAAATCTATTACGATGATGCCCGGGTAACAGCTAGCTTTTCCGTCGATTCTAAAAAACCTATAACGTCGGATTATTTTAACATTAAACATAATTATAAAGGTGGAATGCCTTTATCGAATTTTGGACTTACAACGGATGAAAGTTCACCGACAAATTGGACTGGAATTCTAAATATTAATTACTATAGTTTTAACCCTGATACACTTAAATTGGGTATGACTTTTGAAGGTAAGCAAGGGGAGTTATTTGAGTTTACGAAGGAAGTAGTTAAAGCACAGTATGAAAATAAGATTGATATTGCAAAATCTCAACAAATAGACAACTTGAAATACGAGATACATGATATTAAATGGGGTACTCCTGGCGTTCTCATTGCGTATGATGCTCAGTATAAGGAAGAAAATTATGGAAGAGACGTTAAACTTGAATTTGAGGTGGTCGACTCTTCTAACAAACGATTAAAGGAGATTAGTGGGAAGTACGGTAAGCAATTATTTGAACCGGTCGAAAATGATGTGACTGAATTGACAATCACCCCTTATGCTAAATTTGATATTCAAAGAGGAGATGGTCATATAGAACGGAAGGAACATAAGTTGGAGCCCTTTAAAATATCGATTCCGTAAATAGAGTTTAATACCAATTATGAAGGTCTTATTCAACTAACGAGTGCGTTAGTTAGAGAAAGAGGAGGTATTTTAAGAAAAGCGTTGAAGTAGGTATAGTATGTGTAATTTTCAAGTATCAGGCAAAGTATTTGACTGCAAAGGGGGGAGATTTATCCGTTACAATATAATTTTGTATATTGCTATTGTTTTAATGCAACTAATTATTTTAACGAATATTACTTTATTAGACGGTAGTTGGAATGGAATTACAATGTGGTTATGTACAGGAATTTTTATCTTTGCAACAACAATTTTTCTTCTAAGTAAGTCGCAAGAACAAAAATCTGGACGTTAAAGTTATTAGCATATTTTATTAGCTACCATGGGGTATTAGTTCTGAAGCAATAATAAGAGTCTTATTTAACTAACAAGTACTTTACTTGAAGATCATAAATTATTTTCTTATTGAACTAACGCAGCAGTTTAGTTGAATAAAGATGGAGAGTTTTTACGTCGCATTTGACACAAATTGCGAAATAAATGGAGGAAAAAACGAACACCATAAGATGTTCGTTAAAGAGTAGTTATTTTTCAGTGGCTGTATTCCCCATTGCGATAGAAATTCTATTCCAACTGTTGATTTGATTGATGATTAGAACAAGGTCAACATATTGATTCTCGTTATAATGTTCACGTACTAGCTTATATAGGTCATCAGGAACTCTTTTCGTAGGAATTAGAGTAATATGCTCAGATAGTTCGAGAGCAACTTTCTCTTCAGGTGTATAAAAAGTACATTCATTCCAAACATTTAAACAATAAATTCGCTGTTCGGTTTCACCCATCTTACGAGCATCGGATGTATGAGTATCTATACAAAAAGCACAACCGTTAATTTGAGAAACTCTAATTTTGATAAGTTCTCTAGTAGTTCGATTAATAGTAGACTTCTTAGTGTATTTCTCCATATCCATCATAATTTTCATACCATCAGGTGCAACATCGTAGTAGGCAACTCTTTGACTCATAAGGCAAAACTCCTTTGATTTTTAAGATAGGGTAATTATAACTCTGTGCGAACGTTTGTGCGAGTTTTTTGTTGTATGACATTCAAATTAATTGTAATTTAGATGTAAAGTGTAATGAGTTACTACTCTGTGCGACCAAAATGTGTAGTAAAAGAGAAGGTGCTTGTTTAACTAACGAAGCAGGTTAGTTGAAGAAGAATAAATGAAAAATCAATCTGTAAGGAGGGTAGAAATTGAGAGTTGCATTTTTTGATAGAGATGGCACTATAATTGAAGATTATTCAGACCATGAATGGACTAGAATAGAGCATCCAGTATTTATAGATGGTTCAATTAGCACATTAAAAGAAGTTATAAGTAAAGGTTATAAAATTATAATTATTACCAACCAATACATTATTAACGAAGGATACATTACTGTTGACCAATACCATGATATAAATAATCAAGTGAAAAGAGAGTTAACTCGCCAAGGTGTTGAACTGCTTGATGTCTTTTATTGTCCCCATGGTAAAGATGAGGGGTGTACTTGCATGAAGCCTAAAATTGGAATGATTAAGCAGGTTATTCATAAATATCCTGAAATTAATTTGGAAGAGTCCTTTGTGATTGGTGACTCAGCAGTTGATGTAGAATTAGCAATAAATATAGGAATTAAAGGTTTTGGAATAAGAGTAGGTTCTAATTACAAGGAAGAAAAAATATATCAATTGAACAGTGTAAAGGATTTACCACTTTATATTTAAAATTAGTTTATTGCTCTGCCATCACAGAGTTCTTTTTCTTTTTAAACACTTAGAAGGAGATTATATATGCAGATTATAATTAAAAAATACGAGAGAATAGACGAAGAACAGTTTGCCCAGTTATTACATTTATGTTTTGAGGAAGAATATTTACTAAGTGTTGTATATAGCTCTAAATTGAAATTTGCATACTCTGCTTTTTTTAAAAATAAGTTAATAGGCATTGTGATTGCTTGGACAAGTAGTTTCCATCCGTATTGTACTTACTTTCGAATATTAAGTAATCCGCTTTACAAAAGGTTAAGTATTGAAGAAAAATTGTTATCTAATATTGAAAAACTTGAAACAATTAACTTTCCTTTACAAACTTCAGTTTGGGAAACTTCAACTAACTTAAGAAAAGTTTATGAAAAGAACGGCTTTATTGAAATTAGAAGAACGTATATGCCAAAATTAAAGGTAACAGACGTTAAAGGCGATAGTCCCCATAATAGTGAAAAACATGTAATGAAAACTTTAGAGGAAGTTATATCAAACGAAGTGCTTGTTGAAAAGCTAACTCTTGTTGTAAAAAGAAACTATGAAAAAACACACGTAGTAAATCCAGTAGTAGAAAAAGGATTGGAAGAATGGAAAGAAATGATCCTCGCAGACGATGTAGTACCAAATGGAAGTTATATTTACTTAGACATCGATGAAGAGGATATAATAGCTTATTCTTTTCTTCATGAATCAGATAGGGAAGATGCTTTAGAATTAGGTTGGTGTGGTACATCTGAAAGTCAAAATAAAGAGTTGATTCCTCAATTAACATTCCAACAAATAAAATATGCTATTAAACATGATATTCAATTTATTGTGGGAGAGTTTGATACCACTGATAAATATGCAATGGAAGTATTAAGTACCTTACCATTCGCTCCATGCCCAACTTGGATTACTTATCAAAAATAGCAAAAGAGAATGATTTCTTCTTCAACTACCATGAAAATAAGTATCTTAAAGAAAAATGAAAATAGTTAAGAAGACCCTGCTCAATTGTAAAAAAAAAGAGGATGGCGCACATTAATCCAATAATTACATTCATTAATTTCTATTACTCGAATTTGTTAGAAATAGAAGTACGACTATATCTAATTAACATGTACTTCTTATTGAACTACCTTGGAAGAACGTAATTTCCTTCCATATTCTGTGGTGAAGTAGGGCTTCATGGATGGCTAACGTGTGCGTTAGTTTAAGAACAATGAGCTGCATAGACGGCTCTTTTTTCTTGTTAAACTAAAGCAGCAGGTTAATTTAATAAAGAAATATTTTGGGAGTAGGCGGAATGGCAATAGACTCCCCTGACAGAGATAATTTTGATTTCCTTAGGGGTTTTTTATCTGTTCAAACAATACCATTAATTCTGCTCTTTATAAGCATATTGAAAATATTTATGAACCAGAGAACATTAAAAGAAAAGTGATGTGTTCAAAGCACAAGAGTTTATACGTTTTATTCGATAGAAGATGTTACTTGTTAAACTAACGCAGCAGGTTAGTTGAAGAAAAGGTTATTTGTGGCGGCGATTAATTGGTGGATAAGGGGGGCGTTTTTGTGCATCATTGTTTCAATGTTTACTTTTTATGTTTCATTAGAGGGGTTCTATTAAGCTAACGAGTTCTTTAGTTGAGGAAAAACAGATTTGTAGCATTAACTGGAGCACATATTCATATAAAAGGAGGAACCGACAAGTTGAAACTGATTTGTAAAGCATGTAATTTAGAAATTTCTGAATCATTATCGGAATTAAAAGACCTGAATTTGATTAGTAAAAACGATGGTCAAGATTATGTTCCTAGAGGCTTTTATTTAATTCAAGAAGAAACAACTTACGAACTATTAAAAGGTTCAATCGTTATAAACATCAAGGATTTAATCAATTCAAACCGTCATTCAGATAGCAGTAGATTAAATGGTTGTTGTGGTCTTGACGGCTGTGATGGAATGAACAGGGTTTGCTTACATGATCACGAAATTGGTACAGAATACTCTGATTGTTGGAGGTTTCATAAAGTTGTATTAAATCCAGAGTTAGTACAACTTATTTAAGATTTAATTCGCTTATTAAACTATGAAGCAGGTTAGTTCAGAAAAATTAAGGGTTTTAAAACTATTCTCAATGGAGGTTAGAAAGGTGAAAGAAAATCATAGTTCCTTATATATCAATGTAATATTAGGTGCAGCTGGAACTTTACTTGTTGCATTAGCTGCTATGAGTAGTTTCTCTCTCAAAGATAATTCTTCAAATTTTATGCTTTTTTTTGGCTTTATTTTTATTATTAATTACATAAATTATTTAGAGAAAAAAGCGGGAATTAGTAATAAAATAACTTGGATAAGGGCGATAGGATCAATTGTTATATTTATTTCTTTGGGATATTTACTGTTTTACTAAGCTTATTAAACTACAGGGGCAGTTTAGTAAAACAGGATTTTATTTCAAAAGGGGTGTTTTTATGCTCATAGAGGAATATAGGACAAAGGGAATTAAAACGCCAATAGAGAAGGACAGAAAATTAAATGAAATATTTTACTAAAGAATGGTATGAACTTTGCCAAAGAACAAGTTTCCATCTACCTTTAGAAGAAGAAAAGAAAGCTGAAACATTTTCAGAAGATTATTTTCAACAGCTTTACAACAACGAATTAAATAGTTGGATTACTTTACAAGAAGAAATTGCTTTAATATTGAAAACCAACGAAACAGCAAACATAGATGAAAATACTAACTATGAGCCCTTTAATAGAGATAAGGCAATAGAACAATTTCATTTATCTTTTATTAATAATCAAGAGTATTTAAAAAAGGAATTATCAGAACCAATTTTAAATCAGATAGCTGATATAAGGGTTTATGCTTTATATAAGGCGAGTCGTAATGTTATAAATGCTGTTACTCAATTTTGCGAGAAAAATGAAAAGGATGTAACAATGACAAGTAAGGATTACAGAAGATATATCAATGGAGCTTCAGCATCATTGGGTGAAGAAATCATTAAGAACTTCAGCTTCCATGATTGTACGATTATAAAATCAGTTAAGAACGAAAGGTCCTTAAAATTACTTCTTGACAATACAGGTGGTTTTACAAATATAGATGAAGTCATTTTTGAAAATGTTACTATAATTCAACAGGATGGTTTGTTGCAAGGTTCATGGTGGTTGTATGAGGAAATATATAAGTCAAATGACAAGTACGAGTTTCGTGTCTTGCTTCAAAATATCACGATGGGTTTAATTGAATTTATTATTTCAGCTGACCAAATTCTCTTTAAAAGTAATAAAGATTCCAATTATAATTCATGAGCTTATTTTTTATTTTTTATTGAACTACCATGGAAGGATGTGAAATTTTTACATATTCTGTGGTGAAGCAAGGCTTCATGGATGGCTAACGGGGAGGTTAGTTTAAGAAGCAAAATAATAGGATTTGTGTTTTATTTCCATATACTGTATATTAAATTGAGATAATGTTGGGATCCGAATTTTCAAATCTAGGGTAGTTTTTTTAAAATTATTGAGGAGGGAAAAGTTGTTATATTTAGCTTTATTTATTGGACTGGTTTTAATTGTAATTACAACCAAGCTCAATAAATCATTAAAATTATCAAACATTTGGATGTTGCTTGGTCAAATTGGTGCTTCACTTGTGATAATAATGGTCGGTAAACTTGATATTAGTATTATTCATTATCCGATTTATGGGAATCTGATTGAGTTAGGGTATTTGACTATTCCAATTTCTTTATTATTTCTTATTAGTTTTACAAATGTGATGAATATGGAAAAAGAGCAAAATTCTTTAATATTACTTTTACCATGTGTTTCTTTAGTTTGTCTTTCCATATCGGCTTCCAACATGGGATATTCATTTGTTTCAATTATGGGAATTTGTGCTAGTTTAATGATTATGTTTGTTCTGCTATATGGCTATTTTTCAGGTAAAGTATTTGTAGGAAGAACACTTACTTCGTCAATAGGTTATATAATAGCAGTACTTTCACTGTCCTTACTTAAAACATCTATTGTTACAATTTATATTCCGATATTTACATTAGCACTACCATTTGCTTTATATTATTTAATTCACAATAAATTTACGAGCGTACAATCAATTACAATTAGCTCTTTAACGGCTATTTTCTTTAGCGTATTAATGTTTGTAGTTCCTATTAATATATTATGGTTTCTTGTTGTTGGGTTAACTGGTATTTTGGTTATCATGCAATTTTCTCGTAAGTATCGCTTTATTTAGAAACAAAATTCTATTACTTAATCTTAGCAGGGCTTTAAGGATGGCTAACGGGTGCTTTACTTTAAGAAGGAGTGAAGCCATTTTTCTTATTCAACTAAAGAACCAGGTTAGTTTAAGAAGATTAATGGTAAAATTAGGAGTATGGTAGTCAAAGGAAGCTTAAGTAATATTAGGTGAAAATTTTTATGAACAGGTCCAATAGAAACCAATATACTTTTTGATTATAGTATTATAGCAATTGTCAATATGAGTAAAAATAATAAGGAGGAAACTAATATGACAAAGAGAAATAAGGAGTTGCCACTAGAACAACGTGAGGAACTACTCAGAACTTTGAAAGTCCGTTTTGAGAAAAACATGGACCGACATGAAGGTCTTGAATGGGCTAAAGTACAATCTAAGCTCGAAGATAATACTGAAAAACTGTGGTCGCTCAATGAAATGGAAGGAACTGGCGGTGAACCGGATGTTGTTGGCCATGATAAAAAGACGGGCGAATACATTTTTTATGATTGTTCAGCAGAAAGTCCTAAAGGTCGCAGAAGTGTTTGTTACGACCGTGAAGCACTGGAGTCAAGGAAAAAACACCAACCAGAAAATAGCGCTATTGATATGGCAACTGCCATGGGCATAGAACTTTTAACGGAAGAACAATACCGGGAGCTACAGAAACTTGAAAATTTCGATATGAAAACGTCGAGCTGGGTGCAAACACCTGCTAATATTAGAAAACTCGGCGGGGCAATCTTTTGTGATCTTCGCTACGACACTGTCTTTGTGTACCACAATGGAGCAGATTCCTACTATGCTGCAAGAGGCTTCCGTGGCTCGCTAAGGGTCTAAATTTTTCATAGACAGTTAAATTTGAATTTGAGTACGGATTAACTGGGGAAAGGCTTTAATTTCATTCTTCCACTATCGGAGGCGTTAGCAAAAGATCAATGAGCTGCATAGACGGCTCTTTTTTACTTTCCTTTAGATTCTTGCTTTTTCCCGTAAAGCTCATCCAAGTGCTGTAAATGTTTTAATCCCCATTCATGCATTGCATTAAAACTGGCATTTATCCTTTTCCGTATTCGGTAATTGAGTATTCAACTTTTGGGGGTATTTGTGCATATACTTTACGATTTATAATATTGTGATATTCTAATTCTCTTAATTGGGTTGTAAGTCGAGAAATTCTTGTTCAACTATGAGGCTTTAGTTAAGTAGAGCAACGTCTATAAAGATGTTGCTCCTTTTACGTTTAAAAGTACTTCTGATAATACTCTTTCCTTATCCTCCCGATTAATTGAGCGTATTTCCTTCCGGTTTCAGATTTTTCATACGCCATAAGACTTTGTATGACGTCAATTGAAGCCCCATTATTCAACAAATTAGTTACGTAGCTGTGTCTAAGTTGGTGTGGGAGAATCTCTTTATTGATTTGAGCTAACGCAGCAGGTTAGTGGAAGAAAGAACATACTTATTTAGCAACAAATTTTCCCCATGATAAATAAAAGCATATGTACCATTCTTTTTGTCCAACTGTTAAAGGTCTCCTTTCATAAGATAAAATGCAAGTATTTTTCTTTATGAAAAGAGGTGAATTTTATATGGGGATTAGAAATATGTGTGATAAATGTATATGCGATCAACTAAGTATGTTGGAATCAGGCACTGATGTAGACGTAATTGTAGGCGGTGTAAGGTTGGAAGATATAACTTTTTTAGAATTTGACATGAGTAATTGCTGCGCCAAGTTTGAAGGTGTAGAAGAAGAAGAGGGTCAAATGGTTAATTTAACTATTTTTATAGATTGCCGTGATATTCAAGCGCTCCTTATAGAAGAAGAATGATAAATAAGAGGGGCTAAAGGGTGCATTCCTTCAAGAAGAAATAGCACCCTTTCTTCTTGAACTACCATGAAAATAAGTTTCTTCAAGAAAAGAAAAATGACAACACTGCCCTGCTCAATTATTTAAAAAAAGAGTAGAGCGTGCATTAACAAGTCTATGGATTTCGGTGACTATGTATTGACTACTCTTAACCATTTTCATTCTCTGTGGTGCAGCAATATTTTGTGCTGCATAGGTGGCAAACGGGGGCAGTTTACCTAAAGAAGGAATAACAAACCATGTTGTAGAAATAATAACCTAATTGAACCAAATGTCTTGAACCGAAAATAAATATTTTTTTAACTTTTTTAGGAGGTAATTATTTTGACCATAACAACGATTGAAGAATTTCAAAAACTAGATATTCGCATTGGTACTGTAATAAGTGCTGAATCCTTTCCTGAGGCACGTAAACCATCAATTAAACTAAGGATTGATTTTGGTGAAGAATTAGGAATAAAAAAATCTAGTGCACAATTAACAAAAAGATACACTCCAGAAATATTAATAGGTCGCCAAGTGGTAGCGGTTGTAAATTTTCCTCCACGTCGAATCGCTGGATTCAAATCTGAAATATTGGTGATAGGTGGTGTTCAAGAAGAAGGTGACGTAGTTCTGTTAAAGCCAGATGAAACTGTTGAAAATGGTACACCGATTGCATAGAGTCATTAAAAAACATAATAATTTCTAACAAAGTAATTGGTGGCTTCATGGGTGGCTAAAGGGGCAGAATAGTTAGAGAACAGTTGTTGAAGAGTGAAGCCGTTGTTCTATTTATTCGTATCCGTAGATATTAATGAATATAACGAATTGGAGGAGAACTAATGAAAGCAATTGTTTGCACAAAGTATGGCCCCCCCAATGTTCTTCAACTGAAAGAGGTAGAAAAACCTATTCCTAAGGAAAATGAAATACTGGTAAAAGTAAAAGCGACAACCGTAACAGCAGGAGATATTCGGGTAAGGAGTTTTACAGTTCCTCTCTCTTTTTGGCTGCCCGCAAGAATAGCACTTGGTTTTAGACGACCACAAAAAGCTATATTGGGGATGGAGTTAGCTGGGGAAGTTGAGTCAGTAGGGAAAGATGTCAAGCTGTTTAAGAAAGGTGATCAGGTTTTTGCGGCATCCCAGGCGGGTTTTGGTGCATATGCTGAGTATAAGTGTCTGTCTGAAGATGGACCAGTATCTATTAAACCATCCAATATAACTTACGAGGAAGCAGCAGCTATTCCCATTGGGGCACGAACGGCATTGTATTATCTTAGAAAAGCTAATATTCAGAGTGGCCAAAAGGTCCTTGTCTATGGAGCTTCAGGAAGTGTAGGAACTTATGCAGTACAGATTGCAAAGTTCTTTGGAGCAAATGTCACTGGGGTATGTAGTACGACGAATTTAGAATTGGTAAAATCTCTGGGCGCAGATCAGGTAATTGATTACACTGCAGAAGATTTTTCTACTAAAGGGGAGACTTATGATGTGATCTTTGAAGCGGTAAACAAGAGTTCATTTTCAGCTTGTATGAAATCGCTAAAAAAGGACGGAACCTATCTAAATGTCACTATACCATTACCAGGAATTAATATGTTATGGACTAAATTGACAAGCAGCAAGACACTAATTTTGAGTCAAAATTCACCTGAAAATTCCGAAGCTCTAAACTTCCTCAAAGAACTTGTTGAGTCAGGGAACTTAATAGTGGTCATTGACAGATCTTATGAGATTGAAGAGATAGTTGAAGCTCATAGATATGTTGAGAAAGGACACAAGAAGGGAAATGTCGTCATAACTGTGGAACATAACAAAAAATCCTAATAAATAGCACTATTGTATCAAAGATTAGGATAGAGGAAATTCATTTAATGTATTCATTGATAACATGGAACCTGTTTATTGGTTAGGAAAACATGGAAACACAAAAGAGAGTTTTCAATTATGATAAAAATCAAGCTATCATTAATCTACCGGTGGCTTTGGTTAAAGAAAATGGGTTGCTTTGGCAACTCTTTTTTCTTATTGAACTAAAGGGGCAGGCTAATTCAATAAGCTGGTTAATTCAGAATCAACAAACCTTAGGAGGTGAATTAATTGAAAAGAAGATTACTCTATTGTTTTTGTATCATTTTCTTGAGTGCCTGTAACCATTTCAGCGAACCCATAATAGAGGATGAAATGGTTAAACTCACAATTGAATGTACAAGTGGTGAAACGATTAAGATTGATGATCAGAAAACCATTAATAAAGTAATTAGGGAAATCAACGGTTCAAGGAGAGAAGGTACAGAAGAGATGGAGTTCGAGGATTTCGGACATCGAGCTACGCTTGAAAACAGTGATGGCGAGACAAAAACTTTCAATTTGTTCATCGGCGGGAAAGCCATTGTGTCTGGATACTATATTCATTCAAACATTGATGATTTTTGTGGGAAATAGTTTTAACAGTTAGAAATTCGTTTTTCCAAAGACCTTTTCTTATTCAATAAACGAGTGTTTTAGTTTAAACAATTCACCTCAAAATAGAACTATATAAAAAAGGGGAGAGCTTATTTCAGTTCCCTTAACCCCTTTCCTTCATGAATCTCTTTAATACCTTCTTCACAAACTCCATATGACCGCCAGGAACAAGATTCGCACACAATTTGAATGTCGGAGGGGACGATATACTTTCGGATGAGTGACTCAATGTCTTCCCAAATCAGAATTTGTCCGATTTTAAGTCCTAATTTCTCTAAAATAGCGGCATCTCTTTCATAAATATTGTCGGCTTGGCAGTGGTATTCACCTGAGTTTGGATACTTTTCACACAATTGATCGGGACCCTTTACAATTCGAATCCTCATCTTGGGGTTGTCTCTCAAGCTCTGGTGCAGACGTGTCATATTTTCCACGTATTCTTGTGAATAGCCCATTCCCCGATAGCCCAAAAGGCAAAAAAGATGATGACCTCGCAGCATATACATAATTTTCCCCCATTTCGACATGTTCGATTAAATACATATGTTAACCAAAACAATTAACCAGTAAACAAATCTTAATTATCATAACATATCACCCCTAATCAGTTGCACACTTATTAACAGGGCTTTAGTATATATTGAGGAAAGAAAAAAAGTGGAGTTAAACGAATTTTGTTACACGCATCAGAGGATGTAATACCTTTATATAAAAAAATGGGTTTTACCAAAAAAGATATTGAAATGGAAACGTTTTTATAACCGTAGTGTATTGAACTAACGTAGCGTTGGTTATAATTTACATTCTGATAGCTAAAAGTCTTTATACTTTTGACATGTATTCGTCCTTTTTACATAATGACAAGTTTTGTCTTAATTAATTGGTATACTAATTTTATCATCTAAAACAAAGGAATGGAGATTTACATGAAAAAACAGCGTAACATTATTTTATTCATTGGTACTTCAATTGATGGATATATTGCAAATGATGATGGTACATTAGAATGGTTAGAATCAATAGAAGTTGAAGGAGACTCTGGCTACAATTCACTCCTAGAAAGAATTGACACTGTTGTTATGGGAAAAAGAACTTATGATGTCATTCGTGGATTTGATATGAATTATCCTTATAGTGATTATAAAAATTATGTATTTTCTTCTAGTTCTGTTAGTGGATCAGATGAATATGCTTCATTTATTGATGTAGATGTCAAAACTTTCATTAAAAATATTAAACAAAAGCCTGGTAAAGATATATGGTTAATTGGTGGAGGAATCTTAGCAAGTGAATTTTTTAAAGAAAATTTAATTGATGAATTTCAACTAGCCATTGCACCTATTATTTTAGGGAAAGGAATCTCCCTATATAACGGAGATGATATTACTCAAAAATACACATTAACCAAAGTAGAAAAATTAGGCCAACTAGCTATGCATCATTATATAAAAAAATAATTTTCATCATCAAAAGACCTATACAGGAAGGAAAACTAACTCCTTTTTGATCAATCTTTGTTCCAAACCAACAAAAAGCATCCGGTGCTCTAAACGACTCTGAGTTGTTTTAGCACCTGATGCTTTTTTGTTTATTGTTATTTGGCTGCCCAAGAAGTATGAAACACTCCATCTTTGTCTATACGCTGATAGGTATGTGCACCAAAATAATCCCGCTGTGCTTGGATAAGATTAGCTGGCAACGTCTCCGTCCGATAACTATCATAGTAAGCTAAAGCACTTGATAAAGCAGGAGTTGGTATTCCTTTTTGAATTGCCAAGGCCAGTACTTCGCGAAGGGAATTGTGATATTCTCCAACTATCTCTTGAAAGTACGGGTCAACTAGCAGGTTAGGCAAATTGTTATTACGGTCAAAAGCATCTTTAATCTTTTGTAAGAACTGCGCACGAATGATACAACCTCCTCGGAAAATCATTGCGACATCTCCGTAAGGAATTTTCCAACCATATTCCTCAGATGCTGCACGCATTTGGGAAAAACCTTGCGCATAGGAACAAATTTTACTCATATACAAAGCTTTACGAATCGCTTCAATCAAATCAGTTGAATCACCTACATACTTGTTCAATACAGGGCCTTTAAGTATTTTACTTGCTGCAACTCGTTCTTCCTTAACAGAAGAAATAAATCTTGCAAACACGGACTCTGTAACGATTGGAAGAGAAACACCCAAATCCAGTGCATTTTGACTTGTCCATTTTCCTGTTCCTTTTTGCCCGGCTACATCCAGAATCTGATCAACGAGTGGCTTCCCAGTTTCTTCATCCATTTTGGTGAAAATGTCCGCGGTGATTTCGATGAGGTAGCTATCAAGCTCTCCTTTATTCCACTCAGAGAATATTTCATGCAATTCCTTAGCGGTAAGACCAAGTGCATGCTTCATGATGAAATATGCTTCGGAGATCAGTTGCATATCCCCATACTCAATTCCATTATGAACCATTTTCACATAGTGTCCTGATCCATCAGGTCCTATGTACGCATTGCAAGGAGTTCCATCTACTTTCGCTGAAATTGCATCAAGAATCGGTTTAACCTGTTCGTAAGCTTCTTTCGAGCCTCCAGGCATAATCGAAGGGCCATTACGAGCTCCTTCTTCACCACCAGAAATTCCGGCACCAATGAAATGTAGCCCAACTTCTTTTAAGTCTGCTGTTCGTCTATTCGTGTCTTGGAAGAATGTATTTCCTCCATCTATTAGAATATCCCCATGTTGAAGGTAGGGGATAAGAGTTTGAATAACCGAATCGGTTGTATCTCCAGCCTTCACCATCAATAATATCTTGCGAGGAGTTTCTAATGAAGCAACAAAACCTTCTATATTGTATGTACCGTGAATATTTTTATCTTTCGCTTCTTTGTTGGAGAATTCCTCCGTTCGATCAGTCCAGTAATCATATACAGATACCGAAAAGCCATTGCTCTCCATATTTAACGCAAGATTTATCCCCATCACGCCTAATCCAATAACACCTATTTGTTGTTTTATCATATCTTTACCTCATTCCTTCGTGTTATTTAGCCTAATATAGATAGACAGTTTTCCAGTTCATCGTTGATGAATTTGGTTATGCGCTTGTTTTACAATTTCACTTAGATTTTGAAGCTCACTACTTTGCATGAACTGAATCTGTCTTAATTTGTATCTTCTTTTAATTTTAACGTTTTTCTTACCACCACTTAAATTGATCGGATAGCAATAGCTGACTTGCCTCTTTTGGACCTAATGACCCAGCAGGATAAGGATATAAAGGTAACATATCCTCCTGATATGCTTCTAATAAAGGTTGAATCCACTTCCAAGATAATTCTACTTCTTTCCAATTAGCAAAGAATGTGGCATTACCGAGCATTGCATCAAATAAAAGAAGTTCATATGCCTCTGGTAGACCTTCCGAATTGGTTGAGAAGTTAATGTAAACAGGATCAAAACGATTACTAGAAGGATCTTTCATGTTCACCCTTAAAGAAATGCTTTCGTCTGGACTAATCTCGAGGATCAATAAATTCGGAGTGATCCCTTCAATTGGGAATGATTCTTTCACCTTGTTCTTAAACTCAATGACAATCCGTGTAGACTTCTGATTCATTCGTTTCCCCGTACGTATATAAAAGGGAATTCCACTCCAAGATGGATTATCAATATAGATGCGTGCAGCGAAATAAGTATCATTTTTTGAGGAACTTTCAACCCCGTGTTCTTTTTTATAGCCAACTACTGGAGTATCGAGAATCTCTCCTGATTCGTACTGGCCGCGAACAACATTCTGGTATACATTTTCTTTCAGGATTGGTCGAATAGATTTCATAATTTCCATTTTATTAACACGAATTTCTTCTGCTGTTATTTTTTTTGGAAGGTCTAGTGCTGTCATCATTACTAACTGAAGAAGGTGGTTCTGAACCATATCACGAATTGCTCCTGCTTTATCGTAATAATCAGCCCGATTTTCTACCCCAACCGTTTCACTTGCTGTAATTTGGATATTAGCAATTTGATTATGATTCAACAATGATTCTAGTGCAGGGTTGGCCAATACTAAGGTTTCAAGATTTTGGACCATCGGTTTTCCAAGATAGTGGTCAATTCTGTAGATTTCTTCTTCACTGAAAGTTTTGCTCAATTTCTTATTTAATTGCTGTGCAGACGCAAGGTCACTTCCAAATGGTTTTTCAACAATGAGACGCTTCCAGCCTTTGGTTTGACTTACACCACTTGTATAAAGATTTGACGTAATAACATCAACCAAACTTGGTGCAACAGACAAATAGAAAAAACGATTTTCTGGTATGTCTAACTCTTTTTCTCTGTTTTCAATGAGTTCGTTCAAACGTTGATAGGATTCTTTGTCAGTCGCATCAAATGCACAGTACCGAAATTTGGTTAAAAATCCTTGCAAACCAGAAGTTTGAATATCTCTTCTAGAGTATGCTCGAAGTGCTTTTTCTACTTTGGACTGAAACTCTTCGTTTGAAAAATAGTTTCGGCCTAAACCAACTAAAGATATAGTATCGGGTAGTTTTCCATCAAGATATAAATTATATAAAGCAGGAAATAACTTTCGTTGTGCTAGATCTCCTGTTGCTCCAAATAATACAAAGGTCATGTCTTGCATGGACCATTCTTCTAACTCAATTAAATATTCTTTCACGTCAATTCCTCTTGAGGGATTTTCGTTACCCATATTCAATTCCCTCCTACTTTTATATTCAGTATTTAGTACGCATTTTAATATCATATAGTGTGTGAAAGTATACCGACATTACATTCGTTATTATTCTCTTATTCATGATTATACTTTTATTCGTTATTAAGAGGAAGAAATTAGAAAGAATCCATAAGCAAAAAAATGAAAAGCCATCACCATAGTCTGGCTTACTTAATGTGAATATGAATAGGAATAGGAATTCGGGTTCGTCCTTATCCCGCCTTTTGCCAAAAGAGTTTTGTGCTATTATCAAAAATATTGAAATCTGACTAAGATACAATAGTGAAATGATGAAATTGATTTGTTTTCACGTAATTCCACTAAGTTCACCAAAAAACGCATAGGGCGGACACATAAATGAAACTACAATTAGAGTTAGATTATGTTAACATTCCAAAAGCCATTGAAGCTATTAAGAAGTAGGGGGGTATATCGATATTTTGGAAATCAAAACTCCTGTTATCCATAAAGAAGGACTTGTGGGTCTGGTTCAGGTGAGATTCCAAGCCTAGAGCTATGACGAAGAAAGCTATTTAGACTCAGGCATATTTAACACTTTGTTTATAGTACACGAACAATTAAATATTAATAGAGACAAAGTAGTTTTACTAGACAACATCATTCATAACGTGCGAGGATAACTTTATAGCTAGATAAAAAAATATATTAAATAATGGAGGGGTTGATAGAGTGAAAATATACGATGTAACAGGTGCAATTTATGAAGGAATGACTGTTTATAAGAATAAACCGGAAAAACAACCAAAAGTAAATCAAATAACGAATGGATATGTTACTGAGACACGGTTGGAGTTCGATGTGCATACAGGAACACACATTGATGCACCACTACACATGGTTGTTGATGGAGATACATTTGAAACGATTCCATTAGATAATCTTGTAGGGCAGTGTAAGGTATTGGATTTAACAGAGTTGGAAAATGAAGGAGTTTCAAAATCCGACTTAGAAGGTTTTGAGATTCAAGAGGGCGATTTTATTTTATTAAAAACGAAAAATTCATTTGAGGAAACATTTAATTTTGATTTTATTTATCTCGCACAAGACGGAGCAGAATATCTTTCTGAGATAGGTGTTCGAGGGGTTGGAATCGATGCACTTGGAATCGAAAGAAGTCAAGAAGGGCATCCAACGCATAAAACGTTGTTTGCAAATGACATCATAATAATAGAAGGACTTCGATTAAAGGGAATAGAGCAAGGAGAATACTTTATGGTTGCAGCACCAATAAAATTAGTAGGTACAGAAGCTTCACCTGCAAGAGTGTTGCTATTTGAAGGGCTAAGATAATATTTCTGTTTTTTTAAAAACATTACAAGGAGCGTTTCTATGTATAAGATGATTGCGATCGACCTTGATGGGACGTTACTCACAGACGAATTGATGATTCCACATGATACAGTAGCGTTGCCGTCTGAAATAAAAAAGGCTCTTACAATTTATTAAATAGACTAAATAATAAGAGGATATTATGTTCAATATAAGAGCATATATCCTCTTTTTTCATACATATTATTATTTTTAAGTGTGAAGTGCTATTAGAGTTCAAGAGGTTATATTGGAGAATAACAAAAAGAGATACATATTACTGGACCAAAAGAGTAACCTAAATGGAAAATCCATTCTTTAGTTTGTATTTGTTTATATTTTCGTGCAGCCTTTCTATATAATTGAAAATCCTGTTTATTCACAAACTACACCTTCAAATAAAATTGAATATTTATATCCTGCAAATAAGGAAAAAGTTTTTGATGAATCTGTAGATGAATATCACTTTCGTTATAGCCTATATAGTTTGGTTAAATAACGAAACAGATTCCTCTTTTAGAACTTGACCATATACATCCATAATCAGCTTTGGTATATTCCCTTTTCTTCTGTTGAGAAAATTCCCCATCAAATAATCAATTACTCCTCATTATCCTTGTTATAAATTACCTCACTAATTTCATTAAATCTTAAGAAATCCCCTAAGTTTTTATTAATAATTTTTTTTTATAATTAGTACTATCTTGATGAAAGGAAGATGTTATATGAAAAAACCATTACTAAGAACACAGATTTTTTTGAAGATAATGTAATTTAGTTATAAAGCCCAGTGGTGATATGTCAACCATAAAAAACATCGAAAATGGAAACTCTTAAGCTTCTAAGCATAAAAACTGTTGCGTAGTAGCGAATTCATGAGGCTTACAAGTATTAAATTGGATAACATAAATAAGCAGGTAAGCACCTGTTAGCTATACTATTTTGAATGGTTAAAATGGAAGTTTCCTTCTTGGTACCTCGTGTAAACCAGGACAACATAAAAAGAGTGAGGGAGCCAAAAGGCGACTATCTCCTATAGGAAATCCAACAGGTCCCCCAGTTGTCCGGATCAACAGGAAATTCTATCGGAAAGAGCTTTTACTACTAATATACGAGGAGTCATATAAATATGATAAAAAAAATAGTCACAATTGCATTACTCATGATGATTCTAATTGCTTCTGGCTGTTTCGGAAATGAACAAAACAAACAACAAATACAACAGGGATTACTCACTGTCGCTGATCCTGAAAGTATCACCGTTCTTGTCAACAAACAATATGCTTTTCCGGAAGGCTATGAACCGAAAGAGCTCGTTTACCCAAATGTTCCATTTATATTTAATGAAAAAATAGAAAAAAGAATGATGAGAGAAGAAGCAGCGAAGTATCTCGAAAAAATGTTCCATGCGGCGAATAAGCAGAATATTCATCTAGCAGGTGTTTCAGGCTACCGTTCTTCTCAAACTCAAACAGTCCTATTTAATAATTATGTTGAAAAAGATGGAATCGAAAAAGCAAAAACATATAGTGCTGTTCCTGGAACAAGCGAACATCAATCAGGATTAGCAATTGACGTTAGTGGATCCGATGGTTCTTGTGCAGTAGATGACTGTTTCGCGAATACAGAAGAGGCAGCATGGCTTGAAGATAACGCCCATAAATATGGATATATCATTCGCTTTCCAAAAGACAAAGAAAATATTACCGGTTACCAATATGAACCATGGCATATTCGTTATGTTGGTGTAAATTTAGCCACTGAGTTATTTAATAAAGGGTTAACATTAGAAGAATATTATGAGTAGCACCTGTGAGCAGAGGGTGAAAATAACAATAAGTATCTTAAAAAGGTAAAATTCCTTTAATGATATGTGTGGGAGAAATTAATTTAGTTGGCCCCTATTGAAGAATGGGGGCTCTTTTTTTAATCTTTTAAGTAAAGAAGAATAAGGGAGAAGTTAAGAATGAAAAAGTGGGGCTTTTTATTAATTTTTGCAATATGTTTGGGTGTAACAGCCTTTAAGATAGTACCGTTATTTCAAGGTGAAAAAGTTGTAATAGTTGAGAATGGTATAGTGGAAGGTAAGGTGTCTTCTGGAAATATAAAAAAAGTAGAAATTCCAGTAGAACAAATTTATCAAGGAAATTTACTTTTGGTCAACAGTAAGCATCCAGTTCACAATGAAGGTATAAAATCAGATGTCATCAATTTATATGCTCGCAAAGAATTGGTAAAAGGATACAGAGTGTTTAATAGCGAGACATATTTATCAGAAGATATAGAAAGTAAATTTTCGGATATGGTTCTTGATGCGGAAGAAGATGAAGTTTCTAGTTTTTTTATTACGAGTGGTTTTCGAGGATTTGATGAGCAAACTAAACTTTATAAAGATATGGGTTCCAATCGTGCCTTGCCAGCAGGTTACAGCGAACACAATTTAGGTTTATCGCTTGATGTGGGAAGTACCCAAGGTAAGATGGAGGTAGCACCTGAGGGAAAGAGAAAGTGGATTGCAGAGAACGCTTGGAAATACGGATTTACTCTACGTTATCCAGAGGATAAAACGGACATAACGGGAATTATGAATGAACCATGGCATATCCGCTATGTCGGTTTACCACATAGTGCGATTATGAAAGAAAAGAATTTTGTTTTAGAGGAATATTTAGAATATCTAAAAGAACAAAAACATATTTCTGCTACTGTAAATGGTCAAAAATATGAGGTCTTTTATTATCCTGTTACTGAAAATACCACTATTAATGTTCCAGCCAATCTTCGTTATGAGGTATCGGGCAATAATACGGATGGTGTGATTGTGACAGTATTTCCTGATAACGTGTAGAAACTCAAGGATGGTGAGGGTCTGGTATAAACTGAACGAAATTAATGGACGGTATTATGGTACAGGTACTATTGCCGTATGTGTAGGTGTATGCTTTATTCACCTGATTGCCTGGATACCTTGCAAGAAGAGTTGCGGCCATTGTTTAGCGTGCGGCTCACATTGCGAAATCAAAAAAACACTATCTTGAAGTTACCCACTCAGAGTGAGTGAACACGGTCATATTTTGGTACGTTTTATTATCTCTTGTTCTAACTAAAACTAAATTAACCCCATCCATTTATCATATGGATGGGGTTAATTATGATACATGTAATAAGTTAACTTTAACTTCAAATTATAAAACCAATTCCTCTCCTAAAAAGTCGAAAAAGCCAGGGACTTCTTGCAAAATGTTATTTTGAATTATTTTAATAATACGTTCTTTTAAATCTTGTTCTAAGTCTTCTCGATATTCGTTGCTTGTTTGAAATAGTACGCTTCGCAGTTTAGGTTCTAGCTGTTTTAATATTGACAGAATATGCGTTTCGTCCATTTTTTCCCCTCACTTTCTTTTTTCAATGTTATTGTTCACAACATTCGTAATACTGTGAATGGCATTTTCAAGTGATTCAATTTTATTTTCGAAACGATGTAAGAGATAGATAGTAACGACAATTGGAAAGCCAAAGTTGCCAATTAATTGTACGATGTTCCCTTCATCTAGCATAAGTAAGCTCCTTTCTAATATATTTAATTACATTTCTTCTTGTCTTTGAAACAGCTTGTTGCGTTATTCCTAACCGTTGTGCAATTTCTTTATCTGTCATTTCCTTAACGAAAACAAGTGAAAGTATTTCCTTTTGTCTATCTGTAAGTTTTCTTAAACATTTAAATAAGTTTTCACTAGTTATATGATCCACAATGTCTCCAGAAAGACCAATTGAATCTGCAAAAGCTTTCTCATGGTAAATTGGAAACATATCCAAATTACTTTCAAGTGTTAGTTGGTTTCTATCCCGATAAGAACGCATCTTTTGGTCAAAATGTTTACTCTCAAAGTGTAAAACCTTTATTAGATAAGATAAGATTCTAAAATTTTGGTAGAATTTCTTAAATTCCAAATCAATGAGTAATTTTATCTCTTCAGAATTGGTTTTTTTAAACTCATCCAATAGAGATCTGTTTGCAGGGCATTTTAGGAACTCTTGAATTATTTTCTGCTTTTCGCCATTCATTTTATCACTCCTCCACAAATAAGAATCTACGTTCTGATTTAGCGTGTGAAAAGTAATGTTTTATTTCTTAAGCTTAAGATATATCTTGTCCTATAAAGGGGATTTGATAGGTTTTTTTACAACTACTTTTCAGTTAAATCGTAATAAAATTAAAATTTTTATTGACATTTGCAATATTTTTTGATTATGTGTGCGGAAAGCTGTTCCACTTGCTTGTTTCCTTGTCCTAAAAGTTTAGGCTAGGTTAATGAATCATTAGGTGTAGGTATTTCTTTGATCATAATCCGATTAAATTGATTAAAACTTTTTGATAGTATAACTGGAAAAAAATATAATTTCTTTCCTAAATATTACTAAAAAAATTGTGCTATTAGAACATAAATAAGTTGGGAAATATCCTAAAATAATTACATATAATTGCTTCTAACTTCTTTGGATTTCTTGTAATGTGGAAAATTTAATAATATTTATTAATTTTAGGATAAAGAGCGTTTTTTTAATTGATAATTTTCTTTCGCCATACATATGATTTTATATACTAACTGTCGGTTGATGTCGAACGAATGATAAAGGTATTTTAACTTTTTTACAGAATTATTAAATGTACTACGTTCAAAGAGGTGGAGAAAAATGAGTAGTATTGGTCATATCATAAAACAAGAGCGATTAAACCAGAATATCAAACAGAACGTATTGGCAAAGGGAATTTGTTCAACATCCTACCTCAGTAAAATTGAAAATAACGCAACTGTTCCAAGTGAAGAAGTACTAATGTTTTTGCTAAAAAGACTAAATTTAGAGATAGTAAATGTGCCAAATGAAGACGAGGTACTAGTTGCTTTTTATGAATTGTATAAAAACGCAATCATAAAGAGGAATAAGAAATTAATCCGAGCATCGTTGCATAAGTTCACTAGTCAAAAGACCTACTTTTTGCAATTGAAAAATTACTATACCTATCATCTATATATGTTTCGACTCCAGTTAGTCCTTAATGAAGAGATGGATAACCTACAGCCCTCTTATCATGTAATGAAGCAAATGGAAAATGATTTAGACAACAAGCAAAAATTTATGATGAATTTAAATCTAGGTCTGTATCATTATTTAAATGGAGATTATACAAAAGCATTAGGTCGTTTAGAGAGTTCGCTAAAATTCATTCATCATGTATCAATAGAAGAATGGGAGTTGGCAGATTATTACAATGTGCTTAGTTTGACCTATTTTTATTGCAATGAATTTTTTAACGCCATTAATTATGCATCCAAATCATTGCTCTACTATAAGGACAATCTCTTATTTGAAAGAGCAATTGATAGTTACATCGTTATAGGTATGGCACATAAAAAAATGAGAAAATATGAAGAAGCAGAGAGGAACTATTATTTAGCAAAAAAGTTGGCAATAGACTACAGACTATTTCATTATGAGGGGGTGATTTATCAAAATCTCGGTTCATTACATGCAATACAAGATAGGCATGTGAAGGCAATTGAGTTTTATAAGCTTAGTTTAAAAAGCAAAGAGGGTAACAATAATGCAGAAGGATCTTTGATAACTATTCTTTCGATAATAAAGGAGTATTCTAAGCAGAATAACCATGTGGAAGTCCTTGAATGGTGTAAAAGAGGTTTTAAGGCAATGGAAGAAATAAATACTAAACATAATATAGAAAATCCATCCTATTATTGTCACTTAGAGATATATAGAGCTCTCCATTCATCAACAGATGACATTGAATTCGTATTAAAGAAAAGTATAAACCATTTCGAAATGGTCGATGACGATCGACACGTACAAAAGTATTCCATTGTATTGGCAAATTATTACTTTAAGCAAAAAAAGTTTAAAGCAGCTGATTTGTATTATCAAAAATCAATTAAAATATTATTTAAACAAAAATTTATTAACCAATGGGAGGATTTATAAATGAAAAAGAAAAGTGTTCTATTATGGTTGTGTGTAGCAGTGATATTCAGCTTTCATATGACAACTAACACAAGTAATACTATGGAAGAAGAAGGCCCTAGACCAACTGGTATAGACCATTCTTATATTTGATACTAGCAAACAATTTACCCTGAGACTAAAAAAGTAATCCATCGATTTGTACAAGATGGATTACTTTTTTTAAAATCCTTTGATTCTTCTTTTAATATTTTCATTTGGGTTCAACTGTTTGGACTGGTTTTAACCATTCAATATTATTTTTCTTCGTGAATAGAATTGCTTTATTCCCTGCATAAAAAAATCCAGCAAAAATAAGACCTGAAAATGCGTACCCAAGTACTTTTCTAACAACAATTAAATGCATAAATGCGTCAGCCCCGTGTTTCATAATTAACCAAACCATGATGGAATTCATTACAAGTCCCCGAATAACAAAAATGGCCGTAACCAACTGAAACCATTTTACATTCTCTTTTATGAAATATAAATCTTTACAATCTTTCCTTGGATACCCTTGTAAATGCATGAACTCTATTGCGAAATATATTACTAATGGCTTTTGAATAATCATGGAAATAATATAAATGAAAGTAAAGCAGTAACTCAACCAGACAGAATTCCAAAGCATCTGAATAGCAGATCCAGCTAGTAAATCAAGTATGGAGCTAAGCAGTAAGGAAGAAATAATGAAAACACCAACCAAATTAAATTGTCGGTCTTTAATGAAACGAAAAATAGTATAGACGATTGCTGGAAGCGTAGATAACAACATAGCATAATAATCTCCCATGATATCTCTTCCGTAAGTCCAGATAATGTAGGGAAGTCCCATATAAACAAGTAAATCTAGCAAGATATAATTTGTTTTCATATTAGTCTCCTTGACCTTTCACTTTAAAGTAATAAGTTATTGCCTTCTCGATAAAATCTACAACTGCAGGGTCAAATTGATACATTCCTAATTCTCCTTTTGTCTCTTTTTGTATATTCCATGCTTTATGAGCTAGTGCATTATTCCCGTTAAAGATAATTTCACTTAACGCAAGCCATCTTTGAGCCAATTTTTGTGCTGCAGGACTTGTATTATCTATTTCTATATTTTTTCTAATATCATTTATTAGTGTTGTGAAGCTCTGTATCACTTCCATATCATCTCCAACCTTTGGGAGTTGTTTTAAGTATTGAACTTCATCCTTTGAAAAATGTTTGTTCCAAATCTCTTCGTATACGTTTATAGGAGTAGGGGTGGAATTCATAGGGATATGATCAAAAACATCTTTCCAATTCGCAAGTTCCTCTAATTCACTCACCTGAAGTAGATGCCGTATAGAGCGTGTCCTTTCTTCCAAACGCTTTTTCTCCAGTTCTAACACTCGTAACTGCATGGCAAGAGCTTCTTTATGACTTAAATGCTGATGTTCTAGCATTTGTTGTATAGCAATTAGATTAAATCCCATCTCCTTTAACACTTTTATATATTGAAGTTTAATTACTTCTTGCTCTGAATAATACCGATGCCCACCATCACTTAAATGTGAAGGAGTTAACAGACCTATTTCATCGTAATATCGCAGAGTTCTTACTGTCGAATTGCTCAACTTAGCTAAATCGCCTATGGAATACATTTTATGCCACCTTTTCAACTTCTTTTATTCATTATAAAACCTTACGTAACGTTAGAATCAATAATTATTATAAAAAAATTAATATTTTCTAAAAATTTATTTTAGTGTAATGTAGATAAAGTATTGTTACTAAAGCGTTGAAGCTCTTGGGTAGGAGGAGAATAATGAAAAAGACAACCTTATTTATAGAAACCGATCGACTTATAATAAGACCTTTCCAAAAAGAAGATTATGCTAATTGGTATGAAGGGTTCGATAATCGATTACCGTCGCAGTATTCCTACGATGATGGACATTCCGATATGGCCACTTCCACGAAAGAGTGGTTTATCAATTGGATTGATGGATTTCAGCAGGCAACAGAAAGAGATGAAATGTACATATTAGGGGTATTTCGAAAAGAAGATGGAGTAAATGTAGGGAAAGTAGAATTGATCACTATTCTAAGAATGGATTATCAATGGGCAATGATGGGATACTCGATACATAATCAGTTCTGGAAAAACGGATATGGACTTGAAAGTGTAATAGCAGCAACTGCATTATTCTTCTCTGAATTAAACTTTCATCGAATCGAATTACATATTAATACGGATAATGAGCCATCCAAAAAATTAGCGGAGCGTGCAGGATTTACGTTCGAATGTTTGAGAGAAAGATTTTCGTTTGAAAACAATGAATGGACGGATTTTTTGATTTATTCTCATATTAATGAATCAATTTCATAATTTCAATTTTCATGAAATAGCATGAACAATGCTAAAGGAAACTAAAGAAATATATATTTTACATGGAATAAAGTATACTTGATTTCCGCTATTGGCGGTCGTTTTCCGAGTGGTGAGCGATAAGTCATCACCACAGTCAACGTGCCGTTTGTGATGTCACAACTGTCTCACTCATCCCGCTGGAGTCGCCGCCTGGCGCTTCAATCAACGAAGTGATAAATGTTTACAACACTAAAGTATTGCCTAAAGCTGCAGGAGGGCGACGGAAGGACGAAAGCCACAAGACTATCAAAAAAGGAGAGTAGGATCGTGAAGCTAGTCACGATCCTACTCTCCTGAAAATCTCGCGGTAATGATGTAACTAAAGTCCAATTCAAAGGAATCCGGAAACTTCAGGGAACAGGTTTTGCTTTTAAAGAGCGGATCCCTATTTTCTTCATTTAAAGTGAATATCATTCTTTTGAATATTCTTGGGTATAATATTCCATACCTTCTTCATCCACAATAATGCGTTCTCCAATTTTTTTAAACTCCAATGATACACCATCGTCAGCAGTAATATAATAAACATCACCTTTTGTTTTAACTTGGACATTTTGATATAATTTTTCAAACCTTACACCTGATTTAACGTTTTCTAATTCTAAAATCTTATCAATGCTACTTTTTTCTTTGGAATGTCCATAGTAAGCACTAATCATTAGTTCATTTCCAATGACTACAATCAACTGATTACTGCGGCTAGTAAAGCCTGAATCTTCAAAATCACTGGCTTTGGCAATATATGCTGGTTCGTTTGTAGGAGATTCTTCTGAACATGCCACAAATAAAAAGATCAAACTGATACTTAAAAATAATAGTCCTAACCTCTTTTTCACTTCACCGCACCCCATTCCAATTAGTGAAATACTTTTATTTACATACGTTCACAAGACAGTTAAGTTTCAATATTTACAGATATTTCAATTTAAGGACCCTATAAAAAATATTTAATTAGTTTGACAACTCGAAATGATTTATGTTAAATTCATCCATAATAAAACCATACAAATTCGTTGATGAGAAAAAGTAGTTCATGGAACTGTTCTAAAGAGAGCCGGTAGTTGCTGAAATTCGGTGTTCAGTCCATTTGCAAAAATCCTCTCTGAGAAGTCGAGCTGAAATTGAGTAAGTGAGACCGGGTGTCTACCGTTAATAGGAACGCGTATGTTTGTACGTGGCTAAGTGCTATTGTGGAGCGAAAGCATACAATAGAATTAGGGTGGTATCACGGTTAAACCCGTCCCTTTCCAGGGACGGGTTTTTTGTATGTTTTATTAATAAAAATAGGAGTGATATCAGATGGTTAAAGCGAACGAAAAAGAGTCTGTTTTACAAAGAGAAGAACGGATTCAAGCACAATGGTTGGAAGAAGAAATCTTTAAAAAATCTATAGAGTATAGAAACGATAGTCCATCTTTTGTATTTTATGAAGGTCCACCCACTGCAAATGGATTGCCGCATGCTGGGCACGCACTGGGTCGTACAATTAAAGATGTTGTTGCTAGGTATAAAACAATGACAGGACATCAAGTAATACGTAAGGCAGGATGGGATACACACGGTTTACCAGTGGAGTTAGGAGTAGAAAAGCAATTAGGGATTTCCGGGAAAAGTGATATTGAAAAGTACGGTGTGGAAGCTTTCATTGATAAATGTAAAGAAAGTGTTTTTGTCTATGAAAAGCAGTGGCGAGCGTTTACGGAAAAGCTTGGTTATTGGGTGGACATGGAGGATCCCTATGTCACATTAAGTAATGCCTATATTGAAAGCGAATGGAATATACTTGGAACTATTCATGAAAAAGGGTTGTTACAAAAAGGCCACAGGGTTTCTCCCTATTGTCCTAGCTGTCAAACGTCCCTAAGTTCGCACGAGGTGTCACAAGGTTATAAAACAGTGAAGGATTTATCTGCGACAGCTAAATTCAAACGTACAGACCGAGACAATGAATATTTTCTTGGGTGGACGACAACTCCTTGGACCTTACTAGCAAATGTTGCGCTAGCTGTTCATCCATCGTTGAAATATGTTCGTGCAAAACAAGGGCAAGGCATTTTCATTGTAGCGGAAGCATTAGCAAGTTCAGTATTAATGGAAGGCTATGAAATACTATCTGTACATCTAGGAGAGGAATTAAGAGACATACCATATACTCCATTATTTGATTTTGTAGATGTGGAAATCGGTCATAAAGTCGTGACAGCTGATTATATATCTGGAGAAAGTGGAACAGGGATTGTCCACATTGCACCAGCTTATGGGGAAGATGACTATAGGGTGGTGAAAGAAAACGGATTATCGTTCGTCCATTTGGTAGATGAAAAAGGAATGTATACTTCCGAGGTTTTAGGCTTTGAAGGACGATTTGTCAAAGATTGTGATGTAGATATTGTTCGTTACCTTGCTGAAAAAGGATTACTTTTTCATAAAGAAAAGTACGAACATAGCTACCCTCATTGCTGGCGTTGTGATTCACCTCTTTTGTATTATGCAAATGAAAGCTGGTTTATCCAAACAACTGCATTGAAAGAACAATTTATCCAAAATAATGAAGGAGTAACTTGGTATCCAGAGCATATAAAACACGGCAGATTTGGAAACTTTTTAGAACAAATGGTAGATTGGAACATCAGCCGTAAACGCTATTGGGGAACACCGCTCAATGTTTGGGAATGCGCGGTTTGTAATCATCAAATTGCACCGAAAAGTATAGCAGAATTAAAACAGTATTCGATACACCCTATAGAGGAGATCGAATTGCATAAACCATATGTAGATGAAGTGAAGCTCCAATGTTCAAGTTGTAGTGGGTCAATGACAAGAACTCCTGAAGTCATCGATGTTTGGTTCGACAGCGGTTCTATGCCATTTGCCCAATATCACTATCCATTTGAGAATAAAGAGCTATTTGCAAAACAATTCCCAGCGGATGTAGTTATTGAAGGGATTGACCAAACACGAGGATGGTTTTATAGTCTACTCGCAGTATCCACTTTATTTACAGGTAAAGCTCCTTATAAACGTGTTTTGTCGACAGGTCATATTTTAGATGAAAATGGACAAAAAATGTCTAAAAGTAAAGGGAATGTTCTGGATCCAGTAGAGTTAATTCAAAAGTATGGTGCAGATGCATTAAGATGGGCTTTATTAGTTGACAGTGCACCATGGAATACGAAACGTTTTTCCGAACGTATTGTACAAGAAGCAAAGTCGAAATTAGTGGATACTTTAGACAATGTGAATAGTTTTTATTCGCTCTATGCTCATTTAGATAACTACAACCCTAAAGCCGATAATGAAGTGAAGAAAAATAAGTTGGATGACTGGATATTATCTCGTTTGCATAGCACGATTAAAACTGTTCGAACAAACTTAGATGATTATCATTTTACAAATGCAGCAAGAGAAATTGCGAAGTTGTTAGAGGAAGTCAGTAATTGGTATGTAAGACGATCCAGGGAGCGTTTTTGGTCAAGTGAGATGAATCCAGAAAAGGCGGCTGCATATAAGACGCTCTATGAAGTGTTAACTAAAACTAGCCAATTGTTAGCACCACTAACGCCTTTTATTGCAGAAGATGTATATAGGAATTTAACTGGTGAAAGCGTACATTTATCAGATTTCCCATTAGCAGACGACCTCTTAAGGAATGAAAAACTGGAAAAAGAAATGGATGCTGTTCTGCAAGTAGTAGAGTTAGGGAGGAGTATAAGAAATACGACTTCATTGAAAATAAAACAACCACTAGCTAGTTTGTCATTAATGAGTGCGAATCAAGGAGTAAACTGGAATCTATACGAAGATATCATCAAAGATGAGTTAAATATAAAGCAATTCGAAAAAATGAATAATCAAGAAAAATTGGTATCGACAAAGATAAAACTCGATTTCAAAAAATCAGGTGCTAAGTTTGGAAAGCAGTCGAATGCTGTGCATACATGGCTTCAATCTTTGGACGCGGATCAAGTAAAACAATTCATTGAGTTGGGGTTTATAGAGGGATCTATAGATGGGAAAGTTAAAGTGATGGTTGAAGATGTATTAATGGAAAAAGTAGCGAAGGAAGGATATGCTTCTGCAACAAATGGGGAGTACACCGTTACTTTAGATATTTCTTTGACCGAGGAACTTATACAAGAAGGAATGGCCCGTGAGTTAATTCGTGCAATACAATCCAATAGAAAACAATTAAATCTACCAGTTGATATGAGAGTGGACATAACAGTAAATACGAATGAAGAACTACAAAAAGTAATTGAAAAGTATAAACATATGTTGCAACAAAACTTGTTAATGCGAAACCTAGTGATATCTCCAAATAGGGTGGAAGGAGCAGAAATCATAATAGGGAATCATCATGTTTCATTACAAATAGAAGCGATAAACTAAAGACGCTATCTATTTTTACTGAGACACTAGTTGAAATGATCTAAATAAAATAGACAAATAAAAACACCTTGCGTTGAAAAACGGGTAGTATACCTAGTTATCAACGTGGAGGTGTCTTTTTTATTGGTATAAGAGTAAGTTATCCGATAGAAGTCTCAATTTACATAATCCATATTAGTCTCTCACTTTATAAAAAAACGTTGTTGACAGAACATTAAAATAATTCTATCATTAATTTAATATTTAAGTGACACTTCAAAAATGTCGGAATTTCACTTAAATTATTGTGTATTTGATATCAAATAATTAGATTTTATTTCTTTTATTTAGTTTAGACATTGTATTCAATTTAAAATCAAAAATTTGAATGGAGAGATTTAAATGATTATTAAAAAAGTATACACAACGGTTGATGTCCATGTTGCAGGTGAACCATTACGAATTATTACTGACGGGTTACCAGAAATTAAAGGAGATACGCAATTAGAGCGACGAGCTTATTGCATGGAAAATCTTGATTATATCAGAGAAGTACTGATGCTTGAACCGAGGGGACATCATGGAATGTACGGATGTATCATAACGCCTCCAGCAAGTCCTCATGCAGATTTCGGTGTGCTATTTATGCACAATGAAGGATGGAGTACAATGTGTGGGCATGGAATTGTGGGCGTGATTACAATGGGGATCGAAACAGGACGGTTCATCGTGACAGAAGAAAATCAGAAATTTGTGATTGATAGTCCTGCAGGGGAAATCATAGCTTATGCAAGGTGTAACGGCTCTGTTGTGGAAGCGGTTTCTTTTGAAAACGTGCCGTCGTTTGTATTAGAAAAAGACATGCAGGTAAGTATTGATGGATACGAGTTTACTGTAGATGTATCATTTGGAGGCGCGTTCTATGCAGTTGTTAAAAGTACAGAGTTGGATTTGAAAGTAAATACAAAAGATTTACCAGCAAT
Source organism: Psychrobacillus sp. FSL H8-0483 (assembly GCF_038637725.1). NCBI lineage: Bacteria > Bacillati > Bacillota > Bacilli > Caryophanales > Bacillaceae > Psychrobacillus > Psychrobacillus sp. FSL H8-0483. The sequence continues at coordinate 1,933,482 of NZ_CP152052.1, forward strand.
ACAGAAATGGGGAACAAAAATTAAGCGATATATTGAAGACAAATTAGAAGTGGTTCATCCCCTTGAAAGTGGTCTTCGCGGAATCTATGGTGTAATTTTTTCAGATGATCCAGTTGCGGAAAATGCAGATTTGCGCAATGTTACAATCTTTGCGGATGAGCAAATCGACCGCTCGCCTTGTGGTACAGGCACGTGTGCAAGACTAGCATCACTTTATGCACATGGGGAATTGGAGGTCAAGGGTAGCTTTGTCCACGAAAGCATCACAGACGGCCAATTCATCGGAGAAATTTTGGAGATTAGCAAAGTAGCGGGGTATGAAGCAATCATTCCAAAAGTTACAGGAGAAGCTTTCTTAACAGGATTTCACCAATTTTTAGTAGATCCACAAGACACATTACCAAGAGGTTTTTTATTGGAAGAGATTTAGAGACTCCAGGATTAAAGCTAGAAGGAGTAATGTAAGGTGATAAAGTGGTGGGTAAAGCAGAATCTTTTTATTCAAGTGGCAATTGGAGCAGGAATTGGAATAGTCATTGCTGTAAGAAACTAGTGATTTACAAGTGCCGATACAAGAAGGTTTGTTCTCAGAAGCAGGCATACACGCCGAGCTTGGAAAAGTGGTCAGCATGGAGCGATCGGGAAGAGAAAACAATGAAGAAATTACCGTTTTTAAATCTGTGGTTCGGCAAAAGCTGATATTGTTGTCGCAAAATATTTATACGATAAAGCTATTGCAAATAAAGCAGGAGTGCAAGTGGAATTGTAAGTAGAATGTCTAAGTTATCATTCCCCATAAAAATTACATCAAATAACAAAAAAAGTGATTTCCTAACGATAGAATCGTTTTGAAATCACTTTTTTTCTGTTATTCAAACGAAATCTAATTGTGCACTTTATTTTTCACTGAAATTAAATATTCATTCCAATATTTCTGTAACTTCTGTTTACCTACTTTAACTTCAGGATGGAATTGAATATGCGCTTTGTTTCGTGTCTGTTCAATGAAGTTAACTGCTTCTTTGAGCTTGTCTTCTTGTTGACCGCCATCCTTGCTATTGATGATTGCAAGTCCAGCGGTGATACCTTGACTCATTGCAACTTTTGCACCTTCAATTCCCGTAATATTGCCTGCAACATATAGTCCTGGCAAAGTAGTTTCCATCCGTTCGTTATGAAGAGGAACATAACCGCCTAATTCCTCGATATGGTAGAATGGACATCCCGCCACAGCCGCTAGCTCTGCTAGTGGGTACAATCCACCTGCAATACAAACGAAGTCTGCTTTAATTTTTTCTTCGGTCCCAGGGATAATTTCTCCCGCAGTACTGATTGTAGCAATTTTAACACCTTCGACCGCTCCATCTCCATAGATTTCGGTGACAGCTTTACGAAGCATAATAGGAATATCCCACATTTTGACCCCATTTTTCGGATAAAAAGTAATACCCATTTTTTTCAATAAATCATTTTTCATTAGTTTGCTTCCTAATTTTACAAAAGTAGATGGTGCCATATGGGACAAGTGTAACAGTGAATTCATTACATCTAATGGATTACCGGATTTTTCAGTCACAGTATTCATTTTCGGTAAAGTGATACATGCAACATCAATATCTGCTAGTTTCAATTCCATTGCGATTGCGGAGGAGAGGACATTGACCCCTATAATGACTCCCCGATCTCCTGGTTTTACCCGCTGTACATTGGTCATAACTTGAGCTGCTCCGACAGACATTACACCAGGTAGGGTCCACCCTGGAATAGGTAATGGTGTTTCCGCAGCACCAGTAGCAATCAACAAGTGAGATGTGAGGTAAACTTCGTCTTCTGTATAGATTCTCCATAAGCCATTGATGCTTTCGATATTGGATACAGGTGTATGTAATATAATTTGTACCCCTAAATCTACTGCTTTATCCAATAGTTTTTGAGATTCTTTTATCCCATTCCACCAATTACCATTTGGTTCTTCGTAAAGTTGACCTAATAACCTTCCGCCCGCCTTCATATACTCATCGATGACTAGGACACTATGTCCACTTTCAGCAATTGTAATTGCAGCGGATAAGCCTGCAGGGCCTGCACCGATAATGATGACTTTATTCATTTTGTGACCTCCAGTCGCGTACTGATGTCAAAAGCTTTCCACCACTTGTGACAGCCATACCTTCTTGGACTGGTGTTAGACAAGCCCTCATCCCTTGTTTTCCGTCAACAGTGACACGGCATTCAAAACAATGTCCAATATTGCAGTATATCCCACGAGGCGTTCCGCTTTCCTCATGATGTCTAAGTGTCCGAACCCCGTTTACCATCAAAGCTGCCGCGATAGATTCGTTACGCAATGCTTGGTACTTATGATTATCAAATGTGAAGAAAACAGTATCAGCTTCATCTATTGTACCAAGTACAGGATGATGAATAATTCTTTTTGTCATTTTGTCACATCCCCTAACTTGCCGAAACTAATTGGACGAATAGGTGGTTGATATTTCAAAGTAATTTGAGAAACATCTCTATTAGTAGTAGAAAGAGCAATGCTATCGACTGCAATACGGCATGTTCTACCGCCACAATAACCCATACCGGCACGTGTCCGCAGCTTCAATTCTCTTGACGAACAACTAAATTTTTTTGCTGTTTCTACTAATTGTCCGTACGTTACTTCTTCACATCTGCAAATAATCATTTCTTTTTCCGTCATTTATCTCACCCCATATTCAAACTAATGACTTGTACATATTATTAATATGCAAGAAGGGTGCCAACATTTATGACTTTATTATTTAATGCCCAATTTATTCATTCTATTGTAAAGGGTCGCGCGAGTGATTTCTAAATTTTTGGCACATAAAAGTTTGTTTCCATTTACTTTATTTAATTCTCGTAAAAGGATGGTCTTCTCATACTGTTGTAATTGATTGTCTAAAGAAAGATTCTCATCAACTGTTAGCTGAATAGGAATAGAACTTGATACTGGGTTTGAAGAATTCGAGATTCCTTCCATTTCGATTGGAAGATCTTCTGTTTTAATATTCCCGTTTTCAGAAAATACGACCAATCGTTCCACTACATTTTTCAATTCTCGAATATTTCCTGGCCAAGAATACTTTAGTAGTGTCTGCATGACCGTTTGAGAAATACCATGGATAGGGCGGTTGTATTTAACTGAAATTTCAAATAGGAAGTAGTGAGTCAATTCAATAATGTCTTCAATTCGATCTCGAAGTGGTGGCACTTTAATATTAACGACATTTAAGCGGTAATATAGATCTTCTCTGAATTTCCCGTCTTTAACTAGTTCCTTTAGATCCCGGTTTGTCGCTGCTACTACTCTGAAATCTGCTTCTATTTCCTTTGTTCCACCGACTGTGTAAAATCGTTTTTCTTGAAGAAGGCGTAAAATTTTTACTTGCATATCCAATGGCATCTCACCAATTTCATCAAGGAATAGAGTCCCTCCTCGAGCCAACTCGACTTTTCCTTTCTTTCCTCTTTGATCTGCTCCAGTAAAGGCTCCTTTTTCATAACCGAATATTTCACTTTCAAATAAACCGCTCGGAATAGCTCCACAATTGATCGCTACGAATGGAGCTTTAGCTTCTTCTCGTAAGTTATGAATGGCTTTCGCAAATAACTCTTTACCCACACCACTCTCCCCGTAAATAAGGACACTTGCATTAGTCTTGGCTGCTTTTTCAACTATCGTCAAGGTCTGTTTTAAAGCTTGGCTACTTCCTTTAATGTTATTGAAAGGATTTGCTGTTGGTAAAGTCTTTCGAACTTCTTCTTCTAAAGTAAATAATCTTTCAGAAGTCAGGTACAGTTCATTATTCAAGAGAATTTGGCTTGTGATATCCGTTTCTGAAACGACAGCTCCTATAATTTCACCATTATAATAAACCGGATTTGAATTAATCATTACTACAAGATCATTTCGTGCATGATGTTGGTTGTGATAAACGGATGAGCCTGTTTTTAGTGTATTTAAGATCTCTAATTGTTCAGTACTGAAAAATTCAGTAATGGGCTTGCCGATAATTTCCTGCTCTTTCACGGAGAATATTTTTTCTGCTCCCTTTGTCCAAAACACTACATTTGCATCTCGATCAATGACAGTACAAGACTCATCAATTGTTTGTAGAATAGTGTTCAAATAGGCTTGTATTTGTTCGTATTGGTTTAAAAGGTTTTTAGAGATGACCTCAGTATTTACATACCCGACAAAAGTGTTTTCGTCGTTCGACAGTAATACATAGTTATCCAACGTAAGCTTGGATACTACTTTTTCCAAGTGACTAGTAACAGGTAAGACTAGACATGGTTTATAAACCAGTTCTCCTGTTGATTCTGAAAAGTAAATATGTTGAACCGTGTTCTCGATATTGATAAAAATTTTTTTTGGAGAGGTTTGTTTAACTATCTTCGTTAATGTAATCAAATCGATTAGAGAATCAATGACAATAAATTCTTTATCCATTACTTTTTCAAGTAGTTGATATGCAAAGTTCATTTCATTAGCCTCCTACTGTCAAATTATTTTGATGTGTATAAAAATATTGACATAAATATTCAGAATTTTCAATAGAAATGTAAATAAAGAAAGTTTTTTTCTTGGCATGGAACTTGCAATAAGTAATATGAAGATGTAAATGAGAGGGGGATTTTTGTGGGTAGTATTCAACATCGAGATATTGTTGTGATTGGAGGCGGGATTATCGGTGCTGCAATTGCCTATTATGGATCGAAAGCAGGATTAGAAATAACAGTATTAGAAAAGAACGAAATGGCTAGCGGGACTTCATCTAGATGTGATGGGAATATACTAGCGATTGATAAAGATCCTGGCTTTGATAGTCAAATGTCATTAAAAAGTCAACAGCTTGTCCACGAATTAGACAGAGATTTGGATATCTCATTTGAATACCGCAACCCTGGTAGTATTTTAGTTTGCGAGAGCGATGCTGAAATGGAAGCAGCGAATCTATGGGTCAAACGACAGCAAGCGGCTGGTTTAGATTTTAATATGTTAGACCGTGAAGATCTTCGTAATGAGTCCAAGTACTTTGCGGACGATTTATATGGGGGGTTAGAGTGTAAAACAGATTCGACAGTCAATCCATATATGCTAACATACTCGATGTTTTACAGTGCTGAAAAACACGGGGCTAGAATTCACACTAATACAGAAGTAAAAAATATGAAGAAAGAGACTTCGGGGAAATTTACCATTGAAACAAATAATGGAACATTTAGTGCCAATAAAGTAGTTAATGCTGGTGGGGTGTGGGCAGCGAAAATCGGAGAAATGTTGGAGTTGGACATTCCCATTGTCCCTAGAAAAGGACAATTGATAGTGGCTTCGAGACAGCAGCCAGTTGGTCTTCGAAAGGTGATGGAATTTGGTTATCTGATTTCCAAATTCGGAGGAGAAAGATTAGTTGATCCGATGACAGAAAAATATGGGGTTGCACTCGTATTTGAACCGACAGAAGCCCAAAACTTTCTTATTGGAAGCAGTCGTCAATTTGATGGCTTTAATACGAGAGTCAATCATGAAGTCATCCAGTATATAGCCAAACGAGCTATCCGTTTTTATCCGAAAATAGAGGATATGACAGTTATCCGCACATATTCCGGATTAAGACCTTGGACGGAAGACCACTTGCCAATTATTTCTCAAGTCGATCACATACCAGGTTACTATATCGCAGCAGGTCATGAAGGAGATGGTATTAGTTTAGCTGCGGTAACAGGGAAGTTGATAGAAGAAATGCTGAGTGAAAGAGAAACTTGCATTCCAATTGAACCACTACAGCTTGCCCGTTTTAAAGAGAGGGGAAAAACTAATGAAATACCAACGTGTGTTTACAACTATTGATACACATACCGGAGGGAATCCAACAAGGACACTTATCAGCGGATTACCATCATTAAAAGGAAACACCATGTCAGAGAAAATGTTGTACATGGAGAAACATTTTGATTGGATTAGAAAGTTTTTAATGAACGAGCCCCGTGGTCACGGTGTCATGTCTGGTGCTTTAATGACAGATCCTTGTCATCCAGATGCAGATGTAGGTGTTATTTATATAGAAACGGGTGGTTATTTACCAATGTGCGGTCACGATACGATAGGTTTTTGCACTGCACTAGTGGAGGCTGGATTAATCGAAGTATTTGAACCTATCACCAATATAAAAGTGGACACCCCGGCAGGACTTATTAATGTGGATATAAAAGTAGTCGACGGAAAAGTGAAAGAAGTGACGTTTGTAAACGTACCTTCCTTTTTATTGAAATCCATTGAAATTGAGGTTGAAGGCATTGGACACGTGGAATGCGATATCGCTTATGGTGGTAATTTTTATGGAATTATCGATGCGCGAAAACTTGGTATTCCACTCGTTGAGAAAAATGCAACAAATATTATTAATAAAGGAATTGACATCCGTAATGCTATTAATGCTGTAGAGGAAATTGTGCATCCAGAGTTTCCGTTTATCAATGGTTTGACACATATCGAATTTTTCACGGATCCTAGTCACCCTGAAGCAGACTTGAAAAATACTGTAATTGTACCACCTGGCGGAATTGACCGTTCACCATGTGGAACAGGGACCTCTGCCAAGTTAGCAACACTTTATAAGAAAAAGGAACTCGATATTAATGAACTATTTGTCTACGAAAGTATTGTAGGCACACTGTTCAAGGCACGTGTTCTCGAGGAAACGAAGGTGAAAGATCTAGATGCAGTCATTCCAGAAATAACTGGGTCCGCTTGGATTATGGGGATGCATCGTTTCTTTTACAATAAAAAGGATCCTTTAAGTGAAGGGTTTCTTCTCATTCCCCCAATGGACCATTCATTTGCGAAAGAAGGTGTTTAAGTGAACATTGAAAAGTTGTTCTGTTCTATTGATACACATGTAGGGGGAGAAGCATTTCGGATAGTTATTCAATCTTCGATAGCTCTTATAGGGAATAATGTTCAGTCCAATCAAAAAGATTTGGCAAATAACTTTGAAAATGAAAAAAAACTTCTATTAAACGAACCTCGTGGCCACCGAGGCATGAATGGTTGTATCATAGCTCCATCAAAAGCAGCGGACTTTCAATTATTATTTTTCAACCATGAATGTGCTAACGATTTTAAGTATGAGGCATTATTTGCAGCTACAACCGCTCTAATTGAAACTGGAAATCTCAAAAGAACTGCGAATGATTCCTATAATGTAGAAACGATGAATGGGATTTATACAATACACGCAAATGTTGAAAACCAAGAAGTGATTTCCATTTATTTAGAGGGCATTTCCTGTTCTGTAATCGCATCCAGTCAAGATTCGATAGAAGTTTCATTGGACGCTTCAAGAAAATATCTGATATATCCATTGCCTAATACCATATCGGGAATTGAGTTAGACCAATTGGCAGCTATCAGTAATTGGGGTATTGCTAAGACATCAGAACTAATTCAAGAAAATATCGATTTTAATGGAGTTATTCTTGTGGAAGAATTTTCGGATAAAGTTCGTTCTGTTACTTTTGAAAAAGATGGTTATATACTGCGTTCACCTGGAATTGATAGTACATGTGCAATTCATACTTCAATTAATTTAACTGAATCAAAGTATGAAATTGAAAATGAAAGCATTTTTGGCAGTTCACTAACAACAAAGTTGCAATGTGAGAATGAATCTATTTTTTCCATTAAAGCAGTACCCTTTGTCACTGGGTCACATGAATTCATTTTTGATACCGAAGATCCATTAAAAGAAGGATTTATCTTAGTTTGAGGACCAACAACTAGAAATCGAATGGACACCAATGAGTTGTATGCAAAGTAAATCAAAGAGCGAGTAAGATTCACTATATTAATATATGGGGCCAAGGAATTCGGAAGCGAGCGGAACAATAACCACATCAATGGTGCCTTGGTCAGATAACGGAGTATTTATGGCGGCTGCACTTGGGGTTTCAACGATGAGTTACTTACCATTCCTTTGGTTTAACTTTTTAGTTCTCATTATATCTGTTATTCATGGATATACGAATAAATTTATTTGGTATACAAAGCCCAAATAAATAGAAGTGAAAAATAATTCAAAACTAGTAAAAGATAAAATATTGGTAAAATCATAATTTTAATTGGAGGAATTACAGATGGTAAAATTAGAAGGCGTTTTTCCGGTACTTGTTACACCAATGTTAAATCAAGAGGAAATTGATTGGAATGGTTTCTGTAATAATATTGAACATTTTATTGAAGAAGGTGTAGCAGGGATTGCGATTAATGGTAGTACAGGAGAGTTTGTCAGCTTGACGAAAGAAGAGCGTTTTAAAGCAGTTGAAGTTGCGGTTAACCAAATAAACGGCCGTATTCCACTGATAGTTGGAACAGCTGCTGAAACGACTGCAGATGCAATTGAATATACGCAACAAGCAGAACAAGCAGGAGCAGATGCTGCTCTTTTAATTAACTCGTATTATGCACATCCAAAAGAGAATGAAATTTATGCACATTTTAAAGCAGTTGCGGAATCTGTAAAATTCCCGATTATGATTTATAACAACCCATTCACATCAGGTGTTGATATTAGCACAGAAACAATTTTACAAGTCGGTCGTGACGTTGAAAATATTACACATATTAAAGAATCAAGCGGTGGTATTGGTAAAGTACGAGATATCGCAAGACAAGGGGAAGGTTTCATTAAAGTATTCTGTGGTTCTGAAGACCTTGCCATGGAGTCGTTCCTTGTTGGGGCAACAGGTTGGATTTCCGTTTCTGGTAACATTGTTCCTGGACTTGTAACTGCAATGTACAATCATGTACAAAATGGTGAAATGGATAAAGCTTGGGCTCTTTATGATCAATTATTGCCGCTTTGCGAATATCTCGAGGGCTCTGGGAAATATGTTCAAATTGCGAAAAGGGCTATGGAGTTGAAAGGTTGCGCAGGAGGTCCCTGTCGTTTGCCGCGTCTACCATTGAGTGAAGAAGAAGATGCAAAGTTAAAGGAATTAATGGCTGGTCTAGGTGTACTAAGAGACTGATAAAGACAGGAGAATTATTATGCTAACGATAAATTATGAATTGAAACCAAAAGTTAAAGCGTTTTTGGAAGGTGTAAAAGGTCTTTACATCAACGGTGAATACGTAGAGGCAATCAGCGGAAAAACGTTTAATGTTATTGATCCAGCAACAGAGGAAATCATTGCAAAGGTTAGTGAAGCACAAGCAGAAGATATTGAAATTGCAGTTGCGTCGGCTCGTAAAGCTTTTGACGAAGGCGAATGGACAAAAATGGATGCAGCGACACGTTCCCGTCTTATCTATAAGTTTGCAGACTTATTGGAAGCTAACCGTGAGGAACTAGCACAACTAGAGACACTTGATAACGGAAAGCCCTACGAAGTCGCACTTGCTGACGACGTAGACGGAACGGTACAACATTTCCGCTATTACGCAGGATGGGCAACGAAAATTACTGGTCAAACGGTACAAGTATCACCAGATTATTTGAACTATATTGTTCACGAGCCTGTTGGGGTTGTCGGTCAAGTCATTCCTTGGAACTTCCCACTTGCGATGGCTGCTTGGAAACTTGGAGCTGCATTAGCTGTAGGTTGTACAGTAGTTATTAAACCAGCTAGTGAAACTCCTTTATCACTCCTATATGCAGCAGAACTTTTCAAAAAAGCTGGTTTTCCAGATGGTGTAGTTAACGTTGTTCCAGGAGCAGGTCGTATTGCAGGAGAAGCAATTATTAAACACAAAGATGTGGATAAACTAGCTTTTACCGGCTCGACGGCTGTCGGTAAAGAAGTTATGAAAATAGCCGCTGAGCAAGTGAAAGGAATTACGTTAGAGCTTGGTGGGAAATCTCCTTCAATCGTCTTAGAAGATGCGAACATCGAAGAAGCAATTGAAGGCACATTCGCGGGAACAATGTACAACCATGGCCAAAACTGTAGTGCATGTACACGCGTTTTCGTTCATCGGAATCTTTACACTCGTTTCGTTGATGCGTTTACAGAAAAGGCAAAATCATTAAAAGTTGGAGCTGGAATGGATCCGACGACTGATATGGGGCCCCTTGTTTCTGCTAAACAACAAAAAACAGTACTCGATTATATCGAGAAAGGAAAAGCAGAAGGTGCACGCCTCGTAGCAGGTGGTGAAAAGGCATTTGATAAAGGGTTCTTCGTCCAACCAACTGTATTTGCTGATGTCGAAGACCATATGACAATTGCACGCGAAGAAATCTTTGGACCTGTCCTTTCTCTTTTTGTTTTTGACACAGTAGAAGAGGTTATTAAACGTGCAAATGAGAGCGAGTATGGACTAGCTGCAAGCGTTTGGACAGAAAACATTAAAAAAGGCCACTACATCGCGAGCAAACTTAAAGCTGGAACCGTTTGGGTCAATGATTTTGGACTTGAATGGGAAACAATGCCATTCGGTGGCTATAAACAATCTGGTGTTGGTCGCGAGATGGGCGGAGAATACGGATTAGCAAACTATACAGAAGTAAAAAGTGTATTCGTGAATATGAAGCAATAACTCCAATTTTGTTTTCTAGAAAAGAGAATCATAGCATAGATAATTTCCAATAATATAGAAGAAGACGCCTTGCCTAGAATGGTAGGCGTTTTTTTCAATAGGATAAATATCAGGATATAAGTTTGAGGCATTTTAAATGGCATGAATCTTGCATTATGTAAAGGAAGGGGGCGTTAATGATGAATCTAAAGATTAATCATACTATTAGGAGGAAGGGGATGTTTGTGGATATATAGACGGTATATTAAACAGAAAATTATATATTTTTAGAGTAATGCTTTTTACATTAATTAAATTAATTGAGTTATTAACTGTTAATTTTATTAATTGCAATAATATCATAATTTTTTCCGCATGACTGTTTAGTTAATTTTACATTTGGTTGCTTAAATTCAGGGGAATTGTATAAATATTTTTACAGTCATTTTAAGAAGAAATTGGAGCGGAAAAGAAATATTACAGTAGTGAAAGCGAAAAAAAGCATTTTTAAAAAATTGGGGCTAACTTGTAATTTTGGTCACCAATAAAGTGAGGAGAATTCTATTGACATTAAATATAAGAAAAGACGCAATCGTTGAAAACTTTTTTGGTGTAGATGTAGCAGATCCTTATCGATGGTTGGAGGATGAAGACCTTTCAGATACTAAAAAATGGACCGCGTATCAAAATGAAATAACTCGTGAATTTTTAGATAATCAATTACAAAGGAAAAGAATAAAAAATAAACTAATAGAACTCTATGATTATGAGAAATATTCAACACCAAAAAAAATGGGTGATTATTATTATTTTTTTAAGAATGATGGCCTTCAAAACCAACCGGTATACTATCGAGGTAAGTCTCTAGAAGAAGAATTTGAAGTTGTCCTTAATCCCAATCTATTAAATAGTGAAGGAACAGCTGCTATTACAGAGATTGCATTTAATCAAGAAGGGACTATGATAGCTTATGCCATCTCCTATAATGGAAGTGATTGGCAGGATGTTAAAATCAAGAATCTTGAAACAGGGGAAGATTATCCTGAAGTATTGAAATGGTGTAAATTTTCTAGTTTTGCATGGAGTGAAGATTCGACTGGTTTCTTTTATAACCGGTATCCTGATCCCTCTACGATGGGACCTACAGAGGATAGTTATTATAATCGAGTTTATTGGCATAGAGTGAATACTTCGCAAATAGAGGATAAATTAATCTATGAAGAGTCAAATAGAAAGGAGCGTTTATTTTACCCGATAGGATCTGATGATAATAAATATCTTATCTTGAATGTAAATAATGGAACTGAACCGATAAATGAAATTTATTATAAATGCTTGGCTGAAAGCAATTCGTTCGTACCTTTAATTGAAAAAATAAATGCGTATTTTACTTATTTAGGAAATGATAATTCCATCTTTTATTTCGAAACAAATGAGAACGCTCCAAAAGGAAAGATTATCTCTGTAGACTTATCAAAACCTGAACGTAAAAATTGGAAAGAGATTTTACCTGAAGGAGAGGATGCTATTTCCTTTACCAAAATTGTTAATGGTAAGTTTGTGGTGTGTACAATGCATAATGCTTGCTATAGATTAAACATTTATGAAAAAGATGGAAGTTTTATCTCTAATTTTTCATTACCTGATTTAATCACTATAAGTGAAGTAACAGGAAAAAGTACCTCTTCGGAAATGCTAGTTGGCTATGTATCGTTTCTCCAACCTTTGCAAATTGTAAAATATGATTTCATTAGCCAATCTATGAGCGATATTTTTGTGAAAAAAAATGATTATTCATCGGAGAGCTATGAAACACTACAAGTATTTTACCCTTCAAAAGACGGGACAAAAGTACCGATGTTTCTAACATTTAAAAAGGGAATAAAATTGAACCAAGAAAATCCCGTATTACTCTATGGATATGGTGGTTACAACGCAAGCATGACACCTTCTTTTTCCCCTTCTATTAGACTGTGGATTGAGCAAGGGGGCATCTATGCTGTCGCAAACATACGTGGCGGTGGTGAGTATGGTGAGGAATGGCATCAAGCAGCAATTTTTGAGAAACGCCAAAATAGTTACGACGATTTTATTGCTGCAGCCGAATGGTTAATCAAAGAAAACTATACTCAACCTAGTAAAATTGCGATTATGGGAGGAAGTAACGGGGGACTTCTCGTGGGGGTTTGCATAACACAACGCCCGGAGTTATTTGGTGCAGCCCTTTGCTTAGTTCCTGTAACTGATATGTTAAGGTTTCATCGTTTTACCGTTGGCCGCTTTTGGACAACAGAATTTGGAAATGCAGAGGAGAACGAAAAAGACTTTAAATTTTTATATAAATACTCTCCATTACACAATGTAAAAGAGGGTGTGAAGTATCCGCCTACACTAATATCTACTGCAGATACCGATGACAGGGTAGTTCCGATGCATGCGAAGAAATTTGCTGCAACTATGCAGGAGGCCCAAAGCGGAGATAATCCAATTCTACTTAGGGTTGAAAATAATGCTGGACACGGTCTAGGAAAGCCATTATCAAAACTAATTGAGGAAGAAACAGATTTTTACACTTTTTTATTTAAAGAACTGAAAATAACTTTAAGGGAGAACTAATATGAAAAAAATTTTAATATTTTCATTGATTGCTTTAATGTTAGTTATTTCTGGGTGCAGCTCATCAAATCCACTAGTAGAGACCAGTGGAGAGACAGGTGAAAAAGTTGTAAAGGGTGAAAAATCTATCGTAATCGCATTGGGATCAGATCCAGTACATTTTAATCCCAATGTAGGGGATGGAGGATCCGGGTACGTAACATCTAATATAATGAATTCTCTGGTAAAAATTGATGATGGTTTTAATATATTACCGGATCTTGCTAAAAAGTGGGACATTTCCGAGGATGGAAAAAAGTATACTTTTCATTTGCACAAAGGGGTAAAATGGCACGATAATGAGCCGTTTAAGTCCAAGGATGTTAAATGGACGATTGATACGATAATAAAAGAAAAAGGGTTCATCGTGAATCAGCTTGGGACGGTTGAAAGTATTGAAACTCCCGATGATAACACAGTGGTGATCAACCTTACTGAGCCAAATGCAGCCATATTAAGTATTTTATCGGGTGCTAAAATCATGCCTTCCCATCTCTATGAGGGTACTGACTGGGTTACAAATCCTGCTAATAAAAACCCGATAGGAACTGGCCCTTTCAAATTGGCTAAACATAACCGTGGTGTAAGTGTCGTATTGGAGGCAAATAAGGACTATTTTGAAGGTCCACCTAAAATTGATAAGTTAGTATTTTCGGTAATCCCAGATGAAAACACGGTCGTACAATCCTTCTTAAATGGTGAAGTTGACGTAATTGATTATAGTTCTGCGATTTCACCTGCTGCAGTTCCAGGATTGGAAAAAAGGGACGATGTAAAAGTAGTGAAAGCTCTGTCAAATTCAAGGCAATATATGATTGCAAATACCTCTAAGAAGCCTTGGGATGACGTAAGAGTACGAGAAGCCTTAGCATATGCAATTGATCGAGATGAGCTTGTCGCAAAAGCACATAAAGGCTATGGCTGGCCAGCTGAAGGATTTTATACACCTGCCGTTGAGTGGGCCTATAATGACACAGATGTCATGCCCAAAAGAGATATAGAAAAAGCAAAGCAGTTACTTGATGAGGCAGGACTAAAACCAGATAGCAACGGTGTTAGAATCAAAGATCTTGAAATTTCAATCTTTCAGTTTCCGGTATTCGCAGATATAGCAAAGATTGTTCAATCAAATTTAAAAGAGATTGGTATTGAATCTACTATTACGTCACTTGAATACTCTGCTTGGGATGAAAAGGTTCGAAGCGGTGATTATGATGTTACGATTCTGGGTGGTAACCATGGTATTGACCCAGAAGGGTTGTTTGTTAGGGTAGGCACAGAAGGTTCAATGAACTTAATGAACTATAGTAATCCAGAAATCGATAGACTTTTAGCAGAAGGCTTGAGAGTATCGGATCAAGCCGAACGTGCTGTTATTTATAAAGAAGTACAACAAATTATGTCAGAAGAATATCCTGTCATACCTTTAACTGAATGGATGTATATCTTTGTGATGAAGGATTATATTTCTGGTCATCCAATCGATGACGGGATCGGAAAAGTAGGAGCAGCAGAGTACTACATTCTAGATACTGCTAAGTAATCATATAAAAAGCTGCCAATGGCAATGTATTGAAAGTAGCCATTGGCCTTTATTTAGAAAGAAGGTGTGATTTTGAAACAATTTATAATAAAACGTTTCTCAACCGGTCTTTTGGCTGTAATTGTTGTTATGATTATTAGTTTCTTCTTAATGCATGCAGCTCCTGGGGATCCTATAAGAATTTTAGCTGGAAGAGATAATCCGTCTGAAGAAATGATAAGTGAGCTCCAAAAAAAATATGGACTTGATCAGCCAGTTCATATTCAATTGGTGTCCTATTTGAAAAACGTAGCAAAGGGAGATTTTGGGGAATCAATACTTTATAACGAACCTGTCATGCATCTTATAGTTGCGACTATGGGACCTTCTTTATTATTAGCGCTAACCGGAGCAATTCTAGCACTTATTATTGGAACAGGTTTAGGACTATACGCCGGTCAACATTATGGGTCAAAAAGAGACAAGGTTATTACTGGATTGGCATATATCTTCAATTCCATGCCTTCTTTTTGGTTGGCAATTATGTTTATCATGATATTTGCATCATGGTTAAATATTCTACCAACTTCAGGAATGATGGATTTGCGAAGCAATTATACGGGATTACCTTATTATACTGATTTATTTAAACATCTGATTCTACCTGTTACTACACTATCATTAATTCAAATTCCAACCTATTTTAAAATAGCACAAACGACGGTATTACAAGTAAAATCGGAAGATTTCGTTACGACATTTATAGCTACTGGTATGAGTGAAAAAAAAATCTTCAACAAATATGTTTTAAAAAATGTATTGCTTCCAACTGTAACTGTGTTCGGATTAACTTTGGCTTACATAGTTTCAGGATCTGCTTTGATTGAAATAGTTTTTTCATGGCCAGGTACAGGAAGACTTATGTTAGATGCTATTATGCGCAGGGACTATCCATTACTAATGGGTATTTATTTGATCATGTCCATCTCGATTGCAGTAATGATGGTAGTCACAGATGTAGTTTATGCCTTCATCGATCCAAGAATTAGATACAAGTGATTATGGACATTATTAAATGAGCTTACATCTGTTCAAAGGAGGCAATGACTAATGGAACTTATAAAAAGAAGCGGTATTTTTACTAAAAGATCATTTTCTGTAATTAACAACAATTCACTTCTTAAATCAGGAAGTATCATTTTAATATTATTATTAATAATAGTTGCATTTGCACCATTGTTTGCGACCCATGATCCATATCAACTTGGTGATGATTTATTAGAAGCGCCTGGAAAAGATTACTGGTTAGGAACTGACGGATTAGGAAGAGACATTTACAGTATGATCATCTATGGTGCAAGGACATCGCTTCTGATTGGACTTGTATCTGCACTCATTTCAGGAGTTATTGGCACTCTTGTAGGTGCGGTAGCTGGCTATTTCGGTGGTAGAACGGATAGGATTATATCAGAAATTATTAATATTTTTTTAATGATCCCATCATTTTTCCTAATTTTAATTGTTGTAGCATTATTTGGGAGTAATTTATTGAACGTTATGATAGTTATTGGTTTAACTTCATGGCCTAGCAACGCCCGTCTTATGAGAGTTCAAGCAATTAGTTTGAAAAAAAGAGTGTTTATTCAAAGTGTTGATACTATTGGTGAAACTCATTTGTCTATTCTATTCAAGTACATTATTCCAAATGGTATATTCCCAGTAATTGCAAACACTACACTAAGTGTAGCAGGGGCTATTTTGACAGAGGCAGGGTTAAGCTTTTTAGGATTGGGTGATCCAAACCTAATAAGCTGGGGACAAATGATATACGACGGGAAGGCATACATGACTTCAGCATGGTGGATTTCTACTTTTTCCGGTCTCGCTACAGTGATTCTAGTTGTTAGCTTCTATTTGATTGGTGATGGTTTAAATACATTACTGAACCCTAAGCGAAAAGGTGAATAATTAGGAGGGGCTTATATTGTCTATTTTAGAAATCAAAAACTTAAATGTAGTTTATACCGGAAGAAATGAAGATGTTCATGCAGTAAATGATGTCTCTCTAACAATCCAAGCAGGAGAGTCTATAGGAATAGTGGGTGAAAGTGGTTCTGGTAAATCAACACTCGCAATGGCTGTCTTACGTCTTTTGCCAGAAAAAAAGACAAATGTTACAGGGGATATAAAATTTAATGGCGTTGACGTCCTAAGTATGAGTTCAAAAGATTATAAGCAGATTAGATGGAAAGAAATATCAGTGGTGTTTCAAAAATCAATGAACGCACTTAGCCCTATACACAAAATTGGTAGTCAATTGGAGGATATATATAGAGTCCATGAGCCTAATGAAAGCAAAAAAAAAATTAAGGAAGAAATCCTTAAGCTTTTTGCAATGGTTAACTTATCTGAGAGAGTCTACAGTCTATATCCTCACGAATTATCCGGGGGAATGCTACAAAGGGTTTCCATAGCACTAAGCCTTATCCACCAACCTTCTTTTATTGTTTTAGATGAAGCAACAACTGCATTGGATGTTGTCACACAAGGGCAGATTTTAAGTGAAATTAAAAAGCTTGAAAGTGAAATCAGCATGACCAGAATGATGATAACACACGACATTTCTGTTGTCGCAACATCTTGCGATAAAGTGGCAGTAATGTATGCAGGGAAAGTTATGGAAGTAGGTAAGGTTAAAGATGTATTATTGAGCCCTGCTCACCCTTACACACAAGGTTTAATGAACTCATTTCCTTCATTAAAAGGAGAGAAAAAACAACTGAGTGGTATAAAGGGATTTCTACCTAATTTGTCAGAAAAGCAAATAGGATGTATTTTTGTTCCGAGATGTCAATTCGCTAAGAGTATTTGTCAAACTACTTCGCCGAAAGATTATGAACTTGGTCAGGAGCATAGATCTTCTTGCCACATGCATGGGAGTGAATACTATGAAAAATGATGAGAGTAATGTTTTGGAAGTAAATAATATTAGCAAGTGGTTTGAACAAAGGTCATCAATGTTTAATATTAAATCTAAAAAATGGGTCAAATCGGTAGATAAGGTGAGTTTTAAACTGGCAAAAGGAGAGGTTCTTGGAATAATAGGTGAAAGCGGATGTGGAAAATCCACGCTCGGCAAGGTACTGATTAATTTGGAGTCGCCAACAAATGGGGATATTCTTATTAATGGATTTTCTGCAGCTGAATTAATTAAAAAAGACAAAAAATCATTTAAAAGAAATTTACAGATGATATTCCAAAATCCTTTCGATACTTTTCCACCTGGTCATACAATAGGCAGATTAATGATAAGACCATTGGAGATTCATGAAATAGGATCTAACTATAAAGAGCGCTTTGAACTTTGTAAAGTTACCCTTGAGGAAGCAGGATTAAAACCAGGAGAAGATTTTATGAATAGATACCCCCATGAACTTTCTGGGGGCCAATTACAAAGGATATCTATTTTAAGAGCAATGTTATTAAATCCTTCCTTTCTAGTGGCAGATGAGCCGGTTTCGATGCTAGATTTATCTGTTAGAGCAGATATTATCAACATGTTGAAAAAGTTAACAAAGGAAAGTGATACTGCTATGATATTTATCAGCCATGATATCGCTGCTGCTAGGTATATTTCAGATAAAATTGCGGTAATGTATTTAGGTAGAATTGTAGAAATGGGTAACGCCGAGGACTTAATTCAAAATCCTCAACATCCATATACTCAAGCATTAATTTCGAATTGCTCCTCAATTGATATTACTGAGAACGATGAGCCAATCAAAATCGAAGGAGAACCGCCAACACCGGTTAATCCAGGACCAGGATGTTATTTCGCAAATAGGTGTTTCAAAGCTACAGGTAAATGTCATGAATCATATCCAGAATATGTGGAAAAGGAAAATGAACATATCTATAGTTGTTTTTATTAATAATCTATTTTTTCAATCTGGTTAAAATTATACTATTGTCTCTTTTGAGTTCTATTTGTAAACACACGGTTAGAAATTGTTCCTCGTGTTAAGTTTGACAAATTTATTAATCAATATTTCATTTAGAGATGAAGATAATTTTAAACAAATAATTATGCCTTTGATTGTAAAGAAAACAGGTATCCATTCCTGTTTCCCATTACATTCAAAGGCATTTATCAATTAGAAACCTATAAGATTTTCAAATGTTTTGGAAAGGAAGTCAATACTTCTACTTTACCTTCTTCATTGATGTACACGATATCTTCAATGCGTACACCTCCATTTTCAGGAATATAAATACCAGGCTCAATGGTGAATACTAAACCTGTTTCAGCGATCTCCATATTCTTCTCATGAATCGAAGGTTCTTCATGGATCTCTATTCCTAAGCCATGGCCAACACGGTTATTGAAGTATTGCCCGTAACCATGGTCAATAATGACCTTTCTTGCTGCGATGTCGAATGCATTTACTGGTATCCCCGCTTGAATTGCATTTATTCCCGCTTCATTTGACTTGAGAACGATATCGTAAATTTCTTTTTGTTTTTCAGATGCTTCGCCGATGATGAATGTTCTTGTAATATCAGAACAATAGCCATCTTTGATAACCCCGAAATCAATTAAAAGATAGTCGCCTTTCTGAATTTTGCGCGCGCCTGGAGAACCGTGTGGTAATGCAGCCTTTTCTCCTGATAGGACTATTGTTGAAAAGGATGGTCCATCTGCTCCGAATTTTCGCATGAGAAATTCTAGTTCCCCAGTTAATTCCGCTTCTGTCATGCCTACTTTTACTTTCTTAATGCCTTCCTCCAACACTTTTTCTATAATCTCAATTGCCTTTCTTAAGTGGCCAATTTCTTCGGTTGATTTTTTCTTTCGTTGTTTATTAATAAATGGTTGTACGTCAACGACTTGTACAAATGGGAAATGATCACTAAAACTCTTGAATCGGTAGTAACTAAGTGCTTTGGCCTCAATGCCAATTGATTTTGAAATATTTCCGATTGTATTTTTTACTACTTCGAAAGGAAGTTGTTCATCGGAAATAGGAATAATACTTTTAATATCGGATGCTTGTGCAGCCGCTTCTTTATCTAAAGCAGGGACGAATAGATAAGTATTATTGCTAAGTGTGTTCATTATTAAAGACATGAATCTTTCATGTGGGTCAGATTTAAAACCAGTGTAGTAAAAGACGTTTGCAGGATCGGTAATCATCACCGCAAATATCT
This sequence comes from Psychrobacillus sp. FSL H8-0483, assembly GCF_038637725.1. NCBI lineage: Bacteria > Bacillati > Bacillota > Bacilli > Caryophanales > Bacillaceae > Psychrobacillus > Psychrobacillus sp. FSL H8-0483. The sequence goes on from NZ_CP152052.1 coordinate 1,953,419, forward strand.
CCTGTTCAAGGAGATAATTTTTCAAAAGCGTTCGTCTTTGTTCAAACAGTTTGTTCATAATGATGGCCTCCTAGAGATGTAATACTTATACACTTGCAAGAATCGTGCCCAATAATATAGTAACGACAATTCATTAGTTCGGATAATTTTGAGTTTTCTGTTAAGTTGGCATGGATATTGCATTAAATATTACTAAAGAAGAAGGGGGAAGATAAGAAGGCATAGTGAGTTCTTTTAAGGAAATTTCGTAGAAAGTTGATTTAGAAGTAACAAGGATGAGAGGGGTATCGGAAATTTAAATCTGCTCTGCTTGTGTGTAAAGGTGTTTTTCGATTTATTACACCTTATAAATGTAGTGTGTTTTGGCACTCCATTCTGAAGACAAAAAACATTTCTAGTTTACAAGTAATAACTGTATAAATATCTATACAATTAATAAAAAAAATACACTCTTTTATCAACTGTATAAATAATTTTACATTCGGTAAAAAATATACACTATATTAACGTTTGTGCTAAATTTTAACATTAATATTCTTTGTCTTTTGTAAACCATACTAATAGTTTAGGAGGCGGAATCAATGAAAAGAAATTTGAAACTACTTTTAACATTCATGTTAACTATTTTAGTTGTATTAGCTGGATGCTATGGCGGTGAAAAGAAAGAAACAACAGAAGTGAAAAAAGGTGAGAATTCGAGTGAAGAAACTGCAAATACGAGTGAAGAAACTGCAAATCCGAGTGTCCTTCATCTAGCAGTTGCTGGAGAAATTCCGACACTTAAAACAAACGGTCAGATGGATGGACTTTCACAAACAATAATTCAGAATATTTTTGAGGGTCTATTCAGAATGGATGCTAATGACAATATTATCGAAGGTGTTGTGGATACTTATGACATTAGTGAGGATGGGAAAAAATACACGTTCCACTTGAAAAAAGATTCAGTATGGAGTAACGATAAACCAGTGACAGCAGATGACTTTGTTTATGCGTGGAAAAGAAATTTACATCCGGATACTATTTCAGCACATGCCTATTTAATGGGTCCTATGAAAAATGCCTCTGCTATCCAAGATCCTGAAAATGCCCTTTATGGAAAAGTAGATGAACTAGGAGTTAAGGCAGTTGATGCCTCTACTTTAGAAGTGGAATTGGACAATACTGTGCCTTATTTCGTAGAACTCTTGACAAATCCTGTTTTCTATCCACAAAATCAAGAATTTGTAGAGGCAGAAGGTGATCAATATGCCCTAGAGCCAGAGAATTTGATTTTTAATGGACCATTCATCTTGGAAACTTGGGATCATGATCAAAAATGGATTTTGAAAAAGAACCAGAAATACTGGGATGCAGACAATGTAAAACTTGATGAAGTCAATTTCAAAGTGGCCAAAGACACTGCGACTGAAGTTAACCTGTATGAGACTAACACAATTGACGTTGTCAACTTGTCTTCAGAGTTTGTGGATGTATACAAGGATCATAAGGAATATACAACTACACTCAAATCAGAAGTATATTTTTTACGTATGAATCAAAAAAATCCACAATTAGCAAATGTTAATATCCGTAAAGCAATAGATATGGGCTGGGATAAAGAACAAGTTGCAAATGCCATCTTAAAGAACGGTTCTAAAGCTGCTCATTGGCTAGTATTCCCTGGTTTTGTTGATACACCAAATGGTGAGGATTTTAGAGATACCTTCGGTGAATTGAACAAAGGAACAGTTGAAGAAGCGCAAAAACTTTGGAATACAGGTCTTAAAGAACTTGGGGTAAGTGAAATTTCGTTAGAACTACTTAGTTACGATGACGGTCAACGAAAATCAGTAGCGGAGTTTATGAAAAATCAATTGGAAAAAAATCTACCTGGATTAAAGATTACTATTAACCAACAACCGAATAAACAAAAATTGGCGTTGGAAGATGCACAGGACTATGATTTGTCCCACTCCGGTTGGAGAAATGATGTTGCAGATCCCGTTGAGTTTTTATCTGTGTTTTTATCAGATGGACCTTATAATTGGCAAAGTTTCAAGAACGAACAATTTGATTTGTTTGTAAAGAAAGCAATGGTTGATTTTTCGGATAATGAACAACGTATCAAGGAATTACAGGAAGCTGAGGATATATTGATTGGACAGGAAGCGGCAATATCTCCAATGTACCAAGCAGGTTCAGCGCGGCTCATCAAGCCTTATGTGAAAGGCCTCACAGCACATTCCAATTCGACATCTTCATATCAGTGGGTATCAATCGAAAAGTAATTAATGTTTAATAAAATCTTCCTGCTATGTCTCCCATATGAGAATTAATTATGCGAGATATAGCAGATTACTTTAATGACAATATAAATCATGAAAAAGGTAGTGACTTGCGTGAAAAAATATATTGGAAGCAGAGTCATGTATATGCTATTTACATTCCTACTTATTGCAACATTCACATTTTTTTTAATGCAAACGTTACCGGGCTCCCCATTCAATGATGAACGAATGACGACAGAACAAAAAGAAATAATGTATGAAAGATATGGCTTAAATGAGCCAATGTCTGTTCAATACTTTAAGTATTTGAGAAATATAGTTAAAGGTGATTTCGGAGTATCATTTCAATTTGATGGTAGATCTGTCTCAAGCATTATTGGAGAAAGAATTGGCGTGTCGGCAATACTCGGAGCACAATCACTAATTGTGGGTACAATTATTGGACTCTTTTTAGGAATTGTTGCAGCACTGAGGCATAACACATTGATTGATTACGGAGCTATGGTGATAGCCGTTTTAGGACTGTCAATACCTAGCTTTGTACTAGCTGGTTTGCTCCAATACTGGATAGGAGTTCGCCTTCAATGGTTACCAGTTGCATTTTGGGAAGGATTTGAATATTCCATTCTACCGACAATTGCTTTATCTGCATTTGTTGTCGCAACGATGGCTCGATTTATGCGAACGGAAATGCTTGAAGTACTAGGGCATGAATTCATTACGACTGCCCGTGCGAAAGGTATTAGTGATTTTGCAGTTATCTGGAAGCATGGTTTACGAAATTCCATGATTCCCATAGTCACGATATTGGGCCCATTAACTGTTGGATTAATGACTGGAACATTAGTTGTAGAAAAAATATTTAGTGTTCCTGGCTTAGGTGACCAATTTGTAAAATCTATCTTAACAAATGATTATCCAGTTATTATGGGTGTTACGCTCTTTTATAGTTTTTTATTTATATTAGTTATCCTAATAGTGGACTTACTATATACCGTTATAGATCCGAGAATCCGGCTTGCAGGAGGTGGGCAGCGTGAAGGTAAATGAATTTGAACTGTCCGATGACTTATTTGAAGAAGCTGGGAATGAATTTATAGTAGAGAAAAACGACAGTAGCCCTTCATCAACTTTTTGGAAAGATTCCTGGACTCGTTTGCGTAAAAATAATGGGTCCATTATGGGCTTAATCCTTATTATTACCATCATTACTCTCGCAATATTCGGCCCAATGATGAATTCACACGGATTCGACGATCAAGATTTAACAAGAGCAAACTTACCACCAAAAATTCCTGTGTTGGAACACGTTTCATTCTTAGGAATGAATGGAGTCGACATCCGAGGGACAGATCAATACGAAGCAAAAGGTGTTTCTGAATACTATTGGTTTGGAACGGATGATTTGGGGCGTGATTTATGGACTCGTATTTGGCAAGGAACGAGAATCTCGTTATACATCGCTTTTTTAGCAGCTGCATTGGATTTAGTAATTGGCGTTGCATACGGCAGTATTTCTGCCTATTACGGTGGAAGAATTGACAATATAATGCAACGAATTATAGAAGTACTTATGGGTGTTCCTAACTTGATAGTAGTAATTCTATTAATCTTAGTACTAAAGCCAGGAATATTATCTATTACATTAGCGATGGTAATTACCGGTTGGGTCAATATGGCCAGGATTGTAAGAGGCCAGGTTTTAAAATTAAAAGGTCAAGAATTTGTTCTTGCCTCCAGAACCTTGGGTGCAAATGATAAGCGGCTCATTTGGGGTCACCTTATTCCAAATTCATTGGGACCTATCATTATCACGACAATGTTTACTATTCCAACAGCAATCTTTACTGAAGCGTTTCTGAGTTTTATTGGATTAGGGCTACAACCTCCAATCGCTTCATTAGGAACGATTGTAAATGATGGGTTTAAGATGCTGAAAATATATCCACATATGCTTTTGTTTTCATCAATTATTATCAGTTTAACCATGATTAGTTTTAACCTACTAGGCGATGGTCTACGAGATTCCTTTGACCCGAAAATGAAAAAATAGAGGTGAATATAGTGGAAAAAATCTTATCCGTAGACGATTTGCATATTTCATTCGATACGTATGATGGGGAAGTAAAAGCAGTTAGAGGTGTTACATTCGATTTATATAAAGGTGAAACTTTGGCGATTGTTGGGGAATCAGGATCTGGTAAATCGGTTATGTCTAAAAGCATCATGGGATTTATACCTAAACCTTCTGGAAGAGTAGTAAAGGGGAATATCTGGTATAAAAAACATGATATTACTACTTTTTCGAAAAAAGAGTTGATGAACATCCGGGGATCAGATATTTCGATTATATTCCAAGATCCGATGACATCTCTGAATCCTACAATGACTGTCAAAAATCAAATCATTGAAGGGATTTTGGCGCATCAAAAACTCTCGAAAAAAGAAGCGGGAAAGAAAGCGATAGAATTGCTTGGTTTAGTTGGCATTGTAAATCCAGAGGAAAGAGCTAAGCAGTACCCACATCAATTCTCTGGTGGTATGCAACAGCGTGTTGTCATTGCAATGGCCCTTGCTTGTAATCCAGAAATATTAATCGCAGATGAGCCGACAACTGCACTTGATGTAACAGTCCAATCGCAAGTTTTGGACTTGTTGAAGGATATTCAATTGAAAATGGGGACATCGATTATTTTTATTACGCATGATCTTGGGGTTGTTGCTAACATAGCTGACCGAGTAGCTGTTATGTATGCAGGTAAAATAGTAGAGATTGGGAAAACGGAAGAAGTTTTTTATAATTCACAACATCCTTATACAAAGGGGTTGTTGGCTGCAATGCCTGATTTAAACACAAGTCAAGATGAGTTGCATACGATTCCGGGCTCTCCTCCGAATCTACTTTACCCACCTGCTGGTGATGCTTTTGCACAGCGGAATGAGAATGCATTAAAAATTGACTTCATTCATGAGCCTCCGATGTTCAAGGTATCAGATACACATTATGCATCTACATGGCTATTACATGAAAAAGCATCACCAACGGCAGCAATAATTCGTGTTAATCACAAGGAAAAAAAGCAAAAGACAAGCAATATTGTTCGAGAAATTTCTACTGAAAAACTATTGGAAGTGAAAGGGTTAAAACAGCACTTTAATAGTGGAAAAAATAAGGTTATTAAAGCAGTAGATGGGGTATCTTTCGAAATTTACAAAGGGGAAACATTTGGTCTAGTTGGAGAATCAGGTTGCGGGAAATCAACGACCGGAAGAACGTTGATACGTTTATACAATGCGACAGACGGTAAAGTCTACTTTAAAGGTGTCGATATTCAAAAAAGTAATAAACTAAATCTGAATAAAAATATCCAAATGATTTTTCAAGATCCCTATTCATCACTAAATCCTAGATGGACTGTTACAGACATTATAGCAGAAGGGATGGATATTCACGGATTATATACTTCCCAGAAAGAGCGGATGGAAAAAGTTTATGATTTATTGAAAACTGTCGGTCTATCAAAAGAACATGCAAACCGTTATCCTCATGAATTCAGTGGCGGTCAAAGGCAGCGCATTGGTATCGCAAGAGCACTTGCCGTCGACCCTGAACTTATTATTGCAGATGAACCAATCTCAGCTTTGGACGTCTCCATTCAAGCACAAATTACAAATTTACTGAAAAAGCTGCAAAGAGAAAAAAATCTGACGTATTTATTTATTGCCCATGATTTGTCAATGGTCAAGTATATTAGCGATCGTGTTGGTGTCATGTACCAAGGGAAATTGGTTGAAGTAGCAGAGAGCAACGAGTTGTATAATAATCCGCTTCATCCTTATACGAAATCTCTATTATCTGCCATCCCAGTTCCGGATCCGAAAGTGGAGAAAACTAGAAAAAAAATAGAGAAAGAACAATGGGATACTACCTCAGAAGATTACCAGTTACGAGAGGTGACTGAGGGACATTGGGTTGCATGCAATGAAGCACAATATAAGAAGTATACAAAGTTTGCATTAAAGCATTTGCATGTCCTTTAACTATTCTAGGAAAGGATTGGTGAAAGTGAGAGCAATTGAAGTGAATAAAGGATATTCATGGACTATTTTGCTAATTGCACAAGTGGTAATGCTATTTTTTATCTTAAATGTAGGTGTTGCTTATTGGGATGTTTTCTTTCTCATTGGTTTACTATTATTTATGGTTGGGGGTGTGCTTCTTCTATTAGAAAATGGAGTGTTCAATTTTTTCTTTTATAGTTTTAGAAAGTTTTTGCAAATATCTTCAAAAGTTGAAAGGTTTGTGTCAGAAGTGAATAGAGAGAGTAACTACAAAGGGCAACCTTTGAAGAAATCGTCGTTCACTTTATTTATACTTTTAACAGGTATCGTGATCATAATTGTTTCAACGATTTTTCCATACTATCTTTTCTAAGTAACTATGAATGTTGAAATATAAAAAAATACTTAAACATTGGAGGAGAAAAATGAATAGTGTAGAAAAAATACAAAAAGAATTAGATGAATTAAATATTGATGGAATGATGATTAACGGAGATTGGAATAGAAGATACGTTTCTGGCTTTACTGGAAGTAATGGTATTGTCCTTATAACAAAAAAAGATGTGAGATTCATCACTGATTACCGCTATTTTGAGCAGGCGACTATTCAAACCGATATGGCTGTTGTTTTGCACAAGGATCATACTGGACATAAGCATAAAATTTATGATGAAGTGGCGAAACAAATCAAAGATATGGGTATTACACGTCTTGGCTTTGAACAACAGCATCTCAATTTTGGAAATTACGTCAAATTGAAAGCCCTTATTAACTCGGAGCTGATTCCGACATATGATTTAGTGGAAAATATGCGTATGGTAAAGTCTCCTGATGAAATAGAAAGCATAAGAATTTCTTCTAAGATTACGGATGATGCATTTGTATATATTTTGAATATTATCCGCCCAGGGTTGACTGAATTAGAGGTAGCAGGGGAATTGGAAAACTTTATTAAAAAGAATGGTGGAATGACTTCGACTTTCAGCCCGATTGTGGCATCTGGAACTAGGGGATCCCTACCGCATGGTCGGGCTAGTGATAAGATTTTAGAAAAGGGCGATATGATCACCATCGATTTTGGGACAAACTACAATGGCTATTGGTCTGACATTTCGAGAGTTGTAGCATTAGGAGAACCTAACGAAAAAATGAAAGAAGTTCAACAAGCTGTCTACCGTTCGTTTACTAACTGTGCCAATCATATAAAAGCCGGAATGACGGATCAGGAAGTGGATAAATATATGAGGGATATATTAATAGAAACAGGATTTAATGAAGTTTCTGGAACAGGCACAGGACATGGAATTGGGTTGGAAGTTCATGAAAAACCACTCTTTTCAGTAGACTCTGAGAAAATTTTGTTACCAAACATGGTTGTTACAATTGAGCCAGGTGTCTATTTGAAGGACATTGGAGGTGCCCGTTTAGAAGATATGCTAATTATCACGGAAGAAGGTTGTGAGGTATTATCACCATCAACGAAAGAATTGGTAATTTTGTAAGTATAAGTTGCAAAATAAGCCCATGATGATTGTAACTCTTCTGAAAGAATCAAAGTAAGGCTTCAAAGGATAGAAGCTACTAACAAAATATCCAGCAAAAATTACTTCTAATTCATTTGGTTTCTGAAAAGGCGTAGATAAAGCGTCAATTACCGCTTTAGACCCTAAATAAGAGCCACCAAAACAATAACAACTAACACATAAAAATAGTTTGACAATTAGAAGTCTTCCTACTATCATAGTAGTAACTTTTATGTTCGGATACGGGTAGAAGGAACCGAGAGCGGTTTCGCCCATTGAACAGACGAGCTGAGAATAGATGAGCATAGCTGAGAAATTGTTTGAATAAGAAGAGTAGCATTAGTATGCAAGGAAGAGAGTCAGTGGTTGGTGAGAACTGATTTGTAGCTAATGTGAATGGACTTATGAGAGCTATCTTGAGAACGATGAGTCGTTTTAGAGATAGACGTGTTTCCTACGTTACAGGATATGAAGTGGGAGTGGATACACTCCAACAAGAGGTGGCAACGCGGTCGATACCGTCCTCTTCAAAGGGATTTTTCTGAATTCCTTTGAAGAGGGCTTTTTTTATTTCTTTTAGAAATCAAAGGCTACTGCGGATGTCACCTAGATACTATGGCATAAAGAAAATAGTTGAGATGAGCAGAGGAGAGGCTGAGATGAGAGAGTTTATTGGAAAAGTAGAGATGCACGAGCATTTATTGTATGACGAAATGGTGGAAGCTTCACTGCTCTTGTTAAATGACAAAACAGATTTTCAACAGATCGTGGATTTCTTGGTAGCCTTATCGAAAAAAGGAGAAACTGCCAATGAAGTGGCTGCACTTGCGACAGTGATGAAGTCTTTTGCTATCAAGCTGAATGAACCAGCTGGTAATTATATGGACAATTGCGGTACAGGTGGAGACGGAGTAAACAGTTTCAATATAAGTACAACATCCGCTTTTGTGCTTGCAGGTGCTGGCGTAACCATTGCTAAACATGGAAATCGGAAAATTTCAAGTGCAGCAGGGAGTTCGGATGTATTGGAAGCATTAGGGATTCATACTTCTATTTGGCCGGATGCTTCGATTGATTTGCTGAAGCAAGAAGGTCTTACTTTCCTATATGCACCAAATGTGCATCCTAAATTAAAACGAATTAGTTTAGCAAGAAAACAAATTGGCAAACCAACTATTTTTAACATAGTCGGGCCACTAACAAATCCAGTATCCCTTACAACACAATATACGGGTATAAATAGAATAGATTTTACAATGGAATATGGAGAAGTTTTACGATTACTTGGAAGAGATAGAGCAATAGTCGTATGTGGCGCTGGAGGAATGGATGAGGCATCTCTTGCTGGTAAAAATAAGCTTGTTCTTGTGGAGAAGGGAGATCTTATTCCTTTCACGTTGACACCAGATGAAGTCGGTCTATCTGCTGCTCCCGTTTCTGCAATACGTGGCGGAGATAGCGTTGCAAATGCAAAAATCATGCGAAAAGTCCTGAATGGAGAAAGAAGTCCTTATTTTGATACTGTCATCTTTAATAGTGGAATTGGTTTATTTGCAAGTGGAATCGTCAGTTCCATTCCTGAAGGAGTTAAACTAGCGACAGATTCTATACTCTCTGGAAAAGCATTAGAGAAATTAGAAGCAGTGATCAATTTTAGTAAAAGAGCAATTGGTCAGGAGGTAGTATCATGACAACGATTTTAGATAAAATACTTCAGACAAAAAAAAGTCAAATTGAAGTGATGTTGAGTACGCCGTTACTGGTACATGAAACAACTTATCAAAGACCTTCCCTTTTTGACCTAATGTTTCATTCCGAGCACTTGCAAATCATTTCGGAAATAAAACGTGCTTCTCCTTCCAAAGGATTGATCGCAGATGGAGTCAATCCTGTAGAACAAGCAATGAACTATTATAAAGCTGGAGCAGCTTGTATCTCGGTATTAACAGACACTCCGTTTTTCCAGGGAACATTTGCCGACTTACAGGATGTTGCTCAGACAGTTCCAATTCCAATACTATGTAAAGATTTCGTTATACACACCATTCAAATTGATCATGCAAAACATGCGGGAGCATCTGTCGTCTTATTAATTGTTGCTGCGCTCACTCAAGAAGAGCTAACAAAATTGTATACGTATGCTACAGACCAAGGCTTAGAAGTGTTAGTAGAAGTACATGATGCACAAGAGTTAGATCGTGCTTTACAACTTAATGCAAAATTAATAGGTGTTAATAATCGCGACTTGAGAACCTTTGAAGTGGATTTAGCTCGTACAGCTGAAATTGCGGCTCTTTTCCCTTTCCAGGAGGAACGTGTATTAATTAGTGAAAGTGGAATTTGGAATGCGGAAGATGCCGCTCGTGTAGCAGAATATGGAGCAAGTGGCGTACTGGTAGGAGAATCACTCATGCGTAGTGGAGATGTAGAGACTGCATTGCGTGCATTACAAGTGAAGCGAGGTGCCATCACCTTATGACAAAAGTAAAGATTTGCGGGCTGATGGAAAAAGAACATGTACAAATGGCAGTCGATGCTGGAGCAGATGCCATTGGTTTTGTATTTGCACCGAGTAAACGGAAATTGACCGTTGAACAAGCCAAGGAGCTTGCAAAAGAAGTCCCTCCTACTGTTTTGAAAATAGGCGTATTTGTAAATCCAAGTGAACAAGAGATAGAAACAGCTTTTCGAGAAGTCCCTTTAGATTTAGTGCAATACCATGGCAATGAAACGCCAGCATTTATCCAAACCAATGCTTATCCATCCGTTAAAGCATTATCCGTAAAGAGTGAAGACGATGTAGAGCATGCTAAGCAGTTCCAAACGGATTATTACTTATTCGATGCTCCAGGTACAGATTACCAGGGGGGCAGCGGACTAACGTTCGATTGGCAGTTAATGAAAGGGCACAGCATTCCAGCAGATAAAGTTATTTTAGCTGGGGGATTGAATTCTACAAATGTGAGAGAAGCAATACAACGTGTTAAACCCTATATGGTAGACGTATCCAGTGGTGTAGAAGTGGATGGAAGAAAAGATAAAGAATTGATTCGTACGTTTATTCGTACTGTCAAAGACGGGGAGAGATAAGCATATGGTAAAAACAATCGATGAGTCAAAAGCTGGCAGATACGGAAGATTTGGCGGTCAGTATGTGCCGGAAACATTGATGACAGCACTTATTGAACTGGAGCAGGCATATGAAGAAGCAATTGCTGATCCTGCTTTTATCGAGGAAGTAAATTACTATTTAAAAGACTATGTTGGTCGTGAAACTCCTTTGTATTTTGCAGAACGCTTAACAGCAGAACTTGGCGGAGCGAAAATTTACTTAAAACGAGAAGATTTGAACCATACAGGTGCACATAAAATTAATAATACGATTGGTCAGGCCTTACTAGCGATGAGAATGGGCAAAAAGAAAATTGTTGCGGAAACTGGAGCAGGTCAGCACGGAGTGGCAACAGCAACTATTTGTGCATTATTTGACCTGGAATGTGTTGTTTTCATGGGGAAAGAAGATGTACGAAGACAGGAATTGAATGTGTTCCGAATGGAGCTTCTTGGTGCAACAGTTGTTTCTGTAGATCAGGGTTCAGGAACGCTAAAAGATGCTGTTAATGAAGCACTCCGTTATTGGGTATCCAATGTGGAAGATACGCATTATATTTTAGGTTCGGCGCTTGGCCCTCACCCATTTCCTCGAATCGTCCGCGACTTCCAGCGAGTAATTGGTGTAGAAACAAGGAAGCAAATCCTTGAAAAAGAAGGCAGATTGCCCGATGCAGTTGTTGCATGTGTAGGGGGAGGAAGTAATGCAATCGGTATGTTCCATCCATTTATTGAAGATGAAGAGGTTAGATTGTATGGGGTAGAGGCTGGAGGAAGTGGAATTTCTACGGGCTTACATGCAGCTGCTGTTGCTGAGGCAAAAGAAGGTGTTCTCCACGGCGCATATATGTATATTTTGCAAGACGACAATGGCTTTATTCAAGAGGCTCACTCTATATCAGCCGGACTTGATTATCCTGCGGTAGGACCTGAACATAGTTATTTACATGATATTGGCCGAGTGAAATATACATCGGTTACAGATTCAGAGGCACTAGAAGGTTTGCAACTACTGTCGAAGAAAGAAGGTATAATTCCTGCTTTGGAAAGTGCCCACGCAATCCATTTTGCAGTCGGTTTGGCAAAAGAGATGCGTCCAAAGGAGATTTTAGTTATTTGCTTATCAGGGCGCGGGGATAAAGATGTGCAAACAGTAAGAGATGCGTTAGGGGTGAAGATAAATGGCTAAAACTAAATTAACCGATGCGATAGAATCTGTACTTCATAATGGGCATAAGGCATTTATTCCATATATAATGGCTGGAGATGGTGGACTTGAAACGCTAAAAAAGAACATTCTTTTTCTACAAGAAGCGGGAGCTACGGCTATTGAAGTAGGGATTCCATTTTCAGATCCAGTCGCCGATGGGCCGACAATTCAAAAAGCAGGAGAACGGGCACTTGCAATTGGAACAACACTTCGTTTAATTATGCAGGAAATTGAATCGTTTCATGAAGTGGTTAAAGTACCGCTTGTTCTCATGACGTATTATAATCCAGTGCTATGTTATGGGATAGAGAAGTTTGTAGGGGATTGTGAGCGTATTGGAATTGCCGGAATAATCGTACCAGACCTACCATTGGAGGAAAGTGATATTCTTCGAGCTGTACTGGCAAAGACAGATGTAGCGTTAGTTCCACTTGTTTCATTGACAAGTCCTCCTGAACGTATTGCTAAAATTACCGCTGCAGGTGAAGGGTTCATCTATGCAGTAACTGTAAATGGCATTACAGGTGTTCGAGCTGGTTTTGATGAACAGTTAGAGCAGCATTTAACAAAGTTAAAAGAACATAGTACTATACCAGTGCTTGCTGGATTCGGTATTTCTACTCCAGAACAAGTAGAAAGTATTGCTACATTAACAGATGGGGTAATCGTAGGTAGTGCCATTGTTGATGCTTTTCATCAAAATGATTTAAATAAAATCCAAGAGCTTATTCAAGCCTCCAAAAAGAAAGTATTTAACTAATAAGTTAAGTGAAATTGGGCGTCCAAAACTAAATGGCTATACTGTAAGGTAAGCATATAGCGTCCATTAAGTGCAAAACTGTTCGCAGACGTTTCCGGTTGCTTTGGAATGTACCCAAAATTTGATGTTGAAGAAGATGCACTCTTAGTTGCAGCAAAAGCCGTCGGGCAAGTTGTTTTTAGTATACAAGAATAAAACATTAGAGTCGTTCAAAATTTACTTTTTGAACGACTCTTTTGCGATTAAATGGGTCCATTGAGGAAATGAGGAAACACTTTGAGATGGGATATTCTTAACATCTTAGGTACTCAGGTTTTGTTCTGTTAGTCCTTCGCTTTTGAATCTAAAAAATTTCTAACTGTTTTTACATAATCATTTTTGGGATAGCTCTTATATAAATCGCTTGATAATCGAACCGGGTCGCCATAAAAAAACCTCTCATATTGGGTTTGTCTTGTTCCAAATGAACTCATTGTTAGATCCCAGGCCAATCGAAATATTTTCACTCGTTCCTCGGCTGTTTTAGTTGCACCTTGAAGGTACTGATCTAATTCTTTTCTAATACTAGAATGAAATGCTTTTTCTGTTGGTAAAGATATCATTCCGCTTGCTCCCGATATTTGAACAATTTCACTGAAACGAGGATAAATTTTCGGGAAAATATTACTGGCAACCTTAAGCGGAACAATATCGGGCCGCATATAGCCCCATTCGTCTAATGTTGCGTCATTCTCCGATTTTTCTAACAAAGCCTTCATTGTTTCAAGACCAATGATGATTTCCGACATTTTTTCTTGTATATGTTGAAACTCACTAATGTTAATCGTTTCAATAAGTAGCTCAGCAATCCCTAAAATAAACTTTGTTTTTTCAATTTGTCTAGTCAATACTTGGTGTTTAGCAAAAGGGTGGAAAGAGCTTTGCGTGACGAAGTCTTCGGCTACTTCAACGTTGTTATAATAAAAAACTCGATCCCAAGGAACTAATACATTGTCAAAGACAACAATGGAATCCATTTCCTCGTATCGTGAGCTTAATGGGTGATCAAAAGAAGATTCGCCTCCGATTAGGGTATCCCTACAAATAAACTTTAACCCTTTTGTATTAGACGGAATCGAAAAAGCAAAAGCTTCATCGACTTTAAAGAGAAATCGAGCAACACTAAAAACTAATACCTCATCGGTTAAACCACCTTGCGTAGCTAGAAGCCGTGCACCTTTAATGACGATTCCTTCTTCATTTTCATCAATAACCTTTGCAGTGATTGGTTCCTCGTTGGAATTTTCAAAATAGATTTGAGAACGATTCACTTGTGGAGAAATAAATGTATGTGTAAACGATAGGTCCTTTTCCCTTGCCATTTCATAAAGTGCTAGGAGATTATTTGGAAAACATTTTTCTTTGCCTTCCAAAAAAGATGCTGAAGAGGCAAAACTCATTAAAACAGAGTTCAAATAGTCAGGGCTTCTTCCCATAATACCGTTGGTCTGTCTTGCCCAGTGTTCGAACATCTTCCGTCTTTTAATTAAGTCCTCTTTCGTTTTGGGTTGCAAATAGGAAAGTCCAATCGGTTCTCCTGATATTGGTGATTTAAAAGTCATCTCATTTTTTATTTTTGGGTCATGTTGCAGATCATAAAGAGAAGCTTTTGTATGAATAAGGCCTTTGAAGGCTGAGTGTTCAGATATCATTCCCTCCACTTTTTCACCGTCAAACCAAATTTCAGAATTTAAACCATTTAATCGGTTAATAAAATTTTCTCCATCTATAGCGCCCATGTTCACACTCCATTATAAAGAATAAAGTAATTATTTTTATATTATTGCTTAGGAGGTTCTATTGTTCTTAAAAAGGGAAAATTTATTATTTAATAATTAAGGAGATACCTAAAGCTGATGAAGCAGCAAATAAATTAAATGAAGGGATTGTAGAAGATTGGTAGTATGAGAGCAAAACCACCACACATTTCACATAATGTAGGGGGGGACTTTAGAAAATTAGAAAGTAATTTTAAGATAACGGATGGTTTCGAAAAGAGTTAAAACATACTTTCTTATTGAACTACCATGGAAGAACATAATTTTCTTGCAAATTTTGAAGCAGGGCTTCATGGATGGCTAACGGGGCAGGTTAGTTCAATAAGAAATGAATAAATAAAGGATATTATTAAATAACGTTGAATTTTATTAATTAAACAATAGATTTTACATTTGAGATGCAAAAAATTGAAGAACAATCATAGGAAGTGAGACTAAATGCAATTTCATATAAGGGTACGTGCAGGTGCAATAATCATTGAAGATAATAAAATATTATTAACAGAATATAATGACCCTGTTAGGGGTATTGTCTACGATTTACCTGCAGGCGGAACCGAACCAAATGAATCTATTATGGAAGCAGTAATAAGAGAAGCGAAAGAAGAAGCGTGTATTGATGTAGAGGTTGGTCCATTAGCCTTTGTATATGAATATACACCACATCTTAATTTTGAAAAGTTCGGGAATACGCACACATTAGTTATGATGTTTGAATGTAAATTAATTAACCACTCTATTCCAAGACTTCCTGAAAAACCAGACCCCAATCAAATAGGGGTTAAATGGCTACCAATATCAGAGTTACATACTGTTGAGCTTTATGCCAATATCGGAATTTATTTACAGGATTATACTCTCAACAAGAGAAATATTGATTTGATTGAAGAACATAAACTAAATCAGATTATTCCAATGAAATAATAATTAAAATCCACGATTTTTATTTCTTAAGTCAAGTGATATTTTTTTATAGAATTAACGTTGGCTCTAGTAGGAAGATCGATGCGTTGTTATAACAGCACTTTTTTCTTGTTCAGCTAATGCAACAGGATAGTTTAAGAAGTGTGAAGAGATATGAATAAGATGCAAAATTAATTAGATAACTTAATTGTGGAGGTAATATATGGGCTATATTATGGATTTAAGAAAGATAGTAGGCAGTAGTCCGCTAATTATGGCTGGGGCGTGTGTAATTGTATTAAATAAAGATAATAGGATACTATTGCAACTTCGCAAGGATAATAACTGTTGGGGATTAGCTGGTGGTTCTTTAGAAATGGGTGAATCTTTAGAACAAGTAGCTAAAAGAGAATTATTTGAAGAAACAGGTTTGGTCGCAAATAAATTAGAGCTATTCAATGTCTATTCTGGCGAAAAATTCTATTATAAATATCCGCATGGGGATGAGGTTTATAATGTGGTAACAGCTTACATATGTAATGATTTTGAAGGAGAGTTGAAAAAAGAAGAAAGTGAAGTTCAAGAACTATGTTTCTTTCACTTTACCGAAATACCCTCGAACATTAGTCCGCCCGATTTACCAATAATTCAAGAATATATTCAAAAGTGTTTCTTCAACTAACGGATGCTTTAGCGGAAGATCATTGAGTTGCAATGCAGCTCTATTTTCTTATTGAACTAACGCAGTAGGGTAGGTATATGAAAACTAATAATTTTTCTAAATAAAATAGCCACTCTAAGGTGACTTTTAAGAATTAATTCACTTTATAATAATTATATATTTTATATAACTCTTTTCCCTAACCAATGAGCAAATAAAACAAGAGGAATTATAAGAAAACCAAAAGGTAGACTTATCATAATAATCTTCCACGTTATGACTTCATTTACTAACAAAGCTTTATATAACACTAAACTGTATGGAAGTATGATTATTAACGACGTTATCGCTCCTGGAGTTATGGAACGGAAAAATATTGCTTGTCCAATATGGGTAAATGCATGGATGAAAAAAGTTAATGTTACTGCTGTAAAAAGATAGATATTAGCAAATGCTCCGTGAGTTAAGTATTGGTTGGCCATAATTGTAGAAATGCTAACAAATAAAAATATAATTAATACTGCAAAAGCAAATTGTGCAGTGGACATAGAAAATTGTTTAACTACTCGATCGGCTAATTTTTGGGGTAATCTTTTAAAAATTTCGTGCCTATTCTTATTTAGCCAATTTTCTACCATAATAATTTCTTCGAAGTCATGAAAAATAAATAAAATAGGAAACAACCAAATAAGTGTTTGAACGTTTATCCATATATCCATACTTCTACCTCTTTCAATATTATTTTTCTTAGTCTAAAATATGATGTTTTATAACTATTATACCAATTTTTACTTATTTAGGTTAATTATATACTGAACACTACGACCAAAATGTGTAATAGAAGAGAAAGTTCTTGTTCAACTAACAAGCAGGTGTGCGGCCGAGCCTAGGTCGTATCATATAGCGGGTGGAATTCCCGTCGAGGGCTAGCTACCAGTTATCATCGAGGGCACTGAAAAAGTGGTATTCTAATAAAATTCCTAATAAATATCCGCTAATTGGATTTAGCACGGCTCTGTTTTCTTTCCGTGGGCGAGCGCCGAGCCTCCTCGGGCCAACACGATGTTGGTCATGAAGGCTTTGAGGCCCACAGGATGTGGGTCATGCAATCGTTGCCGCAGGACGCGGCGAACTTAGATTGCCTTCCATTGGATGAGGCGTACTTAGCCTTCCTTCCTCTTTAACGCTTCGTGCGGGGTCTCGGCGGTCTCGCTTTCCCACAGGAGTCTCACTCCGCCGTGCTAAATCCTATAGTACACAGTATCGTCACATCAAATATTTTTCATAAAAAATTCTGTAATAGAGTTTTTCAGTGCACTCGTTATCACCCTTACTAGGGACACATTACACACAGAGGTAGAGAAAATAAACGTAAACAAAACTATTGAGGATAGCAGAATAAGCAAAAAGGAAATCCCTTACTCGGGATAACTTCAGACTCTTTATTCATAAATATTCGTTCCCTTCACGAAGAGTTAAGGTGAATATATATGGCTGAAAAAAGGTGATTAGTTACATTTTGTGAATGATGACTTGGAGGAGCCGTGTGCGTAAATAGTGGAAGCACGGTTCTGTGAGGGGGAGGAACACAATCTACCGTAAGGTAGAGAGGTTCCCTTCTACTCGACTAGTTCAATATTGTATAAGTGAAGGATAAAATGATATTTGCAAAAAGAAGTACATATACTTCTGAGTAATAAATTTATTAGGAGGAACCCAATATGGAAGCGTTAATTGAAGAGTATGGTCTTGGATATAAGATGTTGCGAGAAGCCATAAATTGTTTATCTGAGGAAGAGCTTAGGTTTAAGCCTGCACCGAATAAATGGAGTATCCATCAAGTTTTAATCCACATAGCGGATTCTGAATTAGTTTCAACACAGAGATTGAAAAAGGTCTTATCAGAGGAGGAGCCTCTTTTGACATCTCCTGACCAGGACGCCTGGGCGAATGCATTAGGGTATGACCGGTTGGACCGTGAACAATATCTACTCCTGTTCGAATTGCTTCGTTCCAGTATGCTGCCAATTCTTGCCCAGTTAACAACTGAACAAGTAAAAAGAGTAGGGGTATATGCTGACGCTGGACGCTTCACCTTCAAGCAATTATTGGAATACCGCGTTGAGCATATACGAGGACACCTTGCACAGATTGAACTTTTGAAGAAGGCGTATAGGCAGAGACAGGTATGATGTGAAGTATTCATATTTACAAAAACTTGTTGAAGTAACGGAAATATGTGTGATAAATGTATATGCGATCAACTAAGTATGTTGGAACCAGAAACAGATGTAGACGTAATTGTAGGCGGTGAAAGGCTGGAAGATATAACTTTTTTAGAATTTGACAAGAGTAATTACTGCGCCAAGTTTGAAGGTGTAGAAGATGAAAGTTAAAAAAGAGGGGCTACATTGTGCATTCCTTCAAGAAGAAATAGCACCCTTTCTTATTGACTACCATGGAAGAACGTAATTTTCTTACATATTTTATGGTGAAGCTGAGCTTCATGGATGGCTAACAGGGCGGATTAGTGCTATAAGAGAACGAATGTTTATGTCGCTTTTGACACAAAATGCGTAACAATTCATACAACAATAATGGAAAAAAAGAACTGTCCCAAGAGGAACAGTTAATTTATAAAACTTTTTTTGACAGCTTTAAAAAGAGCTTTTCCCTTGTTGTAGACAAATCTTTCCCATTTAGCTAACAACCCGTTTCCATTCTCGCCACGCTCTAATTCTAATGCGTGATTTTTATGGAAATCTAATACACGTTTATTATGATCTTTTTCCCATTGGTGCAAAGGATTAGGTTTCATTTTTTTAACCTCCTTTACAATTAGTTTCTTAATTATATGGCTAGGTTGGATAAATTAAAAGTAATTTATATCTAGTCTATTGAAAATAGAAATTGTTTGAGATTGCAAAGAGGTTAGTTTAAGACATAGTACGACCAAAATGTACAGTAGAAGAAAAGATGCCTCTTCCACTGACGCATCAGGTTAGTGGAAGAAGGATTCTCTGATAAAAGGGGTATTTTGTTTGTTATATTGGATCTAAGAGAGAATATAGCGAAGTATTTACTCCATCCTAAATAAGCACATTAATCCTGTGATTAATGTGCTTACTTAGTTATGGGATGGTGGGAATTTTGAGCTTCTTAAAAAAAATCTCTTGTTTGTTAGTTATTTTTTTAGTTTTTGTAAATTTGATTGGTGATGAAACAATCGCTTCAGATGGTGAAATTACGCTAAAAGAAGCGATTAACATTGGACTCCAGAGAGCAAAAGAATGGAATGTAAACGCAACACTTACAAGTGTAAACAGTGTGGATGAAAAGATGGTAGGCTCGAGAGGAGAAACTGGGAAACGCTTTAAATGGTTTATGATCTTTATAGTTCCAGGTACAGAAGATTATGTGCTAATTGGTATCTCAGAAAAGAAAATTACCGTGTTTAGACCGAGTAAGCAAACTCCGGGTCCAACAATACCCTACGATGAGATTAAGTTGGATAGCTCTGATGTTCTCCAACTAGCAAAGGATAAATACGGACTAAAACAAGGAAAAGATTGGGCAACAGGATATCATTTTACACTTGATAATATCGATGGTAAGCCCATTCTAACAGTGGTTGGAAATGATCGAGATAATCGTTTTACTCGAATTTCATTCAATGCTCAAAACGGAGATGTGGTCAGTGCCATTCATAAATTACCATACGGTGGAGGATTAATATCCAAACGTATGGGTACCGATAACCTTACCAAAAAAGGGATGGCGATTACGGGGGTTGTCGCTGAAAACAACAATTTAGTGGTATGGGGAGACAAAAAGCCAACACAATTTAGTACAACCAAGCATCCTTTTATTGAATGGAGCCAGAATAATGGGAAAACATGGACAGAGCTCCAAGCAAATGATTATGTAACACACGCGTGGTTTGATAGGAAGGATCAATTATATGTAGCTACGGAAAAAGAATTATGGGCAGGTATTACCTCAAAAAGTAAAGGAACGAAAATTCTTTCATTAGATCATATGATTGAGAACATCGATTATTCAATCAACAACCATATAGCTGTGGTATCAAATGGAAATATTTACTATACGACCAATCAAGGGGAGAGTTGGGAGCAAGCTATTGTTCCTAAACCATTTTATGTGGTTCAAATATCGGATAATGGTGATTTGGTAGGACTCACAGAAGAAAGCAAGATTTTGCAAAAGACAATTGATGGGTGGAACGAGATAACCATGCCGAATAGTAATGATATACCTAAGGATATGAAAGTGATCAATAATAGGCTATTCATTACCACACAAAGTGGAATTTGGACCCGAAATCTTCAAGAGGGAAATTGGAGAAAAATTCAAGTTGATGAAATGGTAGTTAAACTTATAAAAAAAGGAGAGAAATTATTCGGATACACACATAGAGATGAGGCTATTTATTCCATCAACACGAAAGATGAAAGAAAATCTGAAAAAGTGTTTGATGCGAGGGATTCCATCGTTATGGATGTGGATATCACGGGTGATACGTTATGGATTGCAACCATACCAAATTATTCGTGGGAAGAAATGACGATTCAGCAGAGACGATAAAAATTTCAAGTGTATATCCATAAAAAAATATATTGTGAAACATTTTACTTCAACTAAAGGAGTGCTTGTGCGGCCGAGCCTAGATCGTTTAATATAGCGGGTGGGATTCCCCATACGATATGATGATATACCTATAGAGTTTAATGAAGACTGTGTAAGATCAAGGATTAACAATGAGGCAAATATCTTTTTAGAGATAAATGATTAGTAATTCTTCTTTAACTAACTAGTGCTTAAGTTAAACAAGACCATCATTTTGAACTGCCCCGTAAATGTTAGACAACAACTAACATTTACGGGGTGTTTTTATGTCCAAATCATCAAATAGATTTCAGCGATCTATTGTGAAATGTTACATTTAAATTTACGAAGCAGGTTAGAACAATTATTAATTAAGCAGGAAATTAGTGAAATTTGGAGAAGTAAATATGAGAGGTATTTTAGGAAGGAGCTATAAGGAGAAATGATAAGTGGCTTCTTTGCGAACATGATTCTGGTGAGGCATTTGCTAAAAATCGTGATGAAGTAGAAAAAGTATTATGGTTAACTACTGAAGAAATATTAAGCCACCCAAAATCACCTATCTATTTAAAAGAAAGTATCATACTTGCCGAATCGTTGAATCGAATTCATTTGTCATAATAACTTTGTAATACATACATATATTGGAGTGGTTTTGTTGAAGAAAATTTTTATTATAAGGCATTGTGAGGCTCATGGACAGTCATTTGAAGCACAACTTACAGATAGAGGGATTAAACAAGCGTTCGATTTATCAGAGTTTTTTTCTAATATTAGAATCGACCGAATTATCTCCAGTCCATATGAACGTGCAATTCAATCCGTACAACCACTTGCTAAACGATTAAAAATTGAGATAGAGATTAATCACCAATTAACAGAACGTATACTTAGCAATAAAAACCTTTCTGATTGGTTTGAAAAACTAAGAGAAACATTTGTTGATATTGATTTAAAACTTGAAGGAGGAGAGTCCAGTCAAGAAGCAATGAAACGGATAGTTGAAGTTGCAGAAGAAATTTTTAACGATGTAACCCAAAATACAATTATTGTTACGCATGGGAATATAATGTCATTACTTTTAAAGTATTTTAATAATGATTTCGGATTCGATGATTGGAAAAATCTTAGTAATCCTGACGTATTTCTCTTAAAAAATGAAAGTAATCAAGTAACTTATGAACGATTATGGAAATAAAATAGGAAAAGTATTGTCAATTTGTGAAGTATTGGACTTAAACTACCATGAAAATTAAAAAACTCTTGTAAAACAGTAAAAGTGCATAACACACAAATCCAATATTTGAGGGAGGGAAAATTATGAGTATTGATAAAGATAGACTTTTTTTAGAAATGGCATTGGAAGAGGCAGAGCAAGCATTAAAGGAAAATACATACCCAGTAGGGGCAGTAATTGTTGATGAAAACTTTAACTTAATTTCAAGAGGACGAAATAGAGTACATCCAGCAAAAGATGTAACTGCTCACGCGGAAATTGATGCTATAAGAAATGCGGGTCAAGCAATATTTAATGCAAAAATAAAAAGAGAAAAATTCACAATATACACTTCATTAGAGCCTTGTCCTATGTGTACTGGTGGGATTTTATTTGCAAATATCAAAAGAGTAGTTTGGCTTCTAAATGACGACTTAGGATTTGGTGGTTATAGAAAAATACAAGATACTAAGGTCTTCGATGAAAGGTTTAATGTAGTAGAAATGATTGAACAACCATATGAAGACCTAAAGAATAGGCAAAAAGAGCTTATGAGTAAATGGGCAATTAATCCGAATAATGTTATAAACTTACGAAATGCAATAAAATAGAATTTACTTATTCAACTAACGAATGCTTTAGTTAAACAAGACCATCAATTATTAGATGGTCTATTTTTATGATCAAAATATCAAGTAGATTTCGGCGATCTATTCTGAAATGCTACACTTAATATAACACTGCGGGTTAGTTTAACAAGGAATGCTTTTTAGAATTTACGAAGTTCTTAACGAGGGGGATGTTTATGGATTTCAAAGATTTGAAAGAAGAACTTTCTTCATTTACTGAGACTAATTATTTTGATTCACCAATATCTTCGTGAGAAAGCATCAAATCCTTCAAAGTTAAAACAAATTATTATTAAAGCTGAAGTATTGTTAGAAAAAATGAAAGAAGAAACTTCAATTATTACAAATGAAAAGTATTTTCTTTAAGGAACATTAGGGAATCTTTATAGAATATATGGGAAGCCCAAAACTGCAAATAACTATTTAGCATTAAACCTTAAGCATGCAATCGAGGAAAAGAACTATATCAGAGAAATCGTCTCTTTGATTCGTCTTGGAGAGGCTTTGAAATATGATAATAAACATGAAGAAGCATTAGAGAAATTTAATCATGCTTTGATTAAATGTTATGCGAATGAAAATGCCTACTTAGATTTTGCTTTTCAACACAAAGGTAAGTGTCTCTTAGAATTAAGTAGAGTTGAAGAAGCGATAATATGCTTTCGAGAAGCGTTAGAACTTAGAAAATTAAAATGTAATTCATTATTGATTAGCTCTACTGAACAAGCCATAGAGTTCGCACAGGGTCTACAGAATTAAATAGTAACTTGTTTAACTAACGAGGTGCATTAGTAAAAAGGGCAACGTCTTAATGACGATGCCCTTTTTAATTAACAGTACTTTTGATAAAACTCTTTACAGTAATTTTAGGGTACAGCCAAAATTTTAAAAATTTATTTTCCGTCTTCGTCATCGATAAATAACGTGAGAATGGAATCTAGTGGTACAGTTCCATTAGCAACCGCATTTACTTTGTCAATATATTGCTCCCTAATTAAATGTTTTAGCGGTTGTTTTACCGCATTGAAATACTTAAACGCTTCTCTTGCCATCTCATCCCATTCTGCATAATATATTAAATAGTCATTTGCAGTCACTTTTGTTCTTGATGTTTCTTCTTCAGGTATACATTCAAACTCTTCATCCTCACCGCATGCTCCATAATCAGATGTTAATTGTTCACCAGGTTGAATGTCTATCGCAGCCAACTGAAAATCATAAGCTGTATCTACACAATTTGGATTGAAGCTATGATTCATATATTTTGCGTGATCCCAATGAAGAATATATATGCCGTCAGTATCTAAATAGGTGTATTTATTTATATACTCTTTTCGCAAATCATCAAGACTTTTAATATATTCCTCTGTAAGAATCATATCCAATTCATCTTTAATCCAGACAATGGTTCCTTTAGGGATTAATTTTGTTGCAAACACACCAACGCCTACTTCCTCACTTACATACCGAATTTCTGTATCTGGGTGCATCATTTTGTTATTCCTCCTTAATATTGAATTCCCATTAAATGATAGGTTACACCTCATTAGTGTGGAAATGGATCGTTTCACGAAATCGGATTTTTCCAATTATTTTTATGCTATTACTTTACGTTTGGAGTAGGCTCACTTTATTTTCTTCAATGGACTATTGAGTCCGTCCGTATTATAAAGTTAGCTAGTTCTTACTAGTTAACTTTTTTCGCGTTATACCTAACGAAATCCAAGCTTGTTTTCCTACCTTCATTAAAATTATTGGATTTAGCATTTTTTAAATCCCTTCATAGGGTGTAGTATAAGCTATGTATAATTTATGAAAAGACTTAGACTTAGACCCATGTTCGGCAACTTTGCGTGGAATGATTTGATTTTGAATTGTTCTGTAAATCGCCACCTATACAGTCACACTCCAATTGTCGTTTGAAAACAATTGTTCATTAGCTTTATCGTATGTTTTGTATACTATACGTGTATAAAAAATGTATGAGATTTTTGTGTGAATTGAAACATTAATAAAAACTCTTTATTTTACGAATTTAAAGTAATAAAAAACGGACAGAATTTTTTTCTGTCTGTTCTGATTCTTAAAATGAGTTTTTGCGTATATCTGACTTCAATCTAGACGTTGGTTATTGGCTATCTGAGTTTTTGGAGCATATATAAAAAAGGTATAGGCAAAGGTCCACTTAATTGAATATTGTGTTTTGATTGATTTTTTTTCGGCTACCCACGTTATGAAAAATGATTGACTTTATTAACAATACCGTTGATAATGATAATTATTATCAATTGTCTTTTTAAAGGAGGAGTTTTCAATAGTTACTAAAAAATATTTATTCGTCATACATACTAATTCTACTTCTGCTATACATAGGGTGGAAATGGCTACATGCTAGTTGGGGGAAGATTACCGGAGAAGTTGTTATTTCTTGGGCAATTAAACAAGTAACTGATCTAAAGTCGCCAAATTATTAAGTTTTTTATATACCTTTTAGGTAGAAATTCACTTGTGACATCAAAATATTAATTTGTTAAGAGGCTATTATATGAAAAAATCAATCAATGATATTATTTTTAAATCTCTAGTTGTGCTAATGAGAGTGTTTTTTGGACTAGGATGGTTTTTAGCGGGATTAACTAAAATGACAGGTAAAACTGGGGAAGTATCATGGTACTACCAACCTACTGTATTTCTTACAGAATATTTGACAAAAGCATTAGAAAAGCCAAATGTCCCAGTATTTTATAAGGACTTCATTGATGGGGTAGCGTTACATCATGTTCCATTTTTTAATTACTCAATACCACTTGTCCAAATAATGTTAGGTGTATTCCTAATAGTTGGATTTATGACAATACCTGCTATTTGTATTTGCTTATTCATGCATATTAATTTCATCCTATCGGGTAATATGAATTTAATTAGCTTGACTCTCTATACGTCTGCTTTTGGATTGTTATTCTTTAGGAATGATGCTTTGATTTTAAGTTTGGACCGATATTTTAAAATTGAAGATTTATTCAAAGTAAAGAAACCTAATCATCATAAGCGAACAAGCATTCAAAAAAAGTTAAACTACAAATTATAATTAAAGAGACTGGCTTGATAACAGGGTAGTTAGTTGAAAAAGGGAGGACATTACATATTGTGTAAATGTGTAATGTCCTTTTATTTCTTTGCCTTACATTAATTTAGGTTTAGATAACTTCACGAAATGGCTGTTTTCATTACATCATTAATGAACATATTAATATAAAAACTTATTCATCTAAATGGATATATCTTCATTATCATATTTCAACCATAGTCGTTTGTCATAAAACTTCTCAAAAACAATACCCATTAAATAGTAAAATACAAGACCAAAACAAATATGAATGAGTGTAAACTTAACTCCAAAAGAAACAAATTCATATACAACAACTGGTAATTTTGCAGTTGTCCAAACTCCTAAAAAAAATACAACGTTACGTATGCTTGCTCCTTTTTTTAACAATAGAACAGCAATTGGAAAAGCTAAATAGAGGGGACCAGCTGCAATAACACCTAATAATAGCGAGAACAAGATACCATAGATTCCAGATTTTTTTCCCATGTATTTAATTAGTGTTTCTTTCTCCACCCATTTATCAAGTAAACCTACGAATATTAAGACAGGAGGAAGGAGAAACAGCATATTTAAGATGCTGTTTCCAGTTAATTCAAATGCCTTCCATCCAAGTGATTGATTTATTAAAGTAAGAATAATAAGGCCAAATAGTAAAATGAAAAAGAAACGATATTTTTTTAATTCATTCATACCATCACCACCCAAATAATATAAGCAAATATAACAGACATTAGTATTCCAGCTGCATTGCGTGTATAAGCAAAACTTCGACCAAATAATTTTTGTTCCATAGGTAAAGATACGATTCCTACTGACATTAATGAAGACATTAATGCAGCTACTTGTGGTAGGCCAGCACCATTTTGGACTAACGTTTCTCCAAGAGGAAATACAATAAAGCTTGGAATTAGTGCAACAGATCCAATTAATGTAGCATTAGCAATACCTATCAATCCAGACTTTTCTCCAATGATTGAAGAAATTAAAGTTGGAGTTAATAAAGATAGTGATATTCCAACGAAAAGCATAACTGATAGAATATCAGGTAAAATATTACAAAACATTTTCCATGACTTTAATACAGCATCTTTTGTTTTATTTCGATCCTTTATAAAAGAAATACTAGTAAGAATTATAGCTATCGCGTAAAGGATAGTACCATTAATCATGACTAGACTTCTTCCATACTTTATATTTGTTTAAGAAAAATGATAAATTCTGAAGTTTTGTTTCAATATTTATTTGAAATTCTTCTAATTTTCTTTTTCCAGCTTCAGTAATTTTGTACATCTTGATTGGCTTATCTTGTTCAGATGTACCCAAATAAGACTCAACAGCACCTTCACTCTCTAATTGTTTTAGTGTGCGATATAATATAGCACTATCAATTGGATTGGCGGGAAGCTCTTCCTCACATTTCTGTAAAAGTTTCCCTCCATAGCTATCTCCCTCAGTCAAAAACAGTAATAGAAATGCACCTGTATGCCTTCCTGTATGTTTCATAAATACCCAACCTCCGTAATTCAAAATTTTTTTCTTTAAAATTAAAATGTATACCGTTAACAACAGTATACTGTTGTTAACAGTTAAGTGTTACTGACAGTATACAGTTGATTGAATGTCAGTTCAACTATAAAATATCTAACAAGATTTTTCTTTCTGTTCATATCTAATTAATTGAAATACATAAAAGGAATTGACAAAGTCAACAAAATGAATGAAACAGAAGAAGGAAATCGGATTTATGATATTGAATTATTGGATTAACAGCGATGTTTGAGTTCAAGATGGATTTTTGCGGGGATCTTTTTCGTATTTGACTTAACGGGTGAGGTTAGATGAGTAATCTTTTTTTTCGCGTTAGCGATTTTGTATGTGGTAAGTAGAAGTTATAAGATCCCATCTTACTTGAATATATCTAGATAAAGACTGTAAATGGAGGGCATGTTTATGGCATTAGTTTCGATTTATACTGTTGGCAGGCTAAACCACCCCTATGATCACCCTGCCTCTCGTGAGTTTTTTGAAGTGGGATATGAAGTATTCCGTCAGGCATCTGAATCAGGCCATCTTATTGAGGCGTTTTCACCAAATGGAGTGCTTTTCCCTGAAGAAGCCATTAAAGGGGAGGGTTTACCTATTCTTACACTAACGGTATGGAAAAACCTTCAATCCTTATATCGTTTCACCTATTCAGGTCAGCATAAACAAGCATTGCGAGATAGAAGCAAATGGATGGAGCCTTATCAAGAGAAACACCTTTCATATGTAGTGTGGTGGACAGAGAAGGTGAAGGATGTCTCATGGGAGGAGGCTTTCAAGAGATACAACTATTATATTCAGCATGGGCCCACTCCTTTTGCGTTTGACTTTAAGCACGCATTTGATGAAAAAGGGGAGACGTGCATGGTTAAATAGCAGGGTCTCTTGTTTATTGATAAATATTTTTTATTGGATTATTTAATGTTATTCCATCATTTGCATGGATGGCTAAGGGGGGGTATTTGAAGATCTTTGAGTTGCTAGACGGCTCTTTTTTCTTGCTCAGCTAAAGGGGCAAGTTAGTTTAACAAGGAAATACAGCACCATTGTAGAATGTTCATTTAAAAATCCTAGCAGTTGACGGTGTTAATTAGTCGGCTCTGACCAGGTTTATGTCAGAAGGGTAGGGTTAAATAAAATACATAAAAAAGCAGATGTTCTTTAAGAAGAAACATCTGCTTTTTCATATTTATTAAAAGAATTTCTTTTTCCAGAAAACAATTGTTGTAATACCTGACAAAATAAAAGAAATGCCAATTGCAACCCAAAATGCATATGGGTATTCTTGAAAAGGAATGGGAACGTTCATACCATAAAAACTTGCAACCATTGTAGGTAAAGCCATGACAAGAGTAATAGATGTCAAAAATTTCATTACAATATTTACATTATTTGATATGACTGATGCGAAAGCATCCATCATACCACTTAAAATTGTAGTATGTGTTTCAGCCATTTCAATTGCTTGTTGATTTTCTATAATTACATCTTCTAACAATTCTTGGTCATCTTCATACATTTTCAAGGAATTAGTTTTTAACATTTTTTGCATAACAATGTTGTTAGATTTTAAAGAAGTTGTAAAATAAACCAAACTTTTCTCTAAATTCAGCAATGAAAAGAGTTCTTTATTTTTCATCGATTTATGCAGTTTTTTTTCAATTGCGTCTGTTTGTTTGCTAATTTGTTTTAGATACTTGAGAAAAGAAGTTGCCATTAAATATAGGATTTGGAGCGAAAATCTTGTTTTTTTGTATGTGAAAAAATTTTTTACTTGATTCTGTGAAAAAACGTGGAAAATTGGGTTATCTTTCAAACAAACGGTAACAAAGCAATTTTTAGTTATAATCATTCCTAATGGAATCGTATCATAAATAAGATTGTCATTTTCATCTTTAGATACCAACGGAATATTAACGATGATTAGAACATTGTCATCGTCTTTTTCAATTCTTGAACGTTCCTCTTCGTCTAATGGGTCCTTTAAAAATTCAAACGGAATTTGCAATATATTTGCTACATTACTAATTTCTTGTTCGGTAGGCGAGATCAAATTAACCCAGCATCCGTCTTTAATTTCAGTTGTTTCTTGAAGAACTCCATGTTCATTTGATAAATAAATCTTTAACATTGTTAAAACCTCCTCATTTTTGCGAGGAAGTCAAAAATGATCCTATCGTACATAAAGAATTGAATTTTTATCAGTATTCAACATTCTAAGGAATGGTTCGTTAATGACTTCCCCCTTGCTGGAACTGGGTTCGGGTTCGTTGCAACTTCGACTACTCAAAAAAATTCAACTCCTTATCATTAAATAAATTAAATGCCTTTAATATCATACTCTTACAGCACTTGCTTGTAAATGAATATAAAAAATCCCTCAAGGCTCACTTTAGTCGTTGTTGAAATTTCAACTAACTTGTGCTTTAGCAGAACAGGGCTGTCAAAAGGGGGGGCCTTGGTGAAGTAGGCCTTCATGAATGGCTAACGGGGCAGGCTAATGAAATAAATATTTTCCCAAACACACAAAGGAACGTTTGTTCGTGTTACAATTATCCTTGATAGGGGCTATTTAGGGGGATAGATATGCAATTAAAAAACATCAACATGGAAGAACGAATGAAACATTATAATGTGCCTGGCTTAAGTATAGTATTGATTGGGAACGGTCAAATCATCGGAACGGAAAATTATGGCTTATTAGAAGTAGAATGTGATAAGAAAGTAAATGATAATTCTACTTTTAGTGCGTGTTCAATTAGCAAGTTCTTAACAGGAATGCTTGCTATGAAGGTAATAAAGGAAGGACTTCTTGATTTAGATGATGATGTAAACGAAAGGCTTGTATCGTGGAAAGTTCCTGAAAATGATTATACTAAAAATAAAAAAGTTACTTTGAGAAATTTATTAAGTCATCAATCTGGAATTAAAGACCCTGAAGGTAGTTTTTCTGAATTGAATTCGAAAAAAAGGATTCCTTCGATGGTTGATTTATTGGAGGGGGAAACCTCTTATTGTAAAGTTCCTATTGAAGTGGAGTGTGAACCAGATAGTGAATTCCATTATTCTGATGCAGGTTTTTGTATCATTCAGCAACTGATAGAAGATGTTACTGAAAAACCATTTCATTTAGTTATGAATGAGCAAATATTTGAATCATTAGAAATAGAAAATAGCCAATTAAATACAAGGTTATTGAAAATGGATAGGGAAAATTTTTCTTGTGGTCATAATAAAAATGGTGAATTAGTAGATGGAAAATATCCAATCTATCCTTATCCAGCAGCTTCTGGACTATGGACAACTTCTTTAGATTTAGCTGAATTAGTTCTTGAGTTGATAAATGCTTTGAAAGGAGAAAGCAAGGTTGGCATTTCGGAAAGTTTAGCGAAAGAAATGATAACTTCACAAAGTGGTAAGAGTTGGACTGGGTTAGGTGTGTTTCTTGAAGGCTCTGAAAAAGAACTAGAAATTACATCACTCGGTTGGGGAGTAGGGTTTCAATGTATGATGGTAGTGTTTCCGTATTTAGAAAAAGGTGCAATCATTATGGCAAATGCAGAATTAGGTGTTCATCAAATGAAAGGGATTATAGGAGAAATATATAAATTTCTTATGTCTTAAAAAGCATTATTTTAAGGGGGAGAGATTGAGATGCTGATAGCCTTAGCAAATACAACTCATATATCTGAAGTTGTGACTTTCTTCAACGAATATTTAGAACGTAATAATAGTGCGGTTTATTCTGAAGAGTTTTTATGTCCTCTTGGAATTAAAGCTGCGATTAGGAGAAAACAAATGATAGTAGCGATAATCGATGGTCAAGTAATAGGAGCTTTTCGATTTTACAGAAAAAAAACAACCAATAGCATTTCGCTATATCAATTTGCTATAAATGAGGTTTATCGTGGTCAAGGGTTGTTAAAAAAGATGTTAAAAACAATAAATGACCTTCCAATCCTTGCTTTATGTCCGTTAGAATCAGAATTTAATGAATACTTTTACAAGTCAGGTTGGCATCTACAAGAACAAAGTGAAGAGTTTAAAAGATGGGTTTTTAATCACTCTAATTAAATTTTGTGAACTTCTTCACTTAATGACGGGGGCTTAACTTGAAGATCATTGAGCTGTCTCGACAGCTCTTTTTTCTTATTCAACTACCATGGAAGAACGTAATTTTCTTGCATATTCTGTGGTGAAGTAGGGCTTCATGGGTGGCTAAATGGTCAAGGGTCTGGTTAGTTGGAGAATGAAAGGAGATGATAAAAGTGAATGAATTTGTAATTGGAGGCAAACAAGGATTCATACGAATAGAAATCATAGAAGTTATTGGCTTTCCTAATGAAACAAGTTTTAAGGGTGGATACGAGGTTAAAGGAAAGATTGATATTAAATGTGGAAACTATTTTGTGAAAGATGCAGAATTATGGCTTTCTACTGGTCAGATATATGAGTTTTTTATTGAACTTCAGAAATGTTATAGACAATTAAATGGTATTGTGAATTTTGCCCCAGAATCTAACCTTAAATTTGAAATGTATTTCAATAAGTTAGGGCAAGTTACTATACAAGGATATTTCCAAGAGTTATTGAGTGAAGAAAATATTTTACATTTTGAATTTGAAAGTGAACAAAGCTATTTGTTCTCAACATTAGAAGAGTTACAAAAAATAGCTGTCCATTATGGCGGTTTAGAAGGTATAAAGAAATAGCTGGTTCTTCTTGTACTACCGGGGCAGGTAAGTGGGTGAATAGATGTTATTATTAGTATTAGAAAACTAAAAGTGAGGGGAATAGAAATGACTGATTGTTGTGCTACAAAAGAACAAATTATTGAAAGTAATGGTTCCGATTTATGCCCTTCTTGTAATAATAAAGGGAAAAAGTTGAAAATTATTACATTGAAATCAATGCTAAAACCATCAGTTTTAGATTCTTCGAATCCAAATTTGACTCATTACTTTTGTTCCACGAAAGATTGTGGTGTTGTCTATTTTGATACAGAGGAAGAATCTTACCTTACGTCAGATGTAAAGGTATCTGTACATCAAAAAGATGATTCTTCCACAGTCCCAATTTGCTATTGTTTTGGTTGGACAAAAGAGAAAATTCGGGAATATGAAGAACAAGAAATTTCTCCTAAACCTTTAGAACACATTAAAGAAAATGTAAAAGCTAACAGATGTGGGTGTGAGGTAAATAATCCTCAAGGTAGTTGCTGTATGGGAAATGTTTTACTATTTACAAAAAGTCTTTAAATTGCTTATAAAGGAAGAACCGAATACAATGTCACAGAACAGTGGATTTTTATACAAAAAGGAAATCTTAAATGCATTCCTTTTATGAATCCAAAGGTTTTTCTGAAATTAGCAGTGGGTTACTAAACAAAAAATAAAAATATTAATTTATATTAATGAATAAAATAAAGATCACCTTTTCATTTTTTTGAAGAGGTGATTTTTAGGATTGATTCTGTAGAATTTATAAAACTCTTATTACTTCTTTATACATTCACTTAGTCAATTAATACACACTTAATATTTTATTCAATGGGTAACATGAGACGAAATATAGTTTCATGCTGTGAGGTTGATAATAAGAACAATTCACAATTATTAGCTTCAGCAAGTAATCGACTTAAAGGTAATCCAAGCCCTAATCCTTGCTTCTTCTTTCTTTTACTGTCTCCTCGATAATATCGTTCAAAAATATAAGGAATTTCTTGTTCTGCAATACCTTTACCATTATCTAATATATCAAGATACAGCTTTTTTTCTTCGATATTGAGTCTTAAAGTGATTTTAGTAGCCTCTGCCCCTGCACTATTCATTAAGAGGTTAAGTAGAATTTGCTTAATCTGACCTCTGTCAGCTACTATTTTCAGTGGTTTGATTAAAGGAGAGATATCAATGTCTATATCTTTAAAACCTTCTATGGAATGAACCTGTTGGATTACTTCTTCTACTACTTCTGATAGGGATAATAATACGAATTCCCCATGAATTGCACTGGATTCTAATGATGCGAAATCTAATAAATCCTCCACCATTTTTTGCATTCGCTTAGCTTCTTCTAACGTTGTTACTAAAAATTGATCTGCTGTTACCCCAGTGACAATTCCCCCTTGGACGGCCTGAATCATACCACGTATCGAAGTAACAGGGGTCCTTAATTCGTGAGAAACTCCTGCAAGTAAATCCGTTCTCATTTGTTCAAGTTGTTTCAAACGCTTTGTCATCACTTCAAAAGAAGAAAATAGTTGTTGTAGTTCTGCTTCCTTTACTTTCGTTGCTGATGGTAGGTTCGGAGAGTAATCTCCTTCCGAGACTTGTCTCGCAGCTTCCGTTAATTGATGTAAGGGAAGAGTTAATTTTCTAGAAAGGTGATATATTACAAGCCAACCTCCAAATGCGATTCCCAAAATAATTAGTACGAGAAAGCCATAAGTTTCTATATTATCTAAAAATATTTCAGGTGAAGGGGTACTTAAATATAAAGCGCCAATCACTTCGCCCTCTTTACTTAGAGGGATGCCTACACGTAGCAATGTAATATCCTTAATTTTGATTTTTTCTTTAGTTGATTTACCACTTAGCACACTTTCTATAGTAGAAGGTGTTTCGGCAAGAGTCTCGGACAATGATTTATCTAGACTAGAAAAGTTAACAAGATTGTGGCCCTCTTCATTAAAAATTTGCATAAAATCTTGAGCAACAGGACGTACTATTTCCGCTGGTGTAGCAGGTGTAACGGGTACAGCAGGTGTAGAAGGTGGAATATGTAGTTCATCTTGGCTAGAACTTGGTTGTGATTGTAATACTTCCATAGAGCGAATATAGGAAACGCTGAGTTGTTCCGCTCTCGCCTGTAGTAATTGAAAACTTTGTCGATTTTCATTTACTTTTATCCATACACCAGCGATAATCCCTAAAAAGATAAGAATTGCTATTAATACACCTGCATATCTACGAGTCCAAAAACGTAGTAAAGGGATACTGTTATCAGACGGTAAGTTAGTTGACATATAGCATATACCCCATTCCACGCACTGTTTTAATTTCTCCCTCATCAACTGACCAATCACGCAAGTGTTGGCGGATTCTTTTAATGGAAGCATCTACAGCTCTATCTGCACCGTCATAATTCATCCCCCATACAGAATCCAATAGTTGATCGCGAGTAAAGCATTGATTAGGATGTTGTCCTAGAAAGGCAAGCAGTCCCCAATCACGTGGTGACAAAGGAATTAACTCATCAAAAAAAGAAGCTGTACGAGTTGTAAGGTTTATGATGAGATGACCTAATCTAATAATTTCATTATCTTCTAAATGTGAGGAGCGACGTAATACGGCTTGTACTCGAGCAACAACCTCCTCGGGATCGAACGGCTTTGTGATATAATCATCCGCCCCTTGTCCAAGCCCTGCTAATCGTTCGGGCACACTCCCTCTAGCAGTTAGGATAATGACAGGACAACTTCCATATTGACGAATTTGTTTTAGAATCTCTAGCCCATCATTTTGAGGCAACATCAAATCCAAAAGTACCAATGAAGGGTTATAATTTAAAAAAGTTTGAATTATATTGCCTTCACCTGAATCGTGCAAAACCGAAAAATCATTTCTTTCCAAATATACTTTTAATAACTGAGCAATTGGCAATTCATCCTCAATAAGTAAGATGCGCTTCATTATAAAAAATCCTTTCTACAATACTTTGTAATAAACTTATCATAATAAGAGCTAAGTAGTTAGTGTATACCTTGAATATGACAATAAAATGACAACGACGCATTATTTCCTATTATAAGCAGTGGTTATGACTGGAGATTACTACCCATTTGCCAGGATGATCCACTACATTTTTCAAGTCGTCATATTGCGGTCACATTCATTCGTTAAATTAAGTATGTGGGAAACAACATCCCATACTATATCGCATAGCGAATAATAATTAGGAGGAATTAGAAATGAAAAAAGTTTTATTATTAGGTGCAGTAACATTGGCAGTTTCAGGAATGGCAGGTTCAGCTTTAGCTTCTACACAGAATACAAATGAGGAATCGGTACCTGCAACAAGCTCTACGCTAGCAGTACAAGTAACAGCTGAAGAAAGAGCAATACTTGAAAAAGAAGCACTTGAAGTGAAAGGAACACCAGCAGTAACATCAACAGAGGCTACGAAATCGACACCAGCAGCAGAACTGACGCCAGCAACAAAAGCAACAGCGGAAGAAATTGCAGCACATGAAAAAGAACTAACGTCAAAAAAATAAGCTAATTACTTTTGCATGAGACTTCAGACTAGATTTTAAATGAAAAAAATCTTCTAACGAAATCTGTGCTATGTGATTGTCATAGCGCAGGCATTAGTTGGAAGTTTTTTTATGATAAAATGACAAGCGATCTGGTATTCACTTCATATAAAAGCTAGTAAGTAGCTTCCCCGTTGAGTCCCAGCGATCTACTAAATAACCATCTATACTAAGTCCCTGCAATCGCTTATTGCAAATTTAGCTCGTCTTATACAATAAGTTGGTTCTATAAATAACCATTTAAATAGTTTAATATACCTTGATTTTGTGTGGATATAAAAGTAGCAAGACAAAGGCTTGACCTTTAGCGCGTATCATACTATAATACCGTTTAATATATAATAGTAAATGAGCTTTGAAGAGAACCTTATTAAGCCGGTCTCCCTGTTAATAGAGAATCAGTGGTTGGTGCAAACTGATACAAAAACATAGGTGAATTTCATTCTTGGAGCTTTTTTTATACTGCATCATGGAGTAAGTAGTATAAAACGGATTAAACCGTTATTTGATCAAGTGGGAAATATGTATTGTTTCCAATTAGGGTGGTACCGCGTGTAAAGTCACGTCCCTATCGTTATCGATAGAGACATGGCTTTTTTTGTTATTTACTTTAAACTGATAAGAAAGTATATGCTTTCATACTTAGTAATTGTCTAGCTACAGCGCCTAGCCCCTCGGGGTCAAATGTGAAAAAGCTGTGGTGGCTGGAGAGCTGCCTCCTCGCTTTTCCCATTTGCCTGTCGGGGCAGGCATAGGCGCTTACGCATTTCTTGAGGATATAATAAAAATAGATTGGATTGAATCGTGTGCAAAAAACAGAGCAGTGGTCATCGAAGATTGGTTTTATTTTATCTGCAGCAGGCTCCGCTATAGGGGTAGGGGCAATATGGAAGCTTCCTTATGTTACTGGTATTAGTGGGGGAGGCGCATTCTTTCTTCTGTTTATTGCATTTTCCTTGTTTATAGGTTTCCCGTTGCTTTAGCAGAGTTCGTTATCGGTAGAAGCACGCAAAAAGAAGCGATTAGTGCTTATCGCAGTTTAGTTCCTAATACGAATTGGCATTGGATTGGAAAGCTAGGGGTATTTACTTGTTTTCTATTATTGTCTTTTTATAGTGTCATTGGTGGTTGGATTGTTATTTATTTTGCTAAAGGTATGTTTGGTGGAATCATTAGCGAAGGAGTAGATTATGGATCTGTTTTTGGTGCGACGATTGGAAATCCTCTTTTAGTGATTGGAGCTCAATTAGGGTTTTTAGTTATTACGGTTTTAGTTGTAGCAAAAGGGATTCAAAATGGAATTGATAAAAAGTAAGTAAGATTTTGATGCCTGCATTATTTATTTTATTTCTCGTTTTAATTATTCGCTCACTTACTCTTGATAATGCGATGGAAGGTGTGAAATTCTTTTTAGCACCTGATTTCTCGAAAATTACATCTGAAAGTGTTCTGTTTGCGATGGGACAAGCCTTTTTCTCTTTAAGTGTCGGAGTATCGGTAATGGTCACGTATAGTTCTTATCTTTCTAAGAAAGAAAGTTTAATTCAACCAGCTATTTCTATTGTTTCGTTGAACTTATTAATTGCTTTATTGGCAGGATTAGCAATTTTCCCAGCTGTATTTTCACTTGGGTTAGAGCCAGCGGAAGGGCCAGGTTTGTTATTTGTTGTATTGCCAGCTGTGTTTGATCAAATTCTTTTTGGAGAATTTTTCTTATTAGGATTTTTAGCTCTGTTTTTATTTGCCACATTAACTTCGGCCTTTTCGATGCTAGAAATAATAGTAGCGGCTATTGTGAAAGGTAACGAGGAGAAAAGAACGAAGTATGCATTTATAATCGGTGGACTAATTTTCGCAGTAGGTGTTCCTTCTGCATTGTCTTATAGTGTTTTAGGGGATGTTTTAATTTTCTCGAAAAATATTTTCGATTCAGCTGATTATTTAGTAAGTAATATTTTAATGCCATTAGGTGTATTTTTAATTTCTATTTTCGTTTCTCATAAGATAAAGAAAAGTACACTTCGAGAGGAAATATTACGACATTCTCGTATAGGTGCGACTGCATTTAATGTATGGTTTTTTATAATGAAGTACGTTATTCCTTTAGTAATTATCATCGTATTCTTAGATATAACTGGAATTTTAGATAAAGTAGTCGAACTTTTTTAAATAGAAAAAAAGAGGAAGCTCCTTTCATCGGATTATTATCCGATAAAAGGAGCTTCTTTTTTTGAGAGGTTATTTAAACTTTAAAACGGTTAACAGCTAGGCTTAGTTCTTCACTCAATCCTGTTAATGTTTCTGCTGCAGTTGTAACAGATTGAATAGCACGTAGTTGTTCGTCTGTTGAGGAGCTGACTTCTTCACAAGCAGCGGCTGTTTCTTGGGCCGTGGCTGCCATAGTTTGGATGGTTTCAGAGACGTCATCTTTATGGATTGCTACTTTTTGAATTTCTACATAAACTGCATCGATGGAACCTTGCATATTTGCCATCAATGTGGAAATTTCTCCAAAAGTGATTTCAGTACTGTTGACAACTGTTCCTTGACGTTGGAAGTTTTCACGTGTGTCATTCATTTGTTGGGTAACAAGTCTAGATTCCGCTTGCAGTTCCTGAATAGTCACTTTAACTACTTCTGTCGAGCGAGCTCATTGTTCAGCGAGTTTGCGCACTTCTTCGGCAACGACTGCGTCGGTTCATCTGTCTTTTTGTTTAGGTCTATTTATTTAGGTCTATTTGATTAGTAATATAATTAAGAATAGATAAAAAATAATACTATTTAATCAATTTTGTAAATAAATCTCAAGAATTGTAATAGTTTTAAAATTTGTATATGTATTAGAGAGAATATGTAATGTATTTAAGTTAGAATAATTAGTGTATTCATATATCAATTTAGAAAAAGTATAAAAGACAAAGGGTGAAAATGATGAACTATCCAGTATTAGTGGAAGAATATCGTGGAGGTATGCTTGAAAATACGCATATGGGGGTTGTTTGTGGCATTAATGAAAAAGGAGAGGTAATTTATTCGGTTGGTGATGAAAATCATATGACTTTTTTGCGTTCTGCCGCAAAACCTTTCCAAGCAATTCCGGTTATTCAAAATGGAATTGATGAAAAATTTGGACTGACGTCAGAGGAAGCGGCATTATTTGCAGCTTCACAGCGTGGAGAAAGCTATCACTTGGAAGCGATGGAGTCGATTTTGCATAAAACTGGTATTGAAGAAGAGGAGTTTTATTGCTGTCCAACGTATCCATTGAATGACGAACCGAAAGCTGAATATCATCGCAAGCATGGAGAGAAACGTAAAATTTTTCATAATTGCTCTGGAAAGCATAGTGGCTTTATGGCTTTAGCGAAAGTATTGGGGCATGAGGTTGATGGCTATTGGAAGCTGGAGCATCCCGTCCAGCAGTTAAGTCTTGCAGCGATGGCGGACATGGCGAACTATCCGAAAGAAGACATTGGGATCGGTATTGATGGCTGTGGATTTCCAGTTTATGTGATACCGCTACAACATATTGCACAAGCATACTTGAAATTAGCTTGTCCAGACTTGATTGAACAACGAGAAATGAGAGAGGCAGTTGTTAAAGTTGCAAATTATATGAATGCACATCCTGAGATGATTGCTAGTCATGATTTTATCTGTACGGTATTGCTTGCAGATCCAAATATTGTTGCAAAAGGTGGAGCTAAGGGTGTTTACGGCTTTGCTTTGAAGAAGGAACGAATGAGTTTTGCGTTAAAAGTAATGGATGGATCCGAACTTGTATGGCCAAATATTGTTGCTTCTATTTTAGAACAGATTGGTTATGAAAATCATGAGACAATTGAGCGTTTGTATGCATTATCGTCCAAAGTAATTATAAATGATAACGGAGAAGTGGTTGGAGAAAGAAAGACTGTATTTCAGTTAGTTTAATAATAAGAGGAAAGGATGATTTGCATATGCTTATTACTGTTGGAAGCGAGCGGACTACAGAAGCAACAATCCATCTATGCTGGAAGACATCTGAGCCAATTGTTATCGCGGGGGTCGAACTAAAACCTCATATGAGGGAACGGGGAGCAGCTCATTTACTGTACGGTAGGGGTACAGAGTCACATCATTTAGTTATTGGACTCGGTGAAGTAGCCGGAATTTCTTATGAAATACTGCGAAATGCCGCTGGAGTTGCAGCAAGGACGGTACAAAAGGAAGGCTTCCAAACAGTAGCCGTCCATCTTGAAGCGTTAAATATAATAGAAGAGATTAAGGAAAATGAAAACATAACCTCATGGACGGAAGGTTGGCTGTTAGGATCCTATCAATTCGACCGCTACAAGTCGAAGAAAAAAGTGTTTCCATTAGAGAAGCTACATATTATCAGTACGTCTACAGACGGGGAAGTAGCAGTACAAAAAGGAATAATTCGTGCTGAAGGAACTATGTTAGCACGTGATTTATGCAATGAACCTCCAAATATTCTTCACCCTGAATCACTTGTGGAGTTTGTAGAAACGCATTTTGCAGAACTTCCTGTTGATATTCATATTTATCGAGAGGAAGAACTAGTGAAACAGCAGATGAATGGGTTATTGACAGTTGGACAAGGAAGCAGTTATAAACCAGCGATGATTGAACTGTCTTATGCAACTGATCCTAAGCAGCCACTTATAGTACTTGTTGGTAAAGGGATTACTTTTGATATGGGTGGCATGAATGTAAAGTCGGGCAGAGATATTAGTGATGCTCGTTTCGATATGGGAGGAGCTTGTGCGGTACTTGGAGCGATGGGTATTATTAGTCGATCTGGCATTCAAGCGAATATTACTGCATTGATCGCAACTGCCGATAATATGCCTGATTCGCGCGCATTTGTACCTTCTACAGTTATCACTTATCCGAACGGGTTAACAGTGCAGGTCGGCAATACGGATGCGGAAGGGAGACTTGTGTTAGCGGATGCTTTATTGCTTGCAAATCGTCTTGGCGCTAAGGAAGTAGTGGATATTTGCACGTTGACGGGCAATGTAGGAGAAGCACTTGGCTTAGGCATAGCTGGAGTCTGGGGAGATCAATCTTTTGTAGAGGAATTTGCTTCTATTGGAGAACAAAATGGTGATAGAGTTTGGCCGATGCCATTGATAGATGAATACGAAGAACTGTTACATAGTGATTACGCTGATATGAATAATATGAGCTCCATTCCATATGGCGGTGCGATTGTGGCTGCGCTATTTTTGCGCCGATTTGTGGACCCGTCGATTCGTTGGGCTCATATTGATATGGCCAACACGGTGCAGTCCAAAGG
The DNA here is from genome assembly GCF_038637725.1 of Psychrobacillus sp. FSL H8-0483. Taxonomy (NCBI): domain Bacteria; kingdom Bacillati; phylum Bacillota; class Bacilli; order Caryophanales; family Bacillaceae; genus Psychrobacillus; species Psychrobacillus sp. FSL H8-0483. The sequence continues at coordinate 1,994,477 of NZ_CP152052.1, forward strand.
TGATAAAGGCTATTATACAGCAGGTGCAACAGGGTATGGAACTCGTTTGTTAGTTGACTTTGTTCTGAGTAGACAGGAGGAGTTTTTCAAATGATGTTAGAAATTATAGCTACAAGCTTAGCAGATGCGATTGCTGCAGAGAGTGCTGGTGCAGATCGCTTGGAACTATGTTCAGCCTTATCTGAAGGAGGGTTAACGCCGAGTTTAGGGTTGATAGAAGCAGTAGTTCAAGGAGTTGATATTCCGGTTCATGTCATTGTCCGACCGCATAGCCGGACCTTCCAATATGACGAGGAGGATGTAGCTGTCATGCTAACAGATATTCGTCATATTAAGAAGGTCGGAGCTGCAGGTATCGTTATTGGAGCATTAGATGAGGATAATAAAGTGAATACAGGGGTCATTTCGCGTTTATTGATGGAGAGTGGGGATATGAATGTCACTTTCCATCGTGCTTTTGACGAAATCGACGATCAGTTGGAAGCATTAGAAGTAATTGCTACGTTTCCACAGATTCAACGAATTTTAACTTCTGGAGGACAAGCACCTGCACCGGAGTCTGCTGAACAACTGAAAAAGTTAGTCGATAAATCCAAAAATACATCTATCCAAATTTTAGCGGGGAATGGAATGAACCCAGAAACGTTATCAGCCTTAGTTAAGGCAACTGGATTGGAAGAAGTACATTTTGGGTCAGCAGTTCGTACGAATAGAAGCTTTATGTATCCGATTGATGAGGCCGTTATTACAGACATAAAAAGCAATCTTCAGCAATTGAGAAAATAGATTGGGAGAATTCGAGGGATCGGTAATGGAACAGAATATGGAATATATTGTTGGAGTAGATCTTGGTGGGACAAAAATAGCAACGGCATTACTCGATCTCAATGGGAAGATATTGCGAAGAGTGCGCAATGAAACTACTCCCCTTAAAAGTGCAAAGGAAGTGATCGATTGCTTAATACATTCGGTTCATAAAGTTCGTGGCGATATACCTATCACTGGAGTTGGCGTTGCATCACCGGGAGCGGTTGATACAAAACGGGGAATTATTTTGAATGGAGCCAATTTGCCGGAGTGGGTCAATATTCCACTTCGTCAGGAGATGGAAAGTCAGCTAGAGCTCCCTGTTCAAATCGCCAATGATGCAAATGCAGCTGCTTGGGGAGAGTATTATGCAGGAGCTGGAAAAGGTTCTAAAACAATGGCCTATATTACGATTAGTACTGGCATCGGTTCGGGAATCATCTTGGATGGTCGGTTACTGCTTGGTAGCAATGGTTACGCTGGAGAGCTAGGACATACAATGATTGTACAAGATGGGCAACTATGCGGCTGTGGACAGTTAGGTTGTTGGGAAGCATATGCATCAGGTACATCCATTGCACGAATTGCAAAGGAAGCTGCTGAGAAAAAGTTTTCATTGATGACAGAATTAGCGGCGCAAGACGGTACAGTAATTGGGGCAAAGCATCTGTTCAAAGCTGCTAGTCTTGGGGATTCAGTTGCTATTGGCGTGATAGATGAAGCGACCTCTTATATAGCTTCGGGATTGAAGAATGTGATACATACATTTAACCCAGATTGTATTGTAATCGGTGGCGGGGTGAGTCTGGCCGGTGATGATTTATTTGCACCAGTATTGGAGAAAACGAAAAGACTTGTTATGGAACCTTACCGTGAAACGTTCCGTATCGTACCTGCACTGCTAGGCGAGGATGTGGGAGTAGTGGGGGCAGCAACTTTGAGTTTTACTTGATTGGTTGTTAGATCCTTAGTTTCGAATAGTTTCGAAAACTAAGGATTTTTTTGGTTGTTTGAGCAATTGGATAATGAATTGCATCTTTTATCGTATGGATCAATAGGAAGTCTATTCTAATCCGAATCTTTTCGCAGAACGTGCTCGAGCTCGCTCTGCTTCTATTTCTCGATCACGAGGCTCGGCGTTCGTGACGAGTGTGTCGAATAGATGCTGTGTGGCAATAGCTACTTCCTGAACGGCACGATTAAAAGCGTCCTCATTTGCCTGCGAAGGCTTATTGAAACCCGAGACTTTACGCACATACTGAAGTGAAGCAGCATAAATTTCATCATCAGTAGCTGGAGGTTCAAAGTTAAATAATGTTTTTATGTTGCGGCACATGGAGTCCACTCCTTTTGTTGTTTTCTCGATTGTAGCATATTCTTTTTTTATGAGATAATTTAACTAGATAGCCAGAATAATACGAGGAGGGGAATTATGTACATTCCTAAATATTTTAAAGTGACAGATATAAATGAAGTAAGAGAGTTTATTCAACAAAACTCATTTGGAACGATTGTTACAACGAAAAAAGGAAGACCAATTGCCTCTCATTTACCTTTTGGTTTTAGTAAAGTAGGGGATGATTACTATATAAAAGGGCATATGGCTTATGGAAATCCCCAATGGAGAACATTTGAAACGAATGAAGAAGTGCTCATTATGTATCAAGGGCCGCATGCCTATATTTCCTCTTCCTGGTACGCTCATGAAAATGTTCCAACGTGGAATTATCAAGCAGTACATGTATATGGAGCAGCGAGTATTTTAAGTGAAGAAGAATTAAAAGAAGATCTTACACAAATGCTAGAAAAATATGAAAAGCATCGTGAGAATCCAGTTTTATGGGATACGCTTTCTCCAGAAGTTTTAGAAAATGAGCTAAAAGGTGTTGTTGGATTTAAGATTAAAGTAAAAGAAATTCAAGCAGCCTATAAATTAAGTCAGAACCGTAACGAGGAAGATTACCGTCATATCATTGAAAAGCTAAATGAGGAAGAAGACCAAAATGCTCACGAAGTTGCAAATGTGATGAAAAAGAGATTATAAAGTTAATGTTAGAGTACTGGATTCTAGCAAGATTCCAGTACCTTATTAATATACATTTGTGCTAATACTGCTTTTTCAATAAACGATAGGTTACTTGTTGTGTAAGTGGTTGAGTGACAGGTTTTCATATGATTACAAATTGTTTTAGAATCTCGTACCTTTCATGAAAAAAGAGCAGCTGAAAGTGATCCTGTCACTTTTAGCTGCTCTTATGTTTTTAAGGTACTCGTGTAACATAAAGTAATCGGAAACTATAACATCACCGCAAAATTATTTTCCAGGTGATAATTCACTTTCAGTTACCCACTTATGATTTTCACTTTTTCACCCTTAGATGTGTAATCAACCATGTAAACCGTAGTTTGTTCTGCTGAATCAATTGTTGCAACAGCACCATCCATGCCTTCCATATGATTTGCTTCTAATATAAAGCGATCATTAGCGGCAAAAGGTTGTTCCCCAGCTCCTTTGAGTTCCTCATAAATGACCCATTTATGATTAGATACTTTACCTCCACCAGTCGTTGGAGTATAAGTTACAGGATAAACAGTAGTACTGTAAGAACCGACAATTGTCGCTTTAGCCCCGTTCATACCTTGCATATGATCTGTTTTCATATTGCTTGGCTCCCAAGAGGATATGTTGGATTTGATTTTTCTTGTAAGCCTTCAGGTAACTCACCAGAATTTGTGTGATTCATATGTGCCTGTTCTTCTGTGTCTACGTGATTTGTCTGGTGTTCTTTTTGATTATCACCACAAGCGACAAGTTCGAGTGCAGTACTAACGGTTGCAATGCCTATACCGATTTGTTTTTTCATTTTCCATCTTCCTCACATGTATTAATGGGTGTACGTTGAAGACATTTACAAGGTTTGATTATTTAGCTACTACGTAACCATGGCTTTCGATTGCTGCTACAACTTGTGCGACTGCTATTTGTCCTTTGTCGAATACAACAGCTACTTCACCAGATGCTACATTTACTTGAACATCTTCGATACCTTCTAATTTACGGATACTTCCGTCTACTTTGTTTCCGCAGCTACCACATGACATGCCTTGTACGTTTAATGTTACGTTTTCCATAATATAATTGCTCCTTTTAAGTGATTTTGTACAGCAGGGGGGTATATGGACGATAAGAAAATAACAGCATACTTAAACGCATTTGGTAATAGAAGTGATTGGAGTTTTTTTAACAAATAGCTTGGCCCTTTTATCAGATGCAGGTCATATGCTAAGTGATTCTGTTTCATTAGCGATTGCATTAATAGCCTTTATATTAGGTGAAAAGGTTGCAAGTAAAGAGTAAAACATATGGATATAAACGATTTGAAATTTTAGCAGCTGTGCTAAATGGAGTCACATTAATATTGATTGCCTTATTTATCTTTTATGAAGCAATCCAGCGATTTGCTAACCCACCGGAAGTAGCGACAACAGGAATGCTTATTATTAGCAGTGTCGGATTGTCGGTTAATATTCTTGTTGCGTGGATTATGATGCGTGGTGGCGATACAGAAGAAAACTTAAATATGCGAGGAGCATATCTTAGTAGTGACTTTAAAGTAATTTGCTTTAAGATTTTAGCTTTATTATTACAAGACGGACAAACACCATTATTTTCGTTTTTTATTTCTTTTGGATTACTACTACAACAATAAATACTGTTTACGGAAATGTTTTGTTGTACACGCAATTATTTTAATATTTTTCCTGTCGAAGAAGCTAGATGACGGGGAAAAGTTGAAGGGATTTTCTGTTTCTTTCTCAACGAATCGTTTTCAAACTATCTTCTTGCAAATCTAAATTTTGAAATTACTACAACGGGCTTCAAAAGTAATGATTTGTTCATTTTCAGTTTATATAGGCAGTTTATTATGTGTTTATATAAAGAATGGAGGAGTTAATAATGAACCTTGCTTGGAAAGAAATTAAGAAAAACAAAGTAAGATTTTTGATTTTAGGTTCTATTGTGTTTCTTGTTAGTTTACTAACTTTTATTATTTCAGGTTTGGCAAATGGATTATCACAAGACAATGCTGCCCTTATTAAAGATTTACCAGAAGGGCAATTTTATATGAATGAAGATGCAGATGAAACTTATAATCTGTCAAGAATAGATAGCAATATCCAAGATGAAATATTAAACAAACAAAAGGATGCTGTGGCGTTTTCAATTCAAATGGGCTTTTTAAATGATGAGGCTGATAAGCAACAGAGTATTGCCTTTGTGACATCCACCGATTCAAATTTATTTGAAAATGTTAAACACGAGGAAATTATTTTAGATAGCTCATTGAAGGATAAAGGTATAAAGGTTGGAGATACATTAACTAATAATCAATTTAGTGGCAAGTTTGTTGTAAAGGGATTTGTTGATCAAAAAAAATATAGTCATGCTCCTGTCGCTTACATCAGTATGGAGGATTACAAAGAAATTTACCGAGTTGAAGAAATGCAATTAGTTTTCACACCAAAAGGGGATTCTTCACAAGAATTCACTGGGCTACAATCATTTTCAAAGAAAGATTTTCTCAATACCATTCCAAGTTATAGCGCAGAACAGATGTCTTTAAACATGATTGTTTGGTTTTTAGTAGTAATTAGTGGAATGTTGTTTGCAATCTTTTTCTACATGATGAACGTTCAAAAAATTGGTTTATACGGTATTTTAAAAGCAATAGGTTTAAAAACAAGTAGGTTATTCAAAATGATTTGGACGCAGATGGTTGTTATTACAGTAATTTCACTTGTTTTGTCTATTACACTCAGTCAAGTTTTTAATATGATTGCGCCTGAGGGTATGCCTTTTAGTTTAACGCTTAAAACAACTGGGCAATTGTCTATAGTATTCCTGATTATTGGATTTATTGGAGCTACACTCTCAGGAATTCAAATAAAAAAAATCGAACCATTACAAGCGATACAGCAAGGAGAGGTTTAATATGACACTATTTACAATTGATAAAGTTAGAAAATCGTTTACTAATGGTGAAGTAAAGGAAGAAATATTAAAAGGAATTAATCTTTCTCTTAGAGAAGGGGAGATAACAGCATTAGTGGGTGCATCAGGCTCTGGTAAAAGTACACTTCTTACTATAGCTGCGGGACTTCAACCTACATCAGATGGGCAAGTAATATTCGAAGGAAAAAATATGACTACCATGAGTTCAGAGCAAGTTCGAAAAGTACGAGCAAGTAAATTTGGTTTTGTCTTTCAATTTGCACATCTTGTTCCATTTCTTACGGTAGAAGAACAACTAATGCTAATGCTAGATGTTTCTGAATCGAAATTAAAGAAACATGAACAAAAAGAAGAGGTTAATAGATTACTAAAATTAGTTGGGATGGATCATCGGAAAAATGCCTATCCTTCCTCATTGTCAGGTGGGGAGAAACAGCGAGTTGCAATTGCTCGTGCAATAATTCATAAACCTAAAGTTCTCTTCGCAGATGAACCAACGGCAAGTTTAGATTCAAAAAGATCTAAAGATGTTATGTTGTTAATCAAAGATTTAACTAAAACACTTAATATTACTACTTTAATGGTTACACATGATGAAGAAATGCTTTCTTATGCTGATCAAATAATTAAAATGAGCGATGGTCTAATTTTGCAAAATGTAAATTAAATCCTTAAAATTCAGGATATAATTTTGCAAATCTGGAACATTAAGCGTCTATAACAAAAAATTAAATAGCAACTCTTAAGAGCGTTCCACTAGGAGCGTTCTTTTATTTTGGTATTATAATATTCTTTGGATTTTAATACAATTGCGCATAAAAATGCACGCAACTACTCATTTTTATATTTGAATTGTCAAGAAACAAGTATGAAAAGGAGTTATTTTAGATTCATTGACAACAACAAAAAAAACAATAAGATGATATACCTTCTGTTAATTCTCCAAATTTGTTTAGTAATCCAAAAAAATATTATTTATTATCTTTTTGTATATTTTTCTATAAGTTAGACAACATTAACAGTAGTAAATGAAGAATGGAGGGATTAGGATGAAACACAAAAGGAATATTCTTACAATAATGTCTGTTATTTTATCAACAGGTTTACTATTCGGATGCAACGGTGTCGATGAAGATGAGCCGGACCCAACTGAAGAACCTTCAGAGCAGCAAAAAGATAATAATCAATAATTGTTCGTTTATAAACAAAAATTTTTGAATTATAATAACATCGTTCTAAACAGAACGGTGTTTTTTGTTTGATTGGAATCATAGGGGGATGGTTTATCAAAGAATTACTATACTGCTGTAAAACCAATACTTACACTACTAGGAGAGAAACGAGTTAAGCTAGTCGCTCGTGAAGTATCGGATACACATCGGATACATATCCCGATCTAAGTTAGGGCGAAACTCTTAGTTTTTACGAGGGCACTGAAAAATTATAAAGTAGTATTTTTTTTATACTATTTTTTTGCGGAAAATTCACTTTACTTAAAAGGATTTAGCGCGGCGGTATGAGACTCCTGCGGGATAAGCGTTTTTGGCTGCATGGATGGCTAACGGGGACTTTTGTTGAAGAAGGACCACTATGAGTAATCAAACTTTTTTAATGAAAATACAAACTAAATCATAAGAAAAGAATCCATGTTGACTAATCTTTTTTCAAAATGGATTCTTTTTATTTACCCTAATTATAGGTGATCAGGAGGAACTATTGATTAATCATTATTTCGAATGTTACCCCCTAAATTTTGCGAAGTATAGATATTATTTATTCGTCACCGCCATAGCGTAGCATTCGGTATCCAACTCGTATGTGCGTCTGGATATATTTGGGGTTGGCTGGGTTCTCTTCAATTTTCTTACGGAGCGTCGCCATAAAAACACGCAGGCTAGGGACATCCGACTGAAGTACGGTTTGCCACACCTCCTTGAGTAGAAAATTATGTGTCAGAACTTTCCCAACATGCTTTGAGAGCACGACTAACAACTTATACTCAATAGGTGTTAAATGTACTTCCTCTCCACGCACGAATACTGTGTTTGCTAAATAATCAATTTGTAAATTTCCGTTCACAAAAACCGGCTGCTCCTGTTCCAAATTACGCTCGCTCGCACTTCTTCTTAGTGCTACTCGAATACGAGCAAGTAGCTCGTCTACGCTAAAGGGCTTCGTCACGTAATCATCCGCACCAGCATCGAGGGCATTGATTTTATCAGATTCTTCGCCTCGCGCACTTACTACTATGATAGGGGTTTGAGACCAGCTACGGATTTTTTGAATAATGTCAATGCCGTCCATATCCGGTAGACCTAGATCTAGAATAATCACATCTGGCTTCATCGAGAGTGCCTTTTGCAGTGCACTTTGACCATCTTGTGCAATATCGTATTCGTATTGCTGCGTATTTAATGTCATTTTGATCAAGTTACCGATAGCTACATCATCTTCGACCACAAGGATTCGTTTATTCATCGATATTCACAACTCCTTTTTTAAGTGAAAAATTAAAAATTGTACCCAGCGGTTCATTATCCAAAACAGTTAGTTCACTTCCGTGTAATTTTAAGATCGTTTGGCACAATGCTAAACCGAGTCCTAGACCACGCCGGCTGTCACTTCGCTGTACCTTACCTGTTGTAAAAGGTTCAAACAGCATTGCCTTTACTGAATCCTCAATTCCTGGTCCATTATCCACAATGTTAAAGTGCACATAGTTATCCACTTCCTTTGCAGTTAAGATTATCTCGCTACCTGCCGGCGTGTAGGTCAGTGCATTGTCGATAATGTTGATGAGCACCTGAATAATGAGACGTGCATCCATCAATGCCAATAGTAATTCTGGCTCTACATGATAAGAGATTTGGTGCGTATTGTTTATGCGGACGACATGCAAAAGTGCTTCCTGCATAATATCTTCCACAAGTTCTGGCTGTATCTCAATTGCAAGTTTTCCATCATCAAGTCTTGAAACGGCAAGTAAGTTTTCAACCATTTGAACGAGCCATTTAGAGTTGCTATAAATATCGCGGTATAGTTGAGTTTTTTCAGATTCATGAATCTGTTCGCCGCGTGTCAACAATATATCGGCATTTCCTGAAATGCTAGTAAGAGGTGTCCTTAAATCATGGGATATTGCTCGTAAAAGGTTTGCTCGCATTTGTTCAAGCTCTGCTTCTCGAGCAACTTCTTCATTCAACTTCTGTAAATACCATTTATCAAGAGCGAACGAAAAGTCATTGATGACGGCATGTAAAATATGACGTTCAAACGCAGGTAACGGCGATTCTTTTGATAGAGCGATTCCGATAACACCTTTTACATTGCCACCAGATACGAACGGTAAATAGTAGGCTTGTGCTTCTGGAAAGATATCTGTTGACACACCTGCTACGTGCTTATTACTGGCAACCCAGCTCACTATGCCACGCTCGCTTGCATTGTAAAACATTGCTGCCACTTCTTTATTTTCTAAAGTCGTCATACTATCTGTTCGAAAAAAAACAGACTTCACTATCAATTTATTGTCTATTTCAAAGAATTCAACTGGCTTTTCTACTAGTTTTACAATTTGAGACATGCCTTCATTGATGATTTCTTCTATTGACTTTGCGTGTTGTAATTTACGATTTGTTTCTAGCAACACTTCCATTCGATAAGACTTACGAACTGCAACGACAGCCTGCTCCTTTACTTTTCTAGTTAGACTACTTGTAATAAAACCGGAAAGGAACATGATTAAAAACGTCATTGGGTAATCACGGTGGTATGCTTCAAATGAAAACCGTGGCTCGGTAAAGAAAAAGTTGAAGATGAGCACTGCCCCTAGCGAGCTAATGATGCTGACCATCCAACCGGATGTCCATGTTGCAAGTACTAACACGCCTAAAATATAGATGGTGATAATATTCGATTCACTAACTCCGATTGCTAAGAAAAACAGACCAATGAATGATGCCAAACCGAACACGATTGCCATTTTAAGCAAATCCATCCACTCAAACTTTAGCTGAGGCTTTATTTCTGGAAAGCGCATCGGTTCATTGTCTTCATCAGGTACAATATGTATTGCTAAGTTTGGTATAAAGTCATTAAAACGATCGCTTATTTTGGAATTAGGAAGCCACCATTTCTTTTTCATAGCTGTTCTTCCTATTACAAGCTTCGTCACACCGCTTATTTGTGCATAATTCGCAAGCGCTGCTGCTACATCATCTTCCTGTACGATTACTATATGACCACCAAGCTGTTCTGTCAGTTTGATGTGCTGCTGTAGTCGCTCGGAGTTCGCTTCGTTCCGATCATTTGTTTTCACTTTTTGTACATAAAGTGCTGTAAATTTACCATGTAAGGCCTGTGCAAGTCTAGCTGCTGTCCGAATAACTTTTGCATTGGTTGGTGAACTACTGATACCTACCAATATATGCTCCTCTACATGAGCACTTTGGCTGAAAGTGTCGTTCTTTTGTGTCTGTTGATGATAAATTGTGTCTGCAGTTCGGCGTAGTGCGATTTCACGAAGCGCCACCAGATTCTGTTTTCGGAAAAAAAAGTCCATCGCTTTTTCTGCTTGTTTTAAGTGATATATTTTACCTTCTTTTAATCGTTGAATTAAATCGTCTGGTTCAAGATCCACTAGCTTTATTTGTGCTGCATGATCAATTAAGTAATCTGGAATGCGCTCGCGTACCTTCACCCCAGTGATTTCTTCCACCAAATCGTGAAGGCTTTCAATATGCTGGATATTAACAGTCGTATATACATGGATGCCTTTTGCAAGCAATTCTTCCACGTCACCAAAACGTTTTAAGTGGCGCATCGTTGGTACATTTGAATGAGCCAACTCATCAATCAGTACAAGCTCTGGATTACGTTTAAGTACCGCATCGATGTCCAGTTCTACAAAAGTCTTTCCTTTATAGTTTATTTTTCTAGTTGGTATTAGCTCAAGCCCTTCAAGTAAAGCTGCTGTTTCGGGTCGAGGATGTGGTTCTACATAACCGACCACAACATCTGTACCGAGTTTTTTTGCTTGTTGGGCAGCATCTAGCATCGCGTATGTTTTACCTACTCCCGCGGCATATCCAAGAAAAATTTTTAGTCTTCCTACGTTTGCTTCTTTTTCTTCTTGTTTAATCTGTGCTAATAACGCCTCTGGACTTGGACGTGTGTCTTCCATCACCCTTCACCTCTCTTCTATTATAACTCCAATTACCATTAAGACCGCGTAAAGATTTAACCTTTATACCGTCTTAATATAAAACGCTTTTTCCTAACACTACATTAATTTGAATTACATTATGATAAAAACATCCAACAGAGGAAGGGATGATTCAATTGATGGACGTTTATATGATTGGTTTGCTAGTCATTAGTTTTGCTAGTCTTTATGGACTGACAATTTGGTGTTACAAGCAAGTAAATCATTAAGGGGGAAATAGTTATGTGGTTAGGATTGGGGATTATCATCGTATTGCTATTCGGCTATCTAGGTCATGCATTACTTTATCCAGAAAACTATTAACTTGAATCAGTAAATAATAACTGCTGATTCAAGTTAAGCCTCCGGCGGATGTCACAAATTTTGAAAGGAGTTAATTGCGCAAGCGCAATTCAAAATTTGGACGCAATTACGCCGGGGCGTAATTGATAATACCTTTAGGAGGTAGGGAGTATGTGGCAAATAGCCATTGTTTTAGTCATTTATTTACCACTAGTCATTCTAGCTGGTCATTATTTGTATCAGGTGACCATGCAGAAAAAGACGTGGCTCGATCCGGTGTTGAACCGAGTCGATAATGTTATCTACAAATTTTGTGGCATCAAGCAAGCTGATATGACCGGGAAGCAATATGTACTGGCACTGATTCTTTCGAATGCCTTTATGGTATTCATAGGTTACGTCTTATTGCGGATTCAGTCAGCTTCATTTTTAAACCCAAATGGCATTGATAATATGGAAGCGACGCTTTCTTTCAATACAATAATTTCTTTTATGACGAATACAAATCTTCAACATTACAGTGGTGAATCAGGATTAAGTTATTTGTCTCAGATGCTTGTCATCACGTTTATGATGTTTACGTCTGCGGCTACCGGTTATGCAGCGTGCATGGCTTTCTGTAGACGATTAGTGGCGAAGACGGATACACTAGGCAATTTTTTTGTGGACTTTGTACGTGTGATTACACGTGTATTAATGCCAATTTCTATTGTTGTTGCAATGATCTTAGTATCTGAGGGTTCTCCACAAACCCTCAGTTCGAATAAAACCGTACAGACGATAGAGGGCAAAATGCAGGATATCGCTCTTGGACCTATAGCATCTCTAGAATCTATTAAGCATGTAGGTACAAATGGTGGAGGGTTTAACGGGGCCAACTCAACTACTCCGTTTGAAAATCCTACTGTTATTTCAAACATTGTAGAAATGCTTTCTATGATGCTGTTGCCGGGTGCTTGTGTTGTTGCATTTGGCTTAATGGTTGCCCACCGCCGTAAGAAAACGATAATTGGAAAACAAGGATTAGTTATTTTTTCAGCAATGAGTATTCTGTTTCTAATCGGATTGGTTACTTGTTATGTGGCAGAGCGTGCAGGGAACCCGATTATTAGTGAACTTGGCATTACTCAAGATCTTGGCAGTATGGAAGGGAAGGAAATGCGATTTGGCGTCGCACAATCAGCATTGTTCACTACTGTGACAACTGCTTTTACAACAGGCTCAGTCAATAATATGCATGACACCTTAACGCCAATCGGTGGACTTGTACCGATGTTTAATATGATGTTAAACGTTGTGTTTGGAGGCAAGGGGGTCGGCCTAATGAACATGATGATGTATGTACTGTTGACTATTTTCATCGCCTGTCTAATGATTGGTCGAACTCCTCAGTTTTTAGGAAAGAAAATCGAGGAAAAAGAAATGAAGTTAATAGCACTCTGTATACTAATCCACCCTGCAATTATACTAGCGTTTTCAGCGCTTGCTGTGTCAGTAACCGCAGGGGTAGATGGAATCACAAATCCAGGTGCACATGGATTATCGCAAGTATTGTATGAATTTGCGTCTTCCTCAGCAAACAATGGCTCTGGTTTTGAAGGGTTAGCTGATAACTCGACATTTTGGAACGTAACGACTGGCCTGGCGATGTTCTTTGGTCGCTATTTATCTATTATTATTCAACTAGCTATTGTATCACTACTTGCTAAAAAATTATGGCATAGCGATTCAGTAGGGACATTGAAAACAGACAATGCAATGTTTACATTCCTGCTTGTCGCAATTGTACTGATGATTGGCGCTTTAACATTTTTACCTGCACTGGCACTCGGTCCAATTACAGAACATTTACAAATACGTTCTTGACGAGGAGAGACAATAATGGAAACTGCTTCAAAGAAAAGTTTTATAACGCGTGATATTATGAAGAGCTCTATTTTAGGGGCTTTCAAGAAATTCAATCCGGTATATATGATAAAAAATCCTGTTATGTTCGTAGTAGAGATTGGGTTTATATTTGTCCTAATGCTAACTATTTTTCCGACAATGTTGGATGCTGGAGCAGGTGAACATGATCGTATCTATAATGCCATAGTAGCTTTTGTCCTGTTTATCACTATCTTATTTGCTAACTTTGCTGAATCTATTGCAGAAGGACGAGGAAAAGCACAAGTACAGACATTAAAGAAAACAAAAACAGTGACGCAGGCGTGTGTACTACTTCCTGACGGATCTGAGGTCATGAAACAAGCACACGAGCTAACAAAAGGAGATATCGTCTTAGTGCAAGCCGGGGAAGTCATCCCAAACGACGGAGAAGTATTAGAAGGGATTGCAACAGTCGATGAGTCGGCTATCACTGGTGAATCAGCTCCTGTCGTGAAAGAACGTGGTGGCGACTTTTCATCTGTTACAGGTGGTACGACTGTTACAAGTGATTGGCTGAAAATAGAAATCACATCATTACCTGGCGAATCGTTCTTAGATAAAATGATTACCCTTATCGAAGGAGCAAGTCGTAAAAAAACACCAAATGAGATTGCACTAAACACACTATTAGTTAGTTTAACGATTATTTTCTTACTAGTTGTAGTGACACTTTATCCGATGACCACTTACTTAAACGTGCATATTCCGATAGCAACGCTAATTGCACTGACAGTCTGCTTGATACCAACGACTATTGGAGGTCTATTATCTGCAATCGGTATTGCGGGGATGGATCGTGTAACACAGTTCAATGTAATTGCTATGTCAGGAAGAGCTGTTGAGGCATGCGGTGACGTAGATACATTGATTTTGGATAAAACAGGAACAATCACTTATGGTAACCGTATGGCATCTGAATTTACACCTGTGAAAGGAGTAAATAAAAAAGAGCTGATACGAGCTGCATGGCTAAGTTCACTGACTGACGACACACCAGAGGGGAAATCTATTTTATCACTCGCTTACAAATTAAACGTGGATACTGCTGATGAAAAAATGATTATTAACACGAGCGATCACATTTCATTCTCAGCGCAAACACGCATGAGTGGGCTTGATATGCAAAACGGCACTAAAATTCGTAAAGGTGCTTACGATACGATTAAAAAGGAAAGTATTGCTGCTGGTCATCCTATTCCTAAAGATTTAGAGGAGCTAGTCCATCAAGTATCAATAGTAGGAGGAACACCTCTAGTTGTAACGGAAAACAATAAAATTTTAGGTGTCATTTATTTGAAAGATGTCGTGAAACCTGGTTTAAAGGAACGTTTTGAACAGCTTCGTGCAATGGGCATTAAAACAATTATGTGTACAGGTGATAACCCACTTACTGCCGCTTCCATCGCAAAAGAAGCAGGCGTGGATAGTTTTATCGCAGAAAGTAAGCCAGAAGATAAGATAAAGGTCATTAAAGATGAGCAGGCACTTGGTAAGATTGTGGCAATGACTGGTGATGGTACAAATGATGCACCAGCCCTTGCGCAGGCAAATGTAGGGCTAGCGATGAATTCTGGGACAAATGCAGCAAAAGAAGCAGCTAATATGGTGGATTTGGACTCAAACCCAACGAAAATTATCGAAGTTGTGGAAATCGGAAAACAATTGCTCATGACTCGTGGTGCTCTCACGACATTTAGTATTGCGAATGATGTCGCAAAATACTTTGCTATTATTCCAGCAATGTTGATGGTGGCAGTACCAGAAATGAGCGTTCTAAACGTTATGATGCTGAATTCACCAACAAGCGCTATCGTCTCTGCATTGATTTTTAATGCGATCATTATACCAATGCTAATTCCAATTGCTATGAAGGGAGTAAAATACAAGCCGATGAGTGCATCCAAATTATTAAGTAAGAACTTGCTAATTTATGGACTAGGCGGTATTATCGCTCCATTTATTGGTATTAAAATAATTGATTTAATTATTGGGCCAATTTTACACATGATGGGTCTATAGGAGGGAAAGCTTTATGAAGGGATTTTTTGAAAACTCTAAACAAGCACTGCTGGTCACTTTAGTCATGTTTGTTTTATGTGGTTTAATATACCCATTTGCAGTCACAGGGATTGCTCAGTCATTTTTTAAACACGAGGCAAATGGTAGTTTAATAGAGGTGGATGGTAAAGTTGTAGGATCAGAAAAATTAGGTCAAGCATTTACTGCACCTGAGTATTTCTGGGGTCGCGTATCTTCTGTGAATTACAATGTCTATACAAAAGAGGATACGGTGCCAGATGAAAATGGTGAAACAGCCTATAGTGGTGTTAGCTCAGGCACTTTCAATTACGCTCCGTCTAATCCAGAACTGCAAAAACGAATAGAAGCAGATATTGAGGCATTTCTGAAATCTAATCCAAAAGTGAAGCGAGAAGAAATTCCTGCTGACTTGATGACCGCCTCTGGATCCGGTCTAGATCCACATATTAGTGTGGATGCAGCGCAAATTCAAATAGAACGTGTTGCAAAGGCAAGCGGGATTTCTGTTGAGGAAGTGAAGGGAATTATAAAAGCAAACACGGAGAGCCGTGTGTTAGGTGTAATGGGAGAAGATAAAGTCAACGTCCTAGCAACGAACTTGGATATATTAAAAAAAACGAAGGGAAGATGAATCGCAAAATATAGAATTTGTAAAACTTTTAACTTGGTATAACGAGAAGAGGTAGCAATAAAATAATTGAAATTCTTTGTTTAACAAGGGGGTGCATTCCTTCAATAATAATTTTGATAGATGTATTTAAAGCCCATCGACAATGGTCAATGGGCTCTCAATACTAATCCTGTAAATACTTAATCGTATGGATAGCGATAAGGAACTTTTTTCGTTTTCATAAGCAAGAAAAACAATGTGAGAGAAGAACGACTTTTTCAGATGAATATCAAATATGACTGTAAAACCGAGTCCTCCAAGAATAAGAACCTATACCGACGTCTAGTCAACAGTGCTTCCCAGACTGCTTTCGGTTCAGTGTAAAGCATTATCAACAAATAAAATAAGGGATATACCTTAGTTAATATTTTATCTGTTATTTCCTTGAACCTAATTGTTTTTTGAGTTTTTTTACTTCAGCCGTTAAATAGTCAATCTGTTTTTGCAAGTCTTTATTATCGTTATTATTACTATTCGCTTGCTGTTGTTCTTCTAAAGCCAGTATAGCTGATATTGTAGAAATTCCATCGCCAAGTGTAGATATTGCTGAACCAATCACTGCAAGCACAGCGGACTGATTTCCTGTTTGGAGGCTTGGACTATTTTGTCCATTGTTATTATTTTTATTATTCAAGCTTTTATCCTCCAGTCAAAATACCTTTTCCAACATTTTATGCATTCAGTATTATTTTGTGAAAGAGACACGTAAATGCACAATTCGGCCATAATGTGCAATAGAAGAGAAGTTGCTTGTTCAACTACCGGGGCAGTTTAGTTGAATAAGTACTTAAGCAATTTTATTCATCAACAGTGATCCAGTCATTAAATTGTCGTTGGAAACAAAATTTTGATTTTAATTCTAAAAAAAGGAATTATTGAATCTTTTTGGGATTGATTAACGTATTATAATGTATTGCCGTTCTTGAAGGGAATAGGGAGATGGAAGCGATGGTTGAAATGAAAAGGGAGGGAACTGAGTGCATTGGGGGATGTGGATTTTTTGGGGTTCCATTGCGGCTCTACTTATAGGTACTTATCTTGTGGATTTTCTAACTGGACGGAAATATAATTTCAAAGAACAGGAAAAGACTTTCAACCAGAATTCGGCGGAAGCAGATGCTCCACGAGAAGTTGGACGGTATAACCATCAAAGTGGACCGTTTTAAATGAACGAACGGATTTGGTACTTAACTACCATGGAAGAACGTAATTTTCTTCCATATTCTGTGGTGAAGCAGGCTTCATGGATGGCTAACGGAGGCGTTAGTTAAAGATGATTGGGTTGCTTTACTAAGTAATTTATACAAATTATGGGGGAAGTAAGTGAAAAAAATACATACCATATTATTTACAGTAATGATATTAACTGCTTGTTCGGATACAGACCAAAATTTAAATGAACTAGTTGAAGCTGCTTCTTCAGTCACATCTGAAACATTACAGTTGGAGGGGATTGGTAGTGTCGCGGTAATGATTAATCCAGCAGATTCTAATCCAAGGATCGAAATTATTTTACAGGATGAGAAAGAGCTAACCAGTGTGGAAATAGAGGAAGTTCAAAAACGTATACAAGATGCTGTTTATTCAAATACAAATGTGTCATTTAATGTGTTAATTCGATCAAAAAGTGAGGAGGAACTGCGAGACGAAAAATGGCATCCAATTTTCAAAGCTATTTACGAAAAGACGGAAGAAGAATTTGAGGAATACAGAGGGTTTGCCTATTCCTTCTCCCCAGAACCTTTGCAAATTATTATTAAAACTCATTTACAAGATAATAAAAGTACCTCTAATTTAGAAAAGATAGAGCAGATTGAAGAATATGTAGATGAAATAATAAAGCAAAAAATAAAAGAACTATATGTTGAGGAATTACCTTATAAAATTATTGTTCGAAGCAAGGATAATGAGGATTTAAATTAATATTATCGTAAAGTCACATGTTGGTGTTGATCTATTAATGATTAACACCTTTTATTTGGCTTATTCAACGACCATGAAAGAACGTATTTCCCTTACATATTCTGTGTGAAGGAGGGCTTCATGGATGGCTAACGGGGTGCTTTACATGAAAATCATGGAGCTGTTTAGACTGCTCTTTTTTCTTATTCAACTAAAGAGGCAGTTTCTTAATGAAGCACCCACTTTTTAGTCCATTGATAAATTGATTAAGTCATTCGCTACCATTCCTTCACCTATTGCTTGAATATGTAAATGCTCATGTAGATAGGGCTTATCAATATTCCATGTTAAAGAAAAGTTATTATCATTTTGATTTTCTTGAATATCGTATCCAATGAGTTTTCTTTCTGTCCATGTTTGAGTACCTGTTGGAATCAACCAAAATAATACAGTTTCCGTATTTTCTGCTTCAACATGAAATGTAATTTTCTTTGTCCCATTTGGTATGGATACCCAGTTTCCTTCTTTAGCATACACTGTGTTAATACTTTTTATTTCAGGTCTGGGTGGTTGAGAAGTGGTATCTTCGCTTATAAGTGATTGAAATGCTGTTAAGATATTTAAAGCAAGAAATAATTTTAATAACATTGATTTCACCTCAATAGGTAGTATTTACTTTATGAGGATTGCTATACGTTATTCAACTACCATGAAAATAAACTTCTGTAATTTAGGGAAAAAGGCAATACTTAATAAGACGCAGCTCATTCGTTAAAAAAAAAGGAGAGCGCGTAATTCATTGAACTATTGTAGGTAGGTGGACTGGATTAAGACGCTTCAGGTTCTTGTAACGTAACTGTGTATCCTAAACTCTCAAGTCTTCGTAAGGAATGTCGAACAATTGACTGTTGTCTCTTTTTATCAAAGTAGTCTTCGCCTAAGTCTACGTACATTTCTTTTCGAGTTAAGAGATAATAGGAGATGCGTAACATGGCATGAGCGACGACAATTCCTGCTCGTTTCTTACCTTTTCTTGCTGCTGTACGACGATACAAAGCACCGAGATAGTTTTTGGAACCTCTTACAGAATGAGCTGCTTCTGTTAATGCTGATCTCAAATATTTGTTTCCTTTTTTGGTTTTAGTTGATTTCCTTTTTCCCGCACTTTCATTATGTCCAGGAACTAATCCTGCCCAAGAGCACATATGAGCTGCACTTGGAAACTGATTCTTAATATCCGTTCCGATTTCAGATAAAATTTGCTCCGCCATTCTTGTAGCAATGCCAGGAATAGAATCTAGTCGTTCAACATCTTCTTTATTGGCGCTTACTCTTTCCGCCACTTCTTGATCGAGCATCTCGATTTGCTCCGTCAAAAAATCAATATGCTTTAAAATGGTTTTCAACATAAGACGTTGATGTGAATTGATATAACCTTTAAGGGCGAGTTCCAGTTCATCTTTCTTCTTTTTCATTGTTCGTCGAGCAAAATTTGCAAGTTTTTCAGGATCATCTTCGCCTTCGGCGATCGCATGAAGCATATCCCTTGCTGAAACGCCCAACACATCTGAAACAACAGAACCTAACTTAATGTTCGCACCTTCCAATACCTTTTGAATCCGATTATGCTGTCTGGCACGTTCTTCAATAATACTCCGACGATAGCGAACAAGTTCACGTAGTTCCCGTTGATCACGGTCAGGAATATAACTAGCTTTGAGAAGACCATGGCGGAGTAGTTTGGCAATCCATTCTGCATCCTTCACATCTGTTTTACGTCCAGGCACTGCCTTCATATGCTGGGCATTCACAACTAGAAACTCAATATCTTCAGCTTCTAATAAATTCACAATAGGTTTCCAGTAAACACTCGTGCTCTCCATGGCGACATGCGTACAATTCAGCTGTTTAATCCAGTCCACCAACTGTATTAAAAATACAGTTTTAGTTGAAAACGTTTGAATCTCCTTTCCTTCTGGTGTGATAATACATGCAGTTATATTGTCCTTATGAACATCCATACCACATGCTCTTTCAATGACTATATCCATTGAAAACATCCTTTCTACGGCTCTTAATATTATTGGAGGCTGGTGCAACAATCAGAATAGGATTAATCTACCATGTGTGCTTCCTGTAAGGGAGCGACAGTCAGTGGTGCACCGTGGTCGTTGGAGTCAGACTAACGGATGGGCTCTAAGGCACCATAGTTCATCGACCTTCCTCTCCCAGCCGTAGAATCAGTATGGACGGTTTTTCACCATTTTCATTCTCTGTGGTGAAGCGCTGATTTTGCGCTTCATGGATGGCTAACGGTTAGCGATACTTCAATAAGACTTAAATAGGATCGAAATTTGTCCCTTTTCTTCTTTTTCAGGATTTGTGTCGCAAGAAAATGGACCATGCTTCTTTTTTGAAAAAGGGAAATAAACTTACATATTGAAAGTGTGATTCTGCAATTACACGAATAATTAAACATACATAACACCGTCCACTTCTGTGGACGGTGTTATGTATGTTTATAAGAGCAAAAAAGAACAACTTTATAGTTGGTGATTAGTATTTGAAGAAAAAAACTGACTTGTGGTAAATGTATAGCAATCTCTGCAAAATAATTTTAGTTAAGACTTATAGAAATTCTTTAATTTCTTCAAATTTGCATCTCAAAACGGCTCAGGATTGAAATGGTGCGGTTTTGAGAAGATAAATAATTCTATGTACTCAAATTTATGTCTCCAATGTACTAAACTTTGTCCACTCCTTGCACCCTTTTATTAATATACCAGTGTTTGGTTTTCAATTATCGACTAGGGGGTCTATATTGAACGTATAAAAAAACTGAAGTAGTTAATACTTAATATTATAGATAGCCATATTTAACCAACAGAGGCGGTAATAGTAAGCGATTTTTCCTATCTTATATATATATGAAAGTAGAAAAGACTTTTTGGTACCATAAAAAGTTAATACAGGAAAAGAGAGAGGGAGACTATGTGGTTTTTAAAGAATAAAAATATAAAAGAGTTAAATACATCTACCCCTTCACCGAGTCAAGAGGTAGATACCAATCAAAAAGAAGCCTTAAAAACTAGTCTTCAACAAAACATACAAACTCTAAAAGATACCCTTGGAAAAAGTTCGGATATTATCATTCGTGAAATTCGAATTGGAAATGAAGGAACCATTAAAACCGGTATTATTTATACAGACGGATTAACCGATACCCCTTCATTACAAGACTTTATTTTGGAAACGCTCATGCTAGATATCAAGGGGATTGAATTACAGAAAAAAACTTCTCCTGATCAAAATCTTATTAGCGTATTAAAAGATGTTGCCCTGACAGTAGGAGAAATTAAAGAAATAACTAATTTTGACGATCTTTTTACCAGCCTTTTGTCGGGGGAAACCATTATTTTAATCGACGGATATGCCCAAGGTTTAAGCATTTCCAATAAGCATTGGGTAGAACGTGCTGTAACTGAACCATCGGCCCAGACGGTAGTTAGAGGACCACGCGAAGGATTCACTGAAAATTTGCGTGTAAATACGGCCTTAATTCGTCGGAAAATTAAAGATCCGAACCTTTGGATGGAGTCAAAAAATATTGGAACACGTACGAAAACGAACATTGCCCTAGTCTATATCAATGGCATTGCAAATGACAAAATAGTAAAAGAAGTCCGTTTACGTTTGGATCGAATAAACATTGATGGAATTATCGAAAGTGGAAATATAGAGGAATTAATTCAAGATTCAACATATTCACCTTTTTCTACCGTTTATAATACAGAACGTCCGGATGTAGTAGCTGCAGCACTACTTGAGGGACGCATAGCTATTTTAGTAGATGGAACACCATTTGTGTTACTCGTTCCAGCATTATTCGTTCAATTTTTCCAGTCTGCTGAAGACTACTATGTGCGTACAGTTATTGGGAGTCTTGTTCGACTCCTTCGGTTTGTAGCATTCGCAATTGCTCTGCTAGCACCTGCATTATTTATTGCGATCACAACTTATCATCAAACCATGCTACCTCCTGCACTCCTAATTAGTCTGGCAGCTCAGCGAGAAGGTGTCCCATTTCCGGCATTTGTTGAAGCGCTCATAATGGAAGTCACCTTTGAAATTTTGCGCGAAGCAGGCGTAAGAATGCCACGCTCCATCGGTTCAGCCATGTCTATTGTAGGGGCATTTGTTATTGGAACAGCAGCGGTTGAAGCAGGCATAATCTCAGCTATGATGGTAATCGTCGTTTCAATAACCGCCATATCTAGTTTTGTTTCGCCCTCATACGACCTAGCGATTGCTGTTAGGGTGCTGCGCTTTGTATTTATGGCGTTAGCTGCTACGTTTGGTTTATTTGGAATTACGGTAGGTATAATTGCTCTTATTCTCCATTTATGTAGTTTACGTTCTTTTGGCGTACCTTATATGACTCCGTTAGCTCCATTCAATGTTTCTGATCAAAAGGATACGTTTATTGTTTTGCCTATATGGAAATTGGTTACTCGACCTCGCCTAATCAATCAACAAAATAGGGTCAGGCAACAAGATTCAGCCGCTGCAAAACCAGCACCACCAAAAAATAAGGAGTATGAAGGGGTTTAACGATGAAAAAGTGCATGTTTGGTCTCCTAATTCTCAGCCTCTTTCTTTCGGGGTGTTGGGACCGGCGGGAATTAAATGAACTCGCTATTACGATGGCAATAGGAATCGATAAAGTTGAAGATGAATACCAGGTTACCACTCAAGTGATTGTACCTTCGGAATTGTCTATGAAAGGAGGTTTAGGGCGCTCACCGGTAACACTCTTTCAGGCAAAAGGAGATACGGTTTATGAAGCAATTCGAAAACTTACAAGGGACTCGCCTCGTAAAATATATCCTGGACATCTTCGAATGCTTGTGATAGGTGAGGAATTAGCTAAGGAAGGTATAGCGGATTCATTAGAGTTAATGTTTAGGGACAGGGAACTTCGATATGATTTTTATATTGCTATTGCTAAAGATATGACAGCGGCAGAAATACTGAATGTTACAACAACTATAGAAGCTATACCAGCCAATAAAATGATTAATGCTCTTGAAACGTCAGAAAAGGCTTTTGCATCAACGAGTGGAGTTACATTAGATGATTTAGTTGCAGATCTTGTAAGTGATGGCAAGG
The DNA here is from genome assembly GCF_038637725.1 of Psychrobacillus sp. FSL H8-0483. Taxonomy (NCBI): domain Bacteria; kingdom Bacillati; phylum Bacillota; class Bacilli; order Caryophanales; family Bacillaceae; genus Psychrobacillus; species Psychrobacillus sp. FSL H8-0483. The sequence continues at coordinate 2,017,514 of NZ_CP152052.1, forward strand.
AGGCTGTGTTAACGGGGATATTTGTAACGGGGGACCAAGAAATAGGGCCAAGCAAACAGAATGTAGAATCGATTACTCCTTCTGCTCGAATTCGATATGATAACTTTGCTGTTTTTAAAAAAGATAAACTTGTTGGATGGTTAACTGAACGTGAAAGTAGGGGGTATAACGATATCACCAACAAAGTAAAAACAACAGTAAATACAATATCGTGCCCTAAAGAGGGAAAAGCCACTATAGAGGTTATTAAATTCAATTCTGATGTTAAAGGTAAAATAAACAAAGGAAAGGCCGAAGTGGATGTCAATATTAAGGTAAAGGGAAATGTAGGGGAAGTAGAATGTGAAATAGATCTTACAAAACCAGAAACAATTGACCAGTTAGAGAAAATTTACGAAAAGGATTTGAAAGAGATCATTAGCGATACCATTAACACTGTTCAAAACAAATATGAAACAGATATTTTTGGATTTGGTGAAGCCATTCATCGATCCAATCCGAAAGAGTGGAATAAGATGAAAGAAAACTGGGATGAGGAATTTTCTAACTTAACAGTGAATGTTAAAGTTGTCATGGAACTTCAACATACGGGTACAATAACTAATTCCTTCTTAGAAGAGATAAAGGATAAATAATCATGATAAAAAGTATAGGAATACTCTTGATTGCAGCTGCCATTCTGTGGATTGAAGTTCCACCTCTCTTGGAAAAAAAATATAAAAAAGAGTTACTTGTGTTTTCAATTCTTCTTGCAATTGGGGTTGGGATAAGTATTCCACAAGGATTTGGAAAACCTATTCCGAATCCAATGGATTTACTAACTTTTGTGTTTAAACCGCTTAATGATGTTATTGATCTTTTGTTGAAGTAAAAGAAACTTATGGACGGGATGGTATGAAATGAAATGATGCAAAACGTTAAAATAAATTCGTACCAATTTCTAATTTTAGTTATCTTTTTTACAATTGGTACGAGCACCTTAACTGTACCTTCAGTATTAGCAACCGACGCGAAACAAGACGCTTGGATTTCCGCTATAATTGGTATGGGAATCGGGTTATTGGTTATATGGCTATTCATCACTATAGCTCTTTGGTTCCCTCACCTCACCTTTACCCAAATCATTGAAAAAGTATTTGGAAAATGGGTAGGTAAAATCTTTTCTGTTTTGTTTGTACTCACGTCTTTTCTTTTTACTTCAGAACTTATATATTATTGTGGGTTATTCCTAAACATCCATACGTTGCCAAATACTCCAATGGTCATTCTTAATCTTCTTATGGCGGCGATATTGGTGATGGGAGTCCGTCTTGGATTGGAAACCATCGCGCGTTCTGCAGAAATCTTAATTATCGTTTTCTTCGTTCTTTTTCTGATTTTAGTGGTATTTATTTCACCTGATATCAAGTTTGAAAACATACAGCCTGTATTTGAAATGGGTACAAAAAAGATCATTCAATCATCTGTATTTTATGTCGTAGTATCTTCAATTGATGCCATTTTTTTATTAATGATTTTTCCTTCCTTCATTAACAAAATGAAGCAAGTTAAAAAATCTTTTTTAATTGGAAACTTAATAGGCGGCATCATCATCATCATCCTTACATTTTTAAGTGTTTCTGTATTAGGTGCTGCTGATACTTCCAGACAGATGTATCCTAGTTATGAATTGGCTAAAAGAATAAATATTGGGAATTTTGTGCAGCGTATTGAGGCGTTAATGTCCACCCTTTGGATTATTTCGCTCTACTTTAAGACGATTCTTTATTTTTACGCTTCCGTTTTTGGGATGGCACAAATTCTAAATTTGAAAGATTACCGCCCTATAACATTACCGTTAGGCATGATTGCTGTTGCCCTTTCTCTCGTGATTTATCCTAACGTCATCTACCAACAAAAGTTTGACAGTACAACGGGTAATTCCTTATCATTATCAATCGGACTTTTTTTACCACTTTTGCTGGTAGTCGTATATGCCCTCCGAAAAAAACAATTGAAAAAAGATCCTGAAAGTTCCAAAGTGTAAGGTTGATTCGATTAATCAGTAAATAGGGGCCTTTGAAGACCAGAAGGATATTAATTATCAACTAGCCCGTGAAACCTCTACTCATTCACGAGGTGGATACCAATCAAAAAGATGCCTTAAAAACTAGTCTTCAACAAAACATTCAGACTCTAAAAGATACACTTGGAAAAAGTTCGGATAAGTATAGGAATACTTTTGTTTGCAGCTGCCATTCTGTTGATTGAAGTTCCACCTCTCTTGGAAAAAAGTATAAAAAAGAGTTGCTAGTTTTTTCAACTCTTCTTTTTTTGTGTTTAAACCGCGTAATGATGTTATTGCTCTTTTGTTGAAGTAAAAGAACCTAATGGAGGGGACGGCATGATTTGAAATGATACAAAACGTTAAAATAAATTCGTACCAATTTCTAATTTTAGTTATATTTTTTACGATTGGTACGAGCATCTTAACTGTACCATCAGTATTAGCAGCCGGCGCGAAACAAGACGCTTGGATTTCCGCTATAATTGGTACGGGAATCGGTTTATTGTTTATATGGCTATTCATCACTATAGCTCTTTGGTTCCCTCACCTCACCTTTATCCAAATCAATGAAAAAGTATTTGGAAAATGGGTAGGTAAAACCTTTTCTGTTTTGTTTGTACTCATTTCTTTTCTTTTTACCTCAGAACTTATATATTATTGTGGGTCATTCCTAAACATCCATACGCTGCCAAATACTCCAATGGTAGCTCTTAATCTTCTTATGGCGGCGATAGTGGTGATGGGAGTCCGTCTTGGATTGGAAACCATCGCGCGTTCCGCAGAAATCATAATTGTCGGTTTCTTCATTCTTTTTCTCATTTTAGTGGTATTTATTTCACCTGACATCAAGTTTGAAAACATACAGCCTGTATTTGAGATGGGTACAAAAAAGATCGTTCAATCATCCTTATTTTATGTAGCAATATCTTCAGTTAATGCCATTGTTTTATTAATGATTTTTCCTTCCTGTATTAACAAAATGAAACAAGTTAAAAAAATTTTTTTAATTGGAAACTTAATAGGCGGCATCATCATCATCGTCCTTACATTTTTAAGTATTTCTGTATTAGGTGCTGCGGATACTACACGACAGATGTATCCTAGTTATGAATTAGCAAAAAGGATAAATATCGGGAACTTTGTACAGCGTATTGAGGGGTTGATGTCCACGCTTTGGATTATTTCTCTCTACTTTAAGACGATTCTTTATTTTTACGCTTCCGTTTTAGGGATGGCACAAATTCTAAATTTGAAAGATTACCGCCCTATAACATTACCGTTAGGCATGATTGCCGTTGTCCTTTCTATCGTGATTTTTCCTAACGTCATCTATCAACAAAAATTTGACAGTACAACGGGTAAATCCTTATCATTATTAATCGGACTTTTTTTACCTCTTTTACTGGTAGTCGTATATGCCATACGAAAAAAACAATTGAAAAAAGATCCTGAAAGTTCTTAAGTGTAAAGAATGGTATAATAAATTATCATTTTTATAGAAAAAAGCCGATTTTCAAAATGTGGAATTCGGCTTTTTTTCTATAAAATATGTGCATTAGTGAGAAACGAAAGTAAAGTTAACTTGGAAGATTGATAAAAAACTTCTCCAAGAAAACTAATTACAAGTGCTACACGCAGAGGTAGGTATAATAAATAAAAAGGCAGTTTAGTTGAATAAAGTGAAGGAAGATATTAAAGTACATCTTGTAATTGAAAAAAATGCTTTATTTATTGAAGAAAATTTATCGAGTTTAAAAAAATGTTACTATAAAATCGGGGACGATTATGAACTATTCGCCTTTAGAAATTTAAACGATGTTATTATCTCCACTCAGATATATGGAATTTTATATGATAGATTGTGAAGGAATGTACTAAAACTAACGGAAGCTTTACTTCAAGAAGGGGAACTTTAATATGGAATTTTTGATTAAATCTCAATTAAACGATGTAGATGAAATAGTGAATATTGATAGAGTAGTAACTGGTAGTGATAGCAGACGAAAATACATAAAAAAAGCTATTGAGGAAGAAAGGTGTATAGTTGTTAAAAACGAGTTCTCAATTGTAGGCTTTTTAATTTTTGATACTCACTTCTTTGATTGTAGCTTTATATCCTTGATAATAATTAAACCGACTGAAAGACGAAAAGGATATGCAACATCCCTTATGGAGTATTTTATAAGCATATCGCCAACTAAGAAAATATTCTCTTCAACCAATCAGTCAAATAAAAGAATGCAAGAGGTATTTAGAGCAAATGGATTTATCCAAAGTGGATTTGTTGAAAATTTAGACGAAGGAGATCCAGAGATAATTTACTTTAAATCAATATAAGTAATTCTGAGTTATTCAATTAATGTGATGATTTAGTAGACAGCCTTTATTGTTCTTCAACTACAATGGAAGAACGTAATTTTCTTTCATATTCTGTGGGGAAGCTGGGCTTCATGGATGGCTAATATAGCTTTTTTACTTTAATAAATTATTATATTCACTATTTTGAAGGAGTTCTTTAGAAGAAAGTCTTGTCCATTTTGAGATTGAAGTATCTGGGTTATTCTCTATATAACTTTGAGTAATTTCATAGCCTATTTTGTAATCTGACCATAATGGTATTCCTTTTGCTGAATTCCCATGGAAGAAATCTTTATATATTTTAACAGAAGTCGAATCAGCGTTTTTCCTTAGCTCCTCTAAAACGATTGCTGTAGATTCCTCTGATAACGGTTCAGTCCATGGAGCACTTATTTCAGGATAGACAATATGGGCAAAGGAATCTGCTTTTCCTTCAGAAAGAATCATGTCTAAAACAGTATAAAAAGCCCTCTCACCATTTGCTAAAATATTAATTGCATGGTGATATTCATGTGCAACAAGATATTTTAACTTATCTTCACTAATGGAAGTGTCTATCTGGATGAATATATCCTTATCGTTATATGTTACTCCATTTACTCCCTCCATTTTACTAATGGCAAAGTTGTCTTCAGGTCTTAGAGGCATAATATATATGTTTTTATCTCCACCTGGTAGTTGTTCTGCTGACTTTATAAGTGCTTCTTGTATTAACTCATTTATTTGCTCTTGTTTTTGAAGGAGCTGAACCGTATTTTTTTCAAACTGTTCAACCTCGGTAGAAGCTGTAAAAGGATATTCCAAAGGTAAATCTAACGAGGATTTTTCCTTAAGAGGTTTTAACACTTTTTCCACATATGCCCCTGGGTTACTTTCAGATGGGTTCTTTTTAACATAGTCAGTGTACTCAAGTACTTCCTCATAAAATGGAATTATTTTAAAATTCTTTCCTTCATATGAAAAACTAACTTCTTTTTGGGAAGGTAGATTATTTTCTTCCTCTTTATCTTGCACTATGTCATCAGAACAACTTGCAAATAATACTGAAACAAAGATTACCAAGCCAACTATTCTCTTCATTTTATTACTCCTCTCAAAGAACCTCTTTTATCTCCACATAATTTTAACTATTGAATCTAATAATGGATGCAGTAATATAAATACGGTATGAATGAAGACAAGTTTCAACTATCGGAAAAAATTCACTAAAGACTAATGAAGTAAAGACAAACAAGTTGAATTAAATTATCTAATTCAACTAACGGAGGCTTTAGTCAATCAAGACTATCATTTCGATGCTCTATTTTTACGTCCGAAACATCAAGTAGATTTCGGCAATTCATTGTGAATTGTTACATTTAAACTACTATGGCAGAACGTAATTTTCTTCTATATTCTGTGCTGAAGTAGGTCTCATGGATGGCTAAAGGGGCAGGTTATTAAAAAAAGAAAATATGAAAAAAAGCCAAATTTTCATAAATCTGGCTTTAAGATGATGTATCTATTAAAAGAAAATGAATGGTTAGAAAGATTCTTTTAGTTATAAATTAGGAGTCAAGAAACTAACCTTATAAACTAGTATTCCCGCTATAATTGTGTCTATGAGGATTCATTCCGTTTACTGTAGTAACTCCACTAAACTCATGATAATGACCGCCGTTAGGAAGGGAAATAGATGGACCAGTAACTCCACGAATTTCATGTTGATGTTGATCGTCCACAGATGTAAAGGTAAAGTATTGATGGGTGTGTTGGACTCCACTTGGTGCTGGTTCCGTAGTTCCAGCGTACATGTGATTATGTCCCGCTTCAAAAGAAGTTACGCCTCTAAATCCATGGACATGGGCAGGGACAGGTCTACCATCCCATGAAGTGATAAATAGTTGGTGGGAATGCTGAGGATCCGAATCGTCAGAATGATACATGAATCCTGAAACAGGTATTTCCAAATGTACAACTCCTTTTGCCAATTTCAATAATTTATGTAATTGAGATAAATAAGGTTACAAATTGTATTAAAAATGAGAGTAGTACAATGTCCTCTTAGGAGATGATCACAAGTTCGGTGGCCTTGATTTAAGAAGGTTTGGCGCTTTTTTGTTAAAGAAGGAAATGCGTAATAAAGGTTGAATGTTTTTTAAAAATAATAGGGGGAACAAAAACCCCTAACCAAATAGATAGAGGGGTTTGTAGGATGATGCAACAACTTAATCTAATGTATCTAATTTCTCCCTTATATATTTCGACCTTGCTTCAATAAAATTCAATATATACTCCGGTTCCTGATCAAATAAATGGATATCGTCTTTTTTATAAGGGTCTATTTGTATATAAGGTCTTATTAAATCATGCATACTTTGTATTATTGGTTTCATAAAGTCTACATTAAATTGGTTGTTTAAAATAACTTCTAGCAAATTTTTGTATTGACGTCGAAATGTTTTCACGTCGAGAATCCTTGCGGTTAGCGTATTAAATCCTTCGATTCGTAAATAGTCTTCCTCCATCACTCTCCCATTTACATCTCTTCCCCATGTTGCATCGTAGTCCCACGGGATGACTTCGAATAGCCTTGTTTCGCTATTCTGGTAAAGTGCGTAATTATGAACAAAACCATCAAAATTTTGGGTGAAAACAACGCCAACCAACCAACGGAGATACTTATCAACATTGAGGTATTTCACAATTTCATTTTCAAATTCCGCTTTTGAAATAGTATTAATTTCAATGATCATGTTTTGTAAATGAAATTCATCAGATTCTTTCCCATATTTTAGTTCATAGCCAGCTTTAAGTGATTTCTTAACTTCTTTATCAAGATCACTCATTAACGAAAAGTTAGCATCGCCATCAACCGCATAGAATATTGGTCCTTGCGGTAGTTGTCGATTCGTAAGGAAATGCTCATCCACTGATTCTAATTCCAAATAAAGCCCTTCATTTTTTCCATTCAATTTCAAATATACAAATTGGGACTTTGGCGATAAGCACCCTATTTCATTGAAAAAATCGAGCGATAATTTATTTCTTAATAGAGAAGGATCTTTATATTCTGCGTTGATATGAATTTCTTTGGCATTCCTATACGTATTTGGCTTATAAAACGAAATGTGATATGACTTCTTTCGAAGATCTCGGATATGGGAGCCACGATAGGCGATATCAATATCATACTTTCTTTTGTTAATCGTAAGCTTGGCAGATATAGGATCGTCACACCAAATATCTTTCCGAAGTTCACTTAAATCTAAAGGATGAATAAAAAGCTGATATTCAGGTATTTTTATGCCGTTATCCACGCGAATTCTCTCCCTTCATTTTAAATTATTCGTATGAAACAAAATTGTAAGATGCCGCAGAAAGATACAAAATTATTTTATACTTTCGAAAACTATACGATTGTCTCTAACATATTAAGTACAATCTCATATATTGCGATAAGGGAAAGAAAAATGCAACAGCACTGGTTGATTTTTTTTGAAAAAAGAATAATCATTTACCTTCTTTCTTTAATAAAGATGAAAGGAGGTTTGAACATGTCACTTATACAGAATGCAGTATATCGGGCTAACAACACAGGGCTAGGTCACTTCATGCACCAGGATCCTTTTAGTAACGAACGATGCACGAGTAGGAATCGTCGTACTTCGCGAAACCAACGACGCACGAGCAATATACGTCGAACTTCTCGAAACCAACGATGCACGAGCAGAGTCCGTCAAACTTCGAGAAACCAACGACGCACGAGCAGAGTACGTAGAACTTCGCGAAACCAACGACGCACGAGCAGTAGACGTCGAACTTCACGAAACAAACGATGTACGAGAAGGAACTCCTTTTGGAATGACTTATTATTTTAAAAAACTTCGAGGCGATTTATCGCTATCTGAAGAGTATGTCACTTAATGTTCTTCAATGGACTTTTGAATGCGTCTGTATTATAAAGTTAACTAGTTCTTACTAGTTAACTTTTTTTCGTGTTATTCTTATCAAAATCCAAGGTTGAATGAAAAATGAAAGGTAGGCTGGGGGGGGTCTGTCTGATCTTTTCTTGTATGTATATTCTTCTAGATGAATTGATATTGTTGTGAATTACACATAATCTATCAGAATTGTTTAAATCACTGTAGTATATGCACTTTTTCCGTTCAAACCAGAAATTCGAAAAAGATTTCACTTTAACGGGCAGGGACCGTCAGGCGATCCTCCTATTTATCTAGGAAAACCGAAAAACATTTACCATCCTCCACTAAAACGCATTGTACCTTCCATTTTTTAACTCCTTTTCTAGGATATAATATAGGCTATGTATAATGAACGAAAAGGCTTAGACTAAAACCCATGTTCGAAATCTTTGTGTGAAATGATTTTGATTGTTCCGTAAATCACCTCTTCTACAGCCACTCATAATTGGCATCTAGAACCAATTATTCATTAACTTAATGGTTTGATATGTTCTTTTTGAACTACCATGGAAGAACGTAATTTTCTTGCAAATTTTGTGGTGAAGCAGGTCTTCATGAGTGGCTAACGGGGCATGTTAGTTAAATAAACAATAAAAATAAGGACAGTGGGAAACAAATGATTCCATGTAAGAAGGCGACTTTTTGTATTGGGCCAAATGAATGTATAAGGATATTAAAATAAAGATATGAATGACAAATGTATAGAATGGTTGCCTTATGAATAAAATAAATTTTGACAGGACACCAATTAGTGTCATATAATAATAACACCAATTGGTGTCCAATTTATAAAGGGGTGGGTGATTTTGAACGATATAAATCATGAACGTGATGTTTATGTGGCTATTGCTGACCCAACAAGACGGAAATTGCTTCGTTTGTTGGCAGATGCGGAAGAGTTACCACTTCACGAATTAACCGTTCAATTTCAAATGGGGCGTACTGCTGTTTCTAAACATTTGGCTATACTTAAAGAAGCGGGTCTAGTTGCTGATCGTAAAGTTGGTAGAGAAACAAGGTATCGACTAAATGCAGCCCCCTTAAGGGAAATTAAAGATTGGGTATCTTTTTACGAAGGATTCTGGAAAGACAGAATTGGTAAATTAAATCTTTTATTGGAGGAAAAAAAATGAAATCAGATGTATCATTAGATTTTCAGTTTACAAGTTCAATCAATACAGTGTGGAACGCATTAACAGATTCGGATACTCTTGCAAAATGGATATGGAATAATGACTTTAAACCAATCGTCGGACATAAATTTCAATTCCGAGCTGAGCCAAATGAATGGTGGAATGGAATTGTAGATAGTGAAGTATTAGTAGTGGAAGAGCCTAATAAACTTTCTTACACTTGGGTGAGTGCCGGAGAAAGCACTACTGTTACATGGACTTTGAAAGAAGGTTCAGATGGAACTATACATCTACATTTCGATCAAACTGGATTTAGTGAAGAAACAAAAGCACGTGAGGGAGCTATCGAGGGAGCTAAATATGCTTGGATGAAAATGGGTGAACAGCTCGAAAAAGTTTTAGCAGAACTGTAAAAACGCTTTTTCAACAATAGGGCGCAATTCCGTAACAAGAATTGTGCTCTTTCTTATTTATCTACTTTATCGGATAACAGATGAAGTTTTACTAATATGGCAATACTAAATTTAGAGAATGGAGATGATACCACTATGAAAGTAAATCAATTAATTGCGAACAATATTAACAAATTGGATGTAGCACTTCCAGTAGATAAATCTTTAGGAATTGCTGGTTTGTCTGGTTCTGGTAAAACCACTTTTTGTCAAACAATTGGTGAAGAATCCAAGAAGCGTCTCGTTTCTTTATTGCCAAAGGCTGAATATCAATATTTGTTTCCTAATATTATGGAAACCAATTTCAGTGCCATTAAGATGGAAGAAATGCCTTTAGTACTTTTTCTCGGAAAATCATCCATTTCTTCGAATCCACGGTCAACGATTGGCACCCATACGGGCGTTTTTAAAGAGATTCGCGTGCTGCTTGCTGAAAAATTTAATTTTTCTCCAGAAGTTTTTTCATTTAATAATGAATTAGGTTGGTGTCCTGCATGTAAAGGGCGCGGCACTACGAAAAATATCGAATGTAAAAAGTGTGAGGGCAAGCGTTATAATCCAGAAGTGGAGCAACATAAGATAGAAATATTGAATCGAGCACATAGTATTTCCGATATTAACAACTTAAGCATTGAATCGATTCTTTCTCTTGGAGAAGAATTACATATTAGTGAAGCGAAACAGCATATTCTTAAAAATATTATCAATATGAATATCGGTTACCTAACATTAAATCGTATTATGGGTACCTTGTCAGGTGGAGAAATAACACGACTTTACTTGGCTGAATTTATGGCAACAAGTGAAAATACCGTTATTATTATTGATGAAATTTCAGTAGGTCTAGACCACCAAACACTATTGAAAATTTTAGAAGAGATTAAACAATTGGGCTACAAGAATCAGATTTGGCTCATTGACCATTCTGACACGGTGCTTAACACATCGGAAGAACAATTATTCTTTGGACCTGGTAGTGGAAAATACGGTGGGAAAATTGTAGAAGAATCCCCACGACCACAACCAATCACTTCGGAAAGAAATAAAGAAATGCCAATAGAGTACTATCAATTTCAAGATCTTTACTGCCGTAATATTCAAATGAAAGAAATTCAGATTCCTAAAAATAGAATTGTCACTTTTACTGGGGAATCAGGATGTGGGAAGTCTACACTTGTTAATGAGTGTATCGCCAAAGATTTCCAGAAGAGATATCCAAAAGATAAACTCGTAATAGTTGGGCAAGATCGAAACCAATCGATTACTAGTCGGTCTACAGTTGCGACGTTTCTTGATATTAAAAGGAAACTTACAAAATATAGTGAAGATATTGATGATATTTTTCAGCGTTCGATTGAAGATATTATTGAAGAACTGCCAAAGGAAGATATTGCTCATAAACGCTTGAGCTTATTGATCAAACTTGGACTTGGTTATCTGACGTTGGAAAGAAAAACGCAGTCTTTATCGACGGGTGAATTTCAATGTGTCCATTTAGTTTCTGAGCTGTTTGCTAACTCAAGAAACCCACATACGCTCTTTATTTTTGACGAGCCTTCCAAAGGATTATCACAAAATATTTTAAATCAATTCATTGATAGTGCAAGGGTCATTCTGCAAGATGAATCTGTCTCCATTATGATGATTGAGCATAATGCTTATATGATAGACAACTCTGATTTTATCGTTGATTTTGGGAACAGGCAGATTGCACCTGTCGAGCGTCTTGATGTTGTCAGTCATGATGATTATTATCGCGGGCAAAACGGTCCAGAACAGGTTGCACCATTGCAAATTTCTTCTACACTAAATCAACCAAATGGCATAGACTACTTAACAGAAAATCATGTTGACTATTTTAAAAATGCAGAAAACGTCTATAAGGGTGGCATTTTAAAAAGCTTATCCTCCATGGCTCGTTTGATTTATGGTGAATACGAAACAGACATAATTGCACCTGTTATCGCTATAGACTTGGAACGCCACTTGTATAGTCAATATAGTTTTCTTTATGAACTTGGCGGCGTGATTAACCATATTGTAGCATCACATCCGACAATTAAAGATACGAGAAGCTTCGATTTCTATCATCAAGACAATCATTGCCCTTGTTGTTCGGGCCGTCGAGTGATTGAAAAATTTGATTTTGATGTTGTTCTTCAGGATAAAACCGTGCCATTTTGGGATGGCCAATTACATGAAGATGTAATGGAAGTTTTAAAGTTTTATCAGTTTTCAAAATTAGAATTCCTCTTTGAAGAGATTAAAAATGAGCTCGGTCAGGATATAAGCAAAAGTTTTAATGATATGACAGAAGCAGAAAAGCATACCTTTTTATACGGGTATTGGGAAAAGTCATTTTATGACAAAGAAGGCAAGACAAGGAGGACTTGGGAAGGCTTTAATTTAATCATTGGACGCTATATATTTGTATCCAAATCAATTATTAAAGAGCATATAAAAGAATCCAAAGAGATGATTACGTGTCCAGTCTGTGAAGGAACCGTACTAAACCATCATAAAAAGCTGAAATTTGGCGACACGGATATTCGTGAGATTATTAACCAGCCACTCGATCAAGTAATAAAAACAGTTGGCAACTTACAGCAACTAGTAAAATTAAAGGATATTGTCGGCGGTGATATGACTTTATGCGAAGATGTGTCCTTATTACCGAGAGAAACGCAAGTCGCTCTGAAAATGTTTGAATTGGAGCAGGCTAGCTTTGCCCACTATGAAATGGTTTTACAAAATGTACTGCCATTCTGGAGCAGTATTAGCAACAATATCGAATCTATCGGCGTTAACAATCGAATTACCATCTGTGATTTTGACAATATCACAGAAACGAGAGAAACGATCATTGATAAGTACTTCACTAATGGAAAATATAAAAAGCTGACGTATGTCTATGAAGCGTTAGGTTACAAAAAGATAGTCACTTTAATTAATAAGATTAGAAAAAGTCATCCGTGTCCATTCTGTAACGGAAAGAAAGCTATTACAGAAGAAAATCTCCATGATGGCGTATTTAAACTAACGATCCCTTGTGTGACGTGTAATGAAACTGGTGTTAATAATGAAGGACTTAAGGAAATAGTCGAAGGCATAGATGTAGAAACATGGCTAACGGGCACAGTTAGTGATGTTGTTACTGAAACCTTAAATATTGACGCTGTTGCGGATATTCCAATTTTCAATCGTATTCGGGAATTGAATAAACGAGAAATGATGGCTGTTTACGAATTTCTTGAGCAAAACAAGTAAATTAATATTATTAAAACAAGTCACATTTTAAAACAAAGCTAGATGTCAGCTAGTGATAGAAAACTCATTTGCAATAATAAATTGCAAATGAGTTTTTATTCTATTCTGAAGAGGAACTTGTTGGTTTAATAGAATATTTTCTCAGTTGCAATACTGAGAATCAGGCTTTTTACATTGGAGTTTCCTACGAGTTGTGGGATTCTATCGTTTTTTGATTATATTTCTTCATGAAAAAAGATTTTATAAAACTTTCGATTGGTTGCTTCATCATAGCCTACTTCAATCAGTTCATCGACTTGCTCGATATTTCGTACGTTAACCTGAATTTCAATATTAGAATCAAGTTTTATTTTGCGTTTATAAGTTTTTTCTACCTTTTCGATCGCACTTTCGGAAATGACAGTTTCGTAGGGTTTTACCGAATTTACGATGACTTCTTTTTGTACCGGATCTGCCTTTTTAAATACGGTATCAATAAAATCATTTACCTGGAATTCTTCTTCATTTCTAAAATAATCGAGCGTTTTGTTTAAAAAACCGAGTTTCTCCGTATTCGTAAAACTTTCTTCTTTTAATATATATTTTTTGCATTCTGTTAACGCTAAATTGGTTTTATGATAATGTTCATCCGCTACCTTAATTTTTAAAAAACGCTCTTGCCAGTAAACAACATCTTCTTTCTTTTTGGTTTTGATAAAGACAGCAGGTGCTACGTCTGGCCCCATGTCCATGATTACGGCCATGTTATTGATTTTCTTCACATTAATACCGTCGATGCCATTCACAATCATTTTGTTCTGCTCGTTTTTCACATCTAAAAACATTTCTTTTTCATCAATTTTTACAATGGCAATTACCTTTTTTACCTCTGTATGCCATAAACAATTATCGAATAATCCAATAAACAATTCACCACTTTTAATATTTGGGTGTTGGGATACACTTTGTAAGTGAGTGGCGATATGCTTAGATTGTTCAAGGAAACTGCTCTTCTGATCAAAAATGGAATTTACATATGTATAGACCTCATTTAATCCAATATCCGTTTCGTGAAAAAATTCGTACTGCTGCTCATAATCAATTTTGTTAAACGCCAATTGTGTAAAAGCTGCTTCAAGCATTACATCTGGTTGAGAGAAGACCTCATCTCCCAAAACAAGCGTATCGCTTACATAATGTACGACATACTGTCCTAATTTACTTTCACTTACTTCTAGCATGGTCATCACCTTCTAATCATTAGTTGTAGATAATCTACCATATCACACTCTATACAATATTTTCATACATTTTACATACATTGATGATTATTTTTAGGTGTAAGCCAAATACTTCCTCTTTCACTCGAACCTCAAACAGGAGGTTATTGGTTTTGGATAAATAACAATTGAGTAAAGTTTGTTCTTTAACTACCATGGAAGAACGTAATTTTTTGCATATTCTGTGGTAAAGCAGGCTTTCATGGGTGGCTAAAGGGGCAGATTAGTTGAATAAGGATTGGTTAAATAATTCTGTCATTATGTTAAACTTTAGATGTTATTCAGCAATGGTAAAAAGGGGGAGAAAGTAATGTTACAATCACTGATTTTTGATATGGATGGAACTTTATTTCAAACAGATAAAATTTTAGAATTATCACTTGATGATACTTTTAACCATTTACACTCAATAAATAAATGGAATGCAGTAACCCCTATTGATAAATACCGTGAAATTATGGGTGTACCTTTACCAAAAGTATGGGAAGCTTTGTTACCTAATCATTCTAATGAGGTAAGAGAACAAGCTGATGCTTATTTTCTGGAAAGATTAGTTGAAAACATTAGAAGTGGGAAAGGTGCTTTATATCCTAATGTAAAGGAAGTTTTCAGTTATTTAAAAGAGAATAATTGTTCCATTTACATAGCGAGTAATGGTTTAACGGAATATTTAAAAGCAATTGTGAGTTATTATAATTTGGATAATTGGGTTACTGAAACATTTAGTATTCAACAAATACAAACGCTAGATAAAGGAGATTTAGTTAAAACAATTATAAAAAAATATGATATAAAAAAAGGAGCAGTAGTAGGAGACCGTCTTTCTGATATAAATGCAGCTAAAGATAATGGTTTAATTGCAATTGGATGTAATTTTGATTTTGCACAAGAAGATGAACTAGCTCAGGCTGATTTGATAATAGATGACTTAATGGAGCTAAAAATAATAATAACAAAAATGAAAAATAGCTTATAGAACTATCAAAGGCACAATATAGTAGAAAAACCCGGTCCTTGTTGAACGGGTTTTTTAGTTGGATAATATAAGATACCTGAATGCCTTTAACATTTGCCCATTCTTTTTTTGTTATGGACCAGTAACAATCAATTTTGATATTTGACTTAACGGAACATTCGTTCTATATTTAATGTAGATCTATAAATGCTCGGATGATGAAATTAGATGGGTAAAAGACAAAAGGGAGTGTGCTTAAATGACAAGTCGATGTACGTGGGTAACAACAAAAGAACCTTTATATATGAAATATCACGATAAGGAATGGGGTGTACCTGTTTATGATGATAGACTATTATTTGAAATGCTATGTTTAGAAGGTGCACAGGCGGGGCTCAGTTGGTGGACAATTTTACAAAAGAGAGAAAATTATCGAAATGCTTTTGATAATTTTGAAGCGGAAAAAATTGTACACTATACAAATGAAAAATTAGAATTATTAAGAGAAGATAAGGGCATTGTTCGAAATAAATTAAAAATTAAAAGCGTCGTAACGAATGCAAAGGCATTTCTAAAGATTCAAAAAGAATACGGTTCATTTTCTAATTATATATGGAGTTTTGTAGATTACACTCCAATTGTTAACCATTGGCAGACGGTTAAAGAAGTTCCAATTACAAGTGAAATAAGTGATAAAATGAGCAAACGTTTAAAAAAAGATGGATTTACATTTGTAGGTGGTACGATTTGTTATTCTTATATGCAAGCTGTAGGATTGGTGAATGACCACACTTTAGAATGTTTTTGCCATCCTTCTCATTAAAAATAAACGCAGTATTTCCCAAAGTTGCAATTTCGATAGATCGAATATTGCTCTATTGAATAATTTTCGACAATTTATATAACCCAAATAAAAGTAATCAAAATGTGTTGTATTCAACTCTTTTTGATTACTTTTTTCACGTTTTCCCCATAAAAATTATCTAAATGTTTTAAATGTGTCATGCTCAATTATTCATTGACACAAAGAGAGGCCCTTAGACTAGGTGTAATTATGATTCTAGTAGCAGTATTTCACTATCTATTAGCTTTTTTATACTTTCCGTTATTCAAACAAAGTTGCAGGATAATTTAAAAAGAGGAGTTAGTTAATGTGTATCGAAATAGACTTATAGTAGATATTCAATGAGGGAGATCTAAAAGAATTTATTATCTGCGCATATTACTTGAGTTGTTGGTATGATTACTCCTTTAGGCTAAAGTATTACAGGTCTTAATTAAAATAGAAAAATGTTAAATGAACTACGAACTAACGATTCAAGAGTTGGAAAGGAAATTCACAAACACAATTGGAGGAGGATTTATGCTTAAACAAGCAACATTAGAGGAAGCTGGTATTGCTGCAGAACTAGCATCGCTACTTTGGACAGGACATTCAGTAGAGGAATTTACGGAAGATATGCACCAGTTTATATCCTCTGAAAACACCGCCATCTTTTTAGCATATGAAGGAGAAGAGGCCATTGGATTTGCACAATGTCAACTTCGAAACGATTATGTCGAGGGAACTGAATCCAACCCTGTTGGTTACTTAGAGGGACTTTTTATCAGAGAAGCATTTCGACAACAAGGGTATGCAAGATTACTAGTAACTTACTGCGAGGAATGGGCGAAACGCAAAGGGTGTATTGAATTTGCTAGCGACTGTGAATTACATAATGAAGATAGCCTAGTTATGCATTTGAGACTAGGATTTACAGAGTCGAATCGTATAATATGCTTTACGAAGAAACTTTAAAGAGAGGAAAAGTGTTCACTTACTATTAATAAAATGCATCGATAATAATGATACAAAGCTCGCAAATTATGATTGAAGTGAAGGAGTTATCAAAAATGACACTAAATATAGCCTCTCCAATAGATATTGACAGCCTGTCTCAGTTTTTAGAAGAGATGAACAATAATCCAAAAACCCATATTGGTTATTGCGGGGAATCTAAAAGCGAGATTTATCATACGCTTCTGAATGATTTCTCTGACTTAGATCTCTCTGAATCATTTGCAGTAGCATACGATAACGATGAAATAATTGGTGCTTTGGGGTTTGACATCGATGTAGAAACTAAAAGTGTTGAAGTGTGGGGACCGTTCATAAAAGATGAAAGGGAGTTTGAATCGTTAGCAAATGATTTATGGGAAAAGATGAATTTAATGACGCCACTGGATATCCAATCGTATTCGTTCTTTGTAAATAATGAAAATTTGCTTACACGTCAATTTGTGCAGAATTTAGGCGGAATGGAAAACGATCATCACCTTATTCTAAAGACACAACGTAGTAATACAACATCAGTGGAATCTTATGGCATTATCAAATACGAATCCTCTTACCATGAATCATTTGTTACTCTTCATGCAGCTGAATTTCCTCTTACATATTACAGAGCGGATGAAATACTTCAACGTATAAATAAGGAAAATCAATTATTGATTATGAAGGATACAGATGAAAAAATGAAGGGTTATGTATACGTAGAAGCAGATCCTGAAAACATGGAAGGGGCTATTGAATATATCGCGGTTTCCTCCGATTACCGAAAACAAGGTATTGGAACAAAACTTATGAAGGTGGCATTAGATCATCTTTTCTCTTATGACGAGATAAGAGAAGTTACGTTATGTGTTGCATTGGCAAACGGAAAAGCGGTCCATTTATATAAATCGGCTGGATTTCATGTCAAACATGAGCTCATTTCTTTTAAAATGTAATAGTAAAGGAGAACTACTATCAGGTAATAGATAAAATATAAATTTGAAAGTGTCATTTCAGACTGACTTGAAAACAAAAGCATATCCAAGAAGGAAACATAGGTTCGACGCACCCTTGCGACAACGACTTCAATGCCTTTATACGCGACGAGCTTGCGCAAGAGAAAAGCTCGTCGCAAATTGAAGAAATATTTGTCAACAATCTGAGAGAACTAGTTTTTACGAGTTGTTCTCTCTTCATAGGCAGTTTCATGCTTGGTATCTTTTATGATTTGATTATTTTGTTTTAAGTCTGGGTCAATACCTGAAATTAAATCATCGAAAGGTGTGTAATTACTGGGGGGTAACCTTTTCTTTTTAATTCTCTGATACGCAATACGAGTCATGATCATGAAAAAAATTAATCCAATGAAAATACTTAATATATTCATTTCCAAAATACATCACTACTTTCTCCTACAATTCTATTCCAAGGAATGATTATACATCTCTGCAAATCAAAAAAATTCAAGTTTTATTCGAACAAACAGGATGACATTTGGAAAGTAGTAACAATTAACATACCTATTAATTTGAATGATTCCGAGAATACTCTTTTCTTTTCATAAATAGAATGTATAAGCAGTTATTATTCTATTTATATGAGAGGAGACAGGGAGAAATGGGTATTAGATTTATTAAAATTTCGGTTGTCTATTTTGCCATTGGAGTAATTTTAGGTCTCTTTATGTCTATGACACACGATGTTGCATTAACAGGGGTACATGTTCACATCAATTTATTAGGCTGGGCTTCATTTGCTCTAGCAGGGATTGTGTATCATTTATTCCCAAGAGCTACTAGCAATCTTTATGCAAAGCTTCATTTTTGGAGTGCGAATATCGGGCTTCCAATCATGATGGTTGCACTGGCAATTTATCTTTTGAATGGAGTAGAAGCTGCGATTACCTTTATTGCAATTGGTGGAGTATTAGTCGTGTTTAGCGTAATCATGTTTGCGATCAATGTTTTACAAAACGTGCGGTCTGCAGCGTAGTTAATGAGATTTTTTTGCCGGTCTGTTATTCAACTAATGAATAGCAGACCGGCTTTTTTTATCTATAAAAATAAATTTGTCATATTTACATAATTTTAGTAACATTAAATCTAGCGTTCTAATATTTTGAAATATTTTGAATAACTGGGAGGGGAAATAATGCTAGAACTAAACATACCGTTTTTAAGTAAATGTACCTTTTTTCAGTTAATAGAAGAAGGGTTTTCAAATGATGAGAAATGGTGCGTAGATCAAACATATTTACTGCGTTTTTCTCCTGATATGAACATAACAAAGCTAGAAAAACAGGCGCAACTTACCAATGCTGTTCATGCCATTGATGCTCATATTCCATTTGTACATGATGTAGGAATATATAAAGATAGAGCTTACATGATTCTTGACTATTTAAATGGAGAAAACGGGGATGTTGCGTTACCAATGAAAAGTGCAGAAGTGCAATATGAGATTGGAATTCAGGTCGGGAAGACGCTTAAGAATATGCATAGCATCCAAGCACCTAAAGAATATCCAAGTTGGGAAGAAACTTGGAGGGCTCGAATAGCAAGACAAGCTCCTCTATTTCAAGATATTATTAGAAGACATCCGAACTATCAAAACGTCTTGCCATTTATACAAGATAATTTGCATTTATTGAACAAACGTCCTAGCTGTGTTCAGCATTATGATTTTCACCCTGGAAATATTTTAATTCATGAAGATCAATTTTCTGGTTTAATCGATATGCAAAAAATTACATACGCGGACCCAATCAACGAATTTTATAAAATGGAATATTTTAATGTACAAGTAAGTACACCGTACTCACGAGGTGTAGTGGATGGTTATCACGATAAAAATCCTGTTCCACCATCGTTTTGGGAGTTGCATCGTCTGTACGCTGCAATCCATATTGTATCCGCAGAAGTATGGGGCCATGAAGGTGGCATAAATCAAAAGGAAAAATTTCAAGGTTATACTCGATTTACAATTGATCAGTTTGATGATTTTAAGCTAGATGTGCCGAAGTGGTATACCCAATGAGAAGAGAGTATTCTTTGAGAGGATTCATAGAACTACCAATTTGGTATCATAAAATACCAGGCCAAATTTGGTCTGGTATTTTATTTTCAAAATCTTTATAATTATTACTAGGTACTAAAACTAGATAATAAAAGGTGATGACTATGTATCAATTTACACTAACAGTTGCAAAAATGGTTGTGCGTTTATTTGGAAAAGTAGAAGTGAAAAATAAGCATTTGTTACCTAAGAATGAGGGATATATCGTCACTTGCACACACAGAGGATGGCTGGAAATAGTCATCTTAGGCATTTGTGTGCCAAGGTCGATTCATTATATGGCAAAGAAAGAGCTTTTTGAAAACAAATTCATTGGATCTTTCCTACAAAAAATAAATGCCTTTCCTGTGGATCGAGAGAATCCTTCTCCAAGTAGTATTAAAATTCCAGTGAAGCTATTGAAATCTGGAGAGGTAGTAGGCATATTTCCGAGTGGAACTAGAGCGGCAGAAAATGCTCCGTTAAAAAGAGGGGCTGTGACAATTAGTAATTTATCAAAAGCTCCAATTGTTCCTGCATTATATGTGGGCCCGAGAACACTAAAAGAGTTACGGAAAATGAAAAAAGCAACCATCATTTTTGGTGAACCTATCTACATAAATACAACCAGTAAAGATGAATTGGCTGCTCATACGGAACTATTAAATGAGCAAACGATTTTACTAGAAAACCAAATAGAAAAATAGAGGTGTAATGGAATTAGCTTGAGATAAACGATTTATGGTTTAGTCAAGAAATTAGAGGGAAAGGGCTAGGCATCATCTTACCTGGCCAAATAGAAGAAATTGCAAAGTATAATCATGCAACAATAGCCCTCCTTACTACATTTGAATTTCAGGCACATACTTTTTATGAGACCAAGGGATAGAAAGTAGTAGGGGAACTAAAGGATTAATCCCCTTGTTAGGCAATTGATTTTAGTGGAAGACGGCGACTCCAGCGGGAATAGTATGAGCTGAAGGCCCCGCAGGAGCGAAAGCGACGAGGAGACTGAAGCCATGCCCGCGGAAAGCGTCCGTCTGGAACGGAAATCAATACATTGGAAAAGGGACCATCTCTCAGTCAATGTATGACTTTAGGGACAGCCCCAACTTGTTACCTTTTGGAAATGATAAGGGAAAGTCAGTTCAAAGCACTTTCGCTTTTCTTATTCTATTTCCACAATCCTTTCATTATAGGTTTAATTGCTACTCTAACAACCAATTGTATCAGATGAATTTACATCCCCTCGCATATAAATAGTACAATCATACATTTCTACGCCTTAAGACTGAGATGAAATCACTTCTTCAGACCATTTCCATTTTTTATGCATTCTTTATAATGGAAATTAGCTAAGAAAAACGAAAAGTGGAGGATGAAAAAATGAGTATGAAAAAAGTTGCTATTATAGCTTTATTTGTATTATTAGCGGGAGCAGCAATAAATGTTTTCGTGAATATAAAAGTCGCGTTAGTCAACAAAGCAGATGAAATTGTAGTCGAAAATAATCATTATAAAAATATTGAGGTACAATCTGACAATGCTTCTGTTGAATTTATCTCTACAAAAGATGATGAAACAAAAGTAGAATTTTCAGGAAGAATGAAGAAAAAAATGAAATACAATTTCACTGCAGATGTAAAAGGGGATACACTCTCTATTGAATTAACACAAAAGAATTGGAATTTTATACAGTTTGGATTTACATCCATGGATATCAAACTAACTGTCTATGTACCAGAAAAACAATACAATGATATCAAGACGGAACTAGATAACGGAGAAATTATTGCAAAAGATATGCAGGCGAAATCAGTTCATTTGGAAACAGATAATGGATTCATTCATATGAAAAATATGGTAGCAGAAACGGTGCATGTGCGTACCGATAACGGGAAAATCTTGATGAATGAAGTAGAAGGTGATATAGAGGCTTCCACTGATAATGGCCGCATTGTCCTTATTACAAGTAATTTAGAAAGACCTATTTCTCTCTCAACAGATAATGGTTTGATTGAGATCCAAACAGACAAAGAGCCAACTAATGCAACGATTGAAGCTGACATAGAAATTGGGAAACTTGATATTTTCGGAAAATCGAATAAACAAACAATATTTGGCGATGGAGATAACTTGATAAAACTAGAGACAGATAATGGTAAGATATCAGTAGGTAGCTCAAAATAGTCTCCTTATAGGATTTCTTGTTGACACAATTATGGAATTTTGTTAGATTAATCTTTATAATAAAATTACTTTGAGTTTATTTTTACCAAGCGTATTTACTCGGAAAAGGGATAAGAAAGTCTTTTCTGAAATCTTTTTAAACGTATTCTCTTTAGGATATACTATGGAATATAAGTAGGAACGCGAGCGAAAACTCGTCCCTAATTGGGGCGAGTTTTTTATTTAAACATAAGAAGTCTAAAAAGTTGGAAAATCGACAGGATGATAACGGTACAATTTAGCTCATGGAATCTCTAATTTTTTAGTTTTTTTTATTGTTTTTGGTATTTTGGGGAGGTACGTTCAAATGAAAAATTTAATAGTTGTTGCGGGTTCACTAATAGTAGCATTTGCTTTTAATTATTTTTTAGTTCCACATGGTATTTTAAGCAGCGGTATTAGTGGGATTGCTATTTTGTTAGGTATCATTACACCATTTAATACTGGTTTATTGAATCTGGTACTTAATTTACCTCTGCTAGTACTTGGGTATTTCAAGTTAGGAAAGAGAATTACCATTAATACACTGATTTGTGTTATTTCGCTTTCGGCATTTCTCTCCATACTACCGGCTGAAGCTATAACGGATAATGTCCTACTTTCAAGTATTTTTGGAGGAATTGTAAGTGGAATTGGAATCGGACTGATATTAAAGTACTCTGGTACTTCTGGGGGATTAGATATTATAGCAATTATGATTTCTCGTAGTAGTAATGTAAGTGTTGGTCTTCTTCTTACAGGGATGAATGGGATAATTGTATTAATATCTGGTGCTGTTTTCACATGGGAAATCGCATTATACACGCTATTGTCTATTTATTTGACAGGGAAAATGCTTGATACGATTTATACGAATCATGAAAAGTTAACGATGCAAATTGTTACAACAAAAGGTGAACCAATTCGAAAAGAGCTGTTAGCATCCATCTACCGTGGAGTTACGATAACAGAAGGATATGGGGGCTTCACTCTAGAAAAAAAGCAAATATTAATGATGGTCGTTACACGTTATGAGACACTACAGATTAAACAAATTGTACGTAAACATGATGAGGATGCGTTTATTAATATATTTGAAACAGTAGAGGTCGACGGCAAGTTTGCCAAAAACTAAAAAGAAAAGCGGATGCCACGAATATTTAGTGATATCCGCTTTTTCTTATTTTACTTTACAACTAGCACATGACAATTCACTCTTTTTAGAACTTTATGACTAACACTCCCAAGAACCATTTCTTGTAGCGTATTTAATCCACGAGATCCAATGATCACTATATCAAATGATCCTTTGTTTGCATAATCGATTAAACATGCACCTGGTTCATCTCGTCTATTGCACAGAACATTTAGTGGAGCTAAAATCATGCTATATTGTTGAAAGATAAATCGTGTAATATATATATATAAGAAAAGAAAGCAGTGAGGAGTACTATGGAGAGGGGCGATTAAATGAACTACCCAGACCTATTCGTAAGTAAAATAATTAGTGCTTTTGGTGATGATGGTAGAGTGTGGTTAATTGGACTAGATTCACTGATTGAAACTTATCTTAAAAAGTGGAAACTCCGATCAGCTGGTCCAGTAAGTAATCTGTCGTATAATTATGTATTAAAAGTATTGGACGAAAATGACAACTCTGCTATTCTAAAAATTGGAATTCCCAATTCTGATTTTTCTAATGAAATACGGACACTCCAAGCGTATGGTGGTAAAGGGTGTGTAAAATTATTAAAAGCAGATGCTGAAAATGGAGTCATGCTACTAGAGCATTTACTACCAGGAACAACGCTAGTGGAAGTAGAAGAACAGCTTGCTATTAAACGTTTTGCTCAAGTTTGGACTGTAATTCGCAAACCAGTACAAATAAATGCAGATCATCCTTCTATTGTAGACTGGATGATAGCATTTGATCGATACTTACATAAATATTCTGCTAAAGAAGGACCGATTCCCAAGGATTTTATTCAACTTGCAAAAAACTATAGTAGAGATATAATAGACAGTTCCTTAGGGAATGAACTGCTCCATGGTGATTTACATCACGAAAACATCCTTTTTTCCAATCATTATGGATGGTTGGCAATTGATCCAAAAGGAGTTATCGGGGATCGTTATTTTGATCTTACATCTTTTTTAATCAATCAATTGCATAATAACGATAATCCAAGGAGACTATTGGAGAAGAGAGTCATGTTATTATGTGAGGAACTACAATTAGATAAGGTTCGATTATTAAAGGCATGTGTTGTGATGGGAACGTTAAGTGCATGTTGGGCAGTAGAAGATAATGATGCATTCTGGATGGAAGCATATCAAAGTGCACAGTGGTTTTATGCGTTAACTTTATGAGAGTAGATTTTTGATTTAATGAATTTCAATTGGTTTTAACTTAGTACCAGATACGTAGAGGCTACATTATGAATTTAGGAATAGATCGCACAAAAACAACGTATCCCATCAAAACGATGTTAGAAGCTGGAATGCCAGTTGAGTTTTCTTCTGACGCTCCTGCAACTGCTTGGGCTGACCCTGTAAAACCTTTTGTTGGGATTAAATCTGCTGTAACCCGGGTTGCATATGATGGAACAAATACAGGAGATGCAGAGAGAATTGATGTAGAAACAACAATCGAATTTTATACGCGAGAAGCGCAGGTAGTTACACGAATCCCAAAAGTCGGTCAGTTAAAAGAAGGTTATCATGCAGATTTTATCGTTCTAAATAAAGATATATTAGAGATTCCTGCTAATGAGATAGACCAAATTTCTGTAGAAGAAACGTACTTAAAGGGTAAAGTGGTATTTCAGAGAGAAACTATTTCAAGCATTAATTAATATTAAAAAAACCAAGAGGTAAGGAAACTCTTGGTTTTTTTATTTGTGTAAAAAATCGCCTATTTAACAACGAATGCTCTAATAAACGAATAATTAAACCTTATATGGGAAACTTAGCGATACACTATAAATTTTGAAGAGCAAAGAGGGATTGTATGGATTTTTTTAAAAAGAAAAACAATATAGTCTTAAAATCCTCTAATCCTTCCCCAAATGAAGAGAAGGAATCAAAAGAGAAAGTATTGCTTGATAATAAATTAACGGAAATGAATTCAACAGAAATGAAATCGGCAGATAAGAATTCACTTGATAAGAAATTATCAAAAATGAAATTAACAGAAATGAAAGCACCCGAAATGAAATCAAAAGACAAGGAATTAATAGAAAAGCAATCAACAAACAAGAAATCTCCAGAAACTAAGGCTCCAGAAAAGAAATCAGCAGACAAGGAATCTCCAGAAACTAAGGCTCCAGAAAAGAAATCAACAGACAAGGAACCCCCAGAAACTAAGGTACCAGAAAAGAAATCCACAGACAAGGAATCTCCAGAAACTAAGGCTCCAGAAAAGAAATCAGCAGACAGTGTACCTCCAGAAACTAAGGTACAAGAAAAGCAATCAACTGAACAAACTCCACTTAAAAAAGATCTTTCAGGAAACCTTCAAACTATAAAAGATACACTTGGAGAAAGTGGCGATATTATTATTCGAGAAATTCGAATAGGTAAGGAAGGTTCGGTTAAGGCCGCTGTTATTTATACGGATGGATTGAGCGATTCAGCCTCTCTACAAAATTTCATATTGGAAACACTGATGATTGACATAAAAGGCTTGGAGCTAGAGAAAAAGATAGCTTCCGAACCCAACCTTCTAAAGACTTTAAAAGATTTTGCTATGACTGTTGGGGAAATAAAGGATTTAACAACATTGGAAGACTTATATACAGCACTATTATCAGGAGATGCAATTATTTTAATAGATGGATATTCCAAGGGATTTATTGTAGGAAATAAGCATTGGATGGAACGGGGAGTTACTGAACCAACCGCTCAAAGTGTAGTGAGGGGTCCAAGGGAAGGCTTCTCCGAAAATATACGTATAAATACGGCATTAGTTCGTCGGATAATAAAAGATCAAAGTTTGTGGATTGAATCCAGGACAGTCGGAAAGCTTTCGAAAACGAATGTGGCAATCATGTATTTGAATGGGGTAGCAGATGATAATGTAGTAAGCGAACTTCGTCAAAGATTGGATCTCATAGATATAGATGGAATATTGGAAAGTGCAAATATAGAAGAATTTATACAAGATTCTCAATATTCACCTTTTCCTACAGTCTTTAATACGGAACGTCCCGACGTTGTAGCGGCTGGAATTTTAGAGGGCCGAATAGCAATTTTGGTTGATGGGACACCTTTCGCACTAATTATACCTGCATTATTTGTCCAATTCTTTCAAGCTTCTGAAGACTATTATCAGCGTTCGATCATGGCGAGTCTAATACGATTACTTCGTTTTGTTTCTTTTGGAATAACATTGCTTGCTCCTGCTTTTTATATTGCTGTAATTACCTTCCATCCAGAATTAATCCCGCCTTCACTCCTAGTTAGTTTAGCAGCTCAGCGGGAAGGTGTACCATTTCCTGCTTTTGTTGAAGCGGTTATTATGGAAATCACCTTTGAAATTCTACGAGAGGCAGGATTAAGAATGCCAAGAGTTATTGGTTCTGCGATGTCTATTGTGGGTGCATTTGTTATTGGAACCGCTGCAGTTGAGGCTGGCATTATCTCGGCTGCAATGGTAATAGTTGTTTCAATCACGGCTATTTCTAGTTTTGTCTCACCAACATATGATATTGCCATTGCCGGTCGAATACTACGTTTTCTATTTATGATATTTGCCGCTTCATTTGGTTTATTTGGAATTATCGTGGTTTTAATTGCGCTAGTTTTGCATTTATGTAGTTTACGTTCATTTGGTGTTCCTTATATGTCTCCTTTAGCTCCATTCAGTATAAAAGGACAAAAAGATACTTTTATTCGACTGCCAATATGGAGGTTCCTTACTCGCCCTGACTTAATTTCAAAAAATCGAACTAGGCAGCAATATTCAGCACCTTCTAAGAAAAATAAATGAGGGGAAAAAGGTGTTTAAGCAATGAAAAAAAGGATCCTATTATTATTAATTCTAAGCCTCTTTCTAACCGGTTGTTGGGATAAAAGAGAGTTAAATGAGTTAGCTATCACTATGGCGCTAGGAGTGGATAAAGTAGAAGATGAATATTTGGCCTCAGCACAAGTTGTATTGCCAAGTGAGGTTTCCATGAAAGCGGGAACTGGTCGTTCACCAGTAACTCTCTTTCAGGAAAAGGGGAAAACTGTAAATGAAGCAATTCAAAAATTGACTTCTATCTCTCCTCGGCATATATATCCTGGTCATTTACAAATCGTTGTGATTGGTGAATCATTAGCAAAAGAAGGAATTGGATCACTTTTAGACTATTTATCAAGGAATTGGGAAGTGAGATCAGACTTCTATCTGATGGTTGCAAAAGATAATACGGCTGAAAACATATTGAATATACAGACAACTTTAGAAAATATACCTGCTAACAATATATATTGGATACTCCATACGTCAGAGAAACACTTATCCACTACGAGTGCTGTGACATTAGCCGAATTGATAGTAGATCTGGAGCGTGAAGGAAAAGAGGGTGTTTTAACAGGAATTAAAGTGATAGGAGACCAGGAAAGTGGTTCTAGTAAACAGAATGTTGAATCCATCACTCCTGCCGCTCATATTAAGTTTCAAGAGTTAGCGGTTTTAAAGGATGATAAGTTAGTCGGTTGGTTAACGGATGATGAAAGCAGAGGTTATAATGGTGTCACAAATCAGATAAAGACTACTTTAGGGACAATGTCTTGCCCTGAAGGAGGTAAAGTTAATATCGAGGTCAATAAATTTAAATCAAAGCTTAAAAGTAAATTAGTTAATGGTAATCCTGAGATAGAAGTAAATATCCAAATAAGTGGTAATTTAGGAGAAGTAGATTGTTCAATCGATCTAACAAAAGAAGAAACACTTAAAATGTTGGAGAAGCTTTACGAAGAACAAGTAGAAAAAAGTATTAATAAATCTATAAAGGTGGTTCAAGATAAATTTGGATCAGACATTTTTGGATTTGGTGCAACCATTCACCAACAAAATCCCAAGGAATGGAAAAAAATAAAGGATCAGTGGAATGAGGAGTTCTCTGAGATACCAGTGAATATTAAAGTGAAAATGACCATTCGACATTTTGGTGCTGTAATTAATCCCATTCAAAAAACTATAAAGGAATAGAGTATATGCTGAATAGCTTAGGAATATTAATGGTAGCAACTGTTATTCTAATGATAGAAGTACCTCCACTTTTAGAAAAAAAATTAAAAAAAGAATTAATCCTATTCTTAATTCTTCTTGCAATAGGTATAGGTACATGGATTTTACGTGGATTTGGAGTAACTATTCCAAGTCCAGTAGATATTTTATTTCCCATTTTAAAACCTGTCATTGATTTATTGTCACTATAGTTAAAGTAAAAGGAAGGATGTGTAACGATGCAAAATGGGAAAATAAATTCATTCCAGTTTTTGGTATTGGTTGTTTTCTTTTCAATTGGTACAAGCATCTTATACGTCCCATCAATTTTAAGTTCTCAAGTAAAACAAGATGCTTGGATTGTAGCGATTATTGGCACTGGAATTGGTCAATTAGTTATTTGGCTCTTTACTACTATTGCTATGTGGTATCCTACTCTTACCTATACCGAAGTAAACGAAAAAATATTTGGAAAAATAATTGGTAAAACTATATCTATTCTATTTGTTTTTATGTGTATTCTTTATACATCTGCTCTTCTATCACATTCTGGGACATTTTTAATTACACAAATGTTTCCCAAAACACCCATATTAGCGCTGAACATACTAATGGCTTTACTAGTCGTAATAGCAGTTCGTCTCGGTTTAGAAACAATTGCTCGTTCCGCTGAAATATTCATTTTTGTGTTTTTATTTCTTTTTATTTTATTAACGCTAACAATTTCTCCAAAAATCAATTTCGAAAATCTGGAACCATTTTTCCAAGAAAATATTGGTTCACTTCTTCATTCATCAATTGCTGTAGTTGTTGTATCATCAGTAAATTCTATTGTTTTATTTATGATATTCCCAGCTTTTATAAAAGATATTGAAAAAGCTAAAAAGAACTTTTTTATTGGGAATTTTATCGGTGGTATTATCGTTACTATCATTACATTATTATGTATTTTTGTACTAGGTTCTACTACAACTGCACGACAAGTATATCCGAGCTATGCTTTAGCTAAAGTGATAAACGTTGGAAATTTTCTAACGCGGATAGAGGCCCTAATGGCGACTTTATGGATTCTTGGGTTGTTTTTTAAGGCAGTACTTTATTTCTATGCTGCTATTTTTGGCTTGAAACAAATTTTTAGCTTGAAGGATTATCGTTCTTTAACCTCTTCCTTAGGCGTAATTATTGTTGTATTGTCAGTAATAATTTTCCCTAATATCTTATATCATTTAAAATTTGACTCGAAAGTATCTATTGCCCTCTCCCTTATAATTGGATTCTTTTTTCCTCTATTGCTAGTAGTTATATATACAATGCGAAAGAAAAAATTGAAAAAGGATCCAGACCACTCTTAAATTATCAGAAGAAGCAAAAAGGGGGTGAATAAAACACCTTTTTCCTTGCAAGATAGTCGAATGCAATTTAGAAGTGAGTTACATACAATCACTCGTAAAAAAATAATTAAAGACGTCTCAGAGCTAATTTGAAGCACGACGGAGGAATTGGTCAATTTGGTTCAAAAAGGAATTATTAATGAAAAAACGTATTTTTTAAAAAAGGTTCCCAAATACATATTTGGGAACCTTAATTTGTGATAAAATAGGAGGACATGAGGTGAGAGAATGCAACGTGAAATTCCGAAAATTCTAAAAGATTTCTTAGTCTATTTAACAACAATCAAAGGAAAATCATTACGAACAAGGAAAGAATACGAATACGATATCAGCTTGTTTTTCCGATTTTTAAAAGCAATCGAAGATGATATAGCATTTGATAACATGGATGACATTCCGATTAAAGATATCACCATTGATTTTATTCGTGAAATATCCTTAGAAGATATGTATTTGTTTCTGGAGTACTGTGAAGCACAACGACATAATAGTGCTGCTACAAGAGCGAGAAAGACAGCTACACTTAGATCATTTTTTAAATACTTAAAAGGGAAAAAAAGATTAATTGAAGATAATCCTGCTGATGAGTTGGAAACGCCAAAGATAGGGAAGAAAAAGCCTATTTATATGAATCAAGAGGAAGCAGAAATGTTTATAGCTGGAATAAAGAGAAGTAATCACTACTACCGCAATTACAGTATGATTATGTTCTTTTTGAACTTAGGGATTCGTGTTTCGGAGGTATGTAGCTTAAATATTAACTCCATTCAAGACAATATGTTACGAATCGTCGGTAAGGGAGACAAAGAACGTACTGTTTTCTTAAACAAAGCTTGTATACAATCTCTTCACGTCTATATGGAGAAAGAACGTCCCTTTATCCAAGGAGCTAGCTCAAATGAAGCGTTGTTTTTATCGCAAAAAGGTACTAGATTAACACGACAAACCGTTGCGAAGATTGTAAAGCAAATCAACAAGGACTCGGGCTTAAACAAAGCAAAAATAACTCCTCATAAGCTACGGCATACTTCCGCAACCATTATGTATAAAAACGGAGCAGATATTCGAAGTTTACAGCATATCCTGGGCCATACAAGTGTTTCCACTACCCAAATTTATACCCATGTGGAGGACAAAGAAATTCAACAAGTAATTGAAAACAATCCGTTCAACAATTTAGGTTAATATAATTTTATTATGTAAACTAAATGATACATAAAGTAGTAGTGCGACAATTATATAGATAAATTCATAAATAATACTTTGTCATTCAAATACGAACATATATCACTTTGTTGATTGAATCGGCAGGCGGCGACTCCAGCGGGATGAGTGAGACAGATAAGCCATAACAAACGACGCGTGAGCTGTGGTGGTGGCTTATCGCTCACCCCGCGGAAAGCGTTCGCCTAAAGTGGAAATCAACTATATAGGGTACACCTTAGAATTCAATTGCTTTTTTGTTCTTTTGAGTAGCAAACGGTAAGGATGGAATATACTACGTTATACACATACTGTACCAAAAGCTGAAAAGGATGGATCGTACATGAGGATATCTGAAATCTACGCGAAGTATTTAAAAGGAGAGAAATTTAAAAGCATTAGTGACATTAATCTAGGGCGCCTACCAGTTAAGCAAGCAGCGGATTTAGTTGGATCTTCGCCAATCATGCAGGAATTAGCAAAAAAACATTCCAAAAACTTAAAATACAATAAAAAATACCCACTTTGAATAAAGTGGGCTAGGATTAATTATTTTTTTGATAGTTAGTGATTCTTTTTACTAATGGGTCCGATTTACTTACATGTATCGGCTTTACCATATCGCCAGTTACACGCTTTTCACGTTTCGTGTTTTTACTTGCACTGAATAGCCTTAATTTACTTGCTGCACGCTCTTTAATATCATCGGTATTAATTGGAGTTTTGACACTGACCATATGAATCACTCCTTTCCTTTATATTACATGATTTTTTGGCGTTCGGTCAAGCGAGTCATTCTTCATCCATCAGCTCAATTGTGTTTGTTAATGCTACCATATACTCAATATTTTCTATATTTTTACTAACAGTCTGATGTAATAGCTCAAATAAGTATTTATCTAAAATATCAAAGGAATACGTATAGCTTTCTATCACAGTAATATATTCGTTTCGATTGTAAAAGAAATAGTATACAAGATAGCTCTTTTTTAACAAATTATCCTCATCTATCTTATTCCAAACCGCAGATTCTCCAGTTTCCTTTGATTCTTCCACTAAATCACGTAATTTTTCAGGAGCAGTATTATGGAATATGTTATACGTAAATGCACCATTGATTGGATGGTTTTTGTACCCCATTTGGGTTTCCGCTAGGAAATATTCTAATACTTCTTTATAGTCTATCGTAGATTCAGATAAGAAATCTAACGTTCTACCAGACGCATCATCACCAGTGAAATATGCCATAAGCCTCGCCTTAGTTCCGCTAATTTCAACCGTTTCTATAGCAGCTTGTTCTATATTGTCTACCTCAAATTCCAAGTTTAAAAACTTGAATCTTTTCAAACGTTTAAAGGCGACAGGGATAGTTAAAAATAACAGCAACCAGATGAAGAGTAAAAAGAGACCACGGAAAATAATTTGATTGAAGTTAGATTCTACAAAAGGTTTAACAATAATGGTAAATGCGGTTTCTTTTTCTTGTACATCATTATTAATCTCAGACTCAGATTGTAAAAGTAAAGCTTCTGGATTCTCTTTCATCGTCGATATCCCGATTAAAATGGATGCAACCATCATCCAAGCTATAATTACAACAATTCCTGCAGTATATAAATACGGAATAAAAAAATTAACCCATTGGAAAAACGTTCTTTTTTCGCTATTCATATTCGTTTGTTGAATTTTTCTCACCCCGTTTTTCTCTATAAATTGAGTTTATAGAAGTCAAACTAATCTTTCAATAGAGAAGTATAAATATTTAGGTTTACATAATATTATTATGTAAACCTAAAACTATTTTTAAGTATCTAATTATTTGTTATACTATAATATGGAATAAATAAGGAGAAATAGGGGGATATTTTCATGTTTACACACAAAATAGACGACAACACAGAGCTAAAAATGCTCGATTTACGGGATGCTGAACATGTGTTCGATTTAACGATACAATCAAAAGAAACACTGAAGGAATGGCTACCATTCATTGATTACACGAAGTCTGTTGCAGATACGCAGAACTTTATCCAATCTACTATGAAACAATTCGGTGAGAATAATGGATTCCAAGCAGGCATTTGGTATGACGGTAAAATAGCCGGAGTTATTGGTTTTCACAAAATCGATTGGAATAATAAATCAACAAGTATTGGATATTGGCTTGGAAATGACTATGTAGGATTAGGTTTAATGACGAAGTCTGTCCATGCTTTTGTAGATTATGCTTTAATTGACTTGAAATTGAATCGAGTGGAAATTCGTGCAGCTGTAGAAAATAAAAAAAGCAGAGCAATTCCCGAAAGGCTTGGATTCACAGAAGAAGGCTGTGTGAGACAAGCAGAGTGGCTTTATGATCACTATGTGGATCATGTTGTTTACGGTATGCTTGCTAGTGATTGGATTAGTATAGAGAAGTGATCTTTATTATTGCTCAATTAGGAATGAAAGTTCTTAATTGAAAGGTATTTCGTATAGTTACAAATAGCATATTTAAAAAGAATAAAGTGTCGAATAAGGACAAACCATAGAATCATATGATTATAGTGCACAACTATTAATCAAATCTTTTAGGGGGGCCAAATTTGACGAATAAACAGAATCCGGCACCGTTTGATAAAATGATGATTATTCGGACTACCATACTATTACTAGCCTGGATTAACCAGTTTTTAGTTATGAAAGGTTATAAGGCTTTGCCAATTACTAATGAAGATATTACGTTTATAATCACTCTTTTAATATCCATTTGGGCTTGGTGGAAAAATAATGATGTGCGTTACAAAGCAAGACGTAATACGCAATATTTGAAAGATAGAGGGCTAAAATAGAAGAGATTCCTAGGATGTAAAGCGATTTCCCATCGTTTTATGTCCTATTTTGAGTAGTTAGGAACATGCAGTTTTTCAATTCAAAGCGTAAATTCATACTTAAGAAATGGCCCTGATGCACTCTTAAATGAGTAGATCAGGGCTTTAAACGTTCAGGGAAGTCATTAGTTTTACATCTAGAATTCTTGTGCATGAGCCACTCGATTTTGGAGGCTAAACACGGAAAAATTTTATCGAAAATCAATGGGTGTCAGACAAGATGCAAAATCCGTATTCCCCCAATTTGATTTGAGGAGCATCGAATTCGGCTTCACAGCTATAGAGAACTTCATAATTGCTGCCTGTTTCAAGTGAAAAGGTTTGTTCTGCCGAATTTGGATTGAGAAGGACAACAACGGATTTTTTTTCGGTGTACTTCCGATAACCAAATATACCATTATCTGCTTGAGGTAACAGGAAACGAACTGCTCCTTCGTTCGCCAAGAGCTTCTCTGTTTTACGAAGTGTAGTCAATGTCCGTACATGATTCTTAATGTCGGAATTATGATTTTCCACGTCCCAATCCATGCATTTCCTGCAGCCGGGATCTCCTTTACCTGTTAGCCCAATTTCATCTCCGTAATAAATACAAGGCGTTCCCATAAAGGTAAGGAGCATAGTAAAAACCTGTTTTGTTCGCTTCACATTACCATCGCATTCTGTCAAGATCCTTGAGGTGTCATGGCTACCTATCAGATTGAAGGTGAAATCGAACACGTTTTTTGGGTAGCTAAAGTATACCGCGCTCATATTCTCTAAAAATTGTTTGGAGCTAATATTTCCTTTAGCAACTAGATTCAATATATTTGTTGTAAAAGGATAGTTCATGACTGCATCGAACTGGTCTCCACGAAGCCACGGCATGGAATCATGCCATATTTCTCCAAGTATATAAAGGTCTGGTTTTGCGTCTTTCATAGCTCTCCTAAATTCACGCCAGAAGGAGTGATCTACCTCATTAGCTACGTCTAGTCGCCAGCCATCAATATTAAATTCCTTAATCCAATATGTCCCCACATCCATCAAATATTTTTTTACTTCTGGGTTTGAAGTATTCAATTTCGGCATAGATTCAACAAAAGCAAAAGCTTCATAATTCGGTCTTGCTCCCCCTTGAACGGGAAAGTTGTGTATGTGGAACCAATCTTTGTAAAGAGAATTCTCACCTTTCTCCAGAACATCTTGGAAAGGTGGGAAGTAGTAGCCGCTATGGTTGAAAACTGCGTCCAGCATAACCTTGATTCCTCTGTTATGGCACTCGGAAATCAGTTTCTTGAAAGAGTTTACATCGCCAAATTGAGGGTCAAGTTCCATAAAGTCAATCGAATCGTATTTATGATTGGAATAAGCTTTAAAAATCGGATTGAAATATATGCCGTTAACACCGATATCTGAAAGATGGTCTAGATGTTCAGTAATCCCAGCAAAGTCACCACCGAAGAAATTATTTATTGCTGGCAGCTCACTACCCCATAACTTCGTATTTTTGGGATTTATCGAAGGGTCCCCATTTGCGAAGCGCTCCGGAAATATTTGATACCAAATGGTTTCCTTCACCCACTCAGGTGCCTTAAACTTTTCTTCTTTGTGGAGGTAAGGAAAACAAAAATAATAATCAGAATTAGTTGGGGCTATTTTATAAAATCCTTTTTCTGTATAAATAAGGTCCTCATTGAGAGAAGAAAGCCTAAAACCGTACCGCAGTCTACGAGTTATGGCGAATGCTTCTACTTCCCAGTAGTCAAACAGTCCATCACTTCCGGCCAGGGTCATTGGAACTTCTGAAAACTGCCATTCCCCATTTTCCCAGATGTACGGGTCTCCCATAATCAAAGAAACACGCGTCAGGTCATTTTGTTTTGATTTAATACGGATATGCAAAGTACGATCGTCTACCATGTAAGCAAAATTATCGACAGGCCTGTGAAAAATAGCGGCTTTTTCCATAACAAAACTCCTTTATTGTGCAATCGTTTGCACTTAGTAAACAAAACATTCTGTATATTAAAAGTATCAGAGCGAATTAAATATAACAAGTATTAGTTTTTTTAAAAAACTAGACTACTATTATAGAATGGAAAACCCTCTAAATAATTTTGTTTCAGAATTTTTTAAATAAAAAGAAAATAGATATTGTTAAACATTAGAATAAATGTATAATAGACTCATAAGTTGTGCAATCGCTTTCATAGATTTTATCTATCAAAAATTCCTCATACTAACTAGAATATTTCAAGCATTATAGGGATATGCATAAAAATATATAGCGATAAATGGTAACGGTTACAATAGTATGTTTGTGCAAGCGCTTGTTCAACTTGGGGAAGAAGAGATCTATACACTTATGAGGGGGTAAAGAAATGAAAAAGTCACTATCGTTGTTAATCATGCTGGTATTTATCATTGGACTATTGGTTGCTTGTGGACCTAATCGAGAGGAAACAACTACTGTTACTTCCAATGTTAATGAAAATACTGGCACTACATCAGATGAACCTGCAAAACCGGAAAAACTTGTAGTTTGGGAAGATACAGATAAATCGGTCGCTTTAAAACCGGCAATCGAGTCTTTCGAGAAAGAATACGGTATTAAAGTGGAATTTAAAGAACTAGGTATGGCTGATAAAATGCGTGACCAGCTCCGCCTGGACGGACCTTCTGGAACTGGAGCAGATATCGTTACTTTACCTCATGATCAAATTGGTCAGGTAGTAACGGAAGGCTTAATTCAGGAAATTGAAGTAAGTGACGAAGTTCTTTCTACTTTCACTGATTCTTCGATCACTGCACAAAAATACGATGGTAAACTTTATGGATTGCCAAAAGCAACAGAAACACCTGTATTTATCTATAATAAAGCATTAATGTCTGAACCACCTGCAACAATGGACGAAGTGTATGATTTTTCTAAAGAATTTTCGGATGGTAAACAGTTTGGATTCCTTGCATTATGGGATAACTTTTACTTTGCTCATGGTGTAATTGGCGGCATGGGCGGTTATGTATTCAAAGACAACGAAGGTGCACTTGACCGTGAGGATGTTGGTCTGGGTAATGACGGAGCAGTTGCCGGCGCGGAATATATTCAAAAATGGTATAAAGAAGGCTTGTTCCCTAAAGGGATTATAGGAGAAAGTGGGGGTTCTGCAAAAGACGGGCTTTTCAATGAAGGAAAAGTCGCTTCTGTTATGGATGGACCATGGGCTTTTCAAAGCATGAAGGATGCTGGCATTGACATCGGTGTTTCTGCTATGCCAACTCTTCCGAACGGAGATCACATGAAAACATTTATGGGAGTTAAAGGATGGCATGTTTCATCCTTTACAGAACATAAATATTGGTCTACAAAATTGGTTGAATGGTTGACAAACGAAGAGAATGCTAAAATTCGTTTTGAAACAACACAAGAAATTCCACCAGTAAAAACATTGATTGAAGATCCTATCATTGCTGAAAATGAAGGGGCAAAGGCTGTAGCGCTACAATCTCAGTATGCTGTGCCAATGCCAAACATCCCTGAAATGGGCGAGGTTTGGGGTCCAGCAGCTTCTGCATTGCAAACCATTGCTACAGGCAAAGCAGAACCAAAAGCTGCAATGGATGATGCGGTTAAAACAATCAAAACAAACATAGAAACAAATCACCCAAGTAAATGACAGTAGGCAAAGGCATGTTTCCATATAGGAAGCATGGCTTTGCTTATATCTTACGCTTACCGATTATTTGAGCAAGGGTTTATACAAAAATTAGAGAGTATTCTCCTTTCAAAGGAAAGAAGGAGGTCGTATTTGTGGTGGATAGTAATGTCATAACCAAACATAAACGGAACGCCGGATTATTATCGATAATTCCGGGATTTGGGCAATTTTATAATAAGCAGTACGTTAAAGGTATCATTTTATTCATTTTAGCAGCCGCATTTATCAGTAGCTTTTCTCAAACACTAAGTTGGGGATTTTGGGGATTATTCACATTAGGGACGATTCCTCGGCTCGACCATTCCATTTTCTTGCTAATCGATGGAATCATCGCGTTGTTGGTAGCAATTATAGGGCTTGGCATCTATGCGTTCAATATTTATGATGCTTATCATAACGGCCGAAAGCGAGATGAAGGTTTCACCTTAAATAATGTAAAGGAGCAATATCATAACCTCTTGGATAACGGCTTTCCGTATTTAATGATATCCCCTGGCTTTTTATTGTTAATCTTCGTCGTCATATTCCCAATCATTTTTGTTATTCTACTATCTTTTACAAACTATGATTTATACCATTCTCCACCGGCTAAACTAGTTGATTGGGTAGGGATACAGAACTATATTGATATCTTCAAGTTGGATCTTTGGAGAACAACTTTTTTTGGAGTGCTCGGTTGGACAATTGTTTGGACATTTGGAGCAACGACACTACAAGTTGCTATTGGCGTCTTTTTAGCGGTATTAGTGAATCAAAAGGATTTAAAGGGAAAAGTTGTTTTTCGGACAATCTTGATTCTTCCATGGGCAGTTCCAGCTTTTATATCGATCTTGATATTTTCTGGAATGTTCAATGAATCTTTCGGCGTTATTAACATCAGTATTCTCCAATTCTTTGGAATGGAGCCCCTTCCTTGGATGACCGAAGAACTTTGGACACGTGTAGCGTTAATCTTGATTCAATCGTGGCTTGGCTTCCCGTTTGTTTTTGCAATGACAACTGGGGTACTGCAGTCCATCCCAGAGGATTTATATGAGGCTGCAAACGTAGATGGAGCTTCGATTTGGCAGAACTTTCGGAGTATTACCTTGCCGATGGTCTTGTACGCTACCGCTCCGATTCTTATTACGCAGTATACATTTAATTTTAATAATTTCAATGTTATCTTTCTTTTCAACGGCGGGGGCCCTGCATTACCAGGACAAAATGCTGGGGGGAGTGACATATTGATTTCCTGGATCTATAAGTTGACGATGACTTCAGGACAATATGGAAAAGCGGCAGCAATTACGATGCTCTTGTCCTTGATTGTTGTAACAGTGGCATTATGGCAGTTCAAACGAACCAATTCATTTAAACAGGAGGATATGATGTAATGACTAATAAGACTGAAAAAATTATCAGACTGACAGTTTCATATCTTGTTCTCCTTTTTGCGGTTGTGGTCGTGATTTATCCTCTGCTTTGGGTTATAGGGTCTTCTTTGAATCCCGGCCAAAGTTTATCAGGTTCTTCCATGATTCCGGAAAATCCGACATTTAAACATTACCTAGACTTGTTCGATACAGGGAAGTCCAATTATATATTATGGTATCTAAATTCGATGAAAATAAGTTTAATCACCATGGTCTTAGCGGTAATAAGTGTTTCTCTGACTGGTTATGCCTTTTCTCGTTATCGATTTATCGGAAGGAAAAATGGACTTCTTACCTTTTTGGTACTTCAGATGATTCCAAACTTTGCCGCTCTTATAGCCATATTTGTACTCGCACAAAGAACGGAACTCCTGGACACTCATGTAGGATTAATCCTCATTTATGTCGGAGGGCAAATCCCAATGAGTACTTGGCTTATGAAGGGATATCTCGATACCATTCCTAAGGAATTAGATGAGTCTGCAAGAATGGACGGAGCTGGCCATTTACGTATCTTCTGGCAAATCATTATGCCTCTAGCGAAACCAATTATTGCTGTAGTAGCGCTCTTTGCCTTTATCGCTCCATTCGGGGACTTCATCCTTGCACGCATCATGCTACGCTCGGAAGAGAAATTCACTATGG
Source organism: Psychrobacillus sp. FSL H8-0483 (assembly GCF_038637725.1). Taxonomy (NCBI): domain Bacteria; kingdom Bacillati; phylum Bacillota; class Bacilli; order Caryophanales; family Bacillaceae; genus Psychrobacillus; species Psychrobacillus sp. FSL H8-0483. The sequence goes on from NZ_CP152052.1 coordinate 2,057,464, forward strand.
GTGTAGGTTTATATGAACTAGTATCCAAGCAATTTGGAAATGAATTCACTACTTTTGCTGCAGGATCAGTATTAATTGCTATTCCGATCACCATTCTTTTCTTGATGTTCCAGAAATACTTTATATCCGGTTTGACAGCAGGGGGTACAAAAGGCTAATTACAGTTCTATAAAGAATTAGCTGGGGAGGACGACCATGAAAAAGAGCGTATCAATACTCGTTGTTATTATGCTTCTATTAATCAACCCTAAGCCGCCACTTGCAGCCGTAAAAGAAGAACGAATGATTCAGGATGAGATCATTTATATGATTATGGTAGACCGATTCCACAACGGTGATAGCAAGAATGACAAAGACGCTAACCTAAATAATCCATTAGCATATCACGGAGGTGATTTCAAAGGAATCACCACAAAACTGGATTATATGAAAGAGATGGGTTTCACAGCCATCTGGTTGACTCCTATCTTTGAAAATACGGAAAAAGGTTATCATGGTTACTGGGTAAAGGATTTTTATAAAACAAATGAATACTTCGGCACGATGGAAGAATTTAAAACACTCGTGCAGGAAGCTCATCATCGAGATATGAAGGTTATTCTGGATTTTGTTGTTAATCATGTCGGACCTGGCCATGAATGGTTAGATGATCCTATGAAAGAAGATTGGTTCCATGAAAAAAAGCCAATTACCAACTGGAATGACCAGGAGGAAGTAGAGAAAGGTTGGCTTTTTGATTTACCTGACCTGAACCAGGATAACCCGGACACGAGGAGGTTCCTTTTGGATGCTGCTAAATGGTGGATTAGTGAAACAGATATCGATGGTTACAGGCTTGATACAGTAAAACATGTCCCAAAAGACTTTTGGACAGATTTTTCAGCAGCTGTAAAATCAGAGAAAGATTCATTCTTTCTCATCGGTGAGGTATGGCACGACAATCCGAACGTAATAACGGGTTATAAGGATACTGGAATCGATGGATTTATGGATTTTTCGCAGAATGATAGCTTGCGTACAGCTTTTGAAAAGTCCGATCAGTCCCTCGGCTGGCTTTTCTCAAATGTTACTAGAAATGAGAAGTTGTTTGATCGTCCAGAGCTGCTAGGACAGTTTCTCGACAACCACGATATGACCCGGTTCTCTCATTTAGCAATTAACAACAATCAGGACCCTGTTACTCGATTGAAGCTAGGGCTATCTTATTTATACACTGCACCTGGAATTCCAATTGTCTATTATGGGACCGAAATTGCCATGGATGGTGGAAACGATCCAGATAATCGTAGGATGATGGATTTTGATGCAGATCCAAATGTAATTGATTATATAACAGAGCTAGGGGCGTTAAGGCAGAAACTACCTTCCCTGACAAGAGGCGATATGAAGCTTTTGTTTGAACAAGAAGGAATGGCTGTCTACAAAAGGAGTTATAAGAATGAAACTGTAGTTGTTGCCATTAATAATACGTCAGAAACACAAAAGGTAGTTCTCGAAGAAGAGCTGGAAAAAGGGAAAGAGTTAAGAGGTCTGCTTGGTGGGAAAACTGTACAGTCCAATGGAAACCACTATACGTTTAATCTTGAAGGTGAGCAAACAGAAATATATATGCTTGCTGATAAGATGGGGTTGAATTGGTTTTATATAGGAATTCTTACAGCTATGATTGGATTATTTGTTACCTTCATGTATTTTGGGAGCAGAAGGGCAAAAAAGACGAAATCATACTAGCAGATATAGTCCCTCTCTATTCCATCTGGTGTATCTAGCGTATGGCACGATCATATGCGCTGCAGTCGATTGCGTGCGGTCGCAAATTTAGAAAAGCTTAGAACGAGAGGAGTGCTTCATCATATGGAAAGAAATTGGTGGAAAGAAGCAGTCAGTTATCAAGTATATCCTAGAAGTTTTAAGGACAGTAATGGAGACGGCATCGGTGATTTGCGCGGAATCATATCCAAATTGGATTATCTGCAGGACCTAGGAATTGATGTTATCTGGATCTCTCCTTTTTATAAGTCTCCTAATGCGGACAACGGTTATGATATTAGCGATTATCAGGATATATCAGAACAGTTTGGGACCATGGAAGACTTTGATACATTATTGACAGAGGTCCATGCACGAGGAATGAAGCTGATAATGGATTTGGTTATAAATCATACAAGCGATGAGCATCCGTGGTTCATTGAATCACGCTCGTCTAAAGATAACCCTAAAAGGGATTGGTATCTTTGGAAGGATGGTAGGGGTGATGAAGCTCCGAACAACTGGGAGAGTATCTTCTCCGGTAGTTCATGGGAGTATGATGCTTTGACGAATCAATATTACCTTCATTTGTTTGCTACGAAGCAGCCAGATTTAAACTGGGAGAACCCAAAAGTGAGGGAAGAACTTTATAAAATGATAAACTGGTGGTTGGATAAGGGAATCGACGGCTTCCGGGTTGATGCAATCAGTCATATAAAGAAACGCTATGGCCTGCCGGATATGCCGAATCCAACAGGGGAACAATATGTACCGGCCTTCGATATGCATACGAACCAACCAGGTATTCAAGAATATTTAAAAGAATTAAAAGAAAACACCTTTTCTCAGTATGATATTATGACGGTTGGTGAAGCGAACGGAGTCGGTGTGGAAGAAGCCGATGAATGGGTTGGTGAAACGAACGGGAAATTTGATATGATTTTTCAGTTCGAGCATCTTGGTTTGTGGAATAAGGAAAAAGATCAGTCTGTAGATGTCATTGGACTAAAAAAAACATTGACCAAATGGCAGAAGGGTTTACACCATAAAGGCTGGAATGCTCTCTTTCTAGAAAATCATGACCAAACACGCAGTGTTTCTAGCTGGGGAAATGATCAAGAGTATTGGAACGAAAGTGCAAAAATGCTAGCTGTCTGTTATTTTCTTATGCAAGGGACACCTTTCATCTATCAAGGGCAGGAAATTGGCATGACGAACGTCAAATTCCCTTCTATTGAGGACTATGATGATATTGGCATGAAAAATTTCTATACCATTGAATTTGCTAAAGGGCGTCCACATGAAGAGGTAATGGAAATGATTTGGACAAACGGCCGGGACAACTCGAGAACCCCTATGCAATGGGATGATACTTTAAATAGTGGGTTCACAACGGGAGAACCGTGGATGAAAGTCAATCCGAACTACTTGAAAATTAATGTGGAAGCACAACAGAATGATGAAAATTCCATTTTTCACTTTTATAAAAGAATGATTCATTTGCGAAAAGAAAATCCTGTATTTGTGTATGGCGAATATGATTTACTACTGGAGGAACATCCGGGAGTGTATATATACACGCGTTCCATTTCTGGCCAGTTTGCCGTCGTGCTCTGCAATTTCCGCAATAAGCAGACGGTACTTCAACTTAACGGTCTTCCGGAGCTTGATTACGGCCTTATACTATACAATTACGACGATGCTCCTGATCAACTCACGGAGGAAGTCTCGCTTCAACCGTATGAAATGAGAGTATATTTATTTAAGGAAGCAGAACAGGCGGAGCGGACTATTTAACCGCCATCGCCTCTTCTTGATATTTGCGTTCAAACAATGTCTTCTATATCAGACCATTTTTCGTTAAGGTATACTTTTTGTATATAGGAATTCATGGTTACAGATATAATTGTTATTATTGTAAGAGAGTGGAGGAAATGTATTGGCTATTACGATTAAAGAGGTGGCAAAGTTGGCAAATGTTGCTCCTTCTACAGTTTCGAGGGTGATTGCTAACAATCCCCGTATTAGTGAGGAGACGAAGAAGCGGGTGAGAGAAGTGATGGATCAGCTAGGATATCATCCTAATTTTATCGCTCGCAGTCTTGCCAGCCAATCCACAAAAGTCATAGGCCTTGTATTACCTCACTCGTCTGGTGTGTTTTTTCAAAATCCTTTCTTTGCTGAGGTCATACAGGGGTTAAGCGAAGGTGTACACGAAAAACAGTATGCACTACAAATGAGTACTGGTAAAACAGAGGAAGAATTATATGAAGGTGTTGTGCACATGGTCCAGGGAGGTAGAGTAGACGGCATTATCCTACTATACTCACGTATTGATGACAAAATCCTATACTATTTAAAAGCTAGGAATTTTCCATTTGTCGTCATCGGAAAGCCTTTTGAATTTGTGGAAAAGATTACCCATGTTGATAATGATAATTACCTGGCAGCGAAAGAAGCCACTGAATATGTTATTGGTCTAGGTCATGAAAAAATTGGTTTCATTGGAGGAAGCCCAAGCCTCACTGTAACGATGGATCGTTTGCAAGGGTATAAGGACGCTCTAAGAGACCACAACTTACTGCTAAATGAAGAATATATCATCCACGAAGAATTTCTGCGTGAGGGAGGACAGGAAGCTGTCAAGAAGCTCCTAAAAAGGACTATTCCACCCACAGCACTTATTGTGACGGATGATTTAATGGCCCTCGGAGTCGTCAATTCTTTGACAGAAATGCAAATTGACATTCCATCGCAAGTATCAATTGTCAGCTTCAATAATGCCCTGTTTGCTGAGATGTCCAGGCCACCGTTGACTTCGATCGATATCAATATAGAAGAGCTTGGTTATCAGGCCGCTAGAAGTTTGATTCAAATGCTTGAGAATGAAAAGGAACCTGTTAAACGAATTATTATACCGCACCAGCTAGTCGTAAGGCATTCGTGTACCGAGATTGACCGGTGCGTATAGGGAAATTAAGGGGGAGTACTTGGTACTTACAGAAAGGCTGGTAAATAAGGTCACTACCGATAATTCAAACCCAGGAATGATGAGTGTACAGTGAGAACAGTAAAAATACCTCATCGATTTTCTTTAACTGCTCAGGTGTCGATACTCCTTGATAATACATAAATAATGAGAAAACATGGTACTACCTGTGGACAGTTTGAAAGTGCCACTCACCTATTCCAAATTAGGTGGGTGGCACTCTTTATATGTGAGAAATCAGTACGTATAGTAATCTTGGGCATGTACCACTTGGAATCCTATTGATTCATAGAGTCTAAGTGCATGCGCATTTTTGGTTTCTACTTCCAGATGAACGGAGTGACCCGATTCAGACTGTTCCTTGACGACTTTTGCTAATACTTTCCGCCCTATTCCTTTTCCTTGATGAGTCGGTAAGATAGAAAAGCCATAAATCCACGCTTCTCCATTTTCTCGTTTTACACGAATTTTCCCAACTGTTTCCTTGTTCCCATCAATCATGAACATGTCTGTATCCTCATCGCCATCTATTCTACTTTCCATTGCAAGTGCATCTTCGTTTGACAAACCAAATGCTTCCACAGACAAACGAACACGCATGTCTAAATCATCGGTATTTGCCTGGCGCAGTGTAAAACCATTCACTTCTTCCAAGGTCTTTTCTTCCCATTTCATTTGATGCTCCGAAAATCCATAGATAGCCCCATGTTTCGTTAAAAATGCTTGAGCTTCTGTAGAGCTAGCTGGTGCATTTAACAAAATTTTCTTGAAGTTCATCTCTTTTGCTGTAGCCATTCCGAGTTGGAACAATCGAGAGAAATGTTTTTTTCTACGCTCACTTGGTTTTACCATTCCGCATACTTCTACGGTGGAACCAAAAGCATATAGACCTAAAAATGCAACAAGTTCATCATTTTCATAATGAAGGAAATCCAGTTGATCTGTTACTCTATTCCGAAACATTTCCCAATTTAATTTTAATTGTAAATGATCATACGCTTCACATTCCTTTTGAAGGGTTTCAATATCTAGTAATTGTTTTGTAGTTAACATGTGAGTCTCCTTTTTAGATAAATTAGTAGTATTCTCTTAATTTATTTAATATTCAAGTTAATTTTACACTACCAACAACTAAAAACAATCGTCGTAAGAGAAAAATTGCTCCGGGAATGGGGTAAGTAGATTTGAGCGTGTGTATACATAGGTACAAAGAGAGGTCTCTAAATTAGAAAGTAAACTTCCGTATTTCCGAAAAGAAAGAAGGAGCAGCCGTTGCGGTAACGTATTGAAATGAATGACTACGTTTTAGGTCATTTATACGACGCGAAAATGTGTGATTTTTTGTAGTTAGATTGAACGACGATTGGCACTACCATTAGTTGAAAAAATCATTTACCTTAAATCGTATTTGTGTTAACATTTTTGAATATCAGGTTAACACATTTTATTTAAACCTTTAAAAAAACGTAAATGAGGGAGAATTGTTGCAACATTTTTGGGTAGTGGGTACGGATACAGATGTTGGAAAAACGTTTATCACAACTTTATTCATGCGTCATCTCCAAATCCAAGGTAATAAAGTAACTCCATACAAACCGGTACAAACGGGTGAAGTCGAGGATAAAGGCCGCTATTATTATCATGATACAACAACCTATCTAAAATATAGCTTACAACCTTTAGCCAAAGAGGCACTGAATACATACTCTTTCTCAACACCAGCATCACCACATTTTGCTGCAGAGCTTGAAGGAGAAACAATTAATGCACACAGGCTTCTAAAAGACATTGATAAGTTAAAACTAGATTATGATACGGTTATTTGTGAGGGAGCAGGTGGGTTGTATGTGCCACTTCATTCGGATACTACTTTGACATTACTTGATGTTATAGAGGAATCAACATTACCTGTCATACTCGTGACGAATACGAAGCTGGGCACAATCAATCACACATTGTTATCTGTAAACGCTCTCAAGGCGCGTAATATTGACTTACTAGGTATTGTGTTCAACCAATTCGAGCAAAGTGCATTAGAAAAAAATAATATTGACACCATACGTAGATTTGTCAAAGTACCAACCGTGTTCATCGAGGCTAATCGGACAATTGAAAGCTTTGATGATGAATCAATTTTGGAAAGGATGATGACCTATGACATATAAGGAGCTTCAAGGCCTAGATCTAAAACATATTTGGCATCCTTGCTCACAAATGAAAGACTACGAGTCCTTTCCTCCGATAGTGATAGAATGTGGGGAGGGGGTGTGGTTGTACGACAAGCTGGGTAATCGCTATTTAGATGCAGTTTCATCGTGGTGGGTTAATTTATTTGGTCATTCGAATCCTCGTATAAGCCAAGCTTTAGCTGAGCAAGCGCAAAAATTGGAGCACGTTATTTTTGCGAACTTTACTCATGAGCCTGCGATTCGTGTGGCTGAGAAACTCGTTGAATTGACAGCAAAAGGTTTGGAAAAGGTATTTTTTGCCGATAACGGATCCGCTGCCATTGAGATCGCGCTAAAAATGAGCTTTCAGTACCGTGCCCAAAGAAAACAGCCAAAGAAAAAACGTTTTTTAGCGTTTACAAATGCCTATCATGGCGAAACACTTGGAGCATTGTCTGTTGGAGGGGTTGACTTATATAACGAAGTATATGCTCCTCTATTATTAAACGTCGTCCATACACAAGGACCAGATTGCTTCCGATGTCCTTTTGGTGAGTCACCTGCTACCTGTAATGCACCTTGTACTCAGTACGTAGAAGAAGAATTCAAACAACATGCTGATACAATTTCTGCAGCCATCATTGAACCGTTAATCCAAGCAGCAGCAGGCATGAAAATGTATCCACCAGTTTTTCTAAAAAAACTACGGGCATTATGCGATGAGTACGATGTGCATCTCATTGCAGATGAGGTAGCGGTTGGCTTTGGTCGTACGGGTACATTGTTCGCTTGCGAGCAAGCTGATATAACACCGGACTTTTTATGTTTGTCCAAAGGCATTACAGGTGGGTACATGCCCCTGTCCGCTGTTCTGACAACGAATGAAGTGTATAACGCCTTTTATGACGACTATGGAACGATGAAGGCATTTTTACATTCCCATAGCTATACAGGTAACCCTCTTGCCTTGAGAATAGTGCAGGAAGTTTTGGCAATTTTTGAAGAAGATCAAGTGTTGACTAATCTAGCATTTAAACAAAAACTATTACAAGATTTAGCACATATAGCATTTGATCATTTACCTTACGTAGGTGAATACCGTCAAACTGGCTTCGTTGGAGCAATAGAATTAGTTGCGAATAAAGAGACGAAGTCACCATTTCCAAGCGAAGAGCGTATAGGCTATCAAATTTATCAGCGTGCACTAGAAAAAGGGCTCCTAATTCGTCCGCTCGGTAATATTATTTATTTCATGCCACCTTATGTTATTTCGGATGAAGAAATCAAATGGATGATTGATACAACAAAAGAAGTTATCGTCCAATTTTTTAAAGAAAGGCACGAATAAATTGAGAAATTCACGTACTTTATCTCTTACACTTGTTGCAATTTTTGCCGCAATGACTGCAATTGGAGCTTTTATTAAAATTCCTTTGCCCATTGTTCCCTTTACATTGCAAATTATTGCTGTGTATTTAGCAGGTTCATTATTAGGAAGTAAGCGAGGTTTACAAAGTCAAATGATTTATGTCCTAGTCGGATTAGCTGGCCTTCCGGTCTTTACACAAGGAGGAGGGTTTATGTATGTACTACAGCCTACGTTTGGTTACTTAATTGGCTTCGCTGCAGGGGCATACACGATTGGCTTCTTTATTGAACGCATCGAGCAACCTACTCGTAAACATTTTATTGTCGCAAATTTAATCGGCACTGCTGTCATTTATGCGTTTGGTGTTACTTATCTTTACTTGGCCTTAAATTTTTGGCTAGATGTGCCAACAAACTTATCTCATGTACTTGCAGCTGGATTTTTTAGTACGGTAGGTATTGACATTGCACTTGCTATTTTTTCAAGTTTATTAGCTACACGTATATATCCATTATTAAAAACAATACATTCAACGAAAAGAGGCGTACAAAATGAACTGGCAAACACTAGCTCAAGAAGTTATTGAAGGTAAAGAATTAACAAATGAAGAGGCAATGCTAATCTTAACAACATCAGATGATGAACTGCTACCCTTACTTCATGGTGCTTTTACAATTCGTAAGCATTACTATGGGAAGAAAGTAAAACTAAATATGATTATGAATGCGAAAAGTGGCTATTGCCCAGAGGATTGTGGATATTGTTCCCAGTCATCGAAATCCACTGCACCGATTGATAAATATCCATTCATTTCAAAAGAAGAAATTTTAGAAGGTGCGAAACGTGCGTTTGAAAACCAAATCGGTACATACTGTATCGTCGCAAGTGGTCGTGGTCCAACACGTAAAGACGTAAATGTTGTCAGTGAGGCGGTAGAAGAAATTAAAGAAAAATATGGTTTAAAAGTATGTGCTTGCTTAGGACTATTAAAAAATGAACAAGCTGAACAGCTGAAAAATGCAGGTGTCGACCGATATAACCACAACTTAAATACATCGGAACGTCATCACGATTACATTACTACCTCACATACATACGAGGACCGAGTAAATACAGTGGAAGTTGTCAAAAAACATGGTATTTCTCCATGTTCCGGTGCAATTGTTGGTATGAAAGAAACGAAGGAAGATGTAATAGATATCGCACGAGCACTTCGTCGTCTGGATGCGGACTCGATTCCAGTAAACTTCTTACATGCCATTGATGGTACAAAACTAGAAGGTACGAAAGAACTGAACCCACGCTATTGTTTAAAAGTACTTGCACTGTTCCGTTTTGTAAACCCAACTAAAGAAATTCGTATTTCGGGTGGTCGTGAAGTCAATTTAGGCTCTCTACAACCATTAGGGTTATATGCTGCCAATAGTATTTTTGTCGGAGATTATTTAACGACTGAAGGACAAGAAGTCAATAAGGATTATTTAATGTTACAAGATTTAGGTTTTGAAATCGAGCTTGCAGAAAAACAAGCCGAACTGTTTAATGTTTAAAAGGCAGTAATTTCGAAACTTTAACAGGAGCAATTACGTTATAATTGAAATCAAAAAGAGCCTAGATTTCTCATAGGCTCTTTATTTTCTTCAATTCTTACATATCAATGATTATTGGAAGAATCATCGGTCTTCTGTTTGTTTGGGCCACTAAAATTTGCTGAGCAGTATTTTTAATAGCTTCTTTTAGGATACGTTCTCTATTAGTGTTATTCTGTATCTTGTCAATAGTTGCTCTTACGTAATTATTCACTTCATTCATTAGATCCGTTGATTCAGTATCATGAATAAATCCATGTGAAATAGTATGAGGACCTGAAATAATCTTACCATCCTGTTTTCTAATTGTTGTAATAATGACCAACATTCCATCCTCTGAGACCATACTCTGATCGTGCAATACGACTTCATGCACATCTCCTACACGAAGCTCTTCTGCAAAAACGTTTCCTGTAGGAATCCTACGTTCTTGAACAGCTTCTTGATGAACAAAATCAACGACATCACCATTATTTAAAATAAAGATATTTTCTTTTTTTATGCCAACTGTTTCAGCTAATAAACTGTGTTGATGAAGCATGCGATATTCACCGGAAATGGGAATAAAATATTTCGGTTTTAATAAAGTGATCATTAGTTTTAACTCTTCTTGACGCGCATGACCAGATACTTTCATTCCTTTAATTTTACTTGCACCATAAATAACGTTTGCTCCAAGTAAAAATAATTGATCAATTATACGTAATACAATTCGTTCATTCCCAGGTATAGGATTTGCAGCAAAAATAACAGTATCTTTAGGCAAAACATTTACATCTACATAGCTTGAGCCTGCTAAACGAGCTAATGCTGACCTAGGTTCACCTTGGCATCCTGTACAAAGGATGGTCACTTGGTCAGGATCGTATCTACATATTTCATGAGATTCTATTAACATTCCAACTGGGATGGTCAAGTAACGAAGATCTAATGCAACAGATACAGCATTAATCATGTTTGTGCCAAGTAATACAAGCTTACGATTGGTTTTCTCAGAAGCATTTATTATTTGTTGTATGCGTTGAATATTAGATGTAATCGTTGAAATGAATATTTTTTGAGTTGCACGTCTAAACGCTCCTTCTATATCATCAGCAATTTTTTGTTCCGTTAATGTATATCCTGCTTTTTCTGCATTTGTGCTATCGGATAAAAGTAAAAGCACTCCATCTTGAGAAATTTCGGCTATTTTTTGAATATCCGGTGATTCCTGATTTACGATACTCCAATCAAAATTAAAATAACCAGTATGTATGATTAATCCTTGTGGAGTTTGGAATGCTATGCCTAAACTATCTGGATTACTGTAACTAGTATGGAAAAAAGTCGTTTTAATCGTTCCATTCCTCAATTTGGAATCTGCATCAATCATATATAGCATTACTTTGTCTAGAAGATCATATTCCTCTAATCTGTTTACAATTAGACCATGAATTAGATTTGGCGCATAGACAGGCACCTGTAACTGTTTTAAGAAATAGAGGATACCTCCGATATGTTCTCTATCTCCATGAGTAACAATTAAAGCTCTGATTTTATCTTGATTTTCTTTTAAGTAAGAGATGTCCTGAATAATTAAATTTAATCCTAACAGACTTTCATCTGGTAATTTGGACCCGCAATCTATTACCACAATATCATCAAACGATTGGATGACGTACATATTCTTACCAATTTCATACAGACCTCCGAGTGCGAAAATGGATAGTTCCTGCTCTGTTTTATTCAAACTAACAAACCTCCTATAAAAAATGCCTACTTTAAGTATTACCTATTGCATGATTTTTATAAGGAGATTTTAAAGTTATATATCTTATAAAGGATAAGGGACCAAAAATTGGTGGAGCAATAGGGGAAAAGCTTGACGGATTTTCGACAGATAACTACATGATGATTAATAGCGCCTATTCCATAAGTTGAATACCAGAACGTTCGTTTGTATTATAGAGATAGTATTGAAAAAAGAAGGGAGGATAGTAATGAGAAGAAATCCTGGTATGACAGATGTTGTTATTATTGAGGTGTACAAAAGTGGCTGGTCTTGGAACAAATTATAGGAATTACTGGTCCAGCTTTTCGCAATGTCCTAATTAAACACGCTATACCAATGAATAGGGAACAATATGCTGGTCAACCAAGGGAAGACAAAGTAAATGAAAATTTCTTTAAAACTTGGTCACATGAAATGGCTTGGTTACTTGGAACATTTGTTACGGATAGCCATTTAAATAATAAAAACAATAGCATTTATTCATCTCAAAAAGATGAACGAATTCTACAACTAATTGCAAAATACATGGATGCAGTTGCTGTTAAAGAGAGCGAAATATTCTATTGTTAGAGGAAAGAACCCGAAAGATCCTATTGAGTTAAATACAACTTCTGATAAAGAGTTGTTAGAGGAAGTAAGAATTTTTGCTAAAAACAATAAAGTAACATGAATGTAGTACTAGAAAACAGTGTTCAATTATTGAAATAGAAAGGGCCTAATAATTGAGACCTCTTTTATCTTTTTTTATTTTAGTTTACATAATATAAATTATTTGTAGTTGAATCTCAATGAAAAAGTATACTTTAAATATTGAGATATTTGAGAAAAATTCATAAAAAATCACTTTAATTACATATGTAAATTACTACTGTAGCTATTTACTTTGGAAAATTTGATCATTGTCCATATTATATAAATTTCTGATACCCGGTTTCATTTATATTCTTCACTAACTTGCCTATTTTAATAGTTGTCTAAACCTTTCCAGTTAATAAACAACATAATTTTCTAATTTCTTCATCTGTTTTCTTTTTTACATTCTGCTACAGCTTTATTAACTAATTCCTATATTATCCCTAAACACAAAATTATCTCACATATAAAATTAAGCTCAGTTCTATTTGACTAGAATTGAGCTATTTACGTTTTCACCTATTTTACTGGCGGAATTGTGAGTGTTCCTTCTTCTATATGGGCTTCATCATAATTAAAATCATCATTATCATAAACATGTTTTTGATAAGTGAATGTGCCGTCTTCATTGACTGTAAGGGACATAATCTCTTCTCTCGGTGCTAAATCTTCGATAATTGGAGTAACGATATTGTCCTTAATATTCAGTTCATACAGTTTACCACCTGTGGTTACCATGCCATTAGAGTAACCAATAATGACAAATAGTCTGTTTTCATCAATCCACTCTACAACTTTAGGGGAATATTAACCGTGCTCATTATCTTTTAGTTTATATATGGTGGATTCGCTCGTTTCAAGGTTTTCTATTACGAGCACCGCTTCTCCTTCTTCACCAGCTTGTTCGCCTCTTCCTTCAATTGTCGCTTGTTGTTTTCCACCCGGTGAAGGTTTCCAAGGGGAATGAAAAGTAGGTTCAAAATTATTTACTACATTAGCATCAAAATGTGCAGGTGTTGCTATTTTCTCAGCCTCTGGCAAAATAAATTCGGATAAATCATCCATCATAACGGTATCATATTTACCACTACTTTCATTAAAAGACTCTGATACTATTTTCACTAGTCCAAATCCGGAAGCAAAATATTTTTTTGTACGGAAATTATCCACTGCATTTTCAACTACTAACACATTCGTGAAGGTTCCATACGTCGTCGTCACCTTTGCTGCTAGTGCAGTCACGGTCCACTCACCATATTCACTTCCTAGTTCAATTGGCGCTTTTAAAACAACTTCTTTCATTGGCAGTTCATTTAATTCTTCCATTGTTAATTGGGATGGGGCTGATCCATCAATGTTTTCTCTATAGACTAATTCTACCTGTTCCCCATTCACACGATAAATTTGTTCTATAATCGCTCCATCATTACTAGTTATTTGTTGGATATAATAATCACTTAACCAAAAAGTTTGTGTTTTGGTACCACCATTTTCATATCCACCTAAAAAGATTGCTTCCGCGCCGTCTGGAGGGAAATATTGTATCATTTCCTCGTAATATTCCGCTTTTTCTAGAACTAGTCCCTCTACTCCCTTTCCATCTAGAGTATTTTCTTCATCGATGTCTTCTTCATTCGGGACTACTAATTCCGTGGGTTCTGGTTCAGATAACTGGCTCTCCTCTTTATTTAAAGCAGAAGGGATTATATAGATACTAAATGCTAGCAAACCTAAAAAAGCAACTATCGTTGAGTAATGCGCCCATTGCTCTTTTTTTACTATGGTTTGCTTTGATTTTTTCAAGTTAACCTGTTGTTGTACACGAATTGCCCGGTCTGATGTGTCGCCTATTTTCTCAATCAATTGTTGTTTAATCTCATTCATGAATAAGCACCTCCCATTCATTATGTTTCAATTGTACCTTTAAAAGTGCCCGCGCTTTCCTTAACCTGGTCTTTACGGTGTTGTCCGAAATGGCTAATATTTGAGAAACTTCTAGTACCGATAACTCCTCAAAATAATAATAAATAATTACTTCTCGATATTTTAATGGTAGCTCTAAGACTGCATCAGCGAGCTCCAATTTTTCATCTTGTTCTACGATTCGGTTTCGCGCTTTCTTTGCTGGATTCAAAAAACTAGTCGTTAAGATTTGCTTGCGATAACGCCAACTTTTTAAATAATCCTTGCATTTATTAATCGTCATCTTTGCTAAATAGGTCTTTAAGGATGAACGTTCTTCAAATTACTCAAACTTTTGATAAAAATTTAAAAATACATCCTGCACGATATCCTCCGCTGCTGGCCAATCTTTTACGTATAAATAAGCTAGCTTTAATAAATAGTCCATATGATCCTGCATGACGTTTTGAAATTTCTGTTCTGCTAAAAAACGGTTCACTGTCACAATCCCCCTTTCTTGCTTTTGAATAATTGACGATCCATAAATGGAGCACGTTTTCGGATTATGTAAATATATTAATTTTTCTAAACAGTTGTTATTGTTTCTATCACAAATTACTTGTATATTCAAAGTTAACTATTATCAAAACTATGCTAGTGGGTGATTCTAATGTCTTCTAAAAACAAATCTACTAACTCAAGATACATTAATAGGAGAATGGCTTATATCGTAGCTATTATCATGACAATTTTATTAGGTCTAGCCTCCAGAAAATACAGCCAATTACTTCCGTTATTTGTATCGCAAAATGCCGGGGATGTGCTTTGGGCAATGATGGTCTTTTTCGGATTCCGTTTCTTATTAGTGAGTAGGTCCTTATTTACAGCAATCTGGCTTAGTTTTACGTTTAGCTTTGGTATTGAATTCAGTCAGGTGTATCAAGCAGACTGGATCAATCAAATTCGGGGAACATTTCTCGGAGCATTGATTCTGGGGAAAGGGTTTCTAATAGTGGACTTAATTCGATATACAATAGGGATTACAATTGCCGCAGTCTTGGATAAGGCGACACTTACGTTCCATCAGCGTTGATTAAATCTCCTCTTTATTATATTAGGCTCTTGTATTAAAGGCATATATTTTGTAAAGAAAATCCGCGTAACTCCTGTGGAAAGCGAGCGGATTTTCGTCATGTAACAACACGATCGTTTTACAGAGTTAAAATTTAAATATGCTAATCCAATAATCTTTCACAGGAAAATCACCTACATAGTCCAAGCCATTATGAAGATAAAAATCTTTTAGCTTTCTATTGCCAGCCCAGCAATCTAAATACATATCTTGATTTTTGGAATGTGCAAATGAGTTCGCGAAATCAATAATCATCGAACCAATATTTCTTCCTTGATATTCTGGAAGAATAGCAATCCTACCAACATACAAACTATCTGCTCTTATAGTGAGCTTATTTAAATGATCTATAGTTTGAATTACAAATGTTCCAATGACGTTGTCATCTACTACTAATTTATATGTATTACTTTCCTCGATTCCATTTTTAATATGGACTGAATCCCATGGATATTCCCATTGATTAATTCCTCTTTTGTGCAAATGTAACGTTACTTTGTTCAAAACTTCTAGAATTAGTTCAACATCCTTTTTCACTGCCAGTTTTATTAACACATAGCCCTCCCTCAGATCTGTTTTAACAGATCAAATTCTCATTTTCTATTAATATCTAATATCTTTTTATTGTGAGAAATCTTCTATCATTTTATCAATAATATCAGAATAATCAAATATCCATATCCGTAAATTGTTTTAAAGGTTACACGTATAAAAAAACCGATTAGATCTTAGTAGAGTCTAAACGGTTTGGGAAGCTATGAAATTCATTTTTCTGCTAGGCCAACTGGTGTATTTTAATCGATTCCTACAACATTACTTCTACGCTCAAGCAATACAACATCACGCCAAACTCCATTTAATTTGCCCATACGTTTGGGTGTTCCTATTTCTTCAAATCCAAATTTTCTATGTAGTTTTATGCTACCTTCATTTTCAGGGAAAATCATGGACTGCAGTGTCCAAAATCCATGCTTTTCACTAGCTGTTACTAGTTCTTTTAAAAGTTTGCTACCAATTCTCATTCCGGTTACTGAATGTGTAACATAAACACTTACCTCAGAGACGCCAGAAAACGCCTCTCTGCTCGAGATTGGGCTTAGGGCAATCCAACCTGCCACTTCTCCATTTAAACGCGCTACGAGCCTGCATTCTTTCGAATGAGACATATCCCATTCTTCCCAAGTAGGTGCTTTTGTTTGAAAGGTAGCATTTCCGGTATGTATACCTTCTGTAAAAATAGCTTGTACTTGCTGCCAATCACTTGCAGTCATTTCGTCAAACTTTAAATCTTGGTCCATAAATTTCCCTCACTTTAATATGTTTGAATAGTAGAACTAAAATGATTATACGAGGTTTCTTATGAAAGATACATATTTCGTAATTATTGGTACTGTTATATTTTACTGTTGTTTAATAGCTTATAATTTGCGGTAGACTCTCGCGGTTTCTACCAAATAACAACACAACGCCTATTTATTAAATAAAATAGCATTTCCATCCCGGTCATAAATCCCGGTGGAAATGCTTTACATTTGATTCTTATACGAATTGAATACTGAGCATTAATGCTATATATCCAGAAAAAACAGCTAAAACACTCATAATAAATGAAAATAATGGTGGCATTTTTCTAATAAAGGAAAACACACTTAGAACGAAGAATAGACCTGCTAAGATTATTAATAAAATGCCATTCAAACCTAGTACAAATTGAACGGAGAATACGCTCTGTATAGGTTGTTCTAAGCCAAAGATGCTGAAAAATTGTATCAACGTATCCGTACTTAATAAGGAATCTACAATATGTGGAGGAGACTGTTGGCTCAATGCTCCTGTTGCCGCAAAAATAAGTAGGATGATAAAAAACTCAAGCTTCGTCCAGGCTCTCGGATCCATATTAGAATCCTTACGCAGTTTACTCTTCATCAATACACCATTGATAAACGCATATCCAATCAACGGAAGAATAAGTAAATGTTTAATAAGTAAGCTTTGCCCATAAGGAATCATCCAAGTGCTAGGATACACCTTCCAATCCATCGCAAAATTCATTAAGGATAATCCCGTAATGACAATAATGGCAAAACTAAAAATTGCTGTAACATGGAACCAACCTAAAAAGCTGAGCCAGTTCTCTTTATTTTTGGAAAACCAACTAACGACAAATAAAATTCCAACCCAAATTACAACAGTTGCAAAATGAACAGTATGTGTAATTAAACCTTGCAATCCGTAAACGGAATGCGCATGGCTTGTCCACCCTACTCCTATCATTAACAAGAAAACAAAGAAACTGCCGATTAGTGGATAAATACTCTTTTTTTTATGATCAAATATCAGAATAAACAATCCCAATATAACGCTTAAAATAAATGTCATTAACCAAGCTTTTCCGACCTCAAAAGATAGGAACAATGTTTTTAAGACATAAGGAAGATTATAGTCCTCCAATAAGTAACTTACGATGCTTAATATAGGTATAAATGAAAACAATGTAATACCTACCACTGCTATTAGTTTATATTTTCGAGGAACAACTATTTCTGGTTTCTTATCAGATGGAATGAGTGAAAAAATATAGTTCCCTAATAACAACGCAAAGCATGTGTATAATAATGCTTCGCTAATTGTAGTTAGAAGAAACATCATTTATTTTTTCTCCGTGCCATCCACCATGCACTACCAGCAAGCACAAGAACTAAAACAACAATGATGCTAATCATTCCTGTATTCGACGATTCTTTTGTTTCTGTTGGTGTCGGTGCTACGGAAGTTGTTTCTGGTTCATTTGTCACTTCTACTTCAGTTTCAGTAACTTCCTCTTCTACTGTTGTATTATCCGCAATTGGAGCATTTAATGTAAATGCTACTTCCCCTTGTATTGGATGTCCATCCGCACCGATGATTTTCCATGCGATTGTGTAATCTCCATTGTTTAATTGATCAACTGAACCTGTCATGGACGATTCAGAAACGATCAGATTATTTATGGGGAAAACTTCATTATTTGCATTTTTTAATTCAAATGAACTTGTCTGTTCGATTTTGGATTCAAATGTTAGCGTAATATCATTTAATTGCTCTGTAACAGTGCTTCCGTTTGCTGGATTGGAGCTTTCTAAACCAGTGTGTGCAAGTGCTTGGTTTCCGAAAAGGAATAAGCATGCAATTGTAGCTAATAGTATTTTTTTCAATTTTCTTTCCTCCAAAGCTTTAATTCTAGATTTGTATATCTGCATTAATACTTATACCACATAGTTTTGAAGAAAGTATGAAATTTGAATTTTTATATCCATTCATGTATTCTATTGAAGTAATTATATTTAAATATGGGAGTGAATGGAATGGCAAAATCAATGGCTAAACGGAAACGAGAACATCTGTTTCGAACTGTTGGGAAAGACGTCACTATAATGCGAAATGAAATCGATTTTAGTACGCATGTACGTAAGACAAAAACTAAGAAGGAAAAGCAACAACAACAGCAAAACAAACATAAAAAGCATTTCCGACAAGGTATGGTACCTGATGGAAATGCTTTTTATTATGCTTCAGTAGTTTGAGAATGAAAAGTAACTCCGCGTTTTTTCGTTTGAAATAGAAAAAAGGAAGACAATGAAATACTGATTGTACCAAACACTACTGCCATATATGCTAGGCCAATAAGATCGAGAAGTGCTCCAGCGGATAGCAATACGACTTGGAACGATATACGGTCTAACATACTGCGAAATGAAAAGAATCGTCCATGATACGCTTTAGGTACTTGCTTTTGGAAAATAGTCAGTGCTGTTGGGAAGAAACAGCCAATTGAAAATCCTAAAAGCGCAAAGCTAAGTAAAGTTAAGTATGGATTTTCTACAAAGAATAATAGGATTTCCGCGAATCCTATGAATAATACAAAAGTAAACAATATGTTCTTTGTTTTCCATTTCTGTCCGATATACTTAACAACGAGTGTTCCAATCATAAAAGAGATACCTTCGACTGCATAAATTATTCCTTTGATGGAGGTAGATTCTTGGAGTTCGCTAACATTAATGACAATTAAGTTGAACGACCCTAAAAACAAGACCGGAATGAGCGTTAAAATAAGTGTCATAAGCACCGGAGTATTCTCCTTAAGCATAGGAAACACTTCCTTAAACCCATTCTTCCCTTTTTCCACGTCTTGAGCTTCTTTTTCCTTTTCCTCTATTTTTAACATGTAAGTAAATACTAATAGTACCGCATACGCAATCATCGAAAGGATATACAAAGACTGAATTGGCCAATAAACTAGTGCAAGACCAGCACTTGCAGTTCCAGCAATTCGAGCAATTGTTGCAATATTCATATGCCAACCATTCAATTGTAATAAATCTCGCTCTTTTACGATCAATGGCAGCGTTGCTTGTAACGCGGGAAAATAAAAGGATGCAGATATCTGTAAACTAATTAAAAATAAAAGCATCCACCAAATAGACCCTGTTTCAATAGCTACGAACATAAATAAAACACTGAGAACTCTACCAATGCCTGAAAGAATTAAAACTGTTTTTTTCTTCGATTGATCAATTATTTTACCAGCAAGTGGACCGGTTAAAACACCTGCTAACAGACCACTTGCTAGTATTAATGATTTATGGAAATCAGAAGGCACTTTTTCTTGCATAAACTCCAGATTACCTATGATGCCACTCCATAAACCAAGTCCTGCTATTAACTCCCCTATAAGTACTATCCAAACATTCTTATTTCTCCACATAATATACCCTTATTGTTCCTGTTCGACTGTTTTTTTCCAAACTCGAACAAGGTGTCCATCTTTATCTACATCAACAACAAATGATCCATTGGAATATCGATCAGAAGGACGGAATGTATTCGTCTGAATAATTTCTTGTAGTCCTTTTTCTGTTTCTATGACAATTTCATTATTTCTATCTGCTAGAACAACAGCAAACACACGATGTGCATTTGTTTTTAACTCTCGAAGTGTAACAATTCCTCGTTTCGCTCGTGCTCCAGATTCCACTTCATTTAGTGCCATTTTCTTTACAGCCCCGCGTTGGGTAACTAACATGATATCTTCGTTACTTTGTTGAGAAATCACATTTACACTTACTACATAATCGTCCTCTTTTAAATTTATCCCTTTTACGCCGCCTGTTTTTACCCCAGTTATCGGCACTTCATCTAAGGAGAAGCGAACTGAGTAACTGAAGTGTGTCGTAAATAATACTTCGTCAGACGGTGATACAAGCTGTGCAAGTATTAGTTCATCATTCTTTTTCAAATTAATAGTCTTGATCGGACGAGCGTAGCGCTGAACGACATAATCGGATAGTAAAGATCGCTTAATTTGACCTTCTTTTGTTGCAGTAAGCACACATAAATCAAGATCAAAGGAATCAATACCAATTACATTAATGATTGTTTCATTGGCTTCTAATGGCACAATACTAGAAATATGCTGACCTAGATCTTTCCAACGAATATCTGGTAATTCATGCACTGGCTGATAAATGTAGTTCCCTCTAGAAGTAAAGAGAAGTAAATGGTGTTGTGTATTGATTGGTTTTTGGAATAATAGGTAATCGGATTCTTTTATTGCAAAATCCTGTCCATTCGATGCCGTATAGGATCTTAAACTAGTACGCTTCACATAGCCATCTTTTGTGACAGTCACGATTACTTCTTCACTTGGAATTAGAACGTCTAGCGTTACTTTAATTTCTTCAATTTCATTTTCAATAATGGATTTACGTGTTTCTGCAAATTGTTTTCTTACTTCTAACAGCTCTTTCTTGATAACCTTCATCAGAACCGATTCTTTTCCTAGAATACTTTCTAATTCTTTTACAAGAGCATTTAATGACTTTTCTTCTTTTTGAAGCTCCGTAATATCGGTGTTTGTTAATCGATATAACTGTAAGGAAACAATTGCTTCCGCTTGAGCCTCAGAGAAGTCATAAGCGGTCATTAAGTTGTTTTTTGCATCTTTTTTATCTTTAGATGCACGGATCGTTCTAATAACTTCATCAAGGATAGATAAAGCTTTCATCAGACCTGCGACGATATGCAGACGTTCCCTCGCTTTTTTCAAATCAAATTCTGTGCGACGCGTAACTACTTCTTTTTGATGATTGATATAAGAGTCTAGCATTAGTGGCAAAGTCATCATCGTTGGTCGACGGTTATGAATGGCAATCATATTGAAATTGTACGTTACTTGAAGGTCGGTATTTTTAAATAAGAATTGTAAAATACCATGTGCATCTACTTCTTTTTTCATTTCAATGACGATACGTAAACCTGTACGGTCGGACTCATCGCGAACGTCCGCTATACCATCCAAACGTTTATCATGACGCTGTTCATCTATTTTTTTGATTAAATTTGCTTTGTTAACTTCAAAAGGTATTTCTGTAACGACAATTTGTTCTTTGCCGCCTTTAATCGTTTCAATTTCTGTTTTAGAACGAACGACAATTTTTCCTTTTCCAGTCTCATATGCTTTTTTAATGCCTTCTACCCCTTGAATAATACCACCGGTTGGGAAATCAGGTCCTTTGATGACAGTCATCAATTCATCTACAGTTGCAGCTGGATTTTCCATACGCATTAACACGGCATCAAGTGCTTCATGCAGTGCGTGTGGTGGAATATCGGTTGCATATCCTGCAGAAATCCCTGTTGATCCATTAACGAGTAGGTTTGGAAAGCGTGCTGGCAACACAATTGGCTCCGAATCAGAATCATCAAAGTTTGGAATATAGTCAACTGTATTTTTATTAAGATCACGTAATAATTCATGTGAAATAGAAGAAAGCCTCGCTTCGGTATAACGCATTGCAGCTGGTGGATCACCATCGACAGATCCATTATTACCGTGCATTTCGATCAGCATATGACGAAGTTTCCAATCTTGACTCATACGAACCATCGCTTCATAAACGGAACTATCTCCATGGGGATGATAGTTACCGATAACATTTCCGACTGTTTTGGCTGATTTTCTAAATGGTTTGTCATTCGTATTGCCTTCTTGAAACATAGCAAACAAAATTCGACGCTGAACAGGTTTTAAACCATCTCTAGCATCTGGTAACGCGCGGTCTTGAATGATGTACTTACTATAACGTCCAAACCGGTCACCTATCACTTCTTCTAGTGGTAAATCTTGATAACGTTCGGTTTGTGTCATACTAACTCATCCTCCGTGTGAATTCTTTCATTTTCTAAGATATTAGAATCATCCTCTAAACTAAAGTTTACATTTGCTTCAATCCATTTACGACGTGGCTCTACTTTATCTCCCATAAGTGTCGTTACATGTCTTTCCGCACGAGCGCCATCTTCAATTGTGACACGTATTAAAGTACGAGTTTCCGGATTCATCGTTGTATCCCATAATTGGTCGGCATTCATCTCTCCAAGCCCTTTGTAGCGTTGAAGCGTGGCTCCTTTACCAATTTTTTGGATGGAAGCATTTAATTCTTTTTCCGTCCAAGCATATTCAAATACCTCTTTTTTACCAAGCCCTTTATATACTTTATATAGAGGTGGAAGGGCGATATAAATCTTACCATTCTCAATTAATGGCTTCATATAACGATAGAAGAATGTTAATAATAGCACTTGAATATGTGCACCATCTGTATCAGCATCGGTCATGATAACGACTTTATCATATGCGATATCTGCTATTTGAAAATCAGCACCAACACCACCACCGATTGCGTGAATAATTGTCGCGATTTCTTCATTTTTCATTATGTCTGCGAGTTTCGCTTTTTCAGTATTAATAACTTTTCCTCGTAGTGGTAGGATTGCTTGGAAGGTGCGGTCTCGACCTTGTTTTGCTGATCCTCCAGCAGAATCCCCTTCGACAAGATACAGTTCATTTTTAGCTGCATTTCTTGATTGAGCAGGGGTTAGCTTTCCAGATAACAATGTATCCGACCGTTTCCGTTTCTTTCCGTTACGAGCGTCTTCTCGTGCTTTACGTGCAGCCTCACGAGCTTGTTGCGCACGAATCGCTTTACGAATTAAAGAAGCAGTTAGTTCTGCATTTTCTTCCAAAATATACTGTAATTTTTCTGAAATAACCGCATCTACTGCACTTCTTGCTTCACTTGTTCCTAGTTTTCCTTTTGTTTGTCCTTCAAATTGCAAAATATTTTCAGGAATTCGAACGGAAACAATGGCAGAAATTCCTTCTCGAATATCTGAGCCATCTAAGTTTTTATCTTTTTCTTTTAATAAACTCGTTTTTCGTGCATATTCATTAAATACTCTAGTTAAAGCGGCTTTTGCACCTGTTTCGTGTGTTCCACCATCTCGGGTACGTACGTTATTCACGAAAGACAAAATGGTTTCGGAGTATCCGTCATTAAATTGAAAAGCAAACTCTACTTCAATTTCATCATGTGCACCTTCCATGTAAAAAACAGGGTGTAACACGTCTTTTTCTTCATTCAAATAAGAAACGAAAGCCTCTATTCCCGTTTCATAGTAAAAAATATCATGAGCATCTGTACGTTCATCCTTCAGTTCGATTTTAAGACCTTTCAGAAGAAAAGCAGACTCTCTCAGTCTTTCACATAGGGTTTCATAATTATATTTCACTGTTGAGAAGATTGTGTTGTCAGGAAGGAAGTGAACGGAAGTTCCTGTTTCCTTTGTGGTACCAATTTGAGTTAATGATTGGACTAGTTTCCCGCCGTTTTCAAATCGTTGCGTGAACTTTTTGCCTTCTCGATGAATGATTACTTCTACAAATGAAGACAATGCATTTACTACGGAAGCACCTACCCCATGAAGTCCACCACTTGTTTTATATCCGCCTTGACCAAATTTTCCACCAGCGTGTAACACGGTAAAAATGACTTCAGCTGTTGGTATACCGGTCTTGTGCATCCCTGTAGGCATTCCACGACCGAAATCGCGCACGGTAATACTTTGATCTTCATGAATCGTCACACTAATATGATTTCCGAATCCAGCTAGGCTTTCATCTACTGAATTATCGACGATTTCATAAACTAAATGGTGTAAGCCACGGGCATCAGTAGACCCTATGTACATACCAGGTCTTTTACGAACGGCTTCTAACCCTTCTAATACCTGAATGTCATCATCACTATAACTGGTTAATATTTCTTTTTTACTCAAATACGTTCCCTCCAAAAAACAAAACATCTGTTCTTTATTCTTTTTAAGCGTACAAACAGATCGTCATTATGTCAATAGCTCTGGAGCAAAGGCCAGAGCTTAATTGTAACTTAAATATTTATAAAAATGCAATCTACCCTTAACTAGCATTCTCTGTTCGCATACATAATTCCTTCTTTACTCTGAATAAAACTTAGCATACATGTTAAATATAGGAATTTCAATAGACACATCGAGTAAAACTTAGAGAGCTACTCCAAGAATCTTTTTTGAAAGTGGTTCTACAGATCTTAAAAGAACTTTGTTTTGATCTAGAGCTAGTAATGAACTCAGTTGGCTATTTTCTTTCCATTGAACATACATTCAAGTACATGGTAAACTAAGAAAGTTAACTATATTATTAGACTGATAATTTAAAGGAGTTTGCTATGACTATTATCATTTTGCTTTTACTTGCGTATGTAATTGGTTCAATCCCATCTGGACTGTGGGTCGGAAAGTTATTTTATAATATCGATATCCGACAACATGGTAGCGGAAATTTAGGTGGTACGAATACGTTTAGAACACTTGGTAAAAAAGCAGGATTAGCTGTTACAATTATGGATATTCTAAAAGGAACAGCTGCGACATTAGTTGGTACATTAGCTATATTTGAATCTGCTCCTATTCATCCATTATTACTTGGAATTCTAGCTGTTGTTGGCCATATGTATCCTATCTTTGCAGGTTTCAAAGGTGGAAAAGCGGTAGCAACTTCAGGTGGAATACTTCTAGGCTACAATTGGCCAATCTTTGTTATTTTAGTTGTAGGGTTTTTTATTATACTAAAGATTACTAAAATGGTTTCTTTAACGTCGATGATTCTAGCAATTATAGCATTTATTTATTCTATAGTTTATTACTTCACGGTTGAAAAAGATTGGCCGCTAATCGCAATTGTTACACTATTAGCTGTATTTATCTTTTATAGACATCGGGCAAATATTAAACGGATAAAAGATGGAACAGAGCCTAAAGTAAAATGGATTTAACCTAATGAAAGCTTGGTGAGTCTTATGAAAATTTTCATCTCTTCTGATGCTTTGGAATGGTTCCATGGCGAAATGGAAGCAACTAACGGAGATACGATTCGATTTTATGCCCGTTATGGTGGGTCAAGCCCTGTTCATGATGCATTTTCACTTGGCGTAACGAAGGATACACCCTTTGAGCCATCTGCAACTGTGCAAATCGAACATATTATGTTTTTTGTAGAAGAACGTGACGAGTGGTATTTCGATGGCCATGATTTGTATGTAGAAATAGATTCAAAGTTAAACGAATTAGCATATGTATATAAAAAAGCGTGATGATATCACGCTTTTTTTATTTAAATCGTTTTAGTCGGTCCAAATGTCCTTCTTTTTCCATAATCTCATACTCATAATGGCCGAATAGATCAAAATGTGGATAATTTTCTTTCCAATCAATCCATTCCTCTTTTAGCCCGTATTGTTTACCCCATTCAATCAGAACAGTAATATTGCTACAGCCAACTTTTGTCACTGTATTGCATCCTGGAAATCGCTTGTCTATCCAATAATGGGTTAGAAAAGCGATTTGTCCGTTTTTTACTTGACGTTTCCACTGATCTAATTCACTTCTTGTTATTCCAAAAGCCATTAAAGGAGTACCTTTGCAACTTCATTATATTTTGCATCCCATACCGGATCAATTTTCTTTAAGGATACAGGTCGAAAACTGTCTTTTTTTACGACAACATGCTCTGATGTTGCGGTGGATGCAATCGTCCCATCCTTATGTACAATTTCGTATCCATAGGTAGTACGCAGCTTTCCATGGCTTTCAATCCATGTACGAATGGTCACTGTTTCTCCGTAAGTAACCGATGTTTTATAATGCACGTTTACATTTGTAACGGGAGATAAATAACCATCTTTTTCAAGTCCGGCGTATGAAAATCCTAAGTCTTTAATGAGCTGTGTTCTTCCTATTTCTAGCCAAATGACATAATTGGCATGATACACGACACCCATTTGGTCTGTTTCCGCATAACGCACTTCTATTTCTTTTTCACTTATAAACATACGATCGTCACCTCTATGTTATTATACCAAAAAAGCTGTAAAAGTTTGGTTTACAGCTCTTTGGGTCAATTATATAACATCGAGATGAAGTAATATTCTATACTATAGCTAGTTCGTGCAGTCTCTTCTTATCAATTTTGCCAACAGCAGTCCGAGGAAGTTCTTCTAGAATATATATCTTCTTCGGTACTTTATAGCTACCAAGTACCTGTTTACAAAAATTTAATAGCTCGATTTCGTCCATTTCACAAGCTACCTTACTAGAGACGAACGCAGTCACAGATTCTCCCCATTTTTCATCTTCCACACCAATTACGGCTGCTTCATGAACGTTAGGATGCAATACTAAACATTGCTCCACTTCCTGAGGATACACGTTTTCTCCACCTGAAATAATCATCTCTTTTTGTCGTCCAACAATATAATAATCTCCGTCTTCATCGAACTTTGCGAGATCGCCCGTTTTTAGCCAGCCATCCACGAACGCCTTGCTTGTCTCCTCTTCATTGTTCCAATACTTTGTAAATACATGTTTCCCAAATATATAAAGCTCTCCTACTTCGTTTGTTGTACATATTTCCCCAAAGTCGTTCATAATTTTTATCTCATTAAATTGCATACACTTCCCTACTGCTCCTTTTTTCCTCTGAGCAACTAGTGGATCAATAAAGAAATTGTTTGGGCCTGCTTCTGTAAGTCCATATCCTTCTTTAAATAAAATACCCTTTTCTTCAAACCTTTGATAAATCGTGTGCGGACAAGGTGCACCACCAGATAAAAAGGCTTTTACAGTTGGGAATGTAGCTGTCTTAATATATTCTGTATCAAGCATCGCTTGATACATAGTTGGTACAAAGAGGGACAAAGTTGTTTTATATGTATTCAAAGCTTTCGACGCCTCTTCTGCATGAAAACGACTTCCTAGTACAACTGTTCCACCTGCCATTAAAATGGGGATACAAAGTGCATTTAATCCTCCTGTATGAAACATAGGCATATAATTTAATGTACAATCGGAATCATTCAGTCCCCAACTTACAATCGTATTTATGGCATTCCAGTTTACAGCATCAAAAGAAAGGACTACCCCTTTAGGATTTCCTGTGGTTCCCCCTGTATAGATAATGAACCAAGCATCTGTCGAGAGCCAATTTGTATTAGTAGGAGGAGCAAATGCTTGAACATCTAGAACACTTGAATAAAGTAATCGTTTTACATGTTGAAAGTTATCACTTAATTGCTGATGTTCTTCGTCGTGAATGATGAGTATTGGTTTACAGTCTTCCAAAATTTGAGCTAATTCCGATGTACTCAAACGATAATTCAGAGGTACGTACAAAAGACCTTTTAAGCCGCACGCGAATAAAATGGCAAATAGCTCTATTCTATTTTGCGATAGAACAACTACCCGCTCGCCTTTAACGTAATTTTGCTGTTGAAAATAATGACCCCATTTAGAAATATGATCAGTTAACGTTTGATAGCTCCATTGATCCCCTGAATTACTATCTATTAAAGCAATTTTTGTTGGAGACAGTGCTGCTCGTTTATAAATCCAGGATTGTTCTGTATACAATTTGCACCGCCCCTTTCATTACATCATGATCCCGCCATCCACTTGTAGTACATGACCATGTACATAGCTAGATTCATCAGATGCTAAAAATAAGTAAGCATTCGCTATATCTTTTGGTTCTGCAAGTCGTTGCAAACCGATAACAGATTTCATTTGATCAATGATTTTTTCCGGCATTTTAGCTACCATAGATGTTTTCGTAAAGCCAGGCGATACAGCGTTTACATTAATGTTTTTTCGTCCTAACTCTTTTGCCCATGTTTTCGTCATTCCAACAACCGCTGCTTTTGAGGCAGCATAATTTGTTTGACCAACGTTTCCATATACACCACTTACGGAAGATGTGTTGATAATCTTGCCATAACCCTGTTCAATTAAATAAGGGACTACAGCTTGTGTGCAATTAAAAACACCCGTTAAATTAACATCTAACACACGAGAGAAGTCTTCTGCTGACATTTTTGTTAGCATGGCATCTCGTGTAATTCCAGCATTGTTTACTAATATATGAATCTGTCCAAACTGATCTAGTGTTTGCTGAACAAGTGCATCGACACTTGTTCGGTTTGCCACATCTACTTGAATAAATTTCACTATGAAACCCTTATCTGTTAGTTCTTTCTCTTGTAATGCACCTGTCGCTACATCGTAATCCGCTAATACGACTTTAGCGCCTTCTTCCGCAAAACGTAGAGCTGCAGCCAAACCAATTCCGTTTGCAGCTCCTGTGATAATGGCGACTTTATCTTTTAATCTCATTGTACATTCTCCTCCTAAAATCAAATTCTCCTTGGAAAATTGACTTAGATTTTTTCTTCCGCCTCTCCACGATCAGCTTAGATGAAAACAGTGCACCATTCTTGCTCGGTGAACTCCTTTACAAAATATGTGGAATACGCCGGAGGATTTGGGCCACAGTCTGTTGTTACTTAGGTTTGCCACAAAGATTCTTTTGCGGTACTTAGCTGCTGTTATAAACACAGATACTCAAATTTATTAGTATTCACCACTCATCTTATAGAAGTGGGTGACTTATACTAGATGAGGTTAGAAACGTTTCAATTCGATCCGTTAACTGCTCCAAATCATCGATTAATGGAGAATGTCCACAATTGACTAATGGTATATACGTCGCAACATTTCCTAAATCTGCAACGATTTCTTGAGTCATCTGTTCTGTGACAACATAGTCCCGGTCACCCCTTAATATTAGAACAGGTGGCGCAATGTCTTTTGCCTGATTTGTTCCATCAGATACTCCATTATGCTCTGCACTTATATTAAACGTGTTTAAAGCATGATACACATCTGCTAGATTTCGTTGCGTTAACATGTCATCTACATAGGCGTCATAATGCGCTTCACATGGTTGATTATGCGAATAAATAGCGACATTCCAAACTGCCTTTAGTCCTTCTCTATTCCTTGTATCATATAGTCCCTGTATAGCAAGTGTTTTAGAAGGATCAGATTCAATTTCCATTACTGTTTGTAATCGATGGTTAAAGTCTGGGGTTCCATCTGCATTTGCACCGAAAAACGGGTACCCTCTAGTGGAAGCAGATGCTAGTAGGATAAGCCTTTCGCAATAAGTAGGATAATCGGCTACAAACTGCATACAAATAGCGCCACCTGTTGACCACCCGATTAAATGAAAGTTTTTTAAGGACAATTGATCAACAAATTCCTTTAAATCATCGGAGAAATCTTTTATTCCTTGTATGCGTGTATGATAAGATGATTCACCGAAACCTCTTAAATCGATTGCATAAATTGTATACACGGGATCAATTGCATCGATTAATACATCCCAATGCTTAGACGAAGTCATATTCCCGTGTACTAACACAATTACTTGCTCCCCACCTGGACGTTCTCGATAAGCGATTGATTCTCCATTTGATAATAAAACTTTTTGTAACGTCATATTCCAACACTCCCTTTCTGTTTCCCCCATTGAATTGCTACTGCTCCCCATGCGTATCCGATTCCTGCACTAACTAAAATAGTTAAATCTCCGTCTTTTAATTTTCCGTTTTCTTGGGCTAATTCTAATGAGATAATTTGATCCATCTGTCCAATATGGCCATAGTCGCTTAAATAAATGGACTGTTCTTCCGTTAAGCCCAATTCATGTAATACGAAATCATGCGCCGATTTTTTCATATGAAGAATAGCTAAATAATCTATTTCTTTTTCTGTGTAACCACTTTTCATTAATGCATTTCGAATAACGTTTATAAAGTTTTGCATTGACTTTTGTTCCAGTCTTGTTTTCATGCCTTCTGGATCTAACACATCTAATCGATATAATCCTTTTTCTAAATGTTCGGAGGTAAGGGGTTCTTTTGTTCCTCCTACCGGTACGACTACATCTTCCGAGAAGGATCCATCCGTCAGTATATCGAACTCTAACACAATGTTTTCAGGATGATCTTTTTTCAAGATCATCGCTGCTCCACCTGCTCCTAAGTTAAACATGAAACGTGTGCGTTCGTTTGTATAATCAATGAAATCACTATTCCGATAGCCTCCAGCTAGTAAAACGGTATTGATAGAGGAATCCGATTCCATCATACTTTTTGCCACTTTCATCGCCATGATTGTAGTTCCACATCGTAATGCAACATCAAAGCCCCAGGCATGATAAGCCCCTAATTCCTCTTGCATTTTAATGGCAGCAGTCCATAAAGGATACTCCTTATGTTCCTCCCCAATATAGATAATTAAATCAATTGTTTTCGGATCGATATTGCCCTTTTGAAGTGCTTTTTCTGCGGCACGTATTCCCATTGCAACGGTATGATCATCTGGTCCAGGAATAGGTTTTTGGGTAATCCCCATCTTCGTTTTAACAACCTCCAGTGGTAAGTTGGAGAGATTCGCTATTTCCTCCGCAGTCATTATGTGTTCGGGGATATAAACTCCAGTACTAACTATCCCAATCGTCATTTTACTAGCTCCCTTCTTTTAGGAGTGGGAACATCTATTTTCAGGCTTTTATTTTTTCGTTTCCAAAAAGCATATCGAATAGTCCCTACAATCCCTCTTGGGAAGAAAATAACAGCTAGTATATATACAATTCCAAAGAAAATAATCCATCGTTCAAATATTGGATGTTCTTTCGCGAGACCCGATAAATAATGTTGGGCCAGTTCAATGACACCTGCGCCAATAATGGGTCCTATTAGCGTTCCAACACCTCCGATAATCGTCATGAGGAGGGCATCCAGTGTAATGTCCATTGTCAGTACGCTTGTGTTTACAAAACGTAACGAAACAGCATATAAAGAGCCTGCTAAACTTGCAACAACTCCAGCAATGACAGAAGCAATTACTTTATAGTACAGTGTTTGAAAACCTAATGACTTAGTTCGTTGTTCATTTTCACGTACAGCAATGAGCACTCTTCCTAGTGGAGATTCCACAAATCTACGTAAGAGAATGAAAATGAGCACTAAGCAAGCAAGGACAAGTAAGTAGAACATCATGCGATCTTTAAAAAACTCTGGAGCGCGAAAAGTGAAACCATCATTACCATGTGTAAGTGTTCTCCATTTTTCTGCCAGTACTAAAAACAGTCCTGATACAGCCATAGTAAGCATGGCAAAGAAATGACTCTTTAATCTTAATGTAAGTAAACCGACTAAAAAGCTAATCACTCCTGCAATAATCATACCGACTACAATGGATAAGAAAAACATGCCTAACGATGCTTCGAAATTATTAAGCATAATTGCTGTCGCATAAGCACCCATCCCAAAAAACATGGCATGACCAAATGACACGATCCCTGTATACCCAAGTAAAATATCATAACTCATTGCTAAAATGGAGAAAATGAAGATTTGTGTAAGTAAAATTGTCCATGTTCGGGAATCTGAAACAAATGGAAATATGGCAAGCGCAACTACTAGTACCAGCAGTATACCGTTTTTAAGTTGAAATGCTGACTTCATTTCGCATCATCCTTTCGCTGTAAACAAACCTTGCGGACGGAAAATTAATACAACTGCCATAAGCATCATATTGACCGCAAGTGATAGTGCAGGAACATAGTACGCCATAAAGCTGCCTGCTAGCCCAACAAGAATTGCTGCAAGGAGAGAGCCAGGAAAACTTCCCATACCACCAATAACCACCACAATAAAGGCAAGAATAGCAAATTCCATTCCCATTTCTGCATAAATAACACCAGAATAAGGAGCCATTAAAACGCCACTTAGTGCAGCAAGCGCTGCTCCTGCCATAAATACATATAAGAAGACTTTTTTAATATTAATACCAAGAGCTTGCACCATCTCTTTATTCATCACACCAGCGCGGACAGTTAAACCAATTTTTGTTCGTTTTAAGATAAACTGAAATATCCCAAAAACAACAAGCCCGACAATAATGATAAATAAGCGATATTTTATAATAATAACGTCACCAATTTCCCAGCTTCCAGCTAATAAAGGAGGCGTTTTTGCAGGGATTTGATTTGGACCGAAAACCACCTTTAACATTTCAGATAATACAATCATAAAGCCTAATGTAATCAATATTTGTTGCACATGATTGCCATAAACAGGAGTTATAATCAGTTTTTCTGTTATAAATCCAAGCACGATTCCGGTTAAGACGGCTCCGATAATCCCTAAAGTAAAACTATTTGTCATTCCATAAAACCAAACACCAGAAAAAGCTCCCCACGCAAACAGCCCGCCATGAGCAAAATTTAATACACTCATTAATCCGAAAATTAAGGTTAAACCCGCAGCAAGTAGAAAAATAAGCATTCCTGTTGCTAAACCATTGATGAATAAATTAATAATTAGCTCCATCCCATTACCCCCTTACCCAATTCCTAAATACTTACGTTTCAACTCTTCGTTTTGTACTAATTCGCTCATGTGACCAGATTGAACGGTTTCCCCATCATCGATAAGTGTATATGTATCTCCGATTCTACTAGCCATCATAAAGTTTTGTTCCACAAGAATGATCGTTGTTTGCTTTTTCATTTCTACTATAGCTTCCATTACTTTTTCGATAATAACCGGTGCAAGTCCTTTAGATGGTTCGTCTATTAAAAGCAATTTACTATCGTTAACAAAGGCACGTGCCATGGATAACATTTGTTTTTGACCACCAGATAAATGTCCACCGTCTTTTTTCCAATACTTTTTTAAGTCGGGAAAAAGCTCGAGCACATATTCTTGTCTTGCCATTGCTGCATCATCTTCTTTTCTCATCGCTACTTTTATATTTTCTTCTACCGTCAAGGCCCCAAAAATCCCTTGATCCTCTGGTACGTACCCAATCCCGTTAGATGCAATAAGATGTGTAGCGTTTTTGGTAATAGACTTTTCATTAAAGGTAATAGAACCAGAGGTCGCTGGCGTTAAACCCATGATCGTTTTTAACGTAGTTGTTTTCCCCGCACCGTTTCTACCTAATAACACACTTACTTCACCAGCTTTCGCCTTGAAGGAAACACCTTGTAAAATGTGATATTGACCTATATAAGTGTGCACATTATCTACCTTAAGCAAGGTGCTCATCGTATAACCCTCCTAAATAAGCATGTTGTACAGTTTCATTGTCCATTATTTCTTTAGGGGTACCGTCCGCAAGTAATTTTCCATTAAACAGCACCATAATGGAATCAGATAAATCCATAATCATATCCATTTTGTGTTCGATCAATAAAATCGTCTTTTCCCCTGTTTGTTTAATCAGTTTAATAACATCTAGAATGGCTGGTACTTCCTCTAAAGACATTCCAGCAGTAGGTTCATCCAGCAACAATACTTCTGTATCTAGCGCTAGTAACATGGCAATTTCAAGCTTTCTTTTTTCCCCGTGCGATAGTTGGTTGGCAAAGGAATTGGCTTTACTTGATAGTAATACCATTTCAAGTAAAGCTTCTGCTTGTATATGCAAATTCTTATAAGCGGTGAAATGACGAAACATCTGATATCGTATGTTCTCTTTAGATTGAACGGCTAATCGAACATTTTCAATGACCGTAAGATTGGGAAATACATTGGTAATTTGAAAGGACCTACCTAGTCCTTTTCTTGTACGCTCAACGGAAGAATATTTAGCCATAGATTCTCCTCTAAAAAAAACATCTCCCTCTGTAGGTTTTAGCTCCCCACTTATTAAATTGAAAAATGTCGTCTTCCCAGCCCCATTTGGCCCAATAATGGATTTGAAATGCTTTTCGGGCATAACAAAGTTCACGTGATCTACAGCAGTTTGACCGCCAAACTTTATCGTTAAATTCTCGGTTTTTAGTATAGGTTCCATCAAATAAACTCCTTTCATCTGTCGCTCTCCATACCATAGAGAGATCTATAATATGGAGAGTGACAGACCTAAATAAATTAGGTCGTCACTCAAAATTACAAGTTTTTAAGGTATTCTTGGTTGCCGCTCTTAATAAGTCAACGTCTTACTTATTGTTTAAAATCGGTGGTTCAGTTTCTTCCGGGGACAACTCTCTAATTAGAACTGGTACTGGATAAGGAACCCCGTCTTGTTTTTCTAATTTTATGGAATAAAGGGTTTGCAGTGCTTGATGATCTTCTGGTCGGAAAGTCATTTTTCCTTTTGGTGTTTCAAATGAAAGACCTTCCATTATTTTGATCAGTTCCGTTCCATCTGCATTACCTTCTGATTTTTTCAGTGCCTCTACAATTGCAATAGCCGCTGACATTCCACCTGGAGTGAATAAGTCAGGCACTGCACCGTCGAAACGTTTTTTATGTTCGTCTACTAACCAATCATTAATTTTATTTTTTGGTAGCGTATGATAATAGACGGAGAAGCCTTCCATTCCAACTAATGGCTCCATAATAGAAAGTGCCGGAATATCAGGTGCTCCTGTAGAAATTTTGATCCCTTTTTCTTGCAATTTTAAGTCTGCAATTTGGTTCCAAGGAGAATTTGCTCCTGCCCAAATGACAAATAGATAGTCCGGTTTTTCTTGGATGATTTTTTGTAAATTAGATGTGAAATCAGTCGCTGCTGGATCAGCAAATTCCTCCAGTACCACTTCTGCTCCTAACTTTTCTGCAGCCGTTTTAAATGCAGCTACGCCGTCCCAACCAAAGGAATAATCTGGTGCAAATGTTGCAATTTTCACTCCTGGTTTTGCAATTGCCGCAGCACCTGCTACTGCATCTTGTGAAGAGTTACGTCCTGTTCTAAAAATATACGGATTAAATTCTGAACCTGTAATACTATCTGCAACAGCAGGTTCAACTACCATAATCTTTTTATACTCTTCCGCTAGTGGAAGAACAGCTAATGTATCACCTGAACTCGAAGAACCTACTAGAAAATCAACCTCATCTTCTTCTAGTAACTTAGTTGCCTTTTGTACAGCAACTTCTGGTTTTGTTTCAGTATCTTCAAATACAACTTCAATTTTCTTACCTGCGACTTCCATTGTTCCGTTAGTCGCGTATTCAAGACCTAATTCAAATCCATTTTTTGTTTGTTTTCCATAAGATTCTAGCGCTCCAGTTAAAGATGCAAGCACACCGATTTTAATCGTACCTGCTTCTTCTGTCACTTCACTTGAAACAGGAGTTGTCTCTTCCGTTGTTTCTTCCGTAGTTTGCTCTTCCTCTTTCGGTGTAGTTACAGCTTTTTCACTACAAGCCGCACTGAAAATCAAAACAAACAAAAGCGTCAGCAGTAATCCCAATTTTTTTGTCATGTAAATCCCCCTTCTAACATTTTGTAAGCGTTCTCATGCTTCTACCCAATGGTACAAAAGAGTAGTTACAAAAGAGTTACAAAAACCCCCTTATGTAAATCTTTTGCGACGAGCTTAGCGCAGGAGTGAAAGGTTGTATATTAAGTAGTTAGACAAAAGAACTCAAAAAGAGCAGAAAGAAAATTCTCTCTGCACTCATCCATAACTCCTAATCATTTCATACATTTGTATCGTTGTATTCATCGGTTCGATGTTTAATTCTGCTTCTAATACAGCAACACATCGTTCATACCATTTTACCGCTTGCGTTCTGTTTTGCTGCTGATAAAATGCATACATCATCAGTCGGTAAGCTTCTTCCCACGTAGATTCTATTTTTAAAAGTTTTTGTGCATAGAAAATTGTTTTCTCAAATTCTTTTAATCTGGTATATGTTTGAGCCAATCGTTCTAAGGCCATTACATATTGTTGTTGCGCTTTTTCTCGCTCATGTAATATCCAATCGATTGTAGACTTATCTTCTAGCAGTTCGCCTTTATATGCTTTAACCGCTTTTAATAACAGTTCCTTACATACATGAGGATCTTTCTCTTCTAAGCCTTTTTCTACACACGTTTGAAAAGCTTCTAAATCACTTTCAATAATTGCATCTGGATTTAGACGGTACATGGACTGCTTTCGAATAATAAAATAAGATTCTTCTCTTGCTATACGATTAGGTTCAAGTACTTTTAATAAGGAGTTAAGTGCAACTTTAAAATCTCGATTCATCGTCTTTTCGTCGCTTTCCTCCCATAATGCACGCATTAACTCTTCCTTAGGTACAAAGCGTTTTTTTTGCAAGTAAAGATACGTTAGTAATTCTTTCGATTTATCCCTTTGCCATTTTCGTTCATTGATTTCTTGATTGCCCATAAAAAGTGAAAATGGACCAAGCAATTGAAGCCTCAGCTGATACCCAGGATAGGTGATATGTGGTTTAATATTTAACCGATTTGCAAGTACTTGGACTTGACTATTGCTTGGTAATAACTCACAAGCTTTTTGTATTACCGGATAAATCATCTGTAAGTCAACTGGACCAAAGACAGTTTTGTTTTGAAGAAAAAATAATAAATCATGGCGTAGACATATCTCTACAAACCTTTGTGCATGATCTATAAAAGATGCATCCTCCAGTAAACGAGTGTACATACACATTAACCAATAATTCGATATCATTTCCCCATACACATCGCCATTACTCGTAAAAAAGTCATTTGCTTCGCGACTTGTTAGTACTGCTTTTTCTAAAAGATCATTTTCAAAATAAACAATTGTCAAACCTAGTAAGATATAAGCAGAAAGCCAGTAATCATTACTTTTAATCGTTTCACGCAACCCTTGTTCTCCGTATGAAATCGCTTCTTGAACTCGCCCTTGTCTCGACTTTAATATAGAGAGGCCCATATATGGCTCTGCCTTTGCTCTCGAAACGTTTAACTCGTCCATAAGTTGAATAGCCTTGAGATAGCACGTTTCAGGAGTTTCCAAGTCGAATGGGTCAACTAATATTTCTGCATGACCTTTTCGGGTCCACCCTACCGCTTCTACAAAGCCTGACTTTTCTTTGATTCCCATCTCAATTCCTCTCATAGCAGACCGTTTTGCTGCATCGATATTACCAGTAAGCGAATAGATAAAGGAGAGTAGTACATCTGTTTCCCGGTGAGAATCCGGTAAACCTACATCATCTCGAATGCGAGTTTCTAGCACTTGCTCTGCTTCATCTAACATACCAGTCCGCAAAAATATTCGTGCGTCTAGGTTACCTTCTTTTAATATAGCGGCATCTAACTGTTCCTGTATGACCCAATCCTTTGCATCATTTGCCTTCCCAAGATTCACTAAGTTTTCAGCTAGTAGCCTTTTTAAAAACATTCTTTCTGCAAAGTTATCCTGACTTTTATCAGCCCATTTGATTGCTTCTTCTAAATAAGGTTTTGCAAGTGCTGGTTGGATTGTATCCAAATAAATATGTGCAAGCCCTGCATTTGATCTGCTGACAAACAAAATATCTTCTTTTCCTGTAGCTAAAGCTAAACAAGTCTCATATGACTTTCTTGCTTTCTCATAATAGGCTCTGTAACGATGACATTCGCCTTCAAAATAATATAACTCGTAAAATTGTTCTCTTGTTTGAAGAGAAAAGTTGTCTTTCATTAAATCTAATAGCCAGTCAAACTGTCCAGCCTGAATCATAGAATTAGCTGATAGGACGAGCATTTGACCAAGAAATAATTCGTCATTTGCTTTAACAGCATGATAGATTGATTGAACTAAATTATGTTGTTCTTTAAAATAATGTGCTGCTTGTTTTTGCATGTCATAGTATAGCTGTTTATCCTTTTGTAGCCATTTCGTTTCTAAAAACTGTTGAAACAACGCATGAAACCGGTATGCATTCGTACCGCTTAAAGATTGTATAAATGCATGACTACTTGTTAATCTTTCTAAATGTTGGACCTCTG
Source organism: Psychrobacillus sp. FSL H8-0483 (assembly GCF_038637725.1). Taxonomy (NCBI): domain Bacteria; kingdom Bacillati; phylum Bacillota; class Bacilli; order Caryophanales; family Bacillaceae; genus Psychrobacillus; species Psychrobacillus sp. FSL H8-0483. The sequence continues at coordinate 2,095,815 of NZ_CP152052.1, forward strand.
CTTCTCCAAAAAAGTCTCTAATTTCTTGGAATGTAAACAATGGGAAAATACTGAAGTTTAATAAGGATTGCTGGTCTTCTGCAGACATTAATAAAAATACTTCCTCGGACAAATACGAAAACAAATCTTTTAAAGCTGGATCAATTAATTGTGTAATTTGCTTATTCGTCTCAGTTACCTGTAGCGCTATTAAATGAATAGCAATTGCCCATCCTTCTGTTAAATTCATTATTTTTGCAGCTTCTTCACTTGAAATCGTTTTATCAAAATAATCTTCGAAAAACACTTGGATTTCCTCTTCCGAAAACATGAAATCTGCTTCTTTTAATTCAACTAGTTGTCCACCTAACTTTAGTTTTAATAAAATAGACCATTTTGGCCGTATGCGTGAAGCAACGACTAAATGTATATTGGGTGGTAGAAACTCGATAATTTTCTCCACTATATAATTTATGTGAAATACGTGATCGACAAGATGAAAATCATCTAGCACAATTGAAAATGGATTATCGATGCTTGCAAGTTCATTACTAAATAAGGAGTACCATCGTGTTAATTCGGTCTCTTTTGGATACATAGAGAGTAAATCTTTATCCATGAGAGTCTTGCCAAAAGTAGGAATTACTTTTTGTATACTTTGAACTAAATGCCTTATAAAAGGGAGAATATCATCATCTTCTTCAGTAATCGTATACCATGAGAACAATTCTTTAGAATCTGTAAAATATTGTGCGAGTGCAGAACTTTTACCAAAACCCGCACCACTATGTAAAAGGGAAAGTTTCTTATCCACATTAGATTTTAACTTCTTAATTAAGGATGATCTTCTCATATAATAAGAAGATGGGATAGGTGGGGTTAGTTTTGACATAATAATTGTAGTATTTACCATACTTCACCTCCATCTACAAAATTAGTTAAACATATCGTATCATATTAATATTCAAAATTGAATGCAAATTCAGATTTATTTACACGTTACACGAACATGTTGTTACCCGTCGAAAATCCGCACTCTTTCCGCGGACGAACTGCTAAACCACCTAACTCGCAAGCTCGTTTAAGGGGTTCTTGGGAGTCCGTTTTTCCTCAGGAGTATAGCGGAGTTTCTTCACAAAATATGCTTCTATAAATAACAACCTAACTTACCAAAGCAAAAGTATTAATTATATTAAGGGAGTTTTATCTGATTGTTGAAAATGTTATACTATTATAAGAAATATATGACAAGAGAGGAAGATTAGATGGAGTTTCCTATACTAGATACAGAACGTTTGAAGTTAATAGAGATTAAGGAAGATCACGCATCTAGGATTTATTCAATCTTTTCAAACAAAGAAGTGATTAAATTTTACGGTATGTCCCCTTTTACCGAGGAAGAACAAGCTGTAAATTTAATTAAAACTTTTTCCACTAATTTTCAACAAAGAAGATCTATGCGTTGGGGAATCGTACGAAAAGATACTTCTCAATTTGTTGGGACGGTTGGGTTAAATAATCTCCTGATCTCAAACAAGCGTACAGAAATAGGATATGAGCTTTCACCAGAGCATTGGAGAAAAGGGATTATTAGTGAGGCTGTAGAAGCCGTTATTCAATATTGTTTTGAAGAGTTAGATATATATCGTATAGGAGCGGTTACATTTCCAGAAAACGAAGCATCCTATAAACTTCTACTAAAATTAGGTTTTCAAAAAGAGGGTTTGTTAAGAGGATATCTATATCAAGACAATCAATCACATGATGCATTCGTTTTTTCATTAATAAGACCTGATTGGGTTAAATGATCATTATGTTGTAACTCGTTGAGTAAAGGTGTTTTTTGTTCTATAAAAAGGACCTACAGATTGGTTAATACAAACGCCTAGATATCGAAGTTTTTAATAAAGAAGAGTACGAAGCTAAATAGTTAAAAAGATTAGAAGGATTTTTATAGACGTAATCTATTGCTGATTACGTCTTTTTACTTTGTATACTTCTTTGGATATTCCAAAATCGTTTTTCTTATTTTTATGCTCTTTTTAAATAAATTACTAGTTCCTGCTTGTACACATCATCTTCTATGTAGTGATCTAAATTGTGGAAATCATACTTGAAGTGACCACTCGGAAATGTTACACTCTCTCCTTGCGCAGCAGCTAAAATACCCGCTACATCATTTGACACCAGTTGAAAAAGCTCCTGTCCATCTTCAGTTAAAACAAATACTATTTGCATTTTGTCACACCTCCTTCACCATTATACCTGTAATAATATAGACAGTCGCTAACAAAAAAGCATGTTATACTGTTTCTTAATATTACTAGTTGTATCAGTGTATGTACATAAAATTAAGATAAAGCTAAAAATTCCTTTAGTTCAGCTTAAACTGTTCTAAAAATAGCTATACGCAAAAAAAGGACCTAATTCACTTAGAATTAGGTCCTTTCCTGTTGACTTATGCTTCTAGCATTTTGTTACGTAATACCATTTGAAGGATACCACCGTGACGGTAGTAATCTACTTCTACTTCTGAGTCGAAACGAGCAAGCACGTCGAATACTTTTACAGAACCGTCTTCTGCTTTAGCTGTTACTTTTAAGATGTCGCGAGGTTTAACACCTTCTGCAATGTTTACACTGATTTCTTCTTTACCAGTTAAGCCAAGTGTTTCAGCATTTTCACCTGGTAAGAAATTAAGTGGTAAAACACCCATCATTACTAGGTTTGAACGGTGAATACGCTCAAAACTTTCCGTAATAACTGCTTTAATGCCTAAAAGGTTCGTTCCTTTAGCTGCCCAGTCACGAGATGATCCCATTCCGTAATCTTTCCCGCCAATTACTACTAATCCAGTACCTTCTTCTTGATACTTCATTGCTGCATCATAGATAGACATAATTTCGCCAGTTGGCCAGTAAGTAGTGTATCCACCTTCTGTACCAGGAGCAACTTGGTTACGGATACGGATGTTTGCAAATGTACCGCGCATCATTACTTCATGGTTACCACGTCGTGAACCATAAGAGTTAAAGTCACGAATTTCTACGCCATTTTCGCGCAAGTATTTACCTGCAGGAGTATCTTTACCAATCGCACCAGCTGGTGAAATATGGTCAGTCGTAATAGAATCACCGAATTTCGCCACAACACGAAGGCCAGCAAGCGTTTGGATATCACCAGGCTCTTTAGATAGTCCTTGGAAGAATGGTGGGTTTTGAATGTAAGTTGATTTATCATTGAATGAATATAGAGATTCAGTTGATGTTTCAATTGCATTCCACGCTTCATTCTCATCAAATACACGTGCATATTCTTTTTGGAATAATTCACGAGTAACAACTGTTGAAAGCACTTCGTTTACTTCTTCTGTAGATGGCCAGATATCAGCAAAGAATACTTCGTTGCCATCTTTGTCTGTACCAAATGAATCTTTTTGTAAGTCGATATCTACTGTACCAGCAAGAGCATAAGCAACAACTAGTGGTGGTGATGCTAAGTAGTTCGCTTTTACAAGTGGATGTACACGACCTTCAAAGTTACGGTTACCAGAAAGAACTGAAGTTACGAATAAATCTTTCTCAATGATTGCTTTTTCAATTTCAGGAAGTAATGGACCGGAGTTACCGATACATGTTGTACAGCCGTATCCTACAGTATTGAAGCCAATTTCATCCAAGTATTTGTTTAATCCTGAATCTTGTAAATAACCAGTAACAACTTTAGAACCAGGTGCTAAAGATGTTTTTACGTAAGCAGGAACAGTTAATCCTTTTTCAACTGCTTTCTTCGCAACTAAACCAGCAGCTAACATAACATACGGGTTAGATGTGTTTGTACATGAAGTGATTGCAGCGATAGCTACAGCACCAGTTGGAATCACAACATCTTGATCCGCAAATTTAGCAGTTGCAGTTTTATCGAATTCTTTTTCTGATAAACCGAAACCTTGTGTACCTTGTGGAGCAACAACTGCTTCATGGTAACGAGCTTTCATATCAGTAAGTGGGATTAAATCTTGTGGACGTTTTGGTCCAGAAAGGTTTGCTACGATATCTCCAAGATTAATTTCCACTACATTTGTATAAACAGGTTCTAGAGTTGGATCAAAGAACATATCATTTGCTTTTAAGTAAGCTTCTACTACAGCAATATGTTCTTCGTCTCGTCCAGTTAGACGTAAATAGTTGATAGATTCTTCATCGATTGCAAAATATCCACATGTAGCACCATACTCAGGAGCCATGTTAGCAATTGTCGCACGGTCAGCTAATGGTAACTTAGATACTCCAGGTCCGAAGAACTCAACAAATTTACCAACAACACCTTGTTGACGTAAAACTTGTGTCACTTTAAGTGCTAAGTCAGTTGCAGTTGTTCCGTTTGGAAGATCTCCAACTAATTTAACTCCGATTACTTCAGGAATTGGGAAGTATGAAGGTTGACCAAGCATTCCAGCTTCTGCTTCGATACCACCTACACCCCATCCAAGTACACCAAGACCGTTGATCATCGTTGTATGAGAGTCAGTACCTACTACTGAATCTGGGAATGTTTCTAATGTTCCATCAGCACTTTCGTTCACATGAACGATTGGAGCTAAATACTCTAGATTTACTTGATGAACGATACCAGTTGCTGGTGGTACAGCACGGAAATTATCATAAGATGTTTGAGCCCATTTCAAGAAATTATAGCGCTCTGCATTACGTTCGAACTCAAGGTCCATATTTGCTTGTAGTGCACTAGCAGTACCGTATTTATCTACTTGTACAGAGTGGTCGATAACAAGGTCAACTGGAATAGCAGGGTTGATTTTGTCTGGATTTCCTCCCATTTCGTTCATTGCTGAACGTAAAGAAGCTAAATCTACTACTACTGGTACTCCAGTAAAGTCTTGTAGTACAACGCGTGAAGGTTTAAATGGCACTTCTGCTTCTGGGTCTGCATCTTTCCCCCATTTTGCTAGTTGTTCAACGTGCTCATCTTTAATCACATAACCATCATGTTGACGTAATACAGATTCTAATAAAACTTTAATTGAATATGGAAGGCGTGATACATTTGCGATTCCCGCTTCTTCCAATGCAGCTAAACGGTAATAGTTATATTCTTTACCATTTAGTGAAAAAGAAGTCCGGCTGTTGTGTAAGCTACTCTTTGCCATTTATATTCCTCCTAATATCTATTGAAAAGACTCTTTACAAGCGACTTTTCTCCAATAATTATCATACGTGAATATCCTCGATAAGTAAATTACATTAAAATTATTATAAGTCATAATTATTTCTTATGACTTTGAACGATTTTGATCGTTTTTTCTAATTGCTTAGTATGTCTTTTTTCATGTAATCCTACAAATGCGAACCATTGTATAAGTGGAACCTGTCCAAAAAGAGGATGCTTCATTGATTTAGTTTTAAATGTATTTAGATCTGTAGAGGCATATAAAGAAAGAAGCTCCGCTCTAGCATCATCTAGTAGAGCTTTCATTTCATCTTTTGTTTGATATTCCCCTGAAGGTACAATATAGCTAGGTGCTTTTACTTTTACTACACGAATTGTGATAAGTTGAATTGGTTTTTTCATTGCATGAGGACTTGAAGGATTTGCAAGTTGAAATTTAATACCTTTTGTTATCATTTTTTCCAATCTGACTAAGTGCTCGATGATTTCTTTCGGAGACCAAGAAGTTAGGTTCGGTTTTTCGTTGAATTGTTGATCAGTTAATAAATCAACTTGCTGAAATAGTTCTGTTCTAATTTTATTATTTTTCTCTAAAAACAAATAAATCCTCCACTCGTTTCTGTTTATCCTACCTATACTCTACAGTTCTTTTAAACATTCCACTTTCTAAGAACATATTTTCTTTTACTAAATAATATGCGACAATATATTATTGGAAAGGAAGTTTTACATAATGAATACATTTAGTATGAATACAATAAATGACCCATGGGAAGCTTATCGAGATATAGAGACACACGGAAAGCTTACATTATCCAATATAGAATTCACAACGACAACGCTTTGTAATATGCGATGTGCGCATTGTGCTGTTGGTTATACACTTCAACCAAAAGATCCAATCGCACTGCCAATAGAGTTAATCATTCAACGACTAGAGGAAATCCCCCATTTAAGGACGATTAGTATAACGGGTGGAGAACCGATGCTATCGAAAAAGTCCGTTACTAACTACGTGCTCCCACTATTAAAATACGCACATAGTCGTGGTGTCCGCACACAAATGAATTCAAACCTAACATTAGATCCGGACAGATACTTACTCATTGCACCTTATTTAGATGTCTTACATATATCGCATAACTGGGGTACGATTGATGAATTTGTTGAAACTGGCTTTGCCATGATGGAAAGAAAGCCTACATATGAGCAACGTGCTAGTCTATTCCAGCGAATGATAGACAACAGTCGCATGCTTTCAGAAGCTGGTGTAATGGTTTCAGCTGAAACAATGCTGAACAAAAAGACACTGCCTTATTTAGAACATATTCATAAACAAGTAGTAGAAGAAATGAAATGTGCACGCCATGAGATTCACCCTATGTACCCATCTGATTTTGCTTCTGCTCTAACAACTCTAACACTAGAAGAAACTCAGGTTGCTATTCAAAATATTTTAGATTTCCGAAACGATAATGTATGGATGTTGTTTGGCACACTCCCTTTTTATCCTTGTAGTACGAATGAAAAAAGTTTACAGCTTTTAGACCGACTTCGCAATGCTAAAAATGTGTCAACTCGAAATGATCCAGATGGACGCTCTCGCTTAAATGTTAATATTTTCACTGGCCAAGTAATTGTTACTGATTTTGGGGATGCACCGCAACTAGGAAATATTCAAACAGATACTCTTCCTACCATCTTTGATAAATGGTTAGCTTCTCCTCTGTCTAACTCTCTTAATTGCCATTGCCCAGCAGTAAAATGTTTAGGTCCGAACATATTAGTGAAAAATATGTATTATAAAGATGATACATTTGTTAGTAATACCGTGAAATAAAAAAATGAAATCGAATGTCGAAAAGGCATTCGGTTTCATTTTTTATATAGTCGCTGTTTGATTACATTGTTGTTATTTGATTGAATCCGCTTGCTTTCCGCGGATAACATGCAAGAAACAACCGTAAAATATAGTAGCGCCTTTACATATATCCTTTTATGTAATTAGAGGCAGCTACAAACTGCCTCGTTATATTTCTAATGTACGGAATAGAATTCAATTGCAACATTCATAATGAGTATTGTATTGAGAATGACAAACCATACCGCTTGTTTATTTAACTTTTTGGTTGCTTGAATGTCCATCTTCTCCACCCCTTTTTTATTATTATAAATCCTTTTGATATAAAATACAAAATATTTTTAAAATTCTAAATATATCATTTTACTAGCTTATTTTTGAAATTAAATCATACTAAAGAAATGGGTAAAGGGAATTGATTATTTGTGAAAAAAGCTTTACTTGTTATCGACTATACTGTGGACTTTGTGAGTGAGAATGGTGCATTGACTTGTGGGGAGCCTAGACAGTTAATTGAAGCGTACATTGTTTCTTTAATCGAATGAATTTTTAGCAAATGATGATGCAGTTATTTTCCCAGTCGATTTACATGAAAAAAATGATCCATTTCATCCGGAAACGAAACTATTTCCTTCTCATAATATTCGCAACACACCAGGACGTGCATTATATGGAGAACTAAAAAATGTGTATGATGAACATATGGATTCCATTATTTGGCTTGATAAGACTCGTTATAGTTCATTTACCGGAACGAATTTGCATCAATTGATGAGAGAACGTCATGTTGATGAGGTGCATCTTGTGGGGGTGTGTACGGATATTTGTATCTTACATATAACAGTGGATGCATATAATTTAGGATTTTCCATAGTTATTCATGAAAAAGGAGTCGCAAGCTTTAATCCTCAAGGTCACGAGTGGACGTTAGATCATTTTGCCAATGCTTTAGGGGCTACCGTAATTAAATAATAATAGGGAATGTTTAATCTGTCTCCCGGATGGTTATATAAAGAGTATCAAGTCATTAAACACTCTGAAGGAGATGGGAAATATGGGATTCATTATGTATTTAATTATTGGTGGTATTATCGGATGGTTAGCAGGACTTATATTAGGTAAAGACATTCCGGGTGGTATTATTGGTAATATTATCGCAGGTATTGTTGGGGCTTGGATTGGAGGATTAATCTTCCCATCTATGGGACCTGTCATTTGGGATATGCCAATTATTCCAGCATTAATCGGTTCGATCATTTTGGTAGCAATTTTAAGCTTAATCTTAAAGTCAATGCGTAAATAAAGTTATCTTAAATACAACTAAATAAATCAAAAAGGGGCTGTCTCTAAAGTCATACATTGACTGTGAGATGGACCCTTTTCCAATGTATTGATTTCCGTTCCAGACGGACGCTTTCCGCGGGCATGGCTTCAGTCTCCTCAGGCCAACACGATGTTGGTCACGAAGGCGTTGAGGCCCACAGGATGTGGGTCATGCAATCGTTGCCGCAAAAGTTCTTTTGCGACGAGCTATGCGCAGGAGCACAGAACTTTTGCGACGAGCTTTGCGCAGGAGCATATAACTTTTGCGACGAGCTTCCCGCAGGAGCAGGACGCGGCGAACTTAGATTGCCTTCCATTTGAGGTGGCGTTCTTAGCCTTCGTTCCTTTGTTCGCTCCTGCGGGGCCTTCAGCTTATGCACCTGCCGCTTCGCTTTCGGTGCAGAAAACATCTGCTATTCCAGCTGGAGTCGCCGTCTTTCACTACTATCAATTCCCTACAAAAAACAGGTGTAGAAAAAGACTCGTTTTTCTACACCTGCTTCAATTTATGGGCTTATTGGACAGCCCCTTTTATTCTGTTTTCTTCGCTGTTACTGCTTGAATTGCTTCTAGTTGGTTTTCGTATAAATGATAAAAATGAAGCACGTCTTTAACATATTTATCGCTGTGATTATAATTGAATATAGCTTTTTCTATCTCTCCATCTGCTGCGCCACTAGCGGCCAAATAGTTAGCTGCACTATAAATAGCATCCTCTAAGTCATAAGGATCGGCTTTCCCATCGCCATTTGCATCAACTCCATACCCTCCGTACTGAGCGATGATGTCAGGGTTCACTTTATCTTTTTCTGGTATGTCTCCTACACCAAGCCCACTACAGCTAGGATGCGACCAACCGACGAACGTACAGGGCATGAATTGCATATGCCCTTCTGCTCCAACAGGAGAAAGAAGCGGATCCATTGTTGAAAATCTTGTTTCAATACGGTGGTGAGCTGCAAGCAATGTCCATGGAACTCCGTATTGCTCTTCTGCATTCTTGTAAATGGCAATGTATTCTTTTGGTACATCAAGTTTATACTTGCTTTCCTGGATAGCTTCTGCCCATTCCTGGACAGCCGGTATTTTTTGAAGCTCATGCCAGCCTATAATCGCTAATATATACACGGTAATAGTAAAGGGAAGAAGCAATATAATTATCCAAAGCTTTGTTTTGTACGACTTATTATTTGTTGATTTCATACTACATTGTTCACCTATTCCATTTATTACTTTTTGTATTCGATTAACAGATTTTCAACTGACAATGGTTTACTAAAAAAATAACCTTGTAAGTAATGACAATCTAATTCTTTTAAACAATTTACTTGAAGAACATTTTCGACACCTTCTGCTAATATTTTTAGTTTTAAGTTATGTCCAAGTGAAATAATGGATTGCACAATTGCTTTTGTCCGAACATTATGAATAGATTGTGTGAAGCTTTGATCAATTTTAATCATATTTACTGGAAGGAGTTCTAAATACTTGAACGATGAATAACCCGTTCCAAAATCATCAATGGCAATTTGAAATCCTAAGTCCTTCAATTCTTGCAAGGATTCAATAACAAAGTCTGTGTATTCCATGATAATCGACTCAGTGATCTCCAATACAATTTTACTTGGATGGATATTCGTTTCTTCTAGTATTTCCTTTGTCCGTGCAATATAATCCATTTGGTAAAATTGTCTAGCAGATACATTGACACTAAATAGTAATTCCTTATTAATTACTTCTTCAATTATGGGGATTTGCTTGCATGTTTCGCGCAATACAAAGTCACCAATTTTAATAATAAGTCCACTTTTTTCAGCAATAGGAATAAACTCTCCAGGTGAAATAAATTGATCGTCATGCTTCCAACGAATGAGCGATTCCAATCCAATGATTTCCTGTGTATTTGTTAATATTTGCGGTTGAAAATTTAGTAGCAATTCGTTATTTTCCAATGCATCCTTTAAGCCTTCCTCTAAATACAGCTCCCTATTTGCTAGGTCAGACAAATGTTTTCGATAAGGTACATGGGTTGATCCCACTGATTTCTTGGCTTCCTCTGCCGCTATTTCCGCAAATCTTAATAGTTCAGAGGCTACTGTCGAATCATGGGGATATTGAACGGATCCTATACTAATGGAATTAATAATCTCTTTTCCGTAAATTTGTAAAGGTACTGCAGAATCCGAAAAAACATCATCGATAAATATTGCTATTTCATCATCTGTTCTATTTTTCAATAAGATAATAAATTCATCAGCAACCCACCGTGCAACTACATCTTGAGGCTTAATATACTGATTAGTGCGCAGTCGATTGGACACTTGAATTAAGACGGAGTCTCCGCTCTCATGCCCGTATAAGTCATTGATCATTTTAAAGCGGTCAAAATCTATAAAAAGTAAGTGAAATTTTTCTTTATTGGAAATAAAATCGGATAGGGTAGTCTGTAAAGAACTTCTATTTTGTAGGCCAGTTAAATCATCTTCATATTCTTTCAATAACAAGTCATTTTGGGCGCTCCATAATTGTTTCATTAAATACAGAAGTAAAAGTGCACTTAAAGCAATAAAAATATAGCTCTTTATATCCGCAGTTGTGTTTCCATCTGGGAAATATTGAAATAATGTGTCTGAAAATAGAAACCATAATAGACTAGTAACGGCGTAAATAATAACGATACGAAACGATATATTTCGATAAGTTTTCTTTAAAGACACACGTACACCACCCATCTATATCTCTAAGAAAACAATAGCATAATTTGTCTATAAACAGTAGAGTAAAATTTAAATATTCGCTATACAATCGCTTTACTTTTTTGTAGTATGACTTTATGGAGGTGAGCGCATTTGTGGAAAGACTTTAAAGAGTTTGCGTTTAAAGGGAATGTACTAGACTTAGCGGTAGCTGTTGTCATTGGAGCAGCATTTGGCAAAATTGTGACATCATTAGTGGAAAACATCATTATGCCTATTGTCGGCATTCTCCTTAATGGAGTAGATTTTACTACTTTAGCTTACAAGAAAATATTATACGGTAATTTTATTCAATCCGTGTTTGATTTTATCGTAATCGCATTTTCTATTTTCTTGTTTATTCGACTATTGTCTAAATTTAAACGAAAAGAAGAAGTTGTGGAGGTAATTGAGGAGACGCCCACGGTAGATGCAAAAGAAGCATTACTGGAAGAGATTAGAGACTTACTGAAAAAGCAAAATAACATGTAAAAACCATAAATGTAAGGACTTTGCAGGTCCATACACTTGCGGTTTTTTAAAAAAATTTGAATTATTCCCATTCATCCATTTTATGAAAAAAAAGCCTGTTCCCGATTATTTTAACCGAGGATAGGCTTTTCATTTATTTACCGTCTTCTATTAATGTTTCTACGTCCATAACGATTTCTTCTTTAGGAACATCTGTGTTCCCGTTATAACTTTTCACCACAACACCATTTTGATCTACTAAGTAAAAAGATACTCCATGAATGACTTGGTTTGAATTAGGATCATTCTTTACTAATGTTTTAAATGACTTTTGAGCAAATTGTGAAATATGCTCTTGCGTGTAGCCGGTTAAAAGTTCCCATTTGCTTTCGTCCACTACATCGTAGTTTCCGATATACTCTTGAAGTTTTTCTGGTGTATCTACTTCTGGATCTACGCTAAATTCCACAATTTTATAATCTTCGACACCTTTTTCTTTTAACATGCTTTGAATATCGCTCATATTATAAGTCATTGGCGGACATACTGTCTCACAATTTGTGAAAATAAATGTAGCTAACCAAACCTGCCCTTTTAAGCTTTCTAAAGAAACTTCTTCCCCACGTTGGTTATCATACGTAAAATCTTCTATTTCCCAATTTGTTTGGGCTTCAAAATTTCCACTGCTGCCACAACCTGCGAGAACTACTAATGCTATTGCTAGCATTGCAAATAATTTTTTCATATTGAGACCTCTCTTTTTCTCTTCATAGCCTTATCTTATCGAAACAAGTTTGATCCTTCAACTAGATAGCCTCTTAGAATTCAACAGTTTTGTGACTAGATTTTATTTTAGAGACAACAGTGCATTTTTAATTTCTTCCAGTTTGCTTTCCACACGGTGCATTAGATAAAATGACACGAATATTGGAAAGCCCACATCTTGAATGATAGAAAGCCACTGCTCCATTTAAATCACATCCTTTTAAAAAGACTCTCCAATTATTGGAGAGTCTCAATTCTTAAATAATTTCACTTATATTTCGTTCTACTACTTTTGCACTTTTTATGGATGTAAGTGCTGCTCCATCCACTTGAAACACATTACTAGTAATGATTACTTCCATACCAGTTTCTATTTCATCGCGCGTCAACGAATCCTTTGGTTCCTCAACCGTTAACATAACGCTCTTCCCGGCAGTTGTTCCAAATTGTAATTGTAAAGTTTTCGCCATGTCTGTTCCTCCTTCATTTTAATTAGTTTAAATTCGATGTTTCGATTTTTTCAGCACCAATGTACACACTGTTAGTAAAGCCTGAGATTGTAAGTGCAACTGTTTCTAATTGATCTGCTGTTGCAGCTCCTTGGACATTACGGTACGATTTCGACTTTGTTTTCATCTTTCCGTCTCCTGTTACCTCACCTTCGAAAATTAGTTTTAAAACTGCTTGTTTATGTTCCAGGTTCGCCATATGTATCACCTCCTTTCAACTACTAGATAGAAATTTTTTGATAGAAAGGATACATTCAAGGTGAAATATTTTTCAGAACAACTTATACTAAAGAGTAGGAGAATGAGGTGAATAGATTGTTAGAAGGTTGGTTTTTATGGTTTATACTCTTTTGGGTAGTAGTACTAGTTACATTGATGGGAATTGGCGGCTTCTTTATGTTCCGTAAGTTTTTAAAATCAATGCCAAAAGAAGACGGTAAATCGGATTTAGATTGGCAAGATTATTATGTCGACAAGACTATTCATTTATGGAATGAGGAACAAAAAGGTCTATTAAACGAGTTAGTGAGTCCTGTTCCAGAATTGTTTAGACCTGTTGCGAAACAAAAAATAGCGGGGAAAATTGGACAGTTGGCACTCGAAGAAGAAGCGACATCTATTACACGAGAGCTATTAATCCGTGGATACATCATAGCGACTCCAAAGCGTGACCATAAGTTTTTACGCAAGAAACTAGCAGAATTAAATATTGACGTTATACCGTACAATAAATACTTTGCTTTATCGGAAGACAAAAAAGCGAGCACCCTGTAAAGGTGCTCGCTTTTATTATTCAGTTACTTCTTTTTGTATTTTTTTAAATTGTAAATACATTGCAATTCTCCATGGAACAATCATCCCGAATGCTAAAATCCAAAACATTCCACTAAGTGCTCCAACATCAATAGTTGAGCTCAGTACAATTTTCCCTATTACTCGGATGATTAACAATCCAATTAATATAAAAACAAACGCTTTCGATTGTTTCAAATAAATGTTTCCATCTTTTCGCTCAAATTTGGATGTCCAAATAAGAACTACTGAAAATAATATCCCGACTCCAATTGCTTCTAAAAATTGCGCTCCCGTTACACGGAAAAACGGAAATACAAACATTACTGCACCTGTAGACATGAATACCGGTGGTAATAGGATTTTTTTGACGCTAGCAGGGTGCTTTGCAGCTTTTGCTCTTAAAGTCGTGACGACAATTCCCATTCCAATTGCCATGATAGTAGTTGCAATAATCATTACATTAGGTGGAATTTTTTCAAACATACGTATTCTCCATATCTTTTATTTCTATTTTTAGACCGGTTATTCCTAGTCAGAAGTAACATTTTGTAAAACATGCACAATTTGATCAGGGTCAAATGGTTTAGTAATAAAATCTTTCGCTCCATACTCAAGTGCGTCTACAATAAGCTTTTGCTGACCAAGAGCCGTGACCATGACAATTTTCGCATCTGGGTACTCAGCAATAATTGCTTTCACGGCCTCGATTCCTGTCATACGTGGCATGGTAATATCCATAGTCACTACATCAGGTAATAGTTTTCTATACATATCAATTGCTTCTAGTCCATTGCTTGCTTCGCCAACTACCTCAAACTGTTGATTTTCAAGCATTCTCTTAATTGTGGAACGCATGAAAACTGCATCATCCACTACTAATACTGTGGGCATAGTCATGACTCCCTCCAATTAAAATCCAGTAAAGTCTCCAAAAAACGGACTTAACATACGAATAATAAATGATAGCCCATCAAAAAATAATAGAACACCAAGGGCGATCATAAAGTATCCACCAATCTTCACGATCAAATTGCTATTTTTACGAATCCAATTCAGTCGTGTCACAAAGAATGATAACACGAAAAATGGAATAGCGAAACCTAATACATATGCAAGCATATACCATACGCCTGCTCCTGGATTTGCTCCTGCCATTACTAATACAGCAGCTAAAATCGGACCTGTACAAGGTTGCCAACCAGCTGCAAATGCCATTCCGATTAATGTTGTTCCAAAAAAGCCAGATGGACGATTTTTAAACTCCAAACGTTTTTCTTTCATGAGGAATTCAGGTTTAAATACACCTACCACAATTAGTCCAAACACAATAATGAAAATTGCGCCAACTTGACGAATTAAATCGTCGTATTGAATAAAGAATGTCCCAACTAAAGATGTTGCAAACCCTAATGCAACAAAAATAATAGAAAACCCTAATAAGAAGAATAATGTATGAAGCATTCCTCTTTTTTGCATTAACTTTTTATCTGTTTTAATTTCTTCTAGCGACATTCCTGTTATATAAGATAAAAATGCAGGATATAATGGTAGCGTACAAGGGGAAATAAAACTTAGAAACCCTGCACCAAACGCCAGTAGCAAGTTTATATCTGTACTCACGGCAGTCTTCCTTTCCGAATTACTGTCCCTATCGTATCAAATTTTTGGCATTTTGACTCTACTAATGCTTGTGACAGCTTTTCGAATCTTTTTATCTTATAAACTACGCCTTGTATACTGGTAATTGCGCACACATCTTAAAAACTGAATGGTTTACATGTGATAAATATAAGTTATAGCAATGTTAAGCAATTACTTCGACGACGCTGTTCTGCAATAAGTACATCTTATGGTATAAGCCTTTTTCGTTTAGTAATTCCTGATGTGTGCCTCGCTCGACGATTTCTCCGTGATGTAAAACGAGGATGAGTTCCGCATCTTGAATGGTACTCAAACGATGGGCAATGGCAATCGTTGTACGGCCCTGTCTCATTTTCTCTAAACTACTTTGAATCGCTACTTCAGTTTCGGTATCAATATTTGCCGTTGCTTCATCTAAGACTAAGATTTTCGGATTAGTAGCTATTGTACGTGCAAACGCAACAAGCTGTCTTTGCCCGCTAGAGAAAGTTGAGCCTCTCTCTGTTACTTTTTGCTTGTACGTTTCCGGTAGTTTTTCGATAAAATTGTTCGCTTGCACAAATTCCGCTGCTGCTCGTACTTCTTCATCTGTCATATCTTTCGCGTGTAATCGTATATTGCTTTCGATATCCCCGTAGAATAAAAACGGATCTTGTAGAACGAGCCCCACTTTTTCTCGAATTTCCTTTGTCTCAAAATCTTTTACGGATTGTCCATCAATTTTAATATCGCCTTGCTCGAATTCATAAAAACGCATAAGCAAGTTAATAATCGAACTTTTCCCGCTACCCGTATGGCCTACTAATGCAACCGTTTGACCTGGCTCTGCAGTAAACGAAATATTTTTTAACACATCCGTTCTTCCATCATACGAAAACGTCACATTTTGAAATTCAATTTTCCCTTGATCAATTTTAGCATCTACTACATTGTTTTGATTAGGAGCTAAATCTGTTTCATCCAGTAACTTGAATACCCGAGAAGCGGCAACAATTGCTTGCTGGAAGATGGATAGTCGCTGCATCACTTGATTTATTGGCTCAAAGAAGCGATCAATATAGGTAACAAATGCATAAATGACCCCAACCTCTACCACATTGTTCATCGATGTAATACCAAAATAGCTAAGCACCATAATAATTGCAAGCGCGTAAACCAAATCGATTGCTGGGCGAAGCAATAGACTATCGAGCTTAATATTTCGTCTTCCTGCCTTCCAGTGAGTATCATTAATTTCATTGAATTCGTCTTGCAGACGATCTTCTTGCCTGAATGCTTGAATCATGGTCATCCCTTGTAGCGATTCCGCAAGTTTCGCATTTAATTGACTCAGTCGTTCACGCAAATCTTGGTAAACAACAGAACTATACTTTCTATATGTTCGAATAACCATAAACATGATTGGCAATAAAACCGTCGCTAGTAACGCCAATTTCACGTTTAAAATGAACATAGCAATGTAGACACCAATTATTAAAAATCCACTTTGCACAAATCCTACTAACACACTAACGAACATATCTTTAATCGCTTCTGTATCATTAGTGACACGTGACACGATACTTCCCGCCGGCGTCTTATCAAAATAACGCATTCCAAGCTTGTGCACCTTTGTAAAAACATCGATACGCATTTGTTGAATAATTTTCAGTGCAATTTCCTGAAACTTCATCAATTGAAAATAACTTACGATGACATTTCCAACTTGGATGAAAATGTATCCAAGCGCTAAACCTACTAATGGGCCTGTTGGAAAATTTCGTGGTGTTAAATAATCGTCCATAAACGTTTTAATCAAATACGGACCGAGAATATCCCCTATCACCGTAATAATTAGTAAAATTAACGCAATGGAAATAACTTTTTTATGTGGCTTTAAGTAGGTGAGCAGTCGTTTGAGAATTTGCCACTGCTCCTTACCAGTTATCTGAGGCTGTTTTTCATTCATAATGCTTCGCCCCCCTTTTCCACTATTGTTTCAAGTTGCTGTAATTGATACATTTCGTAATACATCCCTTTTAAATCCATTAATGCTTCATGCGAGCCTTTTTCGATAATTGTACCTTCACTCATAACGATTATTTGATGAGCATGTTGAATTGCACTTAAGCGGTGGGACGTAATAATCGTTGTTTCATCCGTACGGTTTTCTTTTAAAGCCTCTAAGATTGCTTCTTCTGTACGTGCGTCAACCGCCGATAGTGAGTCATCAAGAATAAGTAACTCGGGCTCCATCATTAGTGCACGGGCTATGGAAATACGTTGTTTTTGTCCACCTGATAATGATACTCCGCGTTCTCCGACAACGGTTTTATACCCATCCGTGAACTGCAAAATG
This sequence comes from Psychrobacillus sp. FSL H8-0483, assembly GCF_038637725.1. Lineage (NCBI taxonomy): Bacteria > Bacillati > Bacillota > Bacilli > Caryophanales > Bacillaceae > Psychrobacillus > Psychrobacillus sp. FSL H8-0483. The sequence continues at coordinate 2,113,419 of NZ_CP152052.1, forward strand.
TCATCATGAATAGATGCAAGTTTCGCTGCTTTCTGCACCTGCTCCATCGTGGCTCCTGCATTTGCAAAAGCAATATTACCAGCTACCGTTGTTGAAAATAGGAAATGATCCTGTGGCACATACCCTATTGCTTCACGTAAGCTGCGCTTTTTATAGGCGTCAATTGTATGACTTCCGTAGACAATTTCCCCTTTATACCCTTCAAATTCCCTCATTAATAATTTCAAGATGGCAGTTTTACCAGCACCAGTTTTTCCGACTATTCCTAAAGTTTCGCCACGTTTAAGCGTGAAATGAACATTATGCAAAGCTAATCGCTCATCACCAGGAAATTTAAATTCATCCAAATGAAATTGAATATCGCCTTCTGGCTTTTCATCAAGTGCTCCTACCTTGTCGTCAATTTCAACTTCTTCATCTAATAAATTATTGATACGGTCATAGGAAGCACGACCGCGTTCCACAATGTTAAATAGCCAACCGAAAGCTAGCATTGGCCAAACGAGTAGGCCTAGATACGATGTAAAAGCAAATAAATCCCCAATGGACATTTCCTCAGCTAAAATAAAGCGAGTTCCAAACACAATGGATAAGAAGAAACACATCCCAACAACTAACGAAATCGTTGGGTCAAATAGAGAATCCACTCTTGCTACGCGCATATTTTTATCAACAACCTCTTGAGAAAGCGCTACAAAGTGCTCTGTGTCTTCTTTTTCCTGTCCAAACGTTTTAATGACTTTTACTCCAGAAATACTTTCTTGGGCTTTATCATTTAAGTCGGAAAACGCCTCTTGTGCATAGCGAAAACGCTGGTGTAACAGTTTCCCATAATAGCTTGTTAAAATAGCCATTAACGGTAGTGGAATTAATGCGATTAACGTCAGCTTCCAGTTAATCGTTATAGCCATAGCCGCAATAACAAATCCACCCGTAGTTAAAGAATCGACGAGTGTTAAAACTCCAGCACCAGCCGTTTGTTGAACAGCAGATAAATCATTCGTTGCGTGCGCCATTAGGTCTCCTACACGCTTCTTTTGATAAAACGAAGGTGCCATTTTTGTAAAATGATGAAACAATCTTTCTCTTAACTGTCTTGCTAGAAAAATAGCTGAACCAAAAATCATGATGCGCCAGTAGTAGCGTACAATGTACATACCAATAGCGGTCACTGCTAAAATGGAAAGCCATTTAGTTAAAAATCCAGCGGTTAGTGTCCCGAGACTGATTTCATCTACGACCAACCCAATAATTTTTGGCGGGAGCAGCTGTAAAAATGCTACAAACATAAGCATAAAAATCCCCACTAAATACTGCTTTTTCCTTTGTTTAAAAAACCAACCTAAATCCAAAAATACTCTCACTTTTTTTCCTCCACAATATAAATTAAGACTTTACTATTTTAGCAAAAGTTTGAACATTGCGAAAGATACGAAAGCAAAATAATTCGGCATCTGAAATATTTTATGGCAAAACATGAGCTATAAAATGTAGAGGGGCTGCCAAAAAGTAATACCTTCTCTCATGTTTGAAGATATCCTGGAGTTTGAACTGGGAGTAAAAGCACCTCTAAATTAATGCCTGTTAACACTTTATTCACCTTTTTAAAAAAATTTTGCGAATTTTAATGTCTTACGTGTAAAACAGTATATAATAGAAAAATAAAATCCATCTACATAGATTAGGAGTGTTCAATTTGAATGAAGCAAATCTACGTGCATATAATTTTAACGCAGGTCCTTCTGCTCTTCCGCTAGAAGTACTAGAAAAAGCACAATCAGAACTAACTAATTTCCGTGGCACAGGCATGTCCATCATGGAGATGAGTCATCGCAGTGCAATTTTCGAAGAAATACATAACGGGGCAATCTCTCGCATGAGAAAACTCTTTTCTATTCCAGATCAATATGAAGTTCTTTTTCTTCAAGGTGGAGCAAGCCTTCAATTTTCAATGATTCCAATGAATTTCTTACAAGTCGGTCAACAAGCGGGTTATATCATGACAGGCTCTTGGTCAGAAAAAGCATTTAAAGAATCGAAACTATTTGGCGAACCTTACGAGGTAGTAAGTACAAAAGAAAACAAATACCGTAACATTCCTGCATTAGAAGATATCCAAATTAATGAGGACGACGCTTTTATTCATCTAACATCTAATAATACAATTTACGGAACTCAGTGGTCAGCGTTTCCTGACACAGGTGATATTCCATTGATTGCAGATATGTCTAGTGATATTATGTCTAAACCAGTTGATATCAATAAATTCGGCATGATCTATGCTGGAGCACAGAAAAACCTTGGTCCATCTGGTGTAACAGTCGTTATTGTACGTAAAGATTTACTTGAAAAAGCTAATATGGATATCCCAACTATCTTAAAATACAGCACACATGCAGATAACAATTCCTTGTACAACACTCCACCTACATTCGGTATTTACATGCTAGGAGAAGTACTTAATTGGATGGAAGCAAAAGGTGGATTAGAGGCAATTGCTAAAAACAATGAGGAGAAAGCGAAAGTCATCTATGATGCTATTGATCATAGCAATGGTTTTTACACAGGACATGCAACACCTGAAAGCCGTTCATTGATGAACATCACATTCCGAGTTGCGGATGAAACATTAGAAAAACTATTTTTAACGGAAGCAGAAGAAGCTGGTTTTGTCGGATTAAATGGACATCGCTCAGTCGGTGGTTGCCGAGCTTCCACTTATAATGCAGTACCATTAGAAGCATGCCAAGCACTAGGCGACTTCATGGTTCAATTTCAAAAGAAACACAGTTAATGCATTAGAAAAGCCTTACCATTCAATCACCTCTGAATGGTAAGGCTTTTTCAATTTGTAGAAATGCAGAGACGCCATTTCGTTACATTTTTATGCTTTCTCAAATGAATTAAAGCCCTCTGAATTATTAAATCAAATCATTTAAGAACGTAAGAATGTCTTTGTTCACGTCGTTAATGTCGGTTCCTAATGTCATCAAATGTGTAGAGTTCGGATATCCTTTCATTGTTTTTTTATTCGTCATAACACTTCGAAATAAAACCTTTGCACTCTCTGCATATAATGGTTCATCTAGTTCGCCATATAATATATTAATTGGGGAAGTAATGAGAGCTAAATTATCCATTGTTACATCAATTAGCTGTTGGAACTCGACTAATGAATCTATTGACATATTTTGAAGAAGTTTCATTTCTAAATTTATTTGTTCTTCCTGTTTCCCTTCAAGTTTTTTATATCTTTTTGCGTAATGGAAGACACGCTTTTGTAGTACAGAAACTTCCCTATGTATTGGTACTGACATTGTCACAACACCATTTACGTCCAACTCTTGTCCAGCTTTTAATGCAAACACGCCACCAAGAGAAAGACCAATCACTGCTATTTTTTCAAAACCTTCATCTTTCAATAGCTGGTAACCGTTTAGTACATCCTGCCACCAATCTGATGGACTATATGTGATGAGTTCTTCTGCTGTTAAACCATGCCCACTATATAATGGTGCATAGCAAGAATAATTGTTCTTTTGCAAATATTTCCCTAACTTTTTTACATCCATAGTATTGCTTGTAAAAGAATGTAGTAGTAATACGGCTTTCTCTCCACCTTTATAGTAAAAAGGCTTAGGAGGTACTATTTTCATCATTGTTTGAATCCCTCCCTTTTCACTCTTATATGTAATAAAGTATAGTTGATTTTCGCTATAGGCGGACGCTTTCCGCGGGGTGAGCGATAAGCCATCACCTCAGCTCACGCTTCGTTTGTGATGTCTTATCTGTCTCACTCATCCCGCTGGAGTCGCCGCCTGCCGCTTCAATCAACAAAGTGATAACTGTTCGTATTTTAATGACAAATTACTATTTATGAAATTAACTCGATTCGTATCTTTTTCCTTTTATAGGAATGAAGTAAGCATTCGATCCCACAACGGCTTAATCTTTTCTGGGTGTGCTACCTCAGAGAAAATCCATTCAGTTTCATGGAATAGTAGTTCACATATTAATTGGACTGCCTGTTTATGTTTTTGTGGTGTTATGTTTTCGTAAATCTGCTTTGCTTGCCGGACGATTCCTTCGCGGAGGGAGATTTCCAATGTTTTCAATCCCAATTGAGCTCTGTCCGAATGATAGCGATGCAGTAATATCTTTGATAGATGTGTCATGACATGGTGTAGCATACTAACTGACCATATATCATTTCCTCGAGCAGATGATTTTTTATACTGGAAAAGGAACCATGCGACATCATCGACCGCGTCTTGAAACTCATGGTCAGATAATTTTAGGTTTTGGGTTTGTTTGTATTTCTCCAATTTAAAGTTTGGATCGTATAAGACTTTCATAAAATCCTTTTCGATATATGTATTTTCTGTCACTGTAAAAAGGTCAATATGCACTAAATTTTCATAGACCGCAAGAATCTGTGGAGCCACAATAAAGATATCATCATGAAATAGTAATTGGTTATAGGATTCTAAATGTTGAAGCCTACTTTCAAGGAATTCTTCTTCATCTTCCTCATTCACTAAGCAATACAAATCGATATCCGAATGCTCGTCCTGTTCGCCACGCCCTATTGAGCCTTTTATAAAAATCGCTTGAACCTTTTTGTCCAGCTTAAGACTATTTACAATTGCCTCTATTGCATCATCTAAAATCATCGCGATTCCTCCTTAACTTCTTTATATTCGATAATTCTGCTTGTACCTACTCTATAAAATAACCACCCATATATAAATTGCTTCGACATAAATCCAAAAAACACCTTTTTATTCCATCAGTAAACTCACCTTTAGCTCTAGAAGAAAATCTACGAATAATAAGTTTTTTTAAAACATCGTTGCATACCCTGTTGTTTTGCTCTTGTTTTCCTTATTACGCACCTTGTTTGACAAATGTATAAACACAAGGTATTATTAGGATAATAATTAAATTGCTTAAATAGAAACATGAATTCACATATTACAAAAAGTAATCGTGTTCGTTCGGTACTTTTTATAATATGTGAATTTTTTTATCTTTTGAAGAAATTATATATTATTATAACATTATATTTGGAGGTTTTTTACATGACACAAGGTACAGTAAAATGGTTTAACGCAGAAAAAGGTTTTGGATTTATCGAAGTTGAAGGCGGAAACGACGTATTCGCTCACTTCTCAGCTATTCAAGGTGAAGGTTTCAAATCACTTGACGAAGGTCAAAAAGTGGAATTTGAAGTGGAAGACGGTCAACGTGGACCACAAGCTGTTAACATTACAAAACTTTAATTCCTCGGAATTAGGTTAATGAATTAGAGACATCCATAAAGGGTGTCTCTTTTTGTTGGTGTTTTATTTGTTCGCAATGGGTTCATTGCTGTGTTCGATATCAATTTACTATTCACCTAAGTGAAATATGGTACTTCTACTGCTTTTGGTTTGTTCATTTAATGATCCCGTAAATTAAATAAATCATCCACGTTGCAATGGCTGCCCAAAGGAAAAGGATGATGCCCCCTGCAATCCAGTTTTTCGGCTTACCTTGCTTCATGAGCTCTGCTGCTTTTAATTCACATTCAGCAAGAACATTTTTTGGAATCATTCGTAGAGCAAAATAAATGCCTATTGGCAGAAGAATGACATCATCCAAGTATCCGAGTACTGGGATAAAGTCGGGGATGAGGTCAATCGGACTGAATGCATATGCGACAATAAAGGCTGTGAACAATTTTGCTGACAGTGGTACTCGTTTATCTTTAGAAGCTAAATATAAGATGAAAATAGAACGCTTTACCCTCTTTGCCCACTGTTTTATGTTGTTCCACATCCTGGCTTACCCTCACTTCATTAATTTTTCTTATTTACACTCTCGCGGAGTTCCAATTAGATCTTATAGGTCAAATCATTGTATGTATTTTCATGGTTTCTCTATGTATTACTCTTTCCCACAGGAATGGCACCGTACCAACGAATCAGCCTCACCGTACATTCGAATTTCTTTCACAATCCCACACTTGTCACAAGCCAGAACATCTATTTGTGGAACATCCCCATTTTCCGCAGCTGGGACCCAAGCGTCTTCATATAGTTTTTTGCTCATGCCATAGTCGATGAATACCAGCTCACTCTTCTCATTTAACCCGTAATTGCTGCTATCTTTTATGTTGAATATATCGAACTTTTCGTCTAACAGTTCGACGCACTCCTTATATTTGTTCGGAAACTTCCGGAAATCAGACTGTTCAGGAATATCGTATCTACTTTGATGATCCATCATCGGCAATTCCGGGAAATATTGCTGTATACAAATTTCCTCATCTACATAATAAGTTGGAGCAAAAAGTTCCCCAAACCCATTTGCTTGCATATACTCATATATTTCAAGCTCTCTTATGGATTGTTGATGCCCTATGCTATGGAGATTCACCTTTACCACATAATCTTTCCACCTGTACACTTTTCTTGTTGAACCAATGCCGACAAAATGGTCTTCCGTACACATGACTGCTTTATTTTCCACTATCTCGGTAATTATCATTATTCTCTCCCCTGTTATATTCACACCAAAATCGCTCCACTCCTGCATATTTCTCACCTAAACTTGTGATATCGAATCCATAGCTTTTATAAAATTCCACCGCTTCTAGATCGGTTTCTGCGGCTATTCGTTGGAGCGAATGTCTCTCCAAAATAAAGGCAATCATTCTTTTCCCGATTCCTTGGCCTCTCTTAGATGGGGACACCGCGATATGCTTGATTTCACAGCAATAAGTTTCTGTAAAATGGATCCCTATACAGCCAATGAAGTGTTTGTTTTCTTCTAGGGCATATAGTTTTCTACTTTCTTCACGTTGATACTTATCGTATTCTTCTACAACTCGATAGCTAGAAGTGGCATAGTATAATAATTCTTCTATGGATGAAGCTATTGACCTCGCGCATATTTCTATCATGCATACACCTACTTTGCATTATTTCCTTACAGAATGTTAGAATCCGTGGGCCTTACTTCTCTATTTCTTATAAATCCAAGTATAAAGAAATTAATCCAAGTATTTATCGGAATAAAAAGCATTACTATAACTAATCCACTCGTCTCTTTAAGAAAGACTTGAGCGTCTATCTTGTATAGGAACGCTGACGTTACACCTAATAATACTGTATTTATAAAAAATCCTGTCACCATCCCCCACCATCTATTCCATTTTTTTAGTACCCAAATAGAAACGAGAATAGAAATGATAAGAGAAAGTATTAGAATAAGGAATAAAATGTAATTCAAGACCCATCACTCCCTCTAAAATCATTTACAAATATATTTGTTCCTCTCACTCTTTTATATATATATTCTCTTTTGATCTTTAACATGGAGGAGTACTATACAAAAAAACCGATCGTCCGGAACGTTCGGTTTTAGTTTTCTATTATAATTAGGTCCACTGCTTCGAAGGTATTCAGAAGACACTTACTAAATTAAGTTTATCACGTAGATTAAACTTATTTAACAGAAATAGATTGATATATTCTTTTAATCGTTTCTATATGCAGTGCTTCATGGTAAAAACTAAAGAGAAATGTTTCTCCAACCGTATTAAATGTGATCCCTGCACGGTTTGTAAATGGGGTTGGCAGCTTTTTGTGCAAATTTCCTTGATGGGATTGTCTGATTCTTGATTTTTGTTCGGATAAAACCGAAGAAATCTCTGCTAATGAAGGAGGAGTTCCTTTCCATTCAGAAGGTTTCGTTCCTGCACTAAAAAATTCTTCATATTGAATGGGTAGACTCATCTGTTCACCTAACACTCCATAAACGAGTTTTTCTTGTATGAATGCAATATGGCCAAAATTCCAGTGAATGTTATTATTAAATCCTTTTGGTACAATATTCGCAATCTCTTCTGATATTTTTTTAATGGACTGCTCCGTTATTCCTCGTACAGTTTCCATGTGTTGAAAAATAGTTTGTTCCAACTAAATCCCTCCTCTTCTTTCATTTCCATTTAAGTGATTTCTAAGGATTCAATCACCTTATTTTCCCCTCCTCTCTTACTTCGATAAACTTTTACATTTCCCTTTAATTTCTACTTACTTTTTATGCCCTCCAAGTAAGCCCGCACGTTTTCTGGCGGTTCCAGCTTCTGTATAGGACACTGCACGCAAGATCGCAGTAGAGCCATACTTACTTCGGAGGTAATCCATTGTTTTTCCTAATTTTCGTTCTTTCCATTTATTATCTTCAAACAAACTTAGCTGCATCGAATGCTCGGGTTCTAGATTGGTGATGGAAATGGATATTCTTCGAACGGGTCGACGGTCATAAAACTCGTCAAAGATTTGTTCGCATACTTTATAGAGTGTCATCGTTGCATTCGTTGGTTCATCAATGGAACGCGAACGACTAAATCCTCCGCCAAATGCATCTTTACTATAGCCAATCGTAAGGTGAATGGTTCTTCCCACCATTTCGGCTTCACGCGCGCGTCTAGCAACGTCCTCACACATTTCAAGTAAAACAGCCATCACTTCTCTTTTCGTGCAGTAATCACGAAACAGTATTTGCCCTTTTCCATAACTAATCTGTCCGTCTACAATGGGTGCCCCAAGCTTGGATAAGTCGATACCCCACGCATGATGATATAGTTGATTTCCCATGACACCAAACTTTTCTTCTAGCATCGCAAGGGGTGTCTTCGCTAGCTGTCCTACGCTAAAAATGCCCATATTATTTAATGTTTTTTCTAAACGAGAGCCAATACCCCACATATCACTTAGTGGTGAGACCGGCCATAGCTTTGTTTGAACATCTTCATACGTCCACTTAGCAAACCCAGTTTTTTTCGCTTCTAGGTCAAGCGCCAGTTTAGCCATGAGCATATTTGGTCCCATTCCAACTGCACACGGCAATTGGAATTGATAATGTAACCCATCTTGTATATGTTTGATTGTTTTTTCTATTGGTCCCCAAAGCTTTTCCGTTCCACCTAAATCGGCAAAGCATTCGTCCACACTGTACACATGAATGGATTCACTAGGTACGAATTGATTTAAGTAGCGCACAATTTCCAGGGACACTCGAACAAAAAACTCCATTTTGGGCTCGATTAAACGAATGGAAGGATGATTTGGTATTTCAAATAATCGAGTTCCTGTTTTCACGCCAAATTCCTTTTTCATTCTGGGAGAAGCAGCAAGTACAATACTCCCCTTTTGCTCTAAATTTCCAATCACAGCAATTGGTGTATTCATCACATCCAGCCCAGCGTCCGCAGCTGCACAGCTCGCGAAAAAGCTGCGCATATCAATGCATATAATTTTTCGATTTTCTAACCCTTCGTACATATTATTTACTCCTCCATCAGGAACGTTTGTTCTTATAGTATATTACGAACACTAGTTCTTATACAATGGAAAATAATTGTTTTTTATTAGAATCACTAACCAAACAGCTACATTTCTTTGAGATATGTAAAACAAGAAATCATCATAATATATCCTATTGATCACTACTAATAAGTAAATAGAAACCTTTACTGGCTAATAACAAGAGGAAAGTAGGATAAAATATGATCATTCATGCCGTAAAATCTAGGGAGTCTTTATATACAATAAGTAGAAGCTAAATGTATCTCTACGATTTTTGGGGGATAGGTAAATCGCAGTGGAAACTGCAATGAAGTGCCAAGCACCAATACAATATTCAGTGGAATATCAATCTCCATTTTTCGATATTAATGAACAAGGACAACAACATGAGGTGTGGTTTGAAGATGTAAGAAGTATCAGTAAAAAAATGAGATTAGTTCGTGAATACGGTTTACAAGGAATAGGTGCATGGCAATTATCAATTATTTTCCCACAAGGTGTTTGGCTTTTAACGAATTTCTTTACGATTAATAACTAATAAAACAGTCAAGTTTTTGTACTGTTACTAAAAAGTTCAAACGAATGAGCTAGCAGTACTAATCGGTTGGAGTTTCCCGTCTATTGCAAAAGAAATAATGCCTGTCTCTTCAGAAACAACAAGAACTATTGCATCACTCTGTTCTGTTAAACCTAATGCGGCTCGGTGGCGGGTACCTAATTTCTTTTTATTCGACCCTATCTTAGATAAGGGAAGAATATTTGCTGCGGAAAATATTTGATTCGCCCTTACTAGTACAGCACCATCATGAAGTGGGTTTCCAGGATAAAAAATGGATTCCAATAGTGCATGTGTCAATGTTGCACCAATAGGAGTACCACCTCGAATGAATGAATCCACCTCATTTTCACGCTCAATCACAATTAATGCTCCATGTCTTTGATGAGAGAGATGTTGAATACAAGTAGATATATCCAAGTATTTGTCAGTAAAGGGAGACAAATAATTATTTAGATAAAAAGACGCTGCCACCATTTCTACTTGTTCAAATTTATCCTTGAGCTCCTTCAGTTCACCCAAAACACAATAGCTATCTTTTTCTAATGTTTTTAAACCTTTATTTATTTCAAACGAAATATCTTCAAGTCCTTGTGTTAATTGCTGTTTTAGTGGTGAAAAGTCAAATGTTCCTTGGGGCATTGCAGTAACACCTCTTTCAATAATGTTAAAATTATACAACTTATTTATACGTCCGTAGAGCATAATACCTTAATAATTTCCCCAAAACTTTGTGAAACATACTTTTTTCGGAAGAGTTTTCTCCTTATCCATATCCACGCAAAAAGCATGCATCATGAACGGACAAGCCTAATCCGTTATTGCACAGCTTGCAAAGAATTTTGCATATTCAAACGAATCAATTTCAAAATTCCAATTTACATAAAAAACACGAACAATACCAAAGGAAACTAAAGAAATATATATTTTAAGCGAAATAAAGTATAGTTGATTTCCGCTATAGGCGGACGCTTTCCGCGGGGTGAGCGATAAATGGTCGTATACATATCTACTCTGCATAAAAGGAATTTATTTTGGTGAATAATGTTTTTTATTAGAAATAAACGGATGAACAAAACCATTTGTATAATAAGTGAGACCAATTCAGAAACACCCGCAACCAATTTAAAAAACTGTAGGCGAAATGCCTACAGTTTTGTTTCATTCTTATGAAGAAGCTGCATTTTTTCATGTAATTGCTTTTTATTCCACTCGATTGTATCATTCGACACAAACGCGACTCTCTTCCGCTTTGGAATTTTCACTTGGCCACTCACTGCTCTCGTATACCCTTCAATCATTGTAGCAACTGCTAAGATGAGAAGTGCGAAACAGATAGCTGGAGCAAGCGGAAGCCACGGAACTCCTTGCAAATAACGAAACGACGAACCAAAAAGTCCAGCCCATTCATAGGCAATCGATTTCGGTGGATCCCCAAACATCGGGTCATAACTAACTTTCGTTCCTCCAATAAATAATTGGAGAAGCCCTAAATGCGTAAACACGACCAACGTTTCCACTACCTGCTGACCGTATAAGACAAATAATTTCTCACGCATCATTGGAAATAGATGACGGGTAATAATTCGACGTCGACTAGCACCAAGCGTTCTCGAAGCTAAAATATATTCCTGATGATATAGTAAATTCGCTTCATTACCAATTAAAGATGCAACAATAGGCACTGTAATAATCGCCATTAACACCACTTGAATAACAATGCGTTCCCAAACAGTCGTGGAGAACCCTTCCATTGGCTGCCATAAAACGGGATACAACATCAGATAGGCAAAAATAGTCATCGGTACATAATGAAGTGGATCAATGAAGCTATTAATCAATGAACGTTTCTTTTGCCAATACGTCCCTATCGCAAATCCAAGTGGTACTGCAATAAACATACGAACTGCTGCAACACCCATTGCAGCTATAATCGTATACTTCGCACCGAGCATAATTTTTGCAAGCATATCATACCCGTACTGGTCGGTTCCAAATGGATGCATCCAACTTGGTGACAAAGGAGCTGCCTCTACTACACGACCATTTTCATACAGAAAATACGTTTGTTTCGGATCCGGTCCAAAAATCCATTCAAAAACAAAGCTTCCTATTAAAAAGAATGCTAGAATGATGAAGCCGAAAACAAAATAAGGTTGCCTCCAAACAGATTTCATCCAACAGCACCTCCCCGGTTCAACCGTCGTAGGAAGTACCACTCACCCAAGCTATACAATAAGAAGACAGGTAAGAAAAAACTACAAACAGTAATTAAAAACGTCTCTCCTGACAAGTTACTACTTAAGTGAAACATAATACCAGGCATATTGAACATTCGTTCTAAGATGAATAGATTCGAAAGCATAAACCACATTGTCTTTTTCGATTGAAAAAATATACTAATAATGGCATTTCGGAAAATATGTATGAGTAAAATAATCAACTTACTAAAACCAAGAGAATTGGCAAGTTCTACATACATCTTTCTTTCTTCTGCTTCAAACGTCAGCATGCTTAAACGATACAGCTGAATCATTGGCAAAATCATTAAACAAAAAACAGGCAGCAAATAAATCTTTTCTCCACCGGTCACCGCAATCTTTGAAATGAAAATACCCGTATTTTTGTGAACCATAATTACGGTTAACTGCACAAGTAAAATAACTAAAATATCTGGGAAGGATTCCAAAAAGAAAAAGAAGGTTTTAATTCGCTGTCTTGTTCGTTCTTTAAACAACATCGTCATAATCGTAAATAGAAGTGCCAAAAAAATCGCAACGATAAGTGCAAGAAACAATATTTCAAGTGAGTAAATGATATACGCTCCAATATGATTACCGTAATGTTGGTCGAGAAAATCCTCAACAGGAAATAAAACAAGTAAATGCTGTCCATATTCCTTCCACCAAAATTCTCCGTGCTGAAAACCAGTGATTAATATAGGCAAACCACTAATTAACAAAATACCGACGAATGCGACAACTAATTGAAGCACCCAATTCAAAAATCCTTTCACAAAAAATCCCCCTACTATCTAAAAATTAAGATGAAATTATCATAACATAGTAATTCATGAAAAATATAGAATTTTTAGTAGATTCGAAAATTAGTGTGGAGTGAATTGGGGGTCTCCAAGCCATTATTATTGGTCGAAAAAAAGACAGGCTAATTTCAGCCTGTCCATAAACGTATACAAACTTATTTACTTTATTATTAGAATAACTTATTCAAATTCGCCATTTCAATTGCAGATACCGCAGCATCATAGCCTTTGTTTCCTGATTTTGTACCAGAGCGTTCAATGGCTTGTTCAATTGTTTCCGTCGTTACAATGCCGAACATAACAGGAACACCAGTTGATAACCCTACACTAGCAATACCTTTTGCTGCTTCGTTACATACATAATCATAGTGTGTAGTAGAGCCGCGAATAACGGTACCTAAACCAATAATAGCATCATATTTTTTGGATTCTGCCATTTTTTTCGTCATAAAAGGTACTTCAAATACACCAGGTACCCATGCAACATCAATGTTTTCTTCGGATACGCCGTGGCGTTTCAAACCATCCATTGCACCGTCCAATAATTTACCTGTTAAAAACTCATTAAATCTTCCTACCACTACACCAATTTTTAAATCTGTTCCAATTAATTGCGCTTCAAATACTTTTCCCATTCTTCATCTCTCCTAAGTTTTAATTTGTTAACATCTATTATTCTTCAAAAAATGTCGTTCGAATAAGCGACGCATTAGGCTTTAGTTGTTTGTTCTTGTTCATATCTATAGTTAACCAATGCTTCAATTGTCACAAACTTCAATCCATGAAATTCAGCAATTTTCTTTAATTCTGGAACTCTCGCCATTTCACCGTTCTCACTCATTATTTCGCAAATGACACCAGCAGGTTGAACCCCGCAAATTTTTGCAAAATCAACTGCAGCCTCTGTATGACCTCGCCTTTCAAGTACACCGTTATCCTTTGCAACAAGTGGGAATACATGACCAGGACGGCGAAAATCTGTACTTACTGATGCTGCATTTACCAGTTGTAAAGTCGTTTCTGAACGCTCAAATGCACTAATACCTGTTTCCGTCGTCTTATAATCCACACTTACCGTAAAGGCAGTTTGGTGATTGTCCGTATTATGAGCGACCATCGGATACAAGTCGAGACGATCCGCTATTTTTTTCGTAATAGGCGTGCAAATTAAACCACGACCATATGTAGCCATAAAGTTAATATTTTCTGGGGTTGCGGAATCAGCCAGTACCAGAAAATCCCCCTCATTTTCACGATTCTCATCATCTACCACGATAATGATCTTACCTCTTTTTAAATCTTCAATTGCTTCTTCAATTGTATTGAACATACGTAAAACACCGCCTCTTATTAAAATCCGTTTTGTCTTAAAAAATCCATTGAAATCGATGAATTCTCTTGTTTTCGCTCTAGTTGGTTAATAACATACTTGCCAAGTAAATCATTTTCAATGTTCACCGTATCATGCTCTCTTTTGATCCCTAAAATGGTCTCGCTGAATGTAACTGGAATGAGTGAAACAGTCAGTTGCGTAGGTTGAACATCAAAAATAGTTAAACTAATACCATCAATCGCGACCGAACCTTTTAGCATACAGTATTTACTTAGTTCTTTACTGACACCAATATCCACGTATACCGCGTTTTCTAGTTTTCTTTTTCTCAAAATTACACCCGTTCCATCCACATGGCCCGAAACAAAATGACCGCCAAATCGTCCATTTGCTGGCATTGCACGTTCCAAATTAACAACATGTCCTATTTGCAAGGATCGAATATTTGTAGCCTTTACCGTTTCTGGCATGACATCAACGGTGAATAGGTTATTCGAAAATGATATAACGGTTAAACAAACACCATTAACTGCAATACTGTCTCCCAAATGGATGTCTTCTACAATCTTTTTGGATTCTAATGTTAACTGCATGCTATTTGCTCCGCTTTTCATTGCTTTAACCTTGCCTAAATCTTCTACAATTCCTGTGAACATTTGCATCACCTCGTTTCGCATTCAATTAGATTTCAAGTATTCCTTCTTCATTCAGTAGTTTTGAAACTCACCAACTTCAAAAGAATGAACTACTTGAAATTCATTCGGGTTTACTCAAAAATAAAACCCCTTAGAGAATAATCTAAGGGGTGGTTAGGAAATCTATGTTGGAAGCATCGACAAATAAACCTTTTGAAGTGTATTTTCTCCACAAGGAAATAAGCTTGCTCGCACATCCTTCTCCCATCCAGACTATACTGTCGGCTTTGGATTTACACCAAATCCTGCCTTATAAAAGGCTCACGGGCTTAGAATTTCTTCATCACCGTCGATTGGAAATTTCACCCGACCCCGAAGGAGTGCTCATATGAAATTTTGTTCGGTTTTACTCAAAAATAAAACCCCATAGATAATGTTCTCTACGGGGGATCTGGAAATTATGTATGAAGCATCGACAAATAAACCTTTTGGAGTGTATTTTTCTCCATAAGGAAATAAGCTTACTCGTACATCCTTCTCCCATCCAGACTATACTGTCGGCTTTGGATTTACACCAAATCCTGCCTTAAAAAAGGCTCACGGGCTTAGAATTTCTTCATCACCGTCGATTGGGAATTTCACCCGACCCCGAAGGACTATTCATCTATAAAATTTAATATAGCACTTTTATGATAAAAAATCATCTCTAAAGTATTAAAATGCATAAAAACTATTAATCAATCATTTTTTTCTCATGAATTCTCTCAAATGGAATGTTTAGCTCACGTATTTTTTGATCTATTCGAATGCTTATTCCCTCTATTAATTGGCCATTTTTCTTGAGCTACAATTCCTTCCCATCTGAAAAATAAAATACATAAAAACGCTGGACATCCTCATTTTCTAAGCATCAAAATAATGAATACTATCAATGTCTACCCAAGAATAGCTATCGAAGAATTTTACTTATTTTAATGTGTCAGAAGGTAATAATTTTTTTATGGAGAATAAATAAAAGATGGCTGTTTTTCTATAGCCGATATTTTAGGAAGGGGTGACGTTTTGAAAAATAGAGAATGTCAAATTAACATGCTGATGAGAGGGTTTATCTCTTAATGGGGGTTTATTCCTCTCAAAGGTAATGGGAGGAAAAATAAAAGATGATGAATTTAGGAATCATGGTAAGAGGATTATCTGCCAACACTGTTGCCCAGAAACTTATTCAATTTTGGGAACATGACGCGGGTACTTTAAAAGTTTGGCGCGCAAGTTCAAACTTTGTGTATGCTTTTGAACATAATCAAGTTCCATACTTTTTACGATTTAGTTTTGAACAAGATAATTCCATTGAACAAATAAAAGCCGAGCTAGAGTTCATGCACTATTTACAGTCCAACAAATTTCCATGTGTATCACCAATTCCCTCCATAAGTGGTGAACTAATCGAAACAATAGAGACTCAACACGGGACATATATTGCGGTAGTCTTTAGTGCTGCAAACGGAACCAATCTAGACTCCGAAACAATCACCGAAAATCAGATGGAGGAATGGGGAAAATCCCTTGCATCTCTTCATTGTTTGTCTAGGAATTTCGAGCCTGTATCTGAAAGAAGAAAGAGTTGGTTGGACAAAGTAGAGTTTATGGAAAACGTGTTTCAAAAGCACCCGCAGGAACAAGAAGCACTTCAGGAACTAAGTACGGTGAGTTCCTGGCTTCAATCATTACCTACTACAAGTGACGTACATGGTTTAATACATTACGATTTTGAATTGGATAATATGTTTTATAAAGAGAATGAGGATCATAGTTTCATTATCATCGACTTTGACGATGCCATGTATCATTGGTATGCACTAGATATTGTTTCGGCTCTTGATGATTTTATTGATAATGACAATCTCCATTCAGATTTATTGGTTCAGTCTTTTTTGAACGGGTATGGCTCTGTATCTGCTATAGAAAACGATGTAGTGAATCAGTTTAAACAGTTTCAAAGATACGCAAAACTATATAAGTTTGCGAGATTGTTATCGTCATTAGATTATGGGGAAATTAATGAAAAGCCACCTTGGCTGGATGAATTAAGGGGAAAATTAATTCGTGTCTCAGATGAATTGAGAAAAAGCTTTCAAAAATCGATAAACTAAAAACCTCTGATCGCTGACATTTATAAATAGAAAGGATTGTACTATTTAATTCAAAGAACAACAACTATGAATTAGATGATAAGAAATTATATAGATTAAGATGCAGATAAAATTGCAGAATTTGATTTCTTGTCCATGCTTGCATATCAATACAACAAAGACTACTTTTATTAAACATCATGCAGTTATCCATTAAACATAAAAGAGTTATCTCAAAGTCTTTTCAAAGACAATGTAGATAACTCTTTCTATTCATTCGTAAAGTGAAACTTTATATTGCGCCGAAAACTTTATTGGTTTTGTGTAATAAATTTGCCGTTTCTATAATCCGCATAAGCTTGCGTTATTTCTTCTTCTGTATTCATAACAAATGGACCTCTTGCAACTACCGGCTCCATCAAGGGCTCACCAGCAAATAATACTAAACGCAATTTTTCATTTGCAGTAACGTTTATACTACTCATGTCTGATTCATCGGCAGCTTCTAACCACAACGCTTGCCCTTTTTTAGCTTCCACTTTATTTTCCCCAAAAGTACCGCTACCTTCTAAAACATAAATAAAACCGTTGTAACTCCCTGGTAAGTCTTGACTGATTGAAAATCCACTTTCTACTACCATTTCTACAAATGTGATTGGCACATAATTGAGTGTATTAGACACAACATCCCCGGAAGAACCAGAATATACTCGTATCAAAGCACCTTCCTCTTGACGAACAGGCCTATCTTTTGCATGCATGTTTTGATAACGTGGCGCAGTCATTTTATCCTTACGCGGTAGGTTCACCCAAAGTTGAAGAAGATGGACCATTTCCCCATCATCTGGTGATTCATTATGAACAACACCTCTTCCAGCAGTCATCCATTGCAAATCTCCTTTTTGCAATTTACCACCCCCACCAGTCGCGCTATCATAATGATTTATTGTCCCATCGATAACGAATGTCACCGTCTCCATACCACGGTGTGGGTGTACGTCGAATGCCCCTTTTTCAAATTTATCTTCCATTAATAATAAGAAGGGATCGAAATCTTCCCAGTATCCAGGTTCCAGAACTGCTCCCGCACTATGAATATTACTAACTTTTAGTTCGTTTACTGTCCAAACTTTTTGTATGTCACGAGGTTTCACATTATTCATGCTTACTCTATTCCTCCTTTATTATGTTACTGTCATTATAATTTATAAGCAGTAATTTCAATAGTACGCACTTTAAAGTATTATAGTATACAAAAGTATACTAACTAACTGAACAACGCTAAGCTATCCATATTAGGATGTAATATCATTATGAATAGGAGAGTCATCCATAAACCGAAAATAAGGAAGCAGAATCCCTATTATAGAGACAGTACAAATAATGGAGCCAATTAAAAAGTAGAGTGGACGTATTCCCCACTGCTCACTTAAAATACCTCCAGCAAGTACTCCTAATGGCATTGTCCCTCTAATAATAAAAAGACGGACTGATGCTACTTTACCCATCATGTCATTTGGAACTGATTGCTGAAAAATGGTAATATTATGGACTCCAAAGAACGCCATAGCTATTCCTGCAACAGCCTCTGTAGTAATTGCAAAAATGATACTATCGTTAAAACCTAGTGAGATAAATGTCAGTCCTCCAATTACTAATGCCCCTAACATTAATACTCTACGACTCTTATAATTTATTTTACCTACTAATATGGATCCAATTACATACCCTAACGGAAAGCTTGCCATAAAGTATCCATATTCGGCATAACTTCCTGATAATTCCTGCGTAATATAAGGTAAAGTAACGACCATCGTCACCCCTACTCCAAACTGAACAAAAGCCAAAAAAATTCCTAACCAAACAATAGGCCGTTCGCTGAAAAAGTAAAATATTCCTTCCTTGAATTGTTCCAGCCAAGATTTTCGGACACTTTGAGAGACCTTTTTCTCTTGTACAAAAAGTAAAAGTGCACCACTAGTCATAAGTGTGATACATACAAAAATCAGTGTAGGGATGACACCTGAATACTCAATAACGACTCCACCTAAAATTGGTGCTAGGAAAGTCATTAGTCTCACCGTTCCGTCTATATACGCATTAGCTGTAGCCAATTGGTCGCTCGGAACAATTGTAGGTGTGATTGCTTGATTGGCAGGTGTATAAATAGGTGTTATTAATCCCACTGCAATTTGAACCGCATAAATATGCCAAACTTCAAGATTTCCTGTAGCGAGTGAAACAAGTGGTATAAGGAATATGAAACCACGAGCCCATTGCGAAAATACCATAATCCACTTTCGACTCCATTTATCGATAAAAGGACCAATAAATAATTGCAAAATGAGAGAAGGGATAAAATATAATAACCACATACTTCCTAGTGCCATCGTAGAATTAGTCAGTTGATAAATAAGAATAGAGTTGCAAAAAGTACCAAAAGCACCACCTAATTCAGAAATGACATTCCCAATCCATACAGTAAGAAACGGACGATTTTTTAATAAGTTTTCACTCATTGATTTAAATAAAGATCCAATTCTTTTGAGAGCATATCTATAGCTTTTCTTTTTAGAGAGTATTTTGCATCTAAAATCTCCACTAATTTTGCTGCTCTCAGAATTTTAAGATGATGATGGATAGTAGATTTGCCAATATCTAATTGCTCGGTAATATCCTGCAATGTACGATCCTGCTCATAAAGTAATTTAACAATTCGTAGACGAACCTCATCGCCCAAAGCTTTATGCTTAAGTACTAATAAGTTATTAGGAGTATACCGGTCATTTGGAGTAATACTTTCATTTGCTACTGGATAATAAAAAACCTTTGTTCCTTCTATATCTGCCTCTATAGTCCATGGTCGATAGATGTATTGAGGGATTAACAGAACGTTATGAACACAAGGTTCTGGCATATATACTATACCCCCTGTTGCCCATTCGACCAATTCTTCTGAGGACATTTTGTCTATCATCTTGTTCCTCATCACATAATCAGTTTGCAAGATTGTATGAAGTTTCTTGGAATCACTCTTTACAACTGCTTCATACCAACCGGTCATCACATTAATAAGATGCTCTTTTAAACGCTTTCCATTAGCTTGGCAAATGAATTCAATATAGCTAGGAAAAAATAAATGATCATTTGTAATTTTCATCATTTCCTTAATTGCCGATTCCTGACCTAATGATGCACTTCCCCTTAATTCTTGGTAACTTCTTCCGATAAACGGCAAACAAATAAATGTAAAGTCTCTCATTGAAAGATTCCGAATATAGGAAGTAAACTCTGTTAGATCAGTGAAATCTTTTTTATGGAGCAGTTGCAGTAAAGCTTTCCAAGTATTTTTGTTTCCTACAAAATCTAATTCAACTAAAAGTCCAGTTGGTAGAGATTCTTTTATTCCTTGCCAATATTCTACTGGTTTTTCTAATGTTTTAATAAGTGGTGTATTCGTTATTGCTGCTATCCCCAACGCACATTCCCACAATACTGAGTATTGCAATTGAACTTGATACGTTTCCCTCTTTCTACTTGTAGCACTTAAAACATCCATCTCTTCACCCCAATGATTCGATATATTTAGAATGTATCATTTAAATATTATAGAATCAATAGAATTATTTGAAAATTAAAAAACTATAGAAAAATTCGTATAATTTACGATTTTCTACAGTTTAGTTTCACTTATTTAATTCTTAGTTCTGATTCACTATCAAAAAAATGTGCTTTATTAAGATCAAACGCTAAATCTACTCTTTCTCCTGCATCCACGTTGAAACGTGAATCAACACGTGCAACAAAATCTTGACCAGCTACTTTAGAATAAAGCATAATTTCTGATCCCGTTAATTCAGCAACTTCAATTAAGACATTAATTTTTGTTTCAGGCGAAAAATCAAGGAATAATGGTTCATCATGAATATCTTCTGGACGAATTCCAAGAATAATATCTTTACCAACATAACCTTGTTCACGAAGCAATTTCTGTTTCCCTTCAGGAACAAGAATTTTCAAATCTCCCATAACAAAATAATTTCCTTCTAATTTACCATTCAAAAAGTTCATTGCAGGGGAACCGATAAATCCACCAACAAAAATATTGTTTGGCTCATCGTACACTTCTTTAGGTGCACCTATTTGCTGAATAAGTCCATCCTTCATCACAACGAGGCGCGTTGCCATTGTCATTGCTTCTGTTTGGTCATGGGTTACATAAATAGTAGTTGTTTGCAGTCGCTTATGCAGTTTTTGAATCTCAGTACGCATTTGAACTCGTAACTTAGCATCTAAGTTCGATAATGGCTCATCCATTAAAAATACTTCAGCATCTCGAACAATAGCTCTTCCTAAAGCAACACGTTGACGTTGACCACCCGAAAGAGCTTTTGGCTTACGAGTTAATAGATCCTCAAGCCCCAAAATTTTTGCAGCATTATCTACTCTTTTTTTGATTTCATCTTTTTTGAATTTACGAAGCTTCAGACCAAATGCCATATTATCGTAAACGTTCATATGTGGGTAAAGTGCATAGTTTTGGAATACCATTGCGATGTCTCGATCTTTTGGTGGCACATCGTTCACTCTTTTACCGCCGATGAAAAGATCTCCACCTGAGATTTCTTCCAAGCCAGCAATCATCCGAAGTGTCGTAGATTTTCCACAACCTGACGGACCAACTAATACTAAAAATTCCTTGTCTCTAATTTCCAAATTGAAATTATGAACGGTAACAACATTTTTATCATAGATCTTTTGAATATTCTTTAATTGCAAATCTGCCATTGTATTCCCTCCTAGTATGTAAGTGCTTTCACTAACTAGTAATAGTATACAATAGTTAGACTATTTGAATAATGGTGAACATGCACAAAGATTCGGATTGTCTTCGTGCAAATTTACTTGTATACCGAACAGCGTTACTTTCTTGCTAATAACGCTAAGTATACTGTAATGGCCTGGTGAAATTGCCGGACATCTATGCCTGTTTTCTCAAAAAATCGATCCAAGCGATATTGTAAACTATTGCGGTGCATATGCAGTACCTTAGAAGTTTCCGATAAGTTTAAATTACACTGGACAAACGCTTCAATCATTTTTAGTGTTTCTTTGTCATCCCTATATTCTTGCAAAATCGTTTTACTAATATCAGAACGGAAATTTTGTTCTGTTTGGTTAATTAATAAATATGGAACTGCCTCAATATACGTAACAACCCTCTTATTTGAATTAATGAATACGCTTTTAGCAGCCGTTAATAATGAATTATAATGTTGGCTAACTCCTTCCAAACCTTTCCGATTAGGACCCACAAAGAAGTTGATATTGACATATAAATCACTCATTAAAACATCAATAATCTGCTCATAAGAAATACTTTCATCAAAAACGGTCTGTTCTTCAATAATGATCCCTTCATAACCATTGACCCATAGGATGGGAACTGGTTTAGCAAAAAGTTCCTGGATCGCATTTTTAAAAACAATCGGATCGATTTCATTTTTTTTAATCGAAAAATAGACGAAACGATAATGACTAGCCAATTTTAATTCAGAGTCAACATTTGATTCAGTGGAGTAAATGACTTTACTCCACTGCTGTTCTTCAGCAGTAAGTACATGGAAATGTATTTGATAAGGCAACAAAAAAGTAGCCAAAACGGATACATCTTTAGCCGTTAACTCCTCCTCATGAATGCCAATAATCTCATTGTCATCCATCACAAACCATTTATATGTACGATCTAACTGATTCTGCCCTTCGGAATAACTAATCAGTGAAGGGTAGATTTTACGTAATTGATCAATCATCATACAAATGCCCCAATACGCTCATATGCAATTGAACCTCTACAAATTGTTAACTCCACTTCACCATCTCGACCTAGGACAACAATATCAGCATCCTTCCCAGCCTTTATTGAGCCTTTACGACCCGATAAACCTAAACGCTTTGCTTGATTGACCGAGGTGATTTGAATTTGTTCATGAATAGACAAGTTTAGCCACTTGGTAAGATTCAATCGAGCTTGATTCATCGTTACGATACTACCTGCTAAAGAACCACTCGCAGATAATACGCACGTTCCTTCACGCACCGTCACTTGCTGACCACCCAAATCATATTCTCCATCCGGCATGCCTTTTGCACGCATACCATCTGTAATGGCTAGGACATTTTCAAGCCCCTTCATCTTCACAATTAGCTTAAGTAAATCGGGATGAAAATGAATACCATCTGGAATAATTTCAACATGAACGTCATCATGTAACAGCGCAGCTCCGACAACGCCTGGATCACGGTGATGCATACCCTTCATGCCGTTAAACAAATGGGTTGCATGGCTGACTCCATGATCAATTGCATCCATTGTTTCACCATACGATGCATTGGTATGTCCCATTGATGCAATCACGCCGGTCTTTTTAAGCTCTGCTAACAATTCAAATTGATTGTCAAGTTCGGGAGCAAAGGTGATGATTTTAATTGTATTCCCAGATAACTCCTGCCATTCCCTAAAAACTTTAGAATTCGGCGGAATAATAGCACTTTCAGGTTGCGCACCTTTTTGTTTTTTATTTATAAATGGCCCTTCCAAATGAATTCCAAGCATTTCGGCTACGCCTAAACCACTGCTTTGCGCGCAGTAATTCTCCAGGCTTTTTAGTGTAACTGCAATATGCTCAATCGGATTTGTTATCGTCGTTGCCAAGAATGAAGTAGTTCCCTCTTTCGCTAAAGCCATCGCAATTCCTTCAAATGCTTCGTGACTACCATCCATAAAGTCATAACCTGCCGCACCGTGAACGTGAATATCTATCATGCCTGGCATCGCATATTGCTTTCCTGTACAATCGAATACTTGATCAGCATCAGAAAAAGATGGACAATTAGCCATTTCCCCGACAGACTCGATTTTGTCTGCTTTGATATGTATGAATCCTTGTTGCAAAATACTATCTTCCAATACAATAGTTGCATTTAGTAGAAACAAGTTTCTCATTAATAGCCTCCTCCTGTCTGATTCATCCCTTTATTTTTTCCACTTGCATTTGTTCAACAGCCCACTCTACTTTTTCTACATTTATATGCCCTGTCTTTTCTTCCATTGCATTGAGTACACCCATAGACAGACCGAATTTAATCAAGTCTTCATCCATTAAACCACGAGCCAAGCCTGCTGCAAACCCCGCAACAACTGAATCTCCTGAACCCACTGGATTGATCGCTTCAATTTTCGGTGCTCTTGCCCTGTAAAAAGTATCACCCTGTTTGACAATTGCCCCATCAGCCCCAAGTGTTACAACAATCCAATAAATATCTGCAAACAGCGATAATGCAAGTGTTGCCATAATTTGTGTTTCATCCAGAGCTTGTTCACCTACTAAATCTGCGAGTTCCTGCTCATTTGGCTTGATGAAATAAGGCTTATAACTACTTGTTAATATCGCATCTAACAACGCCCCATTTGAATCGAGTAACACCATCGCACCATTCTGCGTAGAGATTTTCACCATTTCTACATAGAAGTCAGCGGTTAGTCCTTTTGGTAAACTCCCCGATAGCGTCACGATATCAGCTAGATGAACGTAATCAGTGAATTTCTCTAAAAATAACATAGCTTCCTTGTCCACTATGACTGGTCCGCTCTCTAATATCTCCGTCTGTTTTCCTTCATGAATTACCGCTATACAATTGCGCGTCTCATCTGCGATTTGAACAAAAAAGTCTTGAATACCTAAGGACTCTATTTGTGTGCGGATAAAACCACCCAAACTGCCACCTAAAAATCCCGATGCAGCTACATCTTCGTCCAACAGCTGCAAAACTCGAGCTACGTTCAATCCTTTTCCACCTGCTGTTTTAGACACATGATCCACTCGATTGACCGTATCTAAAAAGAAATGTTCCAGCTTATAACTAATGTCGACAGCTGGGTTTAATGTAATTGTTAAAATCATTAGTAATCCACCTTTTCTTATAGATAGTCAAATGGAGTGGGAATAAAACCCCACTCCATCACATTGTTAAGCTTTACCGTCACTCATACACATCATAATTTTCTCTTTAACAACCGCACTCATTGCATCCTTCGCAGGTGTCATATACTTTCTCGTATCCGTCTCATTTGGATTGGCTACCAAGTAATTGCGTAATGCATTTGAAAAAGGAATTTTAAGCTCAGTCGAAATATTTACTTTAGCACAGCCCAGTGAAATACATTTCCGAACATCCTCTTTAGAAATACCTGAAGCACCATGAAGCACCAGTGGAATATCAACTAAATTTTTGATTTTCTCCAGACGTTCAAAATCAAGATTAGGTTCTGTTTCATATAAACCATGACCAGTACCAATTGCAACTGCTAACGAATCAATACCTGTTCGTTCGACAAACTCTTGAACAGTATCAGGGTCTGTATAAGCCGCATCCGCCGCCTCAACAATCAAATCGTCTTCTTGTCCAACTAATTTTCCAAGCTCTGCTTCAACTGTAGCTCCATAACGATGTGCTTGTTCTACAACTTCTTTGGAAATCGCAATATTATCTTCGAAAGAACCGTGTGAACCATCTACCATGACAGACTTAACGCCTAATTCAAGTGATTCTACAATCGAATCCACTGTTTCATGATGGTCTAAATGTAAGGCAATTGGAATATCATTGGTTTTTGCCGCTATCTCTGCAATGGCTTGAATATATTCGCGTCCACCATAAACCATTGTTCCTGGCGTTGCCGCTAAAATGACAGGCGATCGCAATTCAGCAGCTGCCTCCACGACAACCTGAATCGTTTCGAGATTATGAATGTTGAACGCTGGAACAGCATATCCTTCTTTTCTAGCTTTAATAAGCATATCTTTCGTATTATGCACGTATCCCATCCTATTTCCTCCTAGTTTCACAGTAGAATAATTGCAGATTGATTAATTTGGATAGTCGTAAATCGTTACACCTTTGACAACTCGACTAATTGCGCCATCTGGACTTGGATTATCCGGTGTAATCCCTAATTTAATCGATTTTTTCAACGCCAATGCTTGCGCAAAAATCACATATAAGACAGCCAGGTTAAAGTCATTACCAAGTGTTTCTGTTCCTGCATTCACCGTGACGACCCAATCCGCCAACTTCTCAACTTCTTCATCTTTTTTTTCTGTTAGTGCGACAATTTTCATACCCGATTTCGCTGCTGCTAATTCGCGTAAAATATCCAAGTCATACTTTCTAGTGTAAGGATTTTGCGACATAAATAGCGCTACCACTGATTTGTCATTCAAAATCGACTTAGGACCATGACGAAAACCAAGTGACGATTCATGAATCGCAACAACTTGCCCACCCGATAGTTCAAGCATTTTCAAAGCTGCTTCATGTGACAGTTGAGCAAGTGGACCTGAACCTAAATAGACAATTCGTTCGAATTCAAATCCAAGTACTGCATCAACCGAGTCACCAAGCTTGTCAATTAATGTCTGTGCACAATCAATCACTTGTTGGGCAACTGCTGGTGTGAAAACTTCTTCCGTAAATAACGCATAAGCAGCGATTATCATGCTTGTAAAACTGCTCGTCATCGCTAACGATTGGTCATTCGATTTTTCTGGCATAAGCAATGTCATACAATTAGCATCACCTTGAATATTTTTTGCTAATTGTCCGTCCTTATTACAAGTAATAACTACTTGATAAAAGTCCTTCACAATCTGCTGTCCTAATGAAACGGTCGCAACACTTTCTGGACTGTTGCCAGAGCGTGCAAATGATACTAGGATTGTCGGTGTATCCTTATATAAGTAAGCCGTTGGATTTGAAACAATATCCGTTGTTGGAATAGATTCAAACTGAACATTCTTTCGATTATGTCTATATAATTCTGGAACTAATGTATCGCCCACAAATGCAGATGTACCCGCACCTGTTAAGATAATACGCACATGATCATGCTTATTGTAAATAGAAGCTAGAAATTCTTTATATGTAGCTTGTTGTTCCAAAAAGTCCTTCATCAATTCCTGCCATACTACTGGTTGGTGATGTATCTCCCTCGTCGTATGTTCCGCATTATTGTCGATAATTTGTTCTGGTGTTAGATTAAACAATTTTACGCCTCCGTTTTTTAAAAAATTCTAATAGCGCCTGGTCATGTTGTCATAACCACTTATTTTTTTAAGAAACTCCAATTGGATATTTCGTACCTAGCATCTAGCTCAATTCATCGCATTTAATAGAGACACTTGCCTTCATTGCTACACCAAAAAGGCCTGATTTTCCCTTCAATGTACTTAGCTCGATTCTAGTGGGCCAATTTTTCTGAAGTGGATGCTTGCACAATAATTGATAATGATCTTTGATAAGCTTAAAGAAACTTTCCTGATTATTAATGACCCCGCCTCCCAAGACAATCCTGTCTGGATCAAGAACGGCTGTCACATTAAAAATAGCAACGGCTAGTTGATAGGCTCTATCTTGAAAAAAAGAATCTAAATCCTTGTCGCCTTGCTCCCAACGTCTAAAAGCATCTGCTAACGTACTGTTGGGATCACCTAACTTCAGTGCTCTTTCCATTGCAGAGCCAGAAGCATAGTTTTCTAGTACTTGACCTTCATGAACAGGGAAAAAGCCAATTTCACCCGCAAGTCCTAATCCTCGTAAGGGCTTTCCCTGATGAATAATGCTCGCGCAAATGCCAGTACTCACAGTGATATAGACAAATAGTTCATCTGTTAAGTTCCTAACTGACCATTCTCCCAATGCCGCCGCTACGACATCATGTTCAAAAGCTAACTGGTAGGTTGGAAATTCCTTTGCTAATCTATCACCCACCGGAAAGTTCTCCCAAGGCAAATTATTTTGATAGATAGCCAAACCCTTCTCTGTATCTAATTGCCCTGGTATTGTAAGCCCTATGCCGGTAATTTGTTCTTTCGATAAATTTGCTTGGTCAATCGCCTCATGAATACTATCCAATAATGACACATACATATTGTCGGCACTTGACGTATCACTTTTTTTCTTGATCTCAGACATCCAAACATTTTCTTTGTTTAGCACGCCTGCAGCTATTTTCGTTCCACCAATATCTACCGCTACAATATATTCCACTTCTTCAACTCCTTAGAGATTAAATCAGTTCTGTGTAAAATTTACAACGGTCACCACGCACAATGGACTTACAAAATTCTACTGGCACCTTCGATGGATCATAAGCAACCCGTTCGAGTAATAACGCAGGTGAGCCTGGCTTTACTTCTAAATACGTAGCTTCTTCACTTATTAATATCGGTTCAAACGTTTCCTTGGCTGAATTTACAATAATATCGAATTCATTTCTCAAAATATCATATAAAGGGATTTCACCAACTAATGACAACTTTTCAATATCTCTAATACACTTTTTAGGGAAATAAGAAGACTCCAATATAATTGGCTCGTCCTTTACACAGCGTAGCCTTTGTAGCATAATCACTTCTTCACCTTTACTAATTTGAAG
The DNA here is from genome assembly GCF_038637725.1 of Psychrobacillus sp. FSL H8-0483. NCBI lineage: Bacteria > Bacillati > Bacillota > Bacilli > Caryophanales > Bacillaceae > Psychrobacillus > Psychrobacillus sp. FSL H8-0483. The sequence goes on from NZ_CP152052.1 coordinate 2,141,968, forward strand.
TGCTTTCGCTACCTTATGTGTCGCCTTTTCTACCTTTATATTCAAAATAATATCTTTCGGCTTCAATCCCTTGTCTTTTAAAACCTGACTAAAGCTATAAAAAGCCGATAATGATTGTTCAATTTTCGGATAACTTAAGAAAGTCCCTTTGCCTTGAATGCGATACAGGACGCCATCCTGTACTAAATCTTCAATCGCCTTTTTCGATGTATTGCGACTCACGTTAAATTGCTCGGACAATTGTTGCTCAGAATAAATCTTGTCTCCTGGACTCCAAACGCCTCTATCAATATTTTCAATAATAATATCCTTCAGTTGTTGATACAATGGCACAAAGCTAGTCGTATCTAACTTCTCCATATCCTTCTCCACCTTATAATTATTTTCCGCTTCCGGCAGTCATTCCTTCTATAATTCTATCAGAAAGCCATAAAAAGAAAATCAGAATAGGGAATATAATAATAACAACCCCGGCGAACAAGCTAACCCAATCCGAATTGTATTGCATGGATTGATAGAACTGATATAAACCAACCGATAATGTATATTGATCATTGACATTTATATAAGCTTTGGCTAATAAAAACTCATTCCACAAGGATACGGCATTTAAAATGGTCACAGTTATTAACCCTGGGCGTGCCATAGGCAACATGACTTTCCAAAATACTGTGTTTGCAGTAGCCCCGTCAATGGCAGCAGCTTCCTCAACCTCAGCAGGAAGCGTTTGGAAAAATCCTGTCAAAATAAAAATTGTAAATGGTAGTGACAATGCTACATATACAATAATAAGTCCCAAATGCGAATTGATTAACCCTGTTTTTAACAAAAGTAAATAAATAGGAATTAATACCGCTTGATACGGAATCCCAATCCCGATAACAAAAAGTAATGTTAAAGGCTCTTTCCAAAAGAATTTAAACCTTGAGAGTACGTAAGCTGCCGGTGCACTTACTAAAACAATGCCTAGTACACTGACTGTCACAACGATGACACTGTTAAAGAAATATGATGCTAAATCAGATTGCACCCATGCCGTATAGTAGTTGCCCCACTGCAATGTTTCTGGTAATTTCCAAAAACCATCAAATAGTTCTTGGTTCGTTTTTAGCGAGGCTAGTACTATCCAACCTAGAACAAATAAAATAAAGATAACCCAAATATATAAGAGGGCTTTACCGATAACTAGTAAAATACTTCGATCATTTGTTTTCACTTTATTCAACCTCTCTTTTTATTGACGAGTACAGGTTACAGTTCATATACTTCACGTTTAAACAACTTTCTTCCCGTGATAACAAAGATCAAAACAACTACAACCATTGATAAAGCAACTGCACTCGAATAGCCTAGCTGGTAAATAGGTGTCCGCTGTCCAAATCCTAATATGTATTGATACATTGCTGTATTCCACATACGTGAAGGGGGTTCAGGCCCACCAAAGGCAAACAGGAAATCGAATAAACGAATAGCATTTATGCCCCATAATATAACCGCAATCGAAAAGACATCCCAGATTAGAGGAAGCGTCACTTTCGTGAAAATCTTAAATGTTGAAGCACCTTCAATTCTTGCTGCCTCAAAATACGTATTTGGAATTTTATCAACTCCACCTAATAAGATGATTGCGTAAAATCCTGTGCTATACCAAACAATTGAAATAACTGCCGACATCATAATATTATCTGGACTTGTCCAGTTGACTGGGTCGATTCCAACTATTTTTAATACCGAGTTAAAAAATCCAATATCGTAGCGGTATAGGTAGTTCCATACAATCGCTAACGCAATTGGGGCGATAATATTTGGGAAGAAGATAATTGCACGCACAGCCTTTTTCGCCGTTACTCCTTGACTCATTAAGGAAGTAAATAGTAAGGCGATAAAAAAGACAAAGATTCCGCCAACAAGTAGTATGAGCATCATGTTTTTAAATGACTGCCAGTAGATTGGATCCTCAAAAATATTTAAGTAATTTTTAAGTCCAACAAAGTCCATATCCTTAGTAAACCCACTCCAATCGTGAAAGCTTATCCAAAGACCATAGAGTGCAGGGCCGATAAAGAAAATAAGATATAAGGCCATAGCTGGAATTAAATATGGAATAATCAGTTTCTTTTTCTCGTTATTCACTACTTTCCCTCCTATATTTCCCCGGTAGATTAATAAGAGAAAACAGGGGGAATTCCCCTGTTTTTTCTCCATTTATTGCTTAGACCAATACTTTTCTGTTTGGTCTTTAAGTTCTTGAACAAACTCTTCAGCCTTCATTTGGCCAAATATCAGCTTATCATCCAATGGAAGGAATACAGTTTTCCACCATTCTGGGTATTCTGCTTGTAAACCATCATATTCCGGATGATACGAGGAAGCGTTTACAATAGTTTCTCTGAAACTCGCTAATGCTTCTGGTGCTTCTAAATCTTTTCTTGTACTAATATTACCTGTATCCGTAACAATTCCTTCTTGATAGCCCTTCTGCATAGCAAATGCCAAGAAATCTTGTACAGCTTCAACATTCGCACCCTTTGGAGCTACCCAACCAATCAAATATAATTCCGCTTGGTCGTAGCTACCCTTAGAACCATCAATTTCCGGGAATGGGAACGCACTATATGCAAAATCATCTGACGTGTATTGCTTCGTTTCACTAGACAACCAGCTTCCATTTAAAATCATAGCAGCATCGCCTTTTGCCCACGATGTTTGTGCTGCTGGATACTGACTGCCTTCATATCCTGCTGCAAAATAATCTTTATCTACTAATTCCTGTAGCTTTTGAGCTGCCTCTAAATAACCAGGCTGTAACCATGTTTCACCCGTTTTGTCCCCAGCAGCTTCCAACAAAGCACCTGGTCCCAAAATCCGTTCTACTAACCAGTAATAGTAGTAAGCATTATAAAAATCGATATTACCATCTTGTGCAAATGGAGCAATGCCCTTACTCTTCATTTTTTCACTCACAGCAAGGAATTCATCCCATGTTTTTGGTGGTTCAATTCCATTTTCTTCAAACAAGTTTTTATTATAATGGAAGCCCGAACTAATGATTTCATATGGTATGAAATATGTCTTGCCTTCTTGCTCATAAAACGAAACTACATCATCAATAAATACTTCTTTAAAAACAGTTCCTTCATTTGGAATTTTCATAGAAAGCAAATTATCCAATGGTTCCGCTAGATCGCTTTTTAAAAGAGTTCCTGCCACTTCCGCACCTGACTGTTCTGTAAGGTCTGGAGCATCGCCGCCTAATGCTGCATTTCTAACATCAGACATAACTTGTCTACCCATCCACTGTACATCGATATCCACATTTTTATTTTCTTTTTCATAAGCATCAATAATTCCTTGTAAAACAACTTGCTGTGGCTCCCCTGTGTTCCACATTGACCAATATTTAATTGTGACTTTTTCGTCCTTGCCACCTGAAGAAGATTCCTCATTACTGCATCCTGCCAATAGTAATATTCCAATTAACATGAATATACCTAATATCTTGATTTTTTTACTCATACCATTCACCCCTTTTGAATTATCTTCTTCGAATTACTGAGTAGTATATCTCTCAAACTTCCATAGCCAAACGACGAAGTTACCTTGCATCTCTCTTCATCACTCATTTCAAAAAGATAGATTTCAACCCCTTTCGCGATCAAACACTGCAGGTATTCAGAAGTTTCTGACTATAAAAATAGTATACAATTGATAGGTTGATGGGTCAACCCTGCAACCAAAAAAATGAAATATTACTATATCAAGGTGCTTTTTCAGTATTTGTCCTTAACAAAATGAATGAAATAAAAGGCTTTAGTCAAAAATAAGGGCAAGGTACAATCAGGGGATATGAACAGGAGTATAAAAAGTGGTGTAATATTGTTTGGTTATGTTATGAAAACCAGTTGCATAAAAAAACTCTATGGAAGCTTATTTATCAAGCTTTCATAGAGTTTGTTCTTTAATTTGTACATACTTCCTTTACTTTCTCACACTTTGACGGATAATAAGCTTGGTCGAGATAACTATTTTGCTGAATTGGCTCGTTATTTATGTATAAATCTTTCCCTTGCACTGTTAAATTCGGCACTGCTCGTAACACCTTTCTTATTTCCTTTTAAAGAACTTCATTCGAAAAATTAGCGATTTGAATTACTTTACCATTCTGGCGTCTTGAAGCTTCAGCAGCAAATGCCAGTAAATGACTCTCAAGTGATACTGCAGCAGATGATCTGCTTTCATCTCCTGGATAGTTTCGTACTTCTTGCAAAAAGTCTCTGACGATCGCTTCATCTCCACCACCGTGACCGCTTTTCGGTTTACTTAAGTAGGTAATCGTTTCATGTTTTGTTAAAAAGTCGAAAACGGAAATAGTATCTTCATCCATTTTCCCTCTAATTTCACCTTTTGTTCCCATGATTTGTACAATACGTGTTTGCTCCCGAGTGAATCCACACATACTAAATGTTGCAGTAGCACCGTTTTCGAATTCTAAATTCACTACTTGGTGATCGACAACATTATTATCTGAACGATAAACACATTTTCCATAAGGAGTAGTATTTAGCGCGTGAATGATACCTTTACGTGAATGATCCATTGTGAACTTCTTCGCCCATCCTTTGCCTTCCCCTAAATAATATTTTCCTGCATGAAATGCGCAATCATTTTCGATAGGACATCCATCCAAGCAGCGTAAAGGCCCATCTTTCGGTGCATTTGCCTCTTTAAAATGCATTAAAGATCCAAAAGAGCTAACTTGCTTACATTTTTGATCCATCAAATACATTAATATATCCATATCATGGCATGACTTTTGCAAAATCATTGGACTAGATACATCGCTATTATTCCAATTTCCTCGGACAAAACTGTGTGACATATGCATTACTTCCACATTTTCATTCAGTTGAATAGAGACAATATCTCCAATTTTCCCTTCCTTAATAATGGTTTTAATGTTTTGCCAAAATGGTGTATATCTAAGTACATGACAAATTGTCAGCAGTTTATTGTGCTTTTTCGCAATTTCCACCATCGAAATACACTCTTTTGGATCAGGTGACATTGGTTTTTCCAGTAAAACATGATAGCCTTTTTCAATTGCTTTAATCGTTGGCTCATAATGCTCTCGATCTAAAGTACAAATAAACGCTACTTCTGCCTCAATATCATCTTGTAACATTTCTTGCCAGGATTCATAACATTGTTCCTCCGAAAGAGCATATGATTTCGCAAATGCTTCTCTTCTTTCGCTATTTAACTCTGCAATAGCAACAAATTCTAATTCGTGTGGGTAGTCACTTGCATATGGTGCGTACGCCTTAGCACCTCTATCACCTGCACCGATCAAGATAGCTTTTGTTTTTTTCAATATTTTTTCCTCCTTTTATCTTCTAGTAACCAATTATTTTTTAATTCTCAACAAAGCAACTTTTCGGTATCCATCCAACTTCCCCATTCTCTCTCTTTACAAGAGCATATCCATCACAATGATTGTCAATAATCCGTACTTTTTCACCCTGTGTGACAGATGAAAAAGTTGTACTTAGATCTGTCTTGCACTGCATTGACTCTTCAGCAGCCATTAAATACTCATTTTTAATCCATTGCTCTATTCCTAAGTTACTATTTTTACAAAGTGTAAAATACTCCTCTCTCTTAATTGTTTGCATATCGTAATTTGGATATGTCACAGTTCCAACGCGTTTCGTAAGATCGTTATGCTCTATTTGCACAATCATTTCATGCGTCAACTCATCTACATATGTATAAGAATAGTTGTTACTTTCGATAATTAAAGCATTTAATTGTCCATCTTTTTTTATTTGATTTCCACCGTCTAAAGCAATTATTTTTTTATCGAAATCAATGACAGGATTATGTGAACTTATATGCGCTGCTCGATAATTAACGGCAGGCCAGTGTCCTACGATAACGATTTTATTAGCTAAATGGGCTTTCTCATAAAATGCCTCAGTATGTAAAGCAAAGCTTTCTTCTGTTTCATGCCATTCTTCTATGTTTTCAATGCCCGCATGAATGATAATAAAATCATCTGTTTCATATGCAATTGGCAGTGATTCAATCCATTCCAATTCCTCATGAAAATATTGTCGGTAAAAATCACCTAACTCTTTTAGAGAGTTGAAATCATCTACTATTTTATCGTACTTTGCTAGCATTTCATGTAAAACGGAATTCCTTTGTCTGTTCATGTAAGGTATAATTCCTTTACTTTCATTAAAAACAGAGCGGTGGAGAATGTCACAATTTCCTTTCGTTACGAAAACTTGATTGGATTGTTCTGATAACTCTTTTACAAACTCGACTACTTCTAAACTTTTTGGACCTTTTTCACAAAGATCTCCATTAATGAACAAATAATCTTCTGTTGTATAATGCAATTTGCTTAATATCTTTACAAATAGATTCAGGTTCGCATGTATGTCTGAAACAACAATAATTCGTTTGGATTTATCTAGTTCTAGTCGTCTTATATCAATCATTAACTCATCTCCAGAATATTAGGTTAATTTACTTTAAATGTTCTCTAGGTTATCTCGCAACTTACCCTAAATATACCATTTCCAAAGAACAATGGTAATCATTTCTTGCCTTAATAATTCATCCTGACTAATAATTTGCATAAAAAACCGTAAACAACTCACATTGATATGAGTGTTTACGGTTTGTATTATGCTAAACGCTTTTTAGCTTCTTCTATTTGAATTGCTACTTGATCGAAGCCAGTTCCGCCAAGAGAATTTCTTCTTCCTACAGCAGCTAGTGGTGATAATACATCGTAAATATCAGACTGGATTAGGTTACTTGCTTCTTGTAGATCTACTAGTGGTAGGTCTAATAAGAAATAGCCACGTTGGATGCATAAGAATACTAGTTTCCCAGTCACTTCATGTGCTTCGCGGAATGGAAGTCCTTTTGCTGCAAGATAGTCTGCTAATTCGGTTGCATTAGAAAAGTCTTTGTGCACTGTATCGTGTAAACGCTCTGTATGAACAGTCATTGTGCGAACCATGCCCTCAAATATTTTCAGTGAACCAACGATTGTATGAACAGTATCGAACATACCTTCTTTGTCCTCTTGCATGTCTTTGTTGTAAGCAAGTGGCAATCCTTTAATGACAGTTAGTAGGCCCATTAGATTTCCATACACACGACCTGTTTTTCCGCGAATTAACTCGGCCATATCTGGGTTTTTCTTTTGTGGCATAATACTGGAGCCTGTAGAGAAAGAATCATCTAGTTCAATAAAGTTAAATTCAGAGCTTGACCATAAAATGATTTCTTCTGCAAATCGGGATAAATGCGCCATTAACATTGAAGAATTACTTAAAAATTCTACGATGAAATCGCGATCACTTACTGCGTCCATACTGTTTGCATAGACATTCGCAAAACCAAGATACTCGGCAGAAAGCTTACGATCGATAGGGAAAGTAGTTCCTGCTAGGGCACCTGCTCCTAGTGGTGAGATATCAATACGCTTAATCGAATCCGTAAAACGCTCTTTATCTCGCTCTAACATCCAAAAATACGCCATTAAATGATGGGCAAACGAAATTGGTTGCGCACGTTGTAAATGTGTATAGCCAGGTGCAAGTGTTTCCACATGGGTTTCTGCTTGAGCTACTAGTGTTTGTTGGAAAAGCTCGATTAACTCAATGATTTCCCCTACTCTATTTTTTAAGAATAGATGCATATCCGTTGCTACTTGATCGTTACGGCTGCGACCAGTGTGCAATTTTCCACCGACAGGTCCGATTAAATCGATGAGCATTTTTTCTAAGTTTAGATGAATATCTTCATTCGCAACTAAAAACTCTAATGCATTGTCTGCAGCTAGTTTCTTTAATTGTTCTAAACCGCCAAGAATTTGCTGCACATCTTCCTGGGGCAAAATACTACATGCCCCAAGCATCTTCACATGTGCTGCACTACCATCTAAATCTTCCATTACTAGTGTTTGATCGAAACTTATAGAAGCTCCAAATTCATCTACCCATTGTTCGGCAGATTTTTGGAATCTTCCTCCCCAAAGTTTAGTCATGCTTTCACCTTCTCTGCTCCCTTGTTCACCATTGCGTGAACTTTTGTTGGAAGACCCCAAAGCTCGATAAACCCAACAGCTGAAGCATGGTTAAATTCATCCTCTTTTGTATAAGTAGCAAGTTTTTCATCATATAGAGAGTTCGGAGATTTACGTCCTTCAACAATTGCATGGCCTTTGAATAGTTTCACACGAACTGTACCATTTACATATACTTGTGTTTCTTTTAAGAATCCTTCTAAAGCAGTTCTAAGTGGAGAGAACCAAAGTCCTTCGTAAATAAGCTCTGTTAATTTTTTCTCAATAACTGGTTTAAAGTGAGCTACTTCTTTTACTAATGTAATATCTTCTAATTCTTTATGTGCTTTGATTAATGTAAATGCACCTGGGATTTCGTAAACTTCACGTGATTTAATACCAACAAGACGGTTTTCCACGTGATCGACACGTCCAACTCCGTGCTTACCTGCTAGATCATTCATTTTTAAGATTAATTCATACAATTTATATTCCACACCATTAAGTGCAACTGGAACACCATTTTTAAACTCGATTTCAACGATATCTGCTGTATCAGGTGCATCTTCTATTGCAACAGTTAATTCATATGCTTCTTCTGGTGGAGCTGCCCACGGATCTTCTAAAATACCACATTCGTTTGCGCGGCCCCATAGATTTGCGTCAATAGAGAACGGGCTGTCTAAGTTAATCGGAATTGGAATATTTTTTTCTTTCGCGTAAGCAATTTCTTCCTCACGACTCCAGCTCCATTCACGAACTGGTGCAATTACCTCTAGACTTGGATTTAAAGCTTTAATAGAAACTTCGAAACGAACTTGATCATTTCCTTTACCTGTACAACCATGTGCAACAGCAGTTGCTCCTGTTTGTTCAGCAATTTCTACTAGTTTTTTAGAAATTAAAGGACGTGATAATGCAGAAGCTAAAGGATATTTGTTTTCATACCAAGTATGTGCTTGAAGTGAAATTAATGCATAATCATTCGCAAATTCTTCTCTTGCATCGATCATATAGCTTTCAATAGCTCCAACTTCAAGCGCTTTGTTTTTTACGAATTCTAGATCCTTACCTTCACCTACGTCTAAACAAACCGCTACAACATCATATCCTTCGTCTTTCAACCATGTAATGGCAACGGATGTATCTAGTCCACCTGAATATGCTAAAACGACTTTTTTATTCATCTTATATTCCTCCAATGTATTTATATACGTTTTATTAGTATTAATATACATAATGTATCATGGAAAATGTATAAATACAACTAATAATTTATTAAATATACAAATATATTGAAAAAGAATGACTAGCTTTGAATTTCGTTATTTTTTTCAAGAGAATCTTCTTCAGTCTGAGCTTCTTCGATTTCCTTTTCTTCTATATGAATATCCTCAGTTCACTATTGTTGATTGATATATCAAAAAACGTAATACTATTAAAAAAGGAGTGTTGAAGAAGTGTCTCATTTATTCTCGCCATTAAATATAAAAGGTTTAACATTAAAAAATCGAACAGTAATGGCACCGATGTGTCAGTATTCCGTTCAATCAAAGGATGGAAAGCCAAATGACTGGCATTTTGTTCACTATGTATCACGTGCAGTTGGTGGAACAGGATTAATCATCGTCGAAATGACGGATGTGGAACCAGATGGGCGAATCACAGATTACGATTTAGGTTTATGGTCCGATGAACATATTCCTGCATACGAAAGAATTGTAAAAGAGGTACATAAATATGAAGTCAAAATTGGGGTTCAAATTGCACATGCAGGTAGAAAAGCGCAAGATGCTATTCAACCAGTGGGTCCCTCCAACATTCCAGTGGAATCGAATGGCAAATGGAAAGAGCCAAGACCGTTAACAATAGATGAAATTAAAGAAATGATCAATAAATATAAAGACGCTGCAAGGAGAGCAGTTACAGCTGGATTCGATACAATTGAGCTTCACGGAGCACATGGCTATTTAATTCACCAATTCCACTCGCCTGCGATTAATAACAGAACGGATGAATACGGACAGGACTTGTCGAAGTTTGGAGTAGAAGTCATCCAAGCAGTACGTAGCGTTATGCCAGAAGAAATGCCCCTATTGCTCCGCATATCAGCAGTAGAGTATATAGACAATGGCTACGACCTCGAGCATTCTATAGAAATTGCGAAAAAATATAAAGAAGCTGGTGTGGATGTGTTCCATGTATCGAGTGGTGGAGAGGCAACTCCAGGTAAAGTAAAACCTGCAAACACCCCTGGGTACCAAGTTCCATTTGCTCGTGCATACAAACAAGCACTAAATGTACCTATTATCGCAGTTGGAATACTAGAAAATCCGGATCTTGCAGAAAAAGTCATTGTCGAAGGAGATGCAGAACTAGTCGCAGTAGGGCGTGGCATGTTAAAAGATCCATATTGGGCACTTCATGCAGAAATAGCCATCACAGGCAAAGCAATACCTCCTACTCCTTATAAGAGAGGGTATTAATTAACGTCAAATGGTTTATAGCTTGTGAAAAAAATTAGAATTGTATTAGTAACAGAAGAAAAAACGTATATTCCAAAAGGTAAACCACCCAATTGCTTCCTAGGCTTATGGGAGGTTTACCTTTTTTCGAAGCGGACCATTTAATCCCACTATAGACTTCCCTTTGATTGATCAATAACTTTAGATTATTTTTTCGTATTAGTTATCCGCATTAATTTGATAATCGGGTTTATTCTAATTTATCCTTAGAGTTAATAATGGATCAATAGTTAATGCTTCGACACTGTTTAGAAAAAGACCTACTTTCCTAAAGTATTACCCCTGCCTATAATCCTATACATAAATTAATAGAAAATAACCATATAAAATAGTTAGATGATTTTAATTAATTATTTTATTCCAAAACTTACCTGGTTACAAAGCATCATACTTAAGTTTATAGTTAATTTGGAAATAAAAATGGAAAAAGGAGAGTTAAAATGGCAAATAATACTAAAATCGCAGAAATAAAAGTGGAAGTTATCGTAACGGAAAATAATATTGAAAGCATCATGAACGCTGCCATAGAAGGAGGAATAGGTTATTGGGCACACCTAATTAAAACTGGGGAAAAGTGGGATTTGAAAACTAAAGGTCTATATACATATGAATGGGCAACTAACTTGTTAATAAATGGGGAAACAATCGAATTTGTTGACCGAGAAAATGAAGAAAAATGTTGGTCTTTAAATTTGGAAAAATTACTTAAGGGAATTGAATTAAACTATAAAAATAGACCGCATGATACTAATATAGAAAATGCAAGTGAAACTACTGGAGACAGTATCATTCAATACGCATTATTTGAAAGAATTGTATACAGCTAATTAAGTTTCCATCTAATAGAAATACAAAAAGCCCAGACATAGTTGGGCTTTTTGGGATAATATTTCATTTCAAAAATCTAAATTAGCCTTTAATAAAACAACTTTCCAGGCTTTGTAGAATTCTTCCACGGTAGAATACCTGCACCTTTTATCCTCTTCAACAGCCTTCACTGCTATTTCATACAGTTCTTGTCCTGCATCCCACTTTATAAAGGAACGGTCCAGCTCTCCACCTAACAGTCCAAATGCAATCGCACCCATGTTAAAGACATTTGTTCTTTCATCTATTACAGCACCAAGCATAAATTCTTCTGGTGACATAAATCTGGAGGAACCCCAAAGTCTTCCCATAAAATTAATGAATGGCCTTTTCATATATAAATCAATATCACAAATCTTTGTCATGTTATTTTTAAAGTCATATAAAATACTACCATCATAAAAATCAACAGCTACGTAGTTGTTCTTCTCAACATTTACATGGAATTCAAAGATACTATTTAATGATTTTATACGATATTCAATAGGCAGCTTCTTAAACCGATAAAATGGGGATTCTGGGTGATTATATTTCTGTGGTGGAGGGAAAGACCAGTGGGGGTGTAGACATTCCCCATCAAACCAGTCAAACACTAATGCATACCCTTTTTCAACCTCAAAGTATTCTACTAAATTTACTAAATGAGGATGATTCAGATCTTCATAAAGAGAAGTACAACTTTTTAATCTAGCGATAGCATCTTCTGGATAGCCAGAATACCTTAAAGTCTTTGCTCCTGCATACTTTACAAACCTTTTCAATCCATCTATTTCAATACCAAAACTAACATTCCCAGAATCTTGTTCGTCAAACACACAAAATACTTGACCTAATCTTGTAAGCCACTCAAAATCATGTAGCTCTTTTAATTGAAACGATACTTTACCTAAAGTAATTGTTGGGAAATGATTCATATAATACCTCCAAATATACATTTGTATTCTAACTTTAACTATTTATTAGGAATTACATTTCATAGATGCCACGATAGGTATAGACGAAAATAATCGTTAATCGAAGAAACCATTAACTTTATGAGGCTTTTAAAAATCGTAATACAATACTAACAAACTTGTCAGTTTCCTCTAACTCCGGAAAATGAGCGCTACTGTTAAACAAGTTCCATTCACTGTTTACAAGGTTTCTATAAATAATTGTTGATATGGGAATCCCAGTATTCCTATCATGAACTCCAGTAATCACTAATGTCTGTTGGGTAATTTCTTGAAGACGCTCATATAATGGTACCTCTACTGGATTTTCCTGCAATGCAGCCAACATAAGACCGGTGTTATGCAAATTGCTATCCTTTACTAATCGACGGTACTTTTTAGCATTACCTTGATTCAAAAAAAATAAGCGATCCACTGTTTCATTATCAACAATTCCCCATATTTGATTATATTTATCTTCAATTGAAGTATCTTTTTGAAGTATTTCTTCCATTTTATTTACCAAAGGAAGATTTGCGACGGAAACGAAACCAGCTATTTGAATCATATATTGCGTCTTTAATGCCATTAAGCTTGGCCCAGATAAAATAATTTTGTTAATAATAGTTGGAAGAGCATATGTAAATTCAAGAGCAAGCTCCCCTCCAAATGAGTAGCCTAATAAATCGATTTTTTTCACATCTATCCACTCAATTATTTTCTTGAAGTCATCAACTAATTCATTAATAGAATAAGCTTTATCAGAAAGTGGTTTTTCACTCCTACCACAACCACGCTGCTAGTAATATATGACGGTTCTTTCTTGAGAAAGAACAGGACCGGCAGTTCTTTCAAATGTATATAGGTTTCCTCCTGGACCCCCATGAATAATAAATAAAGGGATCGTACTATGTTCTTTTCCCTCCACTTTTATCCAGTGTTTTATTCCATTAATATCTACTAGGTACTCACCATTTTCAATTTTCATATATACCTCTCTTTAAGTCATTTCTGAATTCTGATTAATCATTTATCCAATAGTAATAATTTCATCCTTATAAGATTCTATATCGATTAAGGATTTCCCTTTATTGAATAAAAGCAGTAGCAGGGCGAATTACCCTGTTGCCTAATTTACAGTGCCTTGATATAAAGCATCCTTGGAAATGACTAAGTTTACTACCGCATTACAAGGTTTAAGAGAAAAATTAGAATGAAAACTACTAGTATTCTGTTATAGTAAGAAACTTTCGAAGAAATTGCGTCGTGCTAAATTCTCTTAAATTAAATACTGCAAATAGTTCCAACAAAAATACTAATTTCTAGTTTTTCAGTGCCCTCAATTCAAAATGGAGCGCTTTTCAAATGGCGTTAGTATCGAGAATCGTACAGCCTTCACCTCAGTAGCATTCAACTTCAGTAATATTCTAATTTAATAGATAATTCGCACTAATAAAAAGGAAATTTTTCATCTAATAGCGAATTAATTAGTTATACCTTTTATATATTAATAGCAAGACAAAACGAAACTGAGGAGAATAGTATGAACATTTTGGTCAATTATTCAGGAGATTATCTACAACTTCTTACACCTGAGTTGGAAAATAAACTACAAGCCATCCATCTTGGAATTCATACAAAATCTGCTGAAGGTGCAGATTATTTAGGTTGGGCAGAGTGGCCGGGTTCTATTAGTCCAGCGTTTCTACAGGATATCAAAGAAACTGCAGAACGCATTCGCTCTACTTCTGATGTTTTAGTTGTCATTGGTATTGGAGGGTCATATTTAGGGTCAAAAGCGGTAATCGAGGCATTATCTACACCGTTCCAGAATTCAAATGACTTAGAAGTAATTTTTGCAGGTCATTTAGTAAGTGGGGAATATTTAAAACAGCTGATGGCATATTTAGACAATAAAGAAGTTACCTTGAATATTATTTCAAAATCTGGAACAACGACAGAGCCAGCCATTGCATTCCGGTTTTTACAGCAATACATGGAGAAAAGATATGGCAATCAAGCTGCATCCCGAATACTAGTCACTACGGATGAAGAGAAAGGTGCCTTGCGGACATTAGCAATAGAAAAAGGCTATAGGCGCTATGTCATCCCCGGTAACATTGGAGGAAGATATTCTGTCTTCACTGCAGTCGGTTTATTGCCTATTGCAGCAGCAGGTCATGATATCGAAAAACTAATAAATGGTGCAAGAGAAGCAGAGAAGGAATTTGGAGTATTTGATACAAATTCAAATCCTGCCATTCAATATGCAGTCATCCGCAATTATTTATATGATGCGGGTTACCCAGTCGAAATCATGGCAACGTTTGATGAAAAGTTGATTTATGTCCAGGAATGGTTGAAGCAATTATTTGGAGAAAGTGAAGGAAAAGACGGGAAAGGAATTTTCCCTACATCTGTCCTTTATTCAACCGACCTGCATTCCTTAGGCCAATACATTCAGGATGGAAAACGCATGTTATTTGAATCGTTTTTAATGGTGGAAAAGCCTGCAGGTGATTTGACAGTTTTTGAAGCAGAAAATGACGGAGATGAATTGAACTATTTGAGTGGCCTTACACTGCATGAATTTAACTTGGCATGTCATGAAGCAACCAAAACGGCACATCTTGCTGGAGGCGTGCCACAAATATCACTCACATTCGAACAACTAGATGAACAACATTTAGGCCACCTCTTATACTTCTATATGATGGCTTGTGCATACAGTGCATACTTACTAGACATCAATCCGTTCGATCAACCAGGAGTAGAAGATTACAAATCAAACATCTTTAAGATTCTAAATAAACCGGGATATATCCTATTGTAGAGAAGATACCACTTAAAGTCATCCGATTATCACTGCTAATCACCCGATTTTATGATTGAACTTTTCGATTAGTATATTTTATATTTAATATGAATCAATTTCATAATTCTAATTTACATGAAAAAACACGAACGATGCTAAAGGAATATATATTTTACATGGAATAAAGTATAGTTGGTATCCGCTAAAGGCGGACGCTTTCCGCGGGGTGAGCGATAAGCCATCACCAGGAGGTGAGTAGTAAATTTGAAGGAAATGTTAGAAAAAAGATTAGCTTATTTATATTCTGGGGAATTAGCTTCTATAATCGTTTTTGTCCTTGTTAGTTATCTATTAAATTATGCATTCCCTAATCTACAATTGTATTCTCTATATTCATTTTGGGTATCCTTTATCCTTTTAGAGTTTCTTTTATTACAAGGAACAATTTATTGGTATGCAAATCTTAAAAGACTAAGAAATGAGAAATCGGCTATAACTCCGATTAAGATTGTTCGACTGTTACATCGTTCAAAATCGCTTAATATAGTTATGATTATTACCGCAATTGTTGCATTTGCTTTTGATTTCATTAAATGGTATCCATCTTTTCCATTGGGTGGATTATCAATTGCATTCTTCATTTATATCTTTGCAATTTTAGAGTTTATTAACTACTTTTACATTCAACTCTCATACGATAATGTCTCTGACATTAAAAATTTGTTAAAAAGTAGAAAATTGAAGAAATCCTCTCTGAATAAAGATTTTAAAAGAATAAATAAATTGGAACTCTGAAAATTGAGTTCCAATTTATTTATACCATAAAATCAACAATGAATTTTAACAGAGCCAATAAAAAAAGACGTTTTGTCCGTGGACAAAACGTCTTTTTTTAACTTTATAAATTCTTGCCTCGTATGGCTATGACTCAAAAACGTTAAATTCTTCATTGCCCACGTCTATGTTCTGAGCGGCTTTTACCTTTATTATCATTTTTTTAGAAACATCTTTTAATGTTATTGTTGACATATCTATATTTTTTTGTATTCCATGTCATTTGATGTGTCTAAAACGAGCATAGCTGCCCCAAGCATACCTGCTTCATTTCCAAAAACAGCTCGTATCAGCTCTAATGGCTTCAGTTTCAGCGGTTCTACTTTCTCAAGAAGACATTCCCACCAATCGTCTGCAGATTCTGAAACTCCCCCCCCAATGACAACACAATCCATATCCAGCACTGCTTGAAGAGTAGAAATGATAATTGCGAGATTAGAAAGAAATTCATCACGAACTGCTATTGCACTTGAATTACCAGTCGATGCGAGTCGGAACAAGTCTTGCGGTAATGCCATATCTCCAGTTTCTGGATCCACTACATTTTCCTGTTGAATCATTCTCTTTAGTGCAGTTCCAGAAACATATTGTTCGCTGCAGCCACGTCTTCCACAACTACAAAGCAAGCCATTTGGATATAAAATCATGTGACCGACTTCTCCAGCACCACCATGTATCCCATTCATCACTTCTCCATCAAAAACGAAGCCGCCTCCAAGTCCTGTTCCTACAGTTAAACAAACAACTCTTTGAAATCCAGCCGCTCCTCCAAGTCGCGCCTCTGCAAGAGCAGCGCAATTGGCGTCATTGTTTATCTCTACACGAAGACCAGTAGCAGCTTCTAGCTGAGCTTTCACAGGGGTCCCTTGCCAACCTTCCAACTCTTTTTCGAATGTGACTACACCTGTTTTCGCATCTACCATTCCTCTTGTTCCAATACCAATACCAATAAGGTCAGGAAAATCCGTTTTCACCTTTAAAATCTGTTTTTCAAGATAAGGGTATAAAGGTAACAATGTGGGAATCGTCCTATCAGTGATAACTTTGCCGTTTTCATTTACGACACCCATACGTATTTTTGTTCCCCCAATGTCCACACCAAGTACTTTTTTCAATTTATTTTCCCCTTTCAAAAGCGAGTACAAAAGCTTCATAAGGACGTACTTCTATGATATTTCCATTAATAGTTGGAGTTTCATAGTTAGCTATGATGATTTTTCCGTTATTATTTTGTACGCCACATAGTTCACACTCTAATTGTTCCGTATGCGCGGAAAAATTTGTTACGATAATCCATTCTTCTTCCTCTGTTTGTCGTTTATACACAAAGAGGTGCGGATGATCAGGAATTAACAATTGGAAGCTCCCGTTTGTAAGAATGTCATACTCTTTTCGTAAATGAATAAGTTTTTGATACGTATAAAAAATCGATGAGTGATCGGCAAGGGCTTGCTCTGCATTTATATTAGACATATTAGGGTTCATCTGAATCCAAGGTGTCCCTGTAGTGAACCCACCATCAGATGACCATTGCATAGGCGTTCGAGCGTTATCTCGCCCTTTCGCATAAATACTCGCCATTATCACTTCATTCGCAATACCCTTTTGACGTTTCTCTTTGTACATATTAAGTGTTTCGATATCTCGATAGTCATCAATACTATCAAACTTCACATTCGTCATGCCTAGCTCTTCACCTTGATAAATATATGGAGTTCCTTGAAGCATATGAAGGCAAATCGCCAACATTTTTGCGGATACGTCACGATATTTGTCATCATCACCAAAACGTGAAACAATACGAGGCTGATCATGGTTATTCCAATATAGGCTGTTCCATCCCACCTTATGAAGTGCGTGCTGCCACTTCTCTAAATTGAGTTTTAATGCAACTAAATTTAAAGGCTGAACATCCCATTTTTCATACGGTCCGCTGTCTAAATTCATATGCTCAAATGTGAAGATCATATTCACTTCATTATTTATTGGATCGGTATAGATTTGCGCATCTTCGGTTGAAGCCCCTGGCATTTCCCCCACTGTTATTACGTCATATTTGCTCAAAACTTTTTCATTCATCTCACGTAGATAAGTATGGATTTTCGGCCCATTTATAAAAAATGGACTCCCATCTCCATACAATTGCTCTGGATGAATCATTCCATCTGGCAATTGTGCATCTTTTGAAATGAAGTTGATGACATCCATTCGGAAACCACCAATTCCTTTATCCAACCAAAACTTCATCGTATCAAAAATTTCGTTTCGAAGAGGTTCGTGTTCCCAGTTCAAATCTGGCTGCTTTTTTGAAAATAAATGTAAATAGTACGAATTAGTGGTGTTATCTTTTTCCCAAGCAGAGCCAGAAAATATAGAACTCCAATTATTTGGAGGGTTTTCCTCCTTACCTTCTCGCCAAATATAATAATCGCGGTAAGTCGAATCCTTAGAAGATTGTGATTCAACAAACCAAGTATGTTCGTCCGAAGTGTGATTAACTACAAGATCCATTACAATTCGAATCCCTCGCTGTTTCGCTTCATCTATCAATTGCTCAAAATCTTCCATCGTACCAAACTCTTTCATAATTGCCCGGTAATTTCGAATGTCATAGCCGTTATCGTCATTTGGAGAATCATAGATTGGGCTCAACCAAATGACATCCACACCTAGTCTCTCTATATAATCCAGTTTTGAAATAATGCCTTGTAAATCCCCAATACCATCGCCGCTTGCATCCATAAAACTTCGAGGATAAACCTGATATACCACACTTCGTTTCCACCAAGGCTCTACCATTTTCTCTCACCACCATCCTATACCCTACGTTAAAATTATTCTAAACTCCCACAATAATAATGCAAACGCTTACACGTTTTCGTTATCCATTTGAACAAAACATTAGTTTGAGCGCCTATTCTTGTTTCTATTATATGATGTTTTTAATTGCAGTTAAAAACTCATATACAAAATAACTCCTCAAACTACATTCCCCTATTAAAATAAGTTACTATACTAATTCCTGGTTTATTTCCCCTTTTAATGATAATTTCGATGTCCTTGCAAAAATACCTTCTTTATTTGAAAAAGAATAGCTCTAAAATTCCCTTTATAAATTCCCCTTTTGCTTCCGTATATTCCGATCGAGTAGATTTTTTAGCTAAAGAGATTTTCAAATGTTCATATGAACTTGCTACTTCTGGGTGTTCTCTTAAGTAATTGCGGAAAGTAAGATGTCTATGCAATTCCGCACTATCTTTTGTACATACGTATAAATGATGCTCTAACCAATGTGTTTGATCGCCCCCCCACGGAACAAATTCATCCTTTCGGGCAAAGGCTTCTCTTCCCTCGATTCCTAAATTCCCTTCGTATAAATACCCTAAATCTTGTAGTTTAAGACTAACTTTTTCAAATTCATCATTAGCATTTATGACCAAGTCTAAATCGATAATAGGCTTAGCAGCTAAACCCTTTACTGAGGTACTTCCAACATGTTCGATGCATATTACTAACTCACCAAGCGAGTTCGATAACACTTGTTGAAGTAAAAGAAATTCATTTTCCCATTGTTCATCATATGGTACGATTCTTATTCCAGTTGTCCGTTCTCCCACGTTCATTCTCATTTCCTCCATATATACATATTTACTATGTTCCTCATTTAACTTCTTAATTAAAACAACAGCTTGATCAATATGGTTGACATCAAATATTTCAATGTTAAGATTTTGTGATGACTTTATTTCCCTAGCTTCAGCAGCATTTTCACTAGGAATAATCATGAATGGATAACCATTTTCCTCCGCTATCAGTACCTTTTCTTTTATCATCCCTATACGTAACACATCACCTGTTTCACTAAGTGCACCCGTCACACCAAAGGAAAACTTATTTGAGAGCTCCCCTTGTGCAATTAGAACTGTCAATGCTACTCCTAATCCCACACTATCCCCTGAAATATCTTCTCTACTTAAAAACGCTTCAATACTGGAAGTTTCACCTTCCAGATAACGCTTTACATTGCGTTTCATAAGAGTAAAATGATCTTTATTAATCCTTAACAATCGGAGAATTTCAGCATTTTTACTTTGATAACGGTCTTTATTGTTTATTTTATGTAAGCTAATAAAATCGTTTTCTTGTTCTAAACGTTTAACAATTACTTCTCGATCTTCTATGTAACCAATATCTTCCGTTCGAACAACCATTAAGTGTATTCCCGAATTGTCAATGACTTCTATAGGATCCGCATAAAAACTTGCTGTAAATGTATGCCCCTCATATTCTAAAAGTAGAAATTCAAAGCATATTATTATTGCTACTATGATTGTGGAAATACTCATTATCACTATCTTTGCTTGATCTTTTCGAAAATTGATCAAGCATATTAACTGGATAGTTAATACAACCAATAAAGCCCCAACCAGTATAAAAGCATTGATCAAATCCTGAAAATATATAAACCACAAAACTAGATATAATAAGAGGGTCACAATACCTGACGCTATATAAGTAGCAATTTTTCGTTTATCAAACATATATAGTCCTCCTTCTATATACATAATTTATTATCATTTGAATTTCCTTCATGAATATCGTAATTTTTGTTGTATTTACAGCAAAAATAATTTACCTTAAACTAATAAAAAGCTATTTATTACATAGAAATGGTTTATTAAATAAATCTAGAAACGGACGGAAGATAATTGAAATCAATAAGAATAACACGAGAAGACGATCTAAAAAAAGCTTTTCATATCAGAGAAGAAGTATTTGTAAAGGAACAAGAGGTACCGTTAGAATATGAATTTGACGAATTCGACACACTTAACGGAACGTGTGAACACGTTTTAGTCTATTCCGAGGAACAACCTGCCGGAACCGGAAGATTAAGAGTCGTAGATGGGGTAGGTAAATTGGAGAGAATTTGTATCTTAGTTCCTTACCGTAAATTGGGACTTGGAAACATAATCATTAACACATTAGAAGAAATAGCGAAAGAAAAAGAATTAGATAAGGTTAAATTACATGCCCAAACACATGCAGAAGGTTTTTATGCAAAACTTGGTTATCAGACTTCATCTGATGTATTTATGGAAGATGGTATTCCGCATATTTTAATGGTAAAAGAATTATCATAGGCATTTGAACCATAGTTATCTCCTTCTCTAGAGAAAGGAGATAACTATGGTTCTTATATATTATTCCTTCATTCTTCTTCACGGTAACTATTATGAGTTGGTTCAAACAGATCTTCCTGAGCATTTCTAACAACCGAAAAATGATCGACATTGTAATGCCCATGAAGTATTTTATTATGATGAGTGATTATCTGTTCGGCAGATAAGGTTGGAGAGTCAGTCGTTGAATGCCCATCTGATACTAAAGTGACATCAAAATCATTGATGGTGGCAGTTCTAACCGCTGTGTCAATGCAATACTCTGTTTTACACCCCATTATTACAAGATGTTCGATCTCATTTTCCTTTAAAACGCTCATCAATGGCGTTCCATAAAAGGAATTTGTTGCTTTTTTATCATATACTTTTGACATGGAAGGTACTCTAATATCTTCGTGTATTTGAAACCCTTTTCCTGTCCCTTCAGCGACATCCTTATCTCTTATAAAAACGATTAATGCATCTGATTCTACTGCTTTATTAATAACCAAATTAATATTATCTACTAATTTTTCTTTATTAAAAACACTTTTTTCATTTTGATTTCCATCAATTAATTCCTGTTGAGCATCAATAACTAGCAAAGCTTGTTTCACTTTAAAAACCCCTTTTCAATTTTATTTAAACTCATTTCTCAAGCTGCATCCCCTTTTAACTACTTCGATGTCCTTTCAAAAAAAACCTTCTTTAACCTGAAAAAGAAAAACCTCTTGATAGAGCATATAAATTTATAAAGGAAAGTATTCCATAGGCTCTTTACAATGCATGTATCCATTCCTTCTATAGAAATCGATGCTATCATCACTTGGCCATACAATGATAAATTCATATCTTCTATTTTTCGACCATTCGTTTATGGTTGTGATTAATTTACTTCCTATACCAAGATTCCTGTAATCCTTCACTGTAAAGACATTTGTCATAAATGCAAAAGGGTAAGTTACTCTGCCAGGACGTGGCACCTTTTGTATTAATTCTATGTAGATATGAGATACAATTTTTGATTCTTTCTCTGCAACCCAAATAAACCAAGTTTCACTCTCAATCGCATTTTCTAAAAAGGAACGGCACTCGATTTTAAATACTTCCAAATCGCTCTCCTCAAAAGTTTTCGTTTCATTATCCTCAAAAGTGAAATCCCATCTCATTTGAATCAATTGGTCGATATCTTTTCTTTCTGCTAGCCTAATCTGCACTATTTCTTCCTCCTTTCACTCACATTATGTAAATTAGAATTATGAAATTGATTCATCCTAGTAACAATAGTAAGAAGAAAAGAAAATAGTTTTCTTTATCCATGTAAGGATCCTCCTAACTATCCTCTTCTAATTATTCTATTTAGAGTAAGTATATCCCTGCTTTTCTATTTACCTTCTACCATCTTGATACAAAAAGAGCGTCTCCAGCTACTGCAGAGACGCTCTTTTTGTATTGTATATTAGCTACTTGGGTATGCTTCGGACAAAATATATCTGTCTCTTATTATGGTGCGATGATGAATTTCATGACCGGCAATAATTGTTATGAGTGCACGGACAGTTACTTCACAACTGTTTGCAATCCCTCGACGAAGCCAATCTTCGCTTGTTAGACTCTTAATCAAATGAATAGTTGATTGACGCACAGTAGACAAATTTTGAAGCAATTCCTCTACGGACTGTTTATCAAATGCTGCATTTTGAACATATGCAACATCGTTATAACCAGGAAGAGCAATTGTCTCACCGCGAGCTATGGATAGGAGCCTATACCCCATTATTCGCTCTGTATCTGCCAAATGACCAATCACCTCTTTTATGTCCCATTTATCAGGAGCGTAACGGAAATGGGCTTGATGTTCCGAAATATCCTGAAGTAAGGAAATTGTTTCTTCCATTTGTATATCTAAAATTTTCATTATATCTCCATCAGGTACCAACTCTACATAAGTAGAATAATATGGAGCGTATTCATTTTTTTCCATGTATTTTCCCCCATCTTATAACTTAAAGTCTATTTCTTTATTTTACAAGTTCTGTATTTCTCCTTACATAGGCCTTTTTACAGTTTATTTTGAACACTCTAATACATGAAACGAACTTCCTTCTCCATATCCATTCATAACTTTGTGAAGAACAATTTTATGAAATCCATTCGACTCGAGAATATTTTCAAATTCACCTGTTTCATAAAGTCGAATAGGAAAATCCATTATTTCTGTTTTTTCTATATGCTTTCCTTTCATCAATTGATATTTTAATTTCATATTTAGTAACTTGCTTTCCCCATCATAATGGGCTTTCTTGTGTTCAACGATCATATAGTTATCAAAATGTTGCCTATTCGTTTCAACCCAATTAGGAATATCTTCAACTTTTCCATTTTTCGTCATAGTTGTTAGAAGTAATTTCCCATCTTCTTTTAAAATCGATTTCATGTTTAGAAGACTATTTTTTGCTAAACTATCAGGTAAAAGTGAAAAAGATCCAAACGGTATCAAAATTAAATCATACTTTTTAGTACTTCTAAATTCTTCTATTTTTGCATGAAATACATTTGGTTTAAGATTTAACCTATTTCCTTTGTCCACACATACTTGCAGCATTTCTTCTGACATATCAAACCCTTCAATATCGATTCCATGTTGCATAAAAGGAATCAACATTCTTCCGTTTCCACACATTGGTTCTAATACTTTCATGTTTTTGTCTTTAACAAAAGAGAGATAAAACTCAAGTTCTTTCCCCTCTGCGATAGATTTATCCTTCTCGTAAATCTGTGTGCAAAGTTCCCCATAGTATTCATTCAAATTAATAACCTCCTTGAAACTTCTACATTTCTTTCGCAACAATTCTCCTAATGATTATAATATATTTACTTTTTCAGGACATCTAACAAACAATAGCCAAGTACAATTCCTGCTACTGTAATGAATGGAGTAAAAATTGTTATTCTGAAGTAATCCGCAAATAAAAAGTGTTCTCCGAATGACTTATAAGTCCAAATGGGAATAGTTGCGATATAAAGAGTTGGAGTACCAATAGCTAACAATTTCACCCAATCGAATGTCCACTTTTTCTGTTGCTTAATGTCTTTGACCAATCCAGGTAACTTTAATAACATCCCCATTAGGATTGGAAACACAAAATAGAATATCAATGTTCCTTTATAATCAAACGTTGATTCTGCAATAGCCTTTAATCTCATATAATATTGGCTGCCTAAATAACAGATAATAAAAATAATGAGAACCCAAATAAAATAATACATAAATCGCTTCAATTAAAACCTCCCTACACAATTGATACTTCACATTAGAGTCAGCCATAGCACTTATTTAATGGAGGGATAAAGATCTTTTAAAAAATCTCGTCCTCCAAATAATGAAAATATGATAATACAAAAGCGATGCAAGTATTCCTAATACTAAGAATCTAAACGTATCTGCATTTATTGGAAGTGGCCCTCCTAAATTGAAAAACAATATAACGATGGCAGTAATTTTCCCTGCAATAATATAACAAATAAGAGCATGTAAATACTGAGTACATAAAATATCAATAATAAACGAGCAAATAAATCCAGCAATGATAAATACTGGCCCCGAGAATATGCAGTAGATTATAAAATAAGCTGATAACGAAAGACCATATGTGTTTAATTCTCCACTTAAGAAAGGTACAACTGTAAATACAGCTAATGAAAAGCTGAAAATAACAGTTGCTATTATCCCTATTAGAATACGTTTGCCTACCTCGACAAGCATACTTAAAACCACCTTTTGTTTGAAGAAAAATAGACATTACATAATCAAAATTCCATTTTCAATAAAAGCATTTTCTATTTCTGAGAATAATTCCTATATTTAATATATTCTTTACCATATCAATAAAACCCTTTATCAAAGCAAAAACATTTTAAACAATAGAAAGTGTTTATGTTCGGATGAAAACTATCACGAAGTTAAATCATATTTCCCCAAGTACCTGATTATACAAATATAAACCCACCTATGAAAATGTGATAGCAAACATTTTCATAGGTGGGTAATGGTATTTATACAATAATCTTTGGTTTTCTTTGTTCCAAAATCGGTTCTTTACTTTCAATTTCTTCGCATGTTTCAATATCAAGGAACGTACTTGTTTCATTAAACCATTGATCTGGTGCTTGGTGTCCCCAGAATGTTTGGCGAAGTGGGTCATTTAGATCCCAACGTTTTGGTTCTATGTCTGGATCACTTGTTAAATAATCACCTGTGTACAGCTCTATGCGATGCCCATCTGGGTCTCTCAAATAGAGGAAGAAAGCGTTAGATAATCCATGTCGACCTGGTCCACGTTCAATAGAATATGCATATCCCATACTCGCTAAAACGTCACAGCAATCGAGTACGCTTAGTCGATCTGCTAGTGTGTATGCAAAATGATGTAGCTTTGGCCCAGGACCACTCATAAAGGCTTGGTCATGAACAGTTGGTTTTCGATAAAGCCATGCCGCCCATAATTCCCCGTCTTCTGTATCCGTATACTCGGAACACGAGAATCCTAGTTGGTTTACAAAGAAATCATAGGCTTTTTGAACATCGGGTACTGCACAGTTTGCATGATCAATGCGCTGTATTTTCGCTCCATGATATAGGTCGTATCGCTGCAGCATCCGGTCAACAGTGATCATTTCCGCAAAAAATTCTAATGGAATGCCAGAGATATCATGGACTCGAAGGGTTCTTCCCATTCCATGTTGCACACCTTTCGCCATCCACTTTGTTTTTAGACCCATGGAGATAAATAGCTTTTCAATTTCATCGAGGTCCTGTTCTTTTTCCACTTTATAACTAAGTACTTCTACAACGGCTTTTTCTGCTTTTTTCAATAATAAACTATGATGCGAATGTTCTTCTAAACCTCGTAAATAGATATGATTGTCATCCCTTTCTGTTTCAATCATGCCTAAGCCATCCACATAAAATTTACGGGACGCCTCCAAATCCAATACATGAAGAACAGTTCGCGCGAATCGAATGATTGAAAAATCCACCGTGTTCACCTTACCTTCCACTATTTTTCCCGAACTGCTGTATGTGATGGTCAGCAATTGAAACATGAATAATTTTCTGTTCCGTATAAAAATCAAAGCCGTAATGTCCACCTTCACGTCCGATTCCAGAGGACTTTGCACCTCCAAAAGGAGTTCTTAAATCACGAACGTTTTGGGCATTCACCCAAAGCATTCCAGCTTCTACTTTATGCGCCACACGGTGACCTCGTTTAATATCGTTCGTCCATACATAACCCGCAAGCCCATATTTAATATCATTTGCCAACTTAATGACTTCTTCTTCATCTTTAAATGTCATGACAGTCAGAATAGGACCGAAGATTTCCTCTTGGGAAACGCGCATGTTATTTTTTGCATTTAGAATAAGCGTCGGTGCGACAAAGTTCCCTTTAGCAAGTTCAAGTGGGATGTCTCCTGTAATGACTTCAGTGCCTTCTTCTTTTGCAATTTCTAAGTAACCTTTCACCTTACCATAATGTTCTTTATCAATTAATGGCCCCACTTCTGTACTTACGTCTAGTGGATCACCAACTTTAATATTCGCAACTCGAATCCTTAAAGCATCAATAAATCTATCCTTGATTCCTTCCTGTAAAAACAAGCGTGAGTTCGCAGTACATCTTTCCCCATTAAAAGAATAGATTCCCCAGACACAAGCATCTAAAGCGCGATCGAAATCAGCATCCTCAAATACAATAATAGGAGATTTTCCACCAAGTTCCATTGAGCAGCTTTTCAATGTATCTGCACTATTTTTTATAATTGTTGAACCCGTAGTCGTTTCCCCAGTAAAAGAAATAAGTTGGACATCAGGATGTTTTACAAGTGCATCACCCGCTATTTCTCCTCGACCATGAACAACGTTAAAAACACCCTTTGGAAGGTCTGCTTTATGAATCACTTCTGCCAATAAATTAGCCGAAAGAGGAGAAAGTTCTGCTGGCTTTAAGACAACAGTATTACCAGTAGCAAGTGCTGGCGCAACTTTCCATGTTTCTAACATAAAGGGAGCATTCCACGGTGTGATTAATCCAGCCACTCCTACAGGTGCATGAATTGTGTAGTTGATAAATTCATCATCCACTTGATAGGCATCACCGACCAAACGATTCTCTACCATGCGAGCATAAAATCGGAAGTTTTCTGAAGCACGACTTACCATCTTTCTCGTTTGGCTAATGGGAAGTCCCGTATCAAGTGCTTCTAAGTAAGCGATTTTCTCTATTTCTTCATCAATCAAGTCAGCTATACGGTAAATATATGCCAATCTTTTCGAAAGCTTCATTGTTTTCCAAGGGCCATGATCAAAAGCTTCCCGTGCAGCTGCAACTGCTTTATTTATATCATCCGATTGCCCTTCAGAAACTTCATTAATTTGTTCATTTGTAAATGGATTCATATTTTTAAACGTCATTCCACTTATAGCGGTAGTAAATTCTCCATTTATATAAAGTGAAATATCCTTTTGTGTTTCATGTATTAAAGAAGCTAACTTCTGAGAAGATACCAAACTAATCACCTAGTTTCTTATTATAGTTTTAAAGCTGATTCCTTAGGCAAAATGGTAAGATCAATTAGTGATTTCCGAACTTCTTCTTGTATTGTTGGTGAAGGTAATCCTAAAGGTAAGCGGAGCTTCGGTGTAATTTTGCCCATCATGCCTAGTGCCACTTTAACCGGTGCAGGGTTTGTGTCTCTAAATAGCGCGTCATTTAATGGCATTAATTCGAAATGAAGATCCTGTGATCTTGCAACATCACCGGCTACCCATGCATTGTACAGCTCTGCTACTTTTGAAGGCTCGACATTTGCTGTAGCACTAATAAATCCTGCGCCTCCAATTGCAAGCATTGGGTAGCAAAGTAATTCAATCCCAGAGAATAGTAGAAAATCTCTTCCACAGTTTAAAAGCACCCGATTTACGTGCTCAAAGTCTTTATTTGCTTCTTTAACACCGATTATATTTGGGCAATCTTCTACTAAGCGCTTCATCGTGCTCACTTCCATATTGACAGCTGATCGACCTGGAATATTGTAAATAATGATTGGTGTTTCAACTGAATCTGCTACTGTTTTAAAGTGCTGATAGAGTGCTTCCTGATTTGGTTTATTGTAGTATGGTACGATAACCATTGCAGCATCTGCGCCTAGCTCCTCTGCATATTTCGTTAGCTCCATTGTTTCATCATGATTGGTAGACCCTGTACCTGGTGCAAAAAACACACGTCCATCTATCGTCTCTTTTGCAAGTTTCATAACTCTTTTTCTTTCATCAATTGTTAAAGAACTCGGTTCTCCACTCGTACCTGTAACTGAAATCCCATGACTTCCGCTTTCAATTTGCCAATTGATCAGCTCGATCAATACTTTTTCGTCAATTGCACCACTTTCAGTAAAAGGTGTAATGACAGGACAAATAGAACCTCTTAACTTCTTTTTAGCTTCTTCATATGCCAATAGAATCTACTCCCTCTCTAGTTCTTTTAGTTCGCGATACTTTCCTTGACTAAATAATAAAGGATCTCCTTGATTCATTTTTACTCCAGTCACTTTACCAATAAAAATGGTATGGTCTCCGACTATATATTCGCTATGCAGTTCACATGTAACAACCGCTATTGTATCTTCCAGAATTGGCAAGCTTTTAAAGGAAGCGAATGTAATGTTAGATTCTGAATCTAGCCGACCAGCAAATTGATTCGATTCGTTTTGTTGGTTAGTAGATAATATATTAATAGCAAATTGCTTCGAAACTTTTATATGCTGATGCATTTTTGCATTTTCCCCGATACTAATTGCTACTAACTTTGGATTTAGAGAAACGGACATAAAAGCATTCGCAGTCATGCCATAAATTTCTTCCGCTACTTTTGTTGTAATGACCGTTACGCCTGTTGCAAAACAGCCCATCGCATTTCGGAATAACCGATCATCAATCTCGTGATTTTCTTGGTGCATCATGCATCCACCTCTCTACTTTTTGGAGACGTTGACTAGGTATTAGAATATTCCCGCTTCCTTTTTTGCTTTATTTAAAAAGTTTGTCACCATATCTTTATAAGGTTTCTTATCAAATCCATCATAATAAGCATTCGACATTCTCACAGGATCCCCAAAGAAATAGTATTCGTAAAGTGCTTGGCGATTTCCGAAAGCACTAATGGATATATCCCACGCTAAGCGGAATAACTGTACTTTTTCCTCTCCATTTATATTTGCACCTTGTGTGTAACGATGGACTAACGGACCCACATCGGAATTGCTAAAGTCTGCTTCGGTTGGTAGTGCCATTAAACCGGAAGCCCCTAGAATTTTAATGATTTCATTCATACGCTGATACATTTTTGGGAACCAGTTACGTGCAGCATTTAATGGTTCAAAGTCTGGCGTCATATTGCCATACTGATCGATTTTGGCATTATGCTCCGCTCTGAATAAATGAGAGCGCATAACCTCTAAAATAACCATGATTTCACTTGCTTTTTCTTTCACATGCATGAATTGATCAATACCAATCGCTTCCATCATACTTATAACGACACCTAAGATAAATTCGGTTTTTACGACGTTTTTCGAAATAACCTGATGCGTCATGTGTATAACCGCATTTGTCTCGGCATACGTACGGTTGCATATATTTGTACTTTCACATACAAAAACTCTTTCCCATGGAACTAATACATCTTCAAATGAAATAATTGCATCACTCTCATCAAACCTAGCTCCTAATGGGTGATCCCATTTGCTTTTTCCATAGTCGAATGATTCACGAGATAAGAATTTCAAACCCTTTGTATTATTTGGAATTGCAAACGCAAATGCGAATGGATCATCTGTAGTTCCAGGTGTTCTATTTATCGTAGAAGGAAATACGACGAGTTCATCGGTAATACCACCTAATGTTGCCAGGAGACGACAACCATTCACTATAATCCCGTCTTGGGTCTTTTTTGTTATACGTGCTGATAGAAATGGATCTTTTTGCTCTGCTTGCGTTAACATTGATCGATTTACTTGAGGATGAATTAAAGTATGGGTTAAACTAATATCGTTTTCTCGTGCATATTCATAGTAATCTGCAGCATTTTTACCAAATTGCTCACTTCCACCGCCCTCTTGCGCAAAAAACTGGCTAGCAGTTCCGAAGGCCATAATACTTGTATTCAAGTAGTCTGGGGAACGCCCCATCATCCCACCTGAAAAAGTTGCCCATTCTGTATGCATTTCACGTCTTTTAAACAAATCTTCTTTTGTTTTAGGAGCAATAAAAGATAGCCCCACTTTTTTACCAGATGTCGGTGAGGTATATAGCATTTTTTCCGGCTTCTCATGCTGTAAATCGTAAAGACCTGCAACGCTTTCTACTACATTTTTAAATGCTGGATGTGTAGTTACGTCTCCTACTTTTCCCCCATGAATCCATACTTCCGTATTCCTCTTTTTAATGCCTTCGATATATTCTTTCCCCGTTCGTGCGCCCATTCTATTCCCTCCTCTTATTGCTAGTTGTTAGGTTAAAATTGTATTTTCATAATTCTCAGAACTACAAATGTACAAAGATATATGAAATAATATATGATTATAGTTATAAATTCACAGTTTACTTATTAAATCTTGCGTGAATATTATTTTGTTTATAAGTACCAGCTTCACTAAATTCAATAAGTTCCATAGACAACGCTAAGTATCGTTTGGACATTAGTTCGGAGAAATGCTCTTTCATGACCTCAAATAGCGTATGACAAACTTCTTTCTTTATTTCCTCGGAACGTCCTGCTCCAATTTTTAACACTGCATGGACGAATGCATCATCCTCGGCTCCATCCGCCACTCGATAGTCTTTTAATTCAATCGCTCTTGAGCGAATACCTCCTATTGGAAAAATAGGGGCTCGTGCAATTAAAACTCGATGGATTTCCTCTAGTAGCTTTGCGAGATTGGCTTCATCTTTAATGTTATCCGTGTACTCCACAATAAAATGCGGCAAAAAAAATCCCCCCTTTTGCACTATCGATTTGCAAAGGAATCATCTCCGATTATGGTATTTACTAAGCGACCAATTCCTTCCACTTCCGTGACAACAACATCTCCAACGGTAGTATCCACTGATCCTTTAGGAGTGCCTGTAAGAATGACATCATTTTCACTCAATGTCATAAAGCTAGTTAAATAAACAATAAGCGATGGAATATCAAAGATCATATCCGCCGTTGTTCCTTCTTGAACCAGTTTATTATTGACATGTGTCGTCAACTTTAGCTTCATTGGGTCCTCTATATCTGTTGCATCGACGATCCATGGTCCGAATGGTGTACAGGTATCACGATTTTTCACTCGAAGGTTCGGACGGTAATAATTTTCTAAATAATCTCTGATGGCATAATCGTTTGCGACACTATACCCCTTAATATATTTGTATGCTTCTTCTTTTTTCACATGTCTAGCTGTTTCCCCGATAATTACAGCTAGTTCACATTCATAGTGCATATAGGTGACATCTGCAGGACGACGTGTATATGCTTGATGCCCAATAAACGTATTCGGTCCTTTTAAAAAAACAAGGGGTTCCGATGGGGCATCAAATGAAAGTTCTGCTGCATGATCCGCATAGTTCAGTCCTAGTGCAAACACCGTGCGCGGCACAATCGGTGTAAGCCAGGTTACTTTATTCTCTTCTACTATTCGGCCATCATCTAACTTAAGTCGCCCTTCCCATTCAATCGCTTCATGAATGGCACCCCCATATGCAATCCGCGCTTTTCTCATATCTTCCCCCTCCAATTGATTTCACTTTCATCCACAATCACATTTTCTAAGCTCCCAATCCCACCTATTTCGATTCGAACTTTATCTCCTACCTTTGCTTGTGGAGCTTCTTCAGGGACTCCTACGAGTAATACATCTCCAGGGCTTAATGTCATGAACTCTGTGACATCTGCAAGTAGGCGGGATACCGAACGGATCAAATTGGAAGTCGAATTTTCCTGCTGGAGTATACCATTGATAAATACCCGAATGGCTAAATCATCTGGATTCTCTACTTCATGACAATCTATAATCCATGGTCCGATCGGACAAAACCCATCACGTGATTTATGTTGAACTCCTGGTCGGTAAACGCTTTCATTTGGTACGCTGACATCGTTTACGATCGTATAGCCTGCTACGTAATTTAGTGCATTCTTTTCATCGACTGCAACTGCTAGCTTCCCTATTACTAATCCAAGTGCTGCGCCAATCTCCAATTTCTCTATCCCTGGTGGCATGGGGATTGCTGCACCATAATGATTGAAGGTATTTGCTGGTTTAATATAAAGAATAGGAGCGAGTGGCGGCGAACCATATGGTTTGTCATTTACAGCATCTCCTAATTTTTCAAGAGCCCCCTTATAGTTCAGTAGCGTACCATAAACTGTACCTATAATCGGGTTGTCGAACTGTATTTCATTAACACTTAACACCCTGTTCCCTAAAACAACTGTATTCGTTCCTGCATGCACATCCACTAATGCTAAATTCCGTTCCCCTAACACTTTGATCCTTGCCCTGGTCATACGTTTCACTCCTTCATCTGCCAGGCTAATTTTCAATAGCGAAACAACTATATTTCCTAAGAAATACTAACTAAGAAACAAATAAGGGCACCCATCTTCTAGGCTGAAGTTTTCAAACCACAAACTATTAAAAGAGGTGCCCCTACATTTCAGAAACTATATTCTCAAAATACCCTTATTTAGTTGTCCATTATTTAACACAAACTGAAACAAATTACTATATGGATAACAATGCTTTATCACTTGTTAATTTCTCGCCACGAATCCGTTGGAATTCATCCATCAGTTTGGGAATGGTTAATTTTTTCTTTTCTTCTGCTTCTATCTCTAAAATGATTTGACCTTTATCCATCATAATAAGCCTGTTCCCTAAGTCTAGCGCTTGTTGCATATTATGAGTAATCATAAGAGTCGTTAGCTGGTCCTTTTCCACAAGCAGCTTCGTTAAATTCGTAATTAATTCTGCTCGCGATGGGTCTAGTGCGGCAGTATGTTCATCCAGAAGTAAAATAGACGGTTGTGTAAAGGTAGCCATCAATAGTGAAAGTGCTTGCCTCTCCCCACCAGAAAGCATTCCTACTTTTGCATTCAATCGATTTTCCAGGTTTAAATGAAGGGCTTCAAGTGATGCACGGAAAAATTCACGGCGTTTCTTGTCAACGCCCTTTTTTAATGTACGTTTTTTGTTTCGTGAGTAAGCCATTGCTAAGTTTTCCTCAATCGTCATCGTAGGTGCGGTCCCTGCCATTGGATCTTGAAATACCCTCCCAATCATCTGGGAACGCTTATACTCCGGCATTTTTGTAACGTCTTTATTAGCAATTTCAATTACTCCAAAATCAGGAGAAAGAGCGCCAGAAATCATATTCAACATAGTCGATTTTCCAGCACCGTTGCTTCCAATCACAGTCATAAAATCACCAGGATTTAACTGCAGATTGATTTGATCCAATGCAATTTTTTCATCAGGTGTTGCTTCATTAAACAATTTATTAATCTGACTGAGCTTTAACAACGGCATTCCCCTCCTTCATTAGCAAATGTTTTTGCTCTACTAATCGTTCCGCATGGCGTTTAGCTTTCCTATTTTTTTCCCGCTTCTTTTCAAAGAACTGGGGCAAGATAAGCGCGCAAATGACAATAACCGCGGTAATTAGTTTCATATCTCCCGTATCAAGAAAGTCCACTCTTAGTGCGAGGCCAAGTACAATTCTGTAAATAATGGCTCCAGCAATTACAGCAAATGTTGTTCGGACAATCGTTTTCGTACCAAATATTGCCTCACCAATAATGACAGAAGCTAGTCCGATAATAATCATCCCAATTCCCATTCCGATGTCCGCAAACTTTGCATACTGAGCGATCAGGGCTCCAGAAAAGGCAACAAGTGCATTTGAGAAGCCAAGACCAAGAATCACAAGTGTGTCTGTATTAGCAGATAAGCTTCGAATCATTTTCTTATTATCGCCAGTAGCTCTTATCGCAAGACCTACTTCGGTTTTCAAAAACCAATCGACGACAAGTTTTATAATCAAAACAATAATAGTCATGATGAACAAAGTACCCCAAGTTGAAGGTAAGTACTGAAAACCCAGCATGCTTAAAAAATTTGTAATGGCCTTGTCGATACCTAAATTACCCCAAAAGGTTTGGAACTGAATAAATATTGTTTCAGCATTTAATAAAGGTATATTTGGGCGACCAATGGAATTCGGAGAAGTGAGTCCCATTATGCGTAAATTTATAGAATAGAGCGCGATCATCATTAAAATCCCAGATAGAAGTGCATTAATTTTCCCTTTTGTATGTAGGAGACCGGTAACACATCCAGCAAGAAAGCCAATAACTATGGCTACTGCTGTAGCTACCGCCGGATGATATCCGAAGATAATCATCGTGGCAGCAGTTCCAGCTCCAGTTACAAAACTTCCGTCTACTGTTAAATCCGGAAAATCTAGCACTCGGAATGAAATATACACGCCAAGTGCCATAATTGCATAGATGATTCCTTGCTCCACAGAGCCAAATACTGCTGAAAACATGTAGAACCACCTCCTAATTACTCGCTAAATTCAGCTTTCCATTCGTCTTTGATGTCGAGTCCTATGGTAGATGCTGTGTTTTTATTCATGATCAATTTTAATTTTTGTGGAATTTGAACTGGCAAATCAGCTGGTTTACTTTCACCTTTTAAGATTTTAACTGCCATTTGTCCAGCTTCGTAACCAATATCAAAATACTCAAATCCGTATGCTGCTAAGCCACCTCGTTTGACAGAGTCAAATTCGCCTACCATCATTGGAATTTTATTTTCGTTTGCGACTGAAATAACAGATTCAAGTGCGGAAACAACCGTGTTATCTGTAATGATGTACATAGAATCAACTTTACCTAGCAATGATTCAGTCGCTTGTTTTACATCTGCAGAAGTAGCAACAGACGCTTCCACAACAGTCATATCCATCCCTTTCAACATTTCTTTTACTGCATCTACTTGAGCTCGTGAATTTTGCTCTCCAGAGTTAAATACCATTCCAACATTTTTCGCTCCTAATTCATCTTTCAGGAACTTCATTGTATTAGAAATTGCATCTGGATGTGCATCAATTGTACCTGTTACATTGCCTCCCGGTTTTTCCATTGAGTCAACCAGTTCCGCTCCAACTGCATCTGTTACGGAAGTGAAAACGATTGGAATTTCTGATGTAGCACTAGCTGCTGCCTGAGCACTAGGAGTTGAGTTAGCAAATATTAGATCCACTTTTTCACTCACAAGATTTGTCGCAATTGTCGTATTGGCACTGTTATCCCCTTGTGCAATTTGAACTTCATATTCTGCATCAATCCCTGCATCCTCTAAAGCCTTTTTAAAGCCGTCGTATGCTGCATTGAGTGATGGGTGCTCTACTATTTGGGTTACACCTATTTTATATTTTTTCGAGGATGCTTCCTTATCTCCTCCATCACCACCACATGCTGCAAGTACTAATGTTGTACTGAAAATAACAGCCATCATTTTTTTCCATCTGTTCTTCATTTCATTTCCCCCTCTTTAAGCTGTTTTATTTAGTAGTTATTTGAACCCAATACACGATACATTTACTACTAACTTAATAATAATCAGTTCAAATCATTTAGAATGTTCTGATTATTAATTGTTTATTATACATTTTCTTTCACTAGTTTGATAGAGTTATTTTATTAGATTTTAATATAATCAGCCTTATTAACAGTGGTAGAGTGAATGGATTGACCGATTAACCCCTCTACCACTTCAAGTAGCGCTTCATTAAATGCTGGATGTGCATAGTGGGGGAATTTAACGTCTTCTTCTTTTGCGGCCATTTCTAGCAACTGGACAAAGGAGCCTGACATTTCAACAGCCCCTTCACCAATCATATGAATCCCATGTATTATCTCTGTTGTTGAATCCGAAATAACTTTAATTAACCCATCCTTTTTACCAGTAATGGCTGCATAACCGTTGGTACCAAGAGCAAATTGACTGACACGAATAGCCAATCCATAATCCCGTGCACTTTGTTCCGTGAGCCCCACAGAAACGACTGGAGGAATCGTATGAGCAACAACTGGTATAAATGTAGGGTCTACTTCTGTTTGTTCTCCTGCAATGGATGCTACGGCAGCTTTTCCTTGTTTGATGGCTTTAACTGCGAGCATTGGACCTTCCGTTACATCACCTATTGCATAGATGGTAGGTATCGATGAACGCATATTTACGTCTATCTTTATAAAGCCCTCATTTGTTTGCGCAATTCCGAAACGACTTATTCCTAGAGAATCTAAGTTGGGTGTCCTTGTTCCGGAAATGAATAGATGGGATCCACTTATTGATTCTTCTACTTTATTATCTGTAAGGAAAGATATCGTAATGCCATCTTTTGTCTCGTCAAAGGAGATTAATTCCATTTCTTTATACACTTTAATTTTTCGTTTTTTAAATAAGCGACTTAACTCTTTATTAATGGATTCATCGAAAGGAAAGGCAGCTTTGTAATCTAAAACCACACTGACTTGTGTCCCTAATGCCGCAAAACTGGAAGCCACTTCAAGGGCAATGTAATCTTGACCTCTTACAATAAGGTGGTCCGGTAACTGATCCAATTTAAATAATTCATGCGGAAATAAAATTCTTTCCCCTTTGTCTTTAAAAGGAGCTGGCATGCTCGGGGAACTTCCTGTTGCGATAATAACTTGCTCAAATTCAAAAATATCGAATTGATGACCATTTTCTACACCAATTTTGTCTATAGCGAGGAAAGTAGCTTTCCCACGTATTATTTCAATTTTGTTTGATTTACATAAACTTTCTACACCAGACCGAAGCTGATGGATGACTTTAGACTTATAATCACTTAGCTTTTTCATATCGAATAGGTTATCTGAATTTCCAATTCCAAGATCTTGTAAATGAGCGCTTTCTGAGCGTTTAGCTGCTGCATGTGTAAATATTTTAGAAGGAATACATCCTTCATTCAAACAAACACCACCCATATGAGCCTGTTCAATGATTGTGACCGAAAGACCAAGCTGTGCAGCCCGTATCGCAGCACTGTAACCTCCTGGCCCTCCTCCAATAATAATTAGATTTCGTTCCTGACTGATTTCCCCAACAACCATTTTATATCATCTCCATCATCAGTTTGTGAGGCTGTTCAATCAGGCTCGCAAAGCGGTTTGTAAATTTAACAGCCGTTGCGCCATCCGCAACACGGTGGTCAAATGCCATGGAAAGTGTCATGATATGGCCGATAACGATTTCATCAAATTTATTAACGATGGGTTGTTTTTTCGTTTTGTGAAAAGCAATAAGGGCCGTTTCTGGATAGTTGATAATTGGCGTTGCACCAGTACTACCTAATGGCCCAACATTACTCACCGTAAATGTACTATTTTGCATTTCATACGGTTGTAATTTACCAGCGATTGCTCTTTCTGTTAGTCCTTTGACTTCCTGATTAATCTGTTTAATTGATTTCTTATCGACATCATGGAGTACAGGGACAATAAGTCCACTTTCTGTGTTTGTGGCAATGCCTATATGATAATTCTTCTTGAGGAGTATCCGACTATTTTCTTCATCCAACTCAGCATTGAAAATCGGAAAATCCTTCAATGAAATAACAAGTGCTTTTATAAGAAAAGCTGGAATACTGACTGATTCACCAGCATTTTTCAACTGCTCCTTCATTTCAAAAAGGTTTGTCATATTAACTTCATCGAAATGCGTGACATGAGGAATGGTATAGAGAGATTTCTTCATCTTTTCTGCAATCTTTTTGCGTATCCCTCTATATGGGATTTCATCTGGTATTTCTTCAACAACAACATCTTGCTTCACACTCTTCACAGTAGCCTCGTTCGTTTGCAATCCATTTATAAATCGGAAAACATCTTCTTCTGTTACTCTTCCAGAAGGGTCAGTCGGCTTTACATCCTCCAAATTTATGTTGTTGTCGCGCGCAATTTTCCGTGTATATGGTGCAGCGAGTACTCGATTATAAGAAATGGGTTGAGCTTTTGCGTCCCTATTCATCTCAGGAATCGCTTTCTTCTCCATATTTTGTTGCGAATTTACTTGGTCTTTTTGTTCAGTTCGAGCAACTTCAGCTGCTTCAATGTAGAGTAGACTTGTTCCGACCTTGACGGTTTCACCTACTTCAATTCGAATTTCTTTCACGAAACCTGAGCAGGGCGAAGTAAGTTCAGCGACCATTTTGTCCGTTTGTACTTCGACAAGCGGCTGATCCGTCCTAACCGAATCTCCAACTTTAACTAAGTAATGGATCACTTCCCCTTCCGTCATTCCTTCCCCGATATCATGTAACTTTACTTCGAACATTCCATTTCCTCCTTAAAAATGAACCACTTTTTCTATTCCTTCAACCACGCGCGCTGGTGTTGGGAGATAATGTTCTTCTAATGTAAAGAATGGAACCGGTACGTCAAATCCGGTAACTCGTTCTATTGGAGCTCGTAGATAAAGAAAAGATGTATCGTTAATAATCGACACAATATCGTTTCCCAGCCCCCCCGTATTATGCGCTTCATGTATGATGACTGCTCTCGTTGTCTTTTGCACGGACTCCGCTATCATGT
This sequence comes from Psychrobacillus sp. FSL H8-0483, assembly GCF_038637725.1. Taxonomy (NCBI): domain Bacteria; kingdom Bacillati; phylum Bacillota; class Bacilli; order Caryophanales; family Bacillaceae; genus Psychrobacillus; species Psychrobacillus sp. FSL H8-0483. The sequence continues at coordinate 2,180,924 of NZ_CP152052.1, forward strand.
CACGATCAATTGGATACAATGTTCGCAGATCGATAATTTCACAACTAATCCCCTTTTTCTCCACTTGTTCTGCTGCTTTTTCTGCGATTGAAATCATAGCACCCCAAGCAATAAGCGTGACATCCGTTCCTTCACGTACTATTTTTCCTTTACCAATTTCCACAGTATATTTTCCAACAGGAACTGCTTCTTTCTTGGCACGATAGTTTTTCATGGGCTCCAAAACGAGCACCGGATCTGGATCTTCCATTGCTGCTATCAATAATCCTTTTGCATCGTATGGATTAGAAGGACAAACAACCTTGATGCCTGGCATATGTGTAAATAAGATTTCTGTACTGTCAGAATGTATTTCAGGCGCACGAATTCCTGCTCCGTATGGTGCACGGATAACCATAGGCACTGTAAAACGCGACATTGACCGCATTCGAATACGGGAGACATGCGTCATAATCTGTTCGTATGCGGGATAGATAAAACCGAGAAATTGAATTTCTGCAACCGGTCTAAAACCATTAACTGCAAGACCAATGGACGTACCGATAATTCCTGCTTCTGAAAGCGGTGTATCGACTACTCGGTCATCACCAAACGCTTCCTGGAGTCCTTCTGTTGCACGGAACACGCCTCCATTTTTACCGATATCTTCTCCGAGTATGATGGTTCGCTCATCCTCTTCTAGCATCAAATGCATAGCCTCATTGATTGCTTGAATTAGCGTGAGCTGTTTTGTCGTTTCATTTTTTTGACTTACCTCTTTCATTTGTGCCATTAATCACTGCCTCCCCAAATAGTCAAGGTATGCTTCTTTTTGATCAGCAAGTTGAGCTGGCATTTCAGCGTATACATGATCGAAAACGTCTTCTACGTTTGGCGGTGGAAACTTTTCCATTTCTTCCACAGCCGCTTCTACTTCACTACTTGTTCTTTCTTTCGTAGCTTGAATCCAATCTTCATTCCAGTAGCCGTAATTTTTCATAAACAATTCTAATCGTATAAGAGGATCAACTATATCCTCCCCTTGTTTTTCTGGACGATATTTCGAGGGATCATCCGCAGTCGTATGGGCACCCTTGCGCCAAGTAACTGCTTCTATTAAGGTCGGGCCATTTCCACTTCTTGCATGCTCAAAAGCATTTTTCGTTTCAAAATAAACGGCAAAACAATCATTCCCATCGATCCGGACCCCTGGAATACCATAAGCAACAGATTTTTGTGCAATCGTTGCAGAATTCATTTGTTTTTCAATCGGAACTGAAATCGCATACCCATTATTTTGGTTAAAGAAGACGACTGGCACTTTCAATACACTCGCAAAATTCAACCCTTCATGAAAATCCCCTTCTGAAGTGGCACCGTCCCCGAAATAAGCAATGGCAATGTTTTGTGTTCCTTTTTTCTTTTCAGCCCAGGCAGCTCCTGCGGCATGGGGGAGTTGAGTTGCAATTGGAACAGCTGGAGGGAAAATATTCCTATTTCCAGGAGCTACACAACCTTCCACTCTGCCGTTCCAGTATAAAAATGTTCGCATCATACTTTTTCCGAATGTTATGGTCGCACCATGATCGCGATAAGTTGGAAAAACCCAGTCAGCAGGATTTAATGCAAGTGAACTACCAACTTGAGCTGCTTCCTGCCCTTCAAGAGGTGCATACGTTCCTAAACGTCCTTGTCGCTGCAAGTTAATCGCTTTTCTATCAAATGTACGTATTCTTAACATGTGGTAATAAAGGTCTTTAACCAATTGTTCATCTATCTGTTTTTCCAAGCTCTCATCAACAAGAAAGCCTTGATTGTCTATGATTCTTTTTAAAGGATAGAGATGTTCCATTTAACTTGCCTCCTATCAGGATTGTTTGCGAATGGACCACTTTGGTTTCAGAGGTACTGAGTAAAAACTATTGCGTTTCCCTCGATTTGCTATTCTTTTCTCACACATCGCATTCGCCGATTCCTCCGTTGTTTTTCCACTACTCACTGCTTCTTTGTACACTTCCAAAACCGCTTCGTATATATGTTTCGTTTTGGCAAGTACACGTTCCGCATTAAAGCCATATAATTCATCTGCCACTTGAATGAGACCACCAGCATTCACGATATAGTCCGGTGCATATAAAATTCCATTATCCTGCAATATCTTTCCGTGCCTAGCATCTAATAACTGATTGTTAGCTGCACCAACGATTGCTTTAACTTTAAACAGAGGAATTGTCGTGTCGTTAATAACCCCTCCAAATGCACACGGAACGAAAATATCCGCTTTTTGCGAATAAATAGCTTCTTTTGTTACCCGTTGAACTGTGCCTGATGTTTTTACTGCTACTTCTTCGATTGCTCGCAAACTTTCCTCACTAATATCCGTTACGTAAATATGAGCACCCGCTTCCAGCAATCCAACTGCAACTTTAAATCCAACCTTTCCGAGACCTTGAATGGAATAAACACGTGAACCTAATGCATCATTACCATAGAGCATCTGATTGGTTGCTCTAATTCCATTCAGAACTCCTGCAGCCGTAGGTATAGATGAATCCCCACCACCTCCATAAGCTTCTGGAAGACCATTGATGAAGTTCGTTTCTTTCATTGCGTGAATGAAATCATCCATCGTCGTTCCCATATCTGTTCCTGTATAAAAACGGCCACCTAGTGAGTTAACAAATTGACCGAATGCACGAAATAATTCTGGCGATTTGTCCGTTTTAGGATCACCGATTATAACTGCTTTTCCACCCCCGAAATCAACATCAGCGGCGGCGCATTTATATGTCATTCCTTTTGAAAGGCGAAGAACATCCTCTAACGCTTCTTCCACACTGCTATATGGTTGCATACGACATCCACCGAGTGCTGGTCCAAGCGTTGTATCATGGATGGCAATAATTGCACGTAACCCTGTTGAAGGGTCATTACAAAAAACGACTTGTTCATGCTCACTCATTTGTTCAAATAGTTCAAATTCCTTTGTCATAGACATTCTCTCAGCTAGCATATAAAGATTTTCCCCCTTCGGCTCTACCTTACATTATCTCTTTTTTGGATGAAGCTTCTTTCAGTCTCATCGCAATTTTTTCCTTTGGTAATATGACTTGTGTCACTTCACCTATTCCGATAATCCCCAAGTGATTTTCTGCGGTGACTTTTGTTATAACTCTGTTGTCGCGAAGTTCTATTAAGATTGCAGTTAAGATAACAGTACATCCAAGTGGTGCTGCGGCAAGATGCTTCAGCTGCACGGATGCACCCATTCCTTCTTCATGGTCTTCCAAAAATGGAAGAATGATTTTTCGAGAAACCCATTCCATATGATAGGTCATTGCAACTGTTGAATAGACCGGATGTACGACTACTCCCTCAAATGATGCAAACATATCCTCTGTCACAGTTATCTCTATCTTTTCTTGTCTACCTACGCTCAATCCACGTTTCATTAAGTATCACCTACTTCATGTATATTTTAAGTAACTCAACTGAATGCCTAAAATGAATAAAGAATAAAAGGCTAACTTGGAAGCGCTTACAAACAAACGATTAATTTATAACTATATTAGTAAGTATTCACTTACAATTAGTCTACGAAAATCTTTTATTATAACCGTTAATTTACAATTATCATATATGATATAGTATATGATTTCAAGTACTTATCTGAATTTTTATTATAATCTGAATTATATTAAAATAACATTTGCAACCATACCCCTTTTAGTAAAATCTGATATTTTAGAAAACTGTTATTGCAATCATATATTAATTGATATACAATCTGCTTACTATGAAAAATAATATGAATAAACGCCAATATGCTTATAAAGTGATTCGCACAAGAATTGTAGACGGTACTTATTCCCCTGGCCAAAGGATAATAATTAATCAAATCGCAAAGGAGGTCGGCTCTAGTCATATACCAGTTAGAGAAGCCATCCATCAATTAGAGTCCGATCAACTAATTGAATTTAAACCAAATGTCGGAGCAATTGTTCGAGGTATTGATAACGAACTTTACATGGAAACGATGCATGTTTTAGCTTTATTAGAAGGTCATGCAACGGCACTTAGTGCCCCGCATATTACATCAAATGGAATAAAGACATTGGAAAACATTAATAACGAAATGAAAGAGATGCTTGAAAACTATGAACTGGAAAAATTGGGAACCTTAAATAGAGAATTTCACTTCCAAATCTATTCTTATTGTCCGAACAATTTACTAAAAAAAAATATTCAAGAAACATGGAATCGGTTAGATATTGTTAGACAGGCAGGTTTCACTTTCTATCCCAAGCGTACACCACAATCAATCGAGGAACACTACACGCTCATTAAACTTTTGAAAGACCACGCAGATAGTTCGGAAATCGAAGAATATGCACGTAAACACAAACTAATTACACTTGAAGCATTTAAAGAGCGAAATTAATCTATCTCAAGACCAACGCCGCACCTAGGATTAGGTCGGCGTTTTTTTAGAGGGCACCGAAAAAGTGGTATTCTAATAAACTTCCTAATAAATATCCGCTAATTGGATTTTGCACGGCTCTGTTCGCTTTCCGTGGGCGAGCGCCGAGCCTCCTCGGGCCAACACGATGTTGGTCATGAAGGCGTTGCCTCAGGACGAGGTGCAAGCGCCCTTAGCCTTCCTTCCTCTTTAGCGCTTCGTGCGGGGTCTCCGGCTGTCTCGCTTTCCCACAGGAGTCTCACGCCGCCGAGCTAAATCCGAGTTTTTCAGTGCCCACGAATTTAACGGAGCCTTTTTGAGAAAAATTAGTTGTTTTGTATTTTTCTAAATTCCCTCACAGAGTTGTTCAATTGATCTTCTGCTACTTCCATCATACTATCAAGTAGATCTTTTACAGTCGGTATGTCTTCAATTAATCCTGAAATTTGCCCACTATTGATAAAGCCATTTTCCATATCTCCTTCGATCGCACCTTTAACATGTTGTTTTTCTGAAGTCATCTCATTGTATTGTTCTATTGTCATTCCCGATTTCTCTAAATCAGTTAACCTCCCAGCATAGGGTGTCTTTAATATACGCCTCAATTTGCCTAAGCTACGTCCTATAAGCAATGTATCTGTATCACTTGCTCTGACAAGATTTTGTTTGTATGTGTCATGGAATGGTGCTTCTTTAGTCGCAATTAAACGGGTACCAATCTGTACACCACATGCGCCTAACATTAGTGCAGCTGCCAACCCTTTGCCATCACCAATTCCCCCCGCTGCTATTACCGGGACTTTTACATGTTTCACAATTTGTGGTATTAGTGTGAATGTCGTCAGCTCCAGAGTAGAATTAATGCCAGCAGCTTCAAATCCTTCTGCCACTAGAATATCCGCTCCAGCTGCTTCCGCTTTCTGAGCATGCTTTACTGATGCGACAAGCGCTATAACAGTAACACCATGTTCATGCAGTTTAGGAATATATGGCGCAGGATTACCTGCTGATAACGAAACAATGGAAACGTTATGCTTTATAACAAGATCAATCAATTCATTCGCAAAAGGTGATACACTAATTGCAATGTTCATCGCAAAATGTTTATCAGTTAGTTCTTTTGTTTGAATTATTATCTTCTCTACTTCATTAGGCGTCATTGTTCCGCACCCTATTGTGCCAAGACCCCCAGCTTCTGATACAGCCGCAGTGAGCTGTGCATTGCTAATATTGCCCATTCCACCTTGAATAATTGGATATTTAATTTGTAGCTTTTCACAAACATATATCATTTTTTATCCACCCCTATTAAAATATGTTATACTATTAGTAGTAGAATGACAATTAGGAATAGTCTAAAAACGGAGGAAAAATTAATGATTATTACTTATAAAGGGAAAACACCCGAGCTGGAACCATCAGTATTTGTTGCTCCCGGTGCTAAAATTATTGGGGAGGTCCAAGTTGGAGAAGAATCCACCATTTGGTTTAATGCAGTTCTGCGTGGAGATGAGGGATCGATTACGATTGGAAAAAGATGTAGCATTCAAGACAATTCGACTATTCATTTATTTGAGGATGCTCCAGTTGTAATAGAAGATGAAGTTACGGTTGGTCACAATGTGATCCTGCATGGTTGTAAAGTTGGGAAACGCTCCATTATTGGAATGGGCTCAACCATTCTAGATCATGCTGAAATTGGGGAAGAGTGTATTATCGGTGCTAACACGTTAATTCCACCTGGAAAGAAAATCCCTCCTCGTTCACTTGTCGTCGGTTCACCGGGTAAAGTAGTAAGGGAACTAACTGACAAGGATCTGGAACTTATCCAGTTATCCATTGATACGTATGTTCAAAAAGGTTACGATTATCGTGAAATTTTTCAAAACAATGATAAAAGATAACAACTGGTAACCTGCTCTATTTTCTTTGATAAAATTCAGAAAAAGAACCCAAATTCCTCAATGGAATTGGGTTCTATAATAATTTATATATTAATGAGCTTACTGGATAAAAATATAATTCTTAGCAAAAATTTTATACAAACTAAACTCAAATTGGATCCCAATACACTTCAACTCACAGTGAATCAAGCTATAGTTACACCAATTAGTTTTTTTTCAGTGTTCTAAAGCTTCCTTGATATGTATTTTAAGTGCAGGTGCCAGCGTTTTGGAATATGCAGTTGTAATATGGTTGTTGTCACGATATACAATTACATTTCCAATAACAGGGTAGCAGGTATCATCGTCACAGAAATACTCCGATAAATCAGCAAAAGTCACATTACTTGGTATTCCATCCGTGTTCTCCCATGGTGGAGTTTCCGATAGGGCTTCATTTCTAGGCATGGAACAATTATAAAGATTTTCTTCTTGGTCCACGCACATAGGGATGTCCCCTAACATCCTTGGATTATCACGAACTGCCAATATTTCAGTAATTCCTTCAAGCTTCTTCCACTGACTTAGGTATCCAACCGGTATGGTATCACCTGAATTGACATTTGCTGTTGTAAATACTAAATCAGGTGGATTCGATATTAATATGTCTATTAAATTTTCATTCCACTCCATGCAAGCGTCTGTCATTACTCCGTTAAAATCATCATCCGTAAAACGGCAACCATCATGATTGTATACATCTAACTTTATTTTCAGCTCTTTGGACATTTCTTCTAGAGCTGGAAACCAATGACCTGAGTGAGAACCGCCAACTAACGCGATCGTGTAATCTGGATCCTCTGTTTCTCCGAAAGAACATGTTACTACAGTACTTTTCTCAGTGACACAACCTGGATATCCATAGAATGCTGGTAGGTCCTCTTTCACATGAGCGGTCGAAGGAATTGGCTCTATACCTGTGGGAGGTACAATATGATCAGAAATAGAACGTGCTCCTGGATATTCCGCTATATTATACTCTTCATTTGGATTATCTTTCGTCTCACCCATATACACTCCCCAAGAAATACTGACAATAAGCACAGGAAGCAGGAAGCTTAACAAAACAGTAGTAAGTTTGATTTTCGATTGTTTAATATTAATTTTCCGCACTGGTGTTTCGATGATTTTAGTAGAGAGAATAGATAAAACAAATGTCATGAGTAAAATAGCAATCCCACCTTGAAGAGATACGCTGTCAGTACCCATGTAAGCATAGTACAAAATCAGTAGTGGCCAGTGCCACAAATAAAACCCATAAGAAAAACTACCGAAAAATATAAATGGTTTTAAACTTAACAACTTGTCTACTCCAAATCGGCTACTATTCTCAGCAGCAAGTAGCACTAACATCACGCCAGTAGTTGGCAATAACGCTGCATACCCTGGAAAAACAGTAGACACAGGTAAAATAATACCAGTAAAGCATATAATCGCTAATCCTACCCATCCAATTACAAAACTTACGGACTTTTTGAATGATAAATAAGGGATCAATAATGCCAAAATTCCGCCTAAGCTGAACTCCCAAATTCGAGCAAATGTATCGAAATACGCCCAAGGCTGATTGACAGATGTTATGTATACAGAATAGCTAATAGAAACAGTAAAAATGGTGACTAAGACAGCCAATAGAGTCTTTCGGAAATTCATTTTTAGAAACTTTCGCGAAATGAAATATGCTAGTAAAACAATGAAGGGCCATATAACAAAAATTTGTCCTTGTATAGAATTAGACCAGTAATGCTGAAACGGACTTGCTTCATTATGTTTAGCTAGGTAATCAATTGAGTTGATTGACAACTGCCAATTCTCGAAGTAAAAGGTAGAAGAAAAAATTTCAGAAATGATTTGCTTCCACTGCACTTGAGGTATAAACAGAATAGATAATAAAGATGTAATCAAAATGACAGTAAAGGCAAGTGGTAATAATCTTCTAGCCAATCCTAAGAAATACTCTACAAGGTTTATACTTCCTAATTTTTCCATTTTTATTAATAAGGAAGTAGTAATTAAGAACCCTGATATGATGAAAAAGACATCCACCCCACCGGAAACTTTTCCTAACCAAATATGATAAATTGCTACTAAAAGTGTTGCGATAGTTCTTAAACCTTCAATTTCAGGCCTATACCTCGTGATTGGGCCTTTTAAATCTGACATTCTATCATCTCCAATATAAAAATCACTTAGATTTATCTCGTTGTTTCTCTTGGTTGCTTTCTAAGTAATTTAATTCCCATAAGCATGGATGTGGATAGGAGTTATACAGTAGATTAGCTTCAAATAATAAGTTTTTACAAAATAGTATTCTGTCCAATAATTAACTATAAAAAAATCATTGCACACTGTCAATAAACTATTAATTTTAAGTAATAAAATTATTAAAATCTTCTCTTTTCTTATTGAATTATCACTAAATTATCAATTACCTTCCTTTACATAAGATTATTTTACTAAAAATAAAAAAAGCACTGCTTTACGCAATGCTAATTTGTACTTTAATATAAATGTTTAATTTAGTTTGATAACGATATTATTTTCAATTTAATATCACTCAACGGAACAAGTTGCTTATATGAAGAATCCTCGCCTTAGTCTTTAAGAAGCGGATGATCACCAGCATTATATCCTTTGTCTTTTCTACGCATATCATTATCTTCTTGGAATATGTCCTCGAAAAAACAGCTTGCTGATGGTGCGAGCAATTTATAGTATTGCTCGAATAAAAGAGCGGCATGGTTCCCACTCCATATTTCTGGTAGCAGTTCTTTCGGTAGCCCAGGATCCATAAAAAGAAACTTGCGATATTCATGAACGAGGTTTGTCCTTTCCACAAAACACTCTGCATCTGTCATTTGACCATCGTTTATCAAGCTTTGATGGATAATAAATTGATTGCTATAAGTCGAAATAAATTCTTTATATTTTCCTTCTATCTCTTGAAGCGGCCAGCTTTTTTCAACAAGAGCTCTGTTTGTCTGCGGTCCCTTATACTCGGATACGAAGAAATCAACGTAAGTTTGAATGTCATATTTTTTTATAAGAAATTCTACTTCTTTTTCAAGATTGTTCGGTGAAATCCAGCACCCATTTGAAGAACTGCCGAATCCGCTCCATAATAGCTCTTTTCGTAGTTCATCCCGAACTTGCCTTTTTTCTTCCGGAATCGTATACATAAGCATCCGCCATTTCCCGTCCCAATCGTTCGGCTTCAATTTAAATATCCGAATTGCAGCTTCTTCCATCCGAGCTTCACCACGTGTCGTCAGAAAGTAATAGCTCTTATTACCTTTCTTCTCGGAATCGAGCCAACCTTGTTTCATCATCCTTGAAATGGATACCCGAACCGACTGTTCATGGTGGCCAAATTCTTTCAATAATCGGATCAAACTACCAATCCATATTTTGTTGCCGTAATGGCGGATGTAATCACCGTATATGGTAAATATCATAGATTGTGTATTCGACATATAAACTCACTCTTTCTTTTTTCCCCTAATTACCAATATAACACGTTTCTATCCTTCTTTCATTAATTTGTTATAGGAATTAACTTTGACTTCTTATTTTCCTAAGAAGATCGGTTTTCTTTTCTCACCGAATGCTTGAAGCGCTTCTACTCGATCCACGGTTGGAATTGTTAATTCATATGCCTTGGATTCGATTGCGAGACCCGTCTGCAAGTCCGTATTCATTCCTTGGGTGATTGCATATTTTGCTTGTTTAATCGCCACTGGACCATTTGCCATCATTTCATTGGCCAATTGTTCACATGCCGCAAGAAGATTTTCTTTTTGTACGACTTTCAACACGACCCCAAGTTGAACTCCTTCTTCCGCTGTGAATTTCCTTGCAGTAAAAATAAGCTCTTTTGCTTTCATTTCTCCAACTAGTCTAGGAAGTCGTTGTGTTCCTCCAGCTCCAGGGATAATAGCCCAGCTCGTTTCTGTTAAGCCCATTTTCACCCCTTCAGCTGCAATGGAAAAATCACACGCAATCATTAATTCAAAGCCTCCACCAAATGCATAGCCATTCACTGCAGCAATCGTCGGCTGTGGTAGATTTGCAATGCTGTTGAACACATCCCTAATCGCTTTCACATTCCTCCGAACTTCTGTTTCATTCAATGCTTTCCTTTCTTTCAAATCAGCTCCTGCACTAAATGATTTATCACCTGCACCTGTAAAAATAACCGCTTTCAATTCCGGATCAAGTGAAATCGCATCTACCACTTCTTGAAGCTGATGCAATGTTTCGTAGTTAAAACAGTTCAATGCTTCTTCACGATTAATAGTCACGTAAGCAATCCCGTCTTCTTTTTTTAGTAAAATGGTCTTCACTATAACATCTCCTTTTGAAATGGCACTGATAAATTAAACTGTTGATTTCTTTTTGTGATCAAAATCCGCGAGACTCCTGTGGAAAAACGGGCTGCCAAGACCGCAGAGCGGGCTTATAGGAACAAATCCTAAGTTCGCCACATCCAATGGAAGGCAATCTAAGTTCGCCGCGTCCTGCGGCAACGATTGCATGACCCACATCCTGTGGGCCTCAACGGATTCGTGACCAACCTCCTCTTACCCCGAGGAGGCTTGGCAGTTCCTCCACGGAAAGCGAGCGGATTTTCGGCACGTAACAACTCTAACTTTTAACATAGCTTTTAATTAAAAAACTGCACCAATCAAAAGACAGCCTTATTCAACTACATATTCTATATTTTCAAAAATTGCTGCAATTCCTTGACCTACCCCGATACACATGGTTGCCAAGCCAAATTGAACGTTTCTTTTCTTCATTTCATATAAAAGTGTCGTAACGATTCGGGCACCACTCGCACCTAAAGGATGTCCAAGCGCTATTGCTCCACCATTGACGTTTACGAGATCAGGGTCAAGATCTAACTGACGAATGCATTCCAATGATTGTGATGCAAAAGCTTCATTCAATTCAACGAGTCCAAGATCATTTGAAGTCAGTCCTGCACGTTTTAATGCTTTTTGTGAAGCAAAAATAGGACCTAGACCCATAACAGCCGGTTCTAGTCCCGCAGTTGCGCCGATAACATATTTCGCTAATGGCTTTAGATTCAGTTCCTTCGCTTTTTCAGCACTCATTAGAAGTAAAGCAGCTGCACCATCATTGACGCCCGAAGCATTGCCAGCTGTTACGGTCCCACCTGCAAATATAGGTTGTAGCTTCCCCAGTTTCTCAAGTGTTGTATCTGGACGCGGATGTTCATCTCGATCTACAATCTTTTCATTGCCTCTATGGTCCTTATAAACAACCGGAACAGTTTCTTCCGCAAAACGGTTTTCTTCCATTGCTTTTTTTGCACGTTGCTGGCTTTCAAATGCAAATAAATCCTGGTCTTCACGTGGTATACGGCACCGCTGCGCAACGTTTTCGGCTGTTTGCGGCATCGTATCTACTCCGTACATTTCTTTCAGCTTTTTATTTGTAAAGCGCCAGCCGATTGTAGTGTCCTGCAGTTCCATATTACCTCGTGGAAATTCTTTATCTGGCTTTGCCATGACAAACGGAGCTCGCGTCATGCTTTCTGTGCCACCTGCGATGTAAATATCCCCCTCGCCCACTGCAATTGCTCTAGCAGCATACATAATAGCGTCCAAACCCGAACCACAAAGACGATTAATAGTCGTACCGCTCACTTCAACAGGTAGACCCGCTAACAAGCCGGACATTCGCGCAACGTTACGATTATCTTCCCCCGCTTGATTTGCATTTCCAAATACAACTTCTTCTATTTTCTCTATGGGAAGGTTTGGATTTCGATCAACGAGTGCTTTAATAACGATAGCTCCCAAATCATCCGGGCGCACGTCTTTTAATGCACCATTGTATCTCCCAATAGGTGTACGGACAGCATCTACAATGACCACTTCTCTCATTCTGTCACCAGCTCTTCCTCTTTTGTATAGTCATATATCCCTTTACCGCTCTTTCGTCCAAGGCGCCCCGCTTTAACATATTGCTCCAGTAGAGGTGCCGGGCGATACTTCTCTCCAAGCTTTTCGTGTAAATAGTTCAAGTTATTTAAACGTGTATCAAGGCCGACGAGATCTACCAGTTCAAACGGACCCATTGGGTAATTTAATCCTAGCTTTATCGCTTTATCAATTTCTTCTGGTGTGCCTAAACCTTCTTGGAGCATGTAGAAAGCTTCGTTGCCAACAAGTGCGCTAATTCGGCTCGTGACGAATCCTGGAAATTCATTAATGACAACCGTTTCTTTTCCCATCTTGATAGCAACTTCTCTAATCGTTTCTGCCGTTTCATTGCTCGTTTCTAATCCCCGAACAATTTCGACAAGCGGCATTTTATGTACAGGATTAAAAAAGTGCATCGCAATTGTTTTTTCTGGACGTTTTGCGAACGAAGCAATTTCTGTTGGGCTCATCGTTGATGTATTGGTTGCAAAATAACAATGAGAAGGAGCATGCTCTTCCATCGTTTCAAACACCATCTTTTTAATCGCAGTCTTTTCAGGTACTGCCTCAATAATTAAGTCAGCTATACCTGCAGCTTTTGCAAGGTCGCTTTCATAACTTAAATTCCTACGTGCTTGTTCAGCTTGATCAGATGAAATCTTCCCACGGACAAGACTCTTTTCAAAAATTTGATCAATTTCTTCCTTCGCATTCTGTAATGTAGAATAATTATTGTCGACAACTGTCACTACATATCCCCCAACTGCCCCTACATAAGCAATCCCTCTTCCCATTACACCTGAACCTACGATAACAATTCGGTTTATCATCGTTCTACTCCTCCTTTGGTAATGAATGAAGACGGACAGGGTTTTTAAGATCCCTGTCCGTAATCCCGCTTTATTTTTACAGTCCGAACGGATTTATCGGGCGACTGCCATAGTATGATAAAATGCTTTTCGTTTCGGAATAGAGGTCAAGTGTTTCGATGCATAGCTCTCGTCCGAATCCGGATTGCTTATACCCACCAAACGGTGTTCCTGGAAATGCTGAAAATGGACAGTTGACCATGACAATTCCTGCTTGGATCTGATTTGCAACGCGTGTAGCACGTGCTCCGTCTTTTGACCAAACAGCGGAACCTAATCCGAACTCTGTATCGTTCGCAACTCGGATTGCTTCTTTTTCATCTTTAAATTTCATCACAACGACAACTGGGCCAAAAATTTCTTCTTTCACAACTGTCATATCGTGATGAACGTTTGCAATAATAGTAGGCTCATACCAGAAACCATTTTCGTATCCTTCTGGTTTCGCAACATTACCACCAACAAGAATTTCTGCTCCTTCTTTGCGAGCAGATTCGACATACCCATCGATTGTATCTAGTTGACCTTGGTCGATAATTGCACCGACATGTGTTCCTTTATCGAATGGATTTCCTAGCTGTAGTTTTTTCGTTTTTTCTACAAACTTGCTCATGAATTCATCATAAATGTCTTCATGAATGTATAATCGAGACCGAGCTTCACATGATTGACCTGAGTTATAGAAAATACCAAACAAAGAACCATCTACTGCTGCGTCAATATCTGCATCTTCAAATACAATACTAGGAGATTTTCCACCTAGCTCCAGCGTGACACGCTTTAACGTTTGAGATGCTTTGCCCATGATGTCTTTCCCGATTGGAGTAGAACCAGTAAAAGCTACTTTATCAACTAGCGGATGCTCCACTAATAAATTTCCTATTTCAGCACCTGAACCAGGAATAACATTTACCACGCCAGCAGGAACACCTGCTTCCAAGCAAATTTCCCCTAGAATAATAGCAGTTAAGGGAGTAAGTGATGCCGGTTTCACAATGACCGAACAACCAACCGCAATAGCAGGTGCCACTTTCCAAGAAGCCATCATGAGTGGGTAGTTCCACGGAATGATTTGCGCGCAAACCCCTACTGGCTCTTTCTCTGTATAGTTGTGAAATTGACCTGGGACATTGTTTACTGTTCCTCTATGTCCAACAATTGCTCCAGCATAAAACTCAAAGTCTTCAATTGCTTGTGAAACTTGACCTTGTGCTGCATGAAGAGATTTACCTGTATCGAGAATTTCCAATTCAACAAGTTCTTTAAAACGAGCGCGCATGATTGCAGCAATTTTGTTCAAGACCTGTGCACGGCGACCAACCGGATACAATTTCCATTTACCGTTATCAAATGCATATCGAGCTGCGGAAACAGCATTTTCAGCATCTTCTTTTGACGCTTTAGCCACTTCTGCTACAAGTTCACCTGTTGCTGGATTGTATGTTTTAATTGTTTCCCCTGTGCTGCTTTTTACTTTTTCTCCATTAATAATTAAATGGTAAAAGTCACGTTTCATCGCTTCTTGCTCGATTTCATTTTCCCCAATTATTGTCATGTGCTCTACTCTCCCTATTGTCCTGAAAAAACAGGTTTTCTTTTTTCCATAAATGCAAGGACACCCTCGCGGTGATCATTTGTTAAACTTGCAATTCGCTGACCTTGTGCTTCATGTTCCAGATAATCTTCGAAAGAAAGATCTGTAATTGCCTTCAACGAGCGTTTGGTTAACCCTATAGCTTTTGTTGGCAAAGTAGCAAGACGTTCTGCAAAAGCGGTAACATCTTGTTCCCATGTATCCAATGAAATGAGTCGGTTCGCTAGACCCATTTCTACTGCATCTGTAGCCGGTACTTTTTCCCCAAGAATAGATAGCTCCACAGCTTTAGACTGACCAACTAACTGAGTCAAATAATAAAGATTACCTGAATCCGGAATGAGGCCGACATGGATGAAAGCATTCAAAAAACTGGCACGTTCCGAAACAAGTCTGAAGTCACAAGCAAGCGCTAAGCTGAATCCTGCTCCGGCAGCTACCCCATTTACCGCTGCGACAATGGGTTTTTCACATAGTCTAATTTGCTTAATCATCGGTCCATAGTGATCTCTTAATACTTGACCTAGATCCATATTTTCATCCACTTCTGCTAAATCCTGTCCGGAACAAAATGCCCTTCCTTCACCTGTAATGACAATGCAACGAACTTGGTCATCAAAAGTTGCTGCTTTAATTGCCTCTTTCACTTCCCGGTTCATTTGTGCGATAAATGCATTTAATTTATCAGGTCTATTTAAATACAGCCAAGCAATGCCATCTTTGACGTGATATCGAATCGTTTCAAACATGTAATTACCTCCCTACTTTCCTTGATAATTCGGTTTTCTTTTTTCAACAAATGCATTCATGCCTTCTTTCTGATCTTGGGAAGCGAAAAGTAGGTAAAAGTTTTTTCGTTCATATTGCATTCCTTCATATAAAGGATAATCTACTGCTTTGTTAACCGAATCCTTAATGAGGCGCAAGGATAGAGGAGGCTGTTTTGCAAGACGCTCTGCATATTTCATCGTTTCCTCCATTACTAATTCAGGCGCAACGATTTTGTTGATGATTCCGTGTTTAAGAGCCGTTTCCGCAGAAATTCGCTCACCTGTCCAAAGCCATTCGAGAGCTTTCGTACGACCAACAAGTTTCGTCAGCCGTTGTGTTCCTCCTGCACCTGGCATGACACCAAGGCCAACTTCTGGAAATGAAAACTCCGTACCGCTTGCAGCGATTAATAAATCACAGCTTAAAGCAAGCTCGAAGCCCCCTCCAAAAACAAACCCATTTACTGCACCGATTATCGGTTTTTTCATGAGTGCAAAACGGTCCCAATCAGCAAATTGATTCAGCACTTCTAAGCTAATTGGATGATCATTCATCATTTCATCAATATCAGCGCCTGCTGAAAATGCACGTCCTTTACCGGCAAGTACAATCACTCGGACGTTTTCATCTCGGTCAAATCCTTCCATCGCAACGACGATTTCACTGACCATTTTTCGATTCAATGAATTTAACTGGCGAGGACGATTCAGTTCAATAACTGCAACATTTCCAGTTAGGAAAGTTTCAATGAATTCGAAACTGTTCATTATGCTTCCTCACCGATCATTAATGTCACAAGATCACCTGCAAATCCCATTAAATCCTTGCCAGAAGCTCTCCCTTCAGGTGAACGTAAGCCTTCCTGCAATGCTTCTAAATTGTCATAATGCATCTCACACGTGAGATAGTATTTTCCCTCTCCACCCATCGGAGATCCAGTCACTTTGGTCACTTTCATTTCTCGAAGTCCCGGAATTTTTGCTGTAAGTGGTGCATGCACGTTGAAATAATGGTGATCAAAAGCCTCTTTATTTTCAGGGTGTTTGTATAATGCGATTAATTTAGCCATTTCTCTTCTCCTCACTTTTACATTAATGTTGAAACAGGTTTCATTGCTTCGAAGACATTTTTACAACTCTTGCAGTACAAAATACTTCTGCACGCTGTCGGTCCAAAAATATTTTCCATTGATACAAAGGTAGATCCGCAATAGGCACAATCCACATGCCAAGAGCCGTCCCCTTCAAAATGACGGGGTGGAGGTGCTATTCCAAACTTGCGTAGATTCACATGTCCTTGTTCCGTTATTCGGTCTGATGTCCAAGGTGGATGAAAGACGAATTCGACTTCGACATCTTTTACTTCCGGTAGTTCTTTTACAGCATTGATCGTATTCGATTTGATAATTTCGAGAGCTGGACACCCTAAAAAAGTAGGAAGTAAAACAACTTTTACGTTATTTCCTTGTGTAGTAACTTCTCCAACCATACCAAGGTCGATAATGCTGATGGAATCAATTTCAGGGTCATTTACATGTTTAAGTACTTCCCATACACGATCGGTAGATACTTCTATAGATGCAGTCATTTAGGTCCCCTCATTTCGGTTTCGGATTACCAGCCTGCTACTGGATCAAGCTTGTAAACTTCGGAAAGTGTGAGTAATGCATCATCCAAGTCTTTTGTATGATCGCCGTTTCTGCCGTTTTTTGTAGGTTGATCTGGAATCTCCGGTACTTCCATTTGAAGAGCAACAAACAATGGCTTAAGACTTGCTTTCCATTTTTCTTTCAATATTTCTTCACTTTCTATTAATCTACTATTCTCAATTATTTGTTTTTCTTTGCCATAAGAGAATACATCACCAAAATCAGTCATCACGAGCTTGATTGCATCATGCATTTTCTTTTTCGCTACATCCGTAGAGCTTAATAATTGTTTAAACCATATTTCCCAGTGCAACCTATGATAATAAAGTTCCATTCTTACTTTTACTGCCGTTTCTGCAATAGGGCTATACGAGCTTTCACATAACGAATCCATTTTTACTTTTTTCGCCTGTGTGTAAAAGTAACTTCTTACAACTTGATAAGCCCAATCATATTCGGGTGTCTCCATATAATAGCCTTCACCGTTTACTCGCTCCGTCAATATGCTATTTTTTCTGTCTTTAGCCAGACGCAAATGCGCAAGGTCATCTGCACTTCCCACCCCTAAATCTTCTAGGAGTTTGTAATACATAGCTGCGTGCCCCATGCTGTCTTGGCTAATGGAAGAAGAAGCAACGTCTTCCTCAATATGAGGAGCAAGCCCGAGCCATTCAGATCCTCGGTAGGCGTATAAAAAATCATCATCCGCCAATTGGAGTAACAAGCTAGTTAGTGCTTCCTTATACTCTGGACTCATGACCGTATCTTTTTCGCTCATTTGCGTTCTCCTCCCCATGACAGAATCTCTTTTTCATCCAAAATTTGCTGCTCGTATTGACGCCATTTTTTCTTTAAGTAACCGTAGCCTTTTGTCGTTCGGTAGTCTTTGTTGTCCAGTCTGCCAAGTGTCATTTTCTCTTCGACATCCATCTTTCGAATATTCTTTCGATTCACAATCCAAATATCAGCAACCGGTTCGCGACGCATGAAATTTTCCTGCGCTAAAATTAAGGCCATATCTTCATTTGGAGCTAATAAGCTGAACTGGTGTTGGAATGCAGAGCTTGGCGTTCGCTTGCTAAAAATTTCATATTCTTGATAAAATGTTTTGTTTTCAGCCATTATCCTTACTCCCTCCTTTAGTTGACCGTTGCAGCTAATGCGTCACGCACCCAAGCGTTATTTTCGTAAGAAGATCGGCGTAAATTTAAGCGAGCAAGTGAACGTGGACCCCCGTTTTTAATGATTTTCTTAAATTCATTCCAATCAGGTTGTTTATATGACCATTGTTTACTTTCTTCATCTAAGTGGAGAGTTGGGTCCGGAATTGTCAGTCCGAGTGATAAAATACGCGGAATGTATTTGTCAAAAAAGATTTGTCTAAATTCTTCGTTTGTTTTCGTTCGAATTTTATATTTAATCGTCAAGTCTTGTTTCGATGAACCCGTCGTTTCTTTGCTCGCTGGTCCAAAAAACATGAGAAGGGCTTCCCACCAACGATTGAGTGATTCCTGTATCATTGCTTTTTGCTCATCTGTTCCTTCTGCTAACGCCATGATGATCGATTCGCCATGTTGTGCATGGAACACTTCTTCCGCACAAATGCGCTGCAGTGCTCTTGCGTAAGGACCGTATGAAGCACCAAGCATATTTGATTGCGTAATAATAGCTGCACCATCCACAAGCCAACCTATGATTCCTGCATCCGCCCATGTTCTCGTTTCCATATGGAAAACATTATGAAATTTCAAATCGCCATTGAAAAGGTCTTGCATTAAATCCCCGCGATTTTTCCCATACGGTTGAAGTAAGTCTTCCGTAACGCGTAGAAGCAACTGACCATGACCCATTTCATCCTGCACCTTTGCCATAATGCCAAGTTTCCTATTTAGAGAAGGAGCTTTTGGCACCCATTCTTTCTCTGGCAATGCACCCATTATTTCACTTATCCCGTGCATGGAGATTAATCTTATCAATGTCAGTCTGTATTCCTCCGGCATCCAATCATCCGCTTCAATTTTGTCACCAGCTTCAATACGCTGCATGAAATGAGCCATTCGTTGATCTTCTTCCGTATTGTGTAAATTATTCATATCTAACCCCCCAATATCTAATTTATGCATTGCCGGCATTGCACATAACAATTAATTAACGTTATAAAATGATACCGTTATATAAAAAGCGAGTTAATTCTGATAACTACGATACATAACTCTTAAACTATTTCTTTTATAATTGGCTCGTTTGCCATTTTTATAGAGTCCGTAGGGCATCCATGATACGCATCTTCTAAATCGTCCCGAAAATCTTCCGGCACTTCCGCCGTCCCTTTATTTCCATCAAGTATTGCATACGCAAGGCCTTCATCATCATAATCAAAGATGTCTGGTGCACTTGCACCACAAGCTCCACATGCAATACACGTTTCCTGATCAACGGTTGTAAATACAGGCATAAAGTACACCCTTTCTTATTTTTATTAGGCTCTGTTAAACGATTTATGTTAACGAAAATTAAGTCACTTTCCGCGGACGAAATGCCAAGCCTCCTCGGAGCACCGTCTAGGGTTCTAGGCTGCCTGTTTTTCCACAGGAGTCTCGCGGATTTTCATCACAAAATTTAATCTTCTAAAAACAACAACCTATTTAACAGAGCCATTTATCAAGCTTTTTCACTAGGCTGCTTCACCGTTTTATCCATAACGCTTGTGCTATGTAGCGGCTGAACTTTTGATGTCGGGTCAATATACACTTTTGCATTGCTAATCGCTGTTGGTGCTTCGCCAAAACCGCTCGCAATTAACTTCACTTTTCCTTCATATGTGCATATATCACCAGCAGCGTATATGCCTGGAATACTAGTTTCCATTTTGGAATTAACGATAATACTGTTTTTATCCAAATGAAATCCCCAATTTTTGATCGGACCTAGTGAAGACACGAAACCATAATTGACAATGACATCGTCAACGTCAATGACCTTTGTTTCATCGCCTTTCACTTCTTTAAGCACGACTTGTGTAATTTTTTCTTCTCCGATAAATTCAGATGGAACAAATGGAGTCAAAACAGTGACAGAAGAATTCATCAACTTTTCCACTGTATGTTCATGTGCTCGGAATTTATCGCGGCGATGCACGAGCGATACTTTCTCTGCAATTTGTTCCAGCATAAGAGCCCAGTCTACTGCAGAATCTCCTCCCCCGAATAGCTGTACTTTTTTCCCCGCAAACTGTTGTAAATCATTGATAAAGTAATGCAAGTTGGTTTTTTCGAATTTTGAAGAATCTGCTAGGTCCAGCTTCTTTGGTTGAAATGCGCCATTTCCCGCAGTAATAATAATTGTTTTAGTAAAATGTGTCTCTTTGTTCGTCGTTAGTTTAAAAGAATTGTCTGCCTGTTTTTCTATCTCTACCACCGCTTCATTCAAACAAACTGTTTGTTCAAATTGGCCCATTTGTTCCATTAATCTCTCGATGAGTTGTTGCGCTGTTATTTTTGGAAATCCCGCAACATCGTAAATATACTTTTCCGGATATAATGCGGACAATTGTCCTCCCAGCTGTGGAAGGCTTTCGATAATTTTACAAGACATATTTCGAAGGCCAGCATAAAATGCTGTGAATATGCCGACCGGTCCTCCACCAATAATAGTTACGTCAAAAATTTCCTCACTTTGGGACAAATTTTATTCCTCCTTCTGAATGGACTCATACACCAATTACATTTTTATCTCTGTAATCTACAACCCGAATCGCTTTTCCTTCTGATCGTGGAATCGTTTTAGGACTATTGATAACGACATCCATCGATACTAAACAAGTCGTTTTCAACAAACGTTGAATATTAATTTTCAGTTGAATTATCTGCGAATCGTTCAAATCTCCTGCAATCGTTTCGTGTAACATACTGTCAATTTCGACATGTAGCTCTGCCATATCCATTGCATCTTTTCTTAATAAATGAATTTGATAATGAGGCACCAACTTGTCTTCTCCAGCCTGTAGAAGAACTCGTTCAACTTCCGATGGGAATACATTTACACCTCGAATAATTAGCATGTCATCTGTGCGACCTTTTACTCTCGACATTCTCGTTGAGGTCCTGCCACATTTACACTTCTCTCGTGTGATGGATGAGATATCGCCCGTGCGATAACGAATAATTGGAAGTGCCTTCTTTGTTAAACTCGTAAAAACTAGTTCGCCTTCTTCCCCTTCAGCAACCGGTTCAAGTGTTTCAGGATTAATTACTTCAATAAAGAAATGATCTTCATGCACGTGTAAGCCATTTTGTGCTTCGTGACATTCAATGGAAACACCTGGTCCAATGATTTCACTCAATCCATAAATATCGATTGCTTTTAAATTGAACGTTTCCTCAAGCTTCGTCCGCATTTCTTCGGACCAAGGCTCTGCTCCAAAAATTCCATACTCCATGGACGATTGCTTTGGATCAATACCTATTTCCTTCATTTTTTCTGCTATGTTCAACATGTAAGAAGGCGTTCCACATATTCCTCTTGGTTTAAAATCTTCAATCAATGAAATCTGTCTTTCTGTGTTTCCTCCTGACATTGGAACAACTGCAGCTCCAAGCACTTCCGCACCATAATGAAGGCCAATTCCCCCTGTAAACAAACCGTAGCCATATGCGTTATGAAAAATATCCGATTTTTTGCCACCTGCAGCCACAATCGAACGTGCTACAACTTCAGCCCACATTTCTATGTCGTTTGCTGTATATCCAACAACTGTCGGTTTGCCGCTCGTACCGGATGATGCATGAATTCGAACAATTTCTTCTTGAGGTACCGCGAATAAACCGAATGGATACTGATCGCGTAAGTCTTGTTTTTTGGTGAATGGTAATTTCGATAGATCACCTAAACTTTGTATATCGTCTGGAGTAATCCCTAGTTCCACGAATTTAGTGCGATAGAATTCAACATGCTCATAAACATTTCGAACGGTATCTTGTATACGTTCAAGTTGTAGACTCTCCATATCTTCGCGTTTCATCGTTTCCATTAATGGATTATACAAACATCATTCCTCCTACGTTTACTTTATCTTTATTTCATATATTGTATTCAAATTTTTCGTATAACATTTTATGAACGGTTGTAACTTAATTCGTAATATGTTTATAGATTAATATTTCAAAAAGAATAAGTCAACAAAAATTCAGAAAATTTTAAAATTAATTAAGCTATATACACTAGCCAATGAACTGTAAAGTAATTTTCCCTTTTAGCAGAGTTCGAGTTTAGAGGAGAAGAAAAAATGATGGAAGAGATCGTCAGGTTTCGTACGTGAAGGATATGGAAATAAAAAAAACGCTGATGCTAAATGAATAGGTCAGCGTTAAAAAATGAAGTGTATATGAAAACACGTTATAGCCAGTATAAAGAATCTATTTTGAAAAAGGATTATTCAAATGCTAACAGAACGATTTAAAGCATTATTGATATGAGCTAAATGGTGATTACCATGCCAAGCATAAATACCAATATTCTTTTCTACAGAGGTAATGCCGGAGTCTGGATGGTTAAAACTTCTTTTTAATTGTTCATCTGTTAAAGTTTCGAGTAAATACGTCCAACGCTCATGTAACGCTTCAATAAGTTTCAAGGAAATTGTAATTGGCAGTTTTGAATCAAGTAAACTCGCCCATTTCTCTTCTGCATAAGGTTTAATCGTTGGATTATCTTCTGTTAAAGCTAATTTAAATCTTATATAGGCATTCATATGACTATCTGCAATATGATGAACAAGTTGGCTAATTGTCCAACTATCTTCACGATAAGTATATTCTAAAGCTTGATCATCTAAGCCATGGACGACTTCTTTTAATCTAATTGGTAAAGTTCTTATTTCATTAATCCACCCTTGTATATCCTCGTTTGAAATACATGTAGAACAATGAAATTCCCCTATTGGATATCTTTCATTTCCCATTTTTTCACTACCTTTCTTATACACATTGAAGAAGCAAACACTTTTTCTATTCCCCAGGCATATAGCCAATTACTTCGTTAGTAGCAGGATCAACAAGTATGGATGGCGTGCCTATGACAACTTTACCTCTGTCTTTAAAAGAAACAGATAAGGCCTCTTTTCCCACAAAAGTTGGATCTAACAGTTCATAGCTATTATCTGCAATTGTCTGCTTTACTACTGCACTTTGCCAATCTTCTCTAGCTGTGTCATCCCATCCTTTTTCTCTGATGAATTCCCACGCTACTTCCCTTATATGATTATAATTATCCGTATCTGTCGTTTTCATATCATCCTGTATGTTTGAACAACCAATAGCCCAAAATATAGTAAACAGTTTTAATGCAAAATAGACCATTTTAATATTCACAAAATCCCCCAAGTGGTAATGAGTATATTATTGGATAAATTCCTCTAAATGCTTTGTGCAATTATACAAAGTACAGTCCCACTGGTTTTCAATGTTTTCTAAAATTGTTACAGATGTATTATCGATGAGTGTACTAGTAAATTTCTCCGGTAATAGACGTCTTAATGTAAGACCAATTAACGCACCATGGCTCACTACCAATACTCGCTTATCTTTATAAGTAATTGCTGCTTCTTCTAAAAAATCAGACCCTCTTTTAGATACGTCTGCAAACTTCTCCATACCTAGTTCCAATTTTCGCCAAGTGCTACCCCACTTATGAAGCCTTTCTTCTTCGGTTGTTCCTTCGATTTCTCCACAGTTAATTTCACGAATTCTCTTGTCGTAACCGGAAATAGGCAAATATAATTGATCAGAAATTATTTGTGCTGTTTCTTTGGCACGCAATAAATCACTCGTTATTATAACGTCCCACTTTCCCTCTAATGAGAGTCTATTTGCGCAATGATAACGCTTGTTTTTTACCTGTTTGATTTAAAGGGATATCAGAAATTCCTTGCGCTCGTTTAAGTTCATTCCACTCTGTAATTCCGTGTCTTATGAATCCTACGGTTGTCAATAATTCCCCCACCTTTTTACGATTTTATTCCTTCGTTCTTTTATCTACATCTAATTATATTCTTCTTTCATACGTTGAAATCCTTTTTAATCCGAATGACATACTACCTTTTACCTTTGGAGGACACTATACGTATAAATTAGATTACCAATCACCCATTGGAATAATAGAGATTTTAAGTACGGAAGAAGCTATCTATTATATTATGTTCACAGACGAAACAAATTAAGTATCGTTAATCCCTGTCATCGCAATATCAGTGTAGGTGGAAAGCTTACAGGGTTTGCTGGTGGATTGTGGAGAAAAGAATGGCTACTTCAGCATGAACAGTCTAATAAATACTAAGTTTGCTATGATTTTAGCTAAAACAAAAAGCATGTCCATTGAATTAACGGGTTCGGTTGGTGGGGAGAAAAATGTTAATAACAAAGTAAATTTCATACTAATTAGTATATACTTCAACATCAAAAAAACGCTCAGGAATCTGAGCGTTTTTTTTGATGTAATATATTACTATCCTTATTGAACTAAAGCACCCGTTAGCCATTCATGAAGCCCTGCTTCACCACAGAATATGTAAGAAAATTACGTTCTTCCATGGTAGTTCTTTAAGATACAAATATTCTAACCTTTTTGGTATACATCTGAGGGAACGAGATCCTTCAACCATTGTAAAAATACTTTCTCCGTATTTTCATTTACGTCTATCTGAATCCATCGTTTGTCTTGCGGTATTCGCTTATACCAATATAGTTCTTTCACGTTAAAATATTGTTCCTCATTGTCACTGTACTCTTCCAAGAAAAGCACCTTTTCTTCGCCATTATCTAAATAAAAACAATAACCTTCATACGCTACCCCTTGAACCCAAGCAATAGGATGTTCGTGGTTTACCTTACATAAGCACACATTTCCGTTTAAAGCTTTGAAAATGTTTAAGAGTTTAGATAGATATTCTTTCTTCACTGGGATGACAGGAACAGCGTCAAGCGGTTCTCTATATGTAAGACCCGTATGTCGTTCCTCTATCCGTACATCATAATAATTATCTTCTTGAAAGTCTTCCATGTTCATATCTCTTAAATAGTATTTACCGTACTTATTTAGGATTTTCCTAATATGTTTAAATGGAGGTAATACATCACCGTATAAAATCACAACTTTTGTCGCCATAAATCCTTTATCAAACTCATTTCTGTTCAATATTTGCTTTCAATCCCTATCCAAAACATATTATTAAATGCTGAATTTAATAATATCATTCGAACAAAGCTTGTTAACTAAACTACCCCGTTAGCCATCCATGAAGCCCTGCTTCACCACAGAATATGTAAGAAAATTACATTCTTCCATGGTAGTTTAAGTGACATATTTCACAATCTTCAAAAAAAAGAGAGTTGCCAAGAAACTCCTTAGATAATTACCAAATTCTCGTACAATATACAATTTTACCGCTACGTACTTTTCTTGAAGTAGTGGTGGAAAAATTTTAAAAAATGTACAAGGCAGTCACGCACGAGACTGTGTTTGTTTACATAATATTATCGGAAGTGAATTGAGCTTACACATCCAAGCTGTTGATGATACCTAATATTTGATGATCTGTCCATTTGCCATTAATCTTTAGATTTTCTTTAGCTATACCTTCTTTTTTAAACCCTACTTTTTCTAATACCCGAATAGATGCTATGTTGTCAGGCATAGCTCCTGCTTCAATTCTATGTAATTTTAATTCTCTAAAAGCAAAGTCTACAACAAGTTGAAGAGCTTCTGTTGTATAGCCCTTTCCATTATACTCCTTATCTAAAGTAAATCCCGTATAACAGCTTTGGAGGTCTCCCCTAGCAATTTGAGTTAATGAAATGTCTCCGATAAGTTTATCAGTTGCTTTTAAAAAGATTCCAAAAGCATATAATTGCCCTTCATCTGTCTTTTTTAATGCCTGTTCAATGCGTATTTTTTGATGTTCTTCTGTATAAAAGGCTTCTGGGAGTAATGGGCTAACTCGTTGAAAAAATTCGCGATTTCTAGTATGTAAGTTAGCTAACTCGCTGGCGTCAGAAGTTTTGTAAAGTCGAAGATAAATTTGTTGACCTACTAGCTTCATAAAACCCCTCCATTATCTTTTTACTACCATTTTATTCTAATTAGGCAAAAGTATGATGTACATCCGACCTTTTTTTGTTTTTTAAGGATTTGGCAGTTTTTTACAGAATCCTTGCATACATTTGCAGCATTTTGCTTTAACCTGCTGATTTAGTTCAATTACTTTTCCAGAGTTTGAAAATTTAAAGATTCCTTTTATCAAATAAACCATACTAAAAGCCCAAGTAATTCCAGCAACCTCTATTTGAAATGAATTTTCTTCAGATGCCATTACGTGTTCATAATCAAAGGCTTTGTTAAGTAGTATTGTTGTTTTTCATGTATAAAATATGGGAACGTCCGATTTGGACGTTCCCGTTCTTATTCCATTAAAGCCCCCTATAATGGAATAACTGTATAGCTAATGAAGCTTTTTTAAAAGCTGCGTTTCCCTGCCCAAATTCCTTGCATTTTACTTAGGAATACAATTTGCCCAATATGATATGCGTCGTGCAATGCTAAACTCTTCAGTTCAAGCACTAATGATCTTTCTCCAGGGATCTGTCTATACAAATCTTCATGTTCTGATTTTGCTAGTATTTTTCCAAGTTCACGATGAACATAATAATATTCTTGTTTTGTTTCCTTCCAATTTTGAAACGTCTCAGTTGGTAATCGAAATGTAGATTCATTATCTTCTGCCTGGGGTTCATTCGCTGCTTCACCAAGATATCGCATCAGAAGTCTCTTTTTATAGAAAAGTAAATGACAAACTAATTCCCAAATGGAATTCATTGCCCCCTCAACTGGTTTCCAAATTGCCTGTTCAAAAGTAATATCCTCTAGCACTTTTTCAAGTGGAGGAAACCAGTCTTCTTCATCTAAGCAGCTTGCCCATTGTTGTAACAAAAGTGTCTTTACATCCATTTTCTATTCCCTCCAATTTAATATCTCCCTTTAAAAATACTAATTCGATTTACTTATCTAAACACCTTCATGTTCAACTAAACTGCCCCGTTAGTCATCCATGCAGCACAATATATTGATGCACCACAGAGAATGAAAATGGTTAAGAGGAGTCAATTTCAATATTTATCTGATTTTCTCCGCCAACTCTAAAATAATTCCCTCTGGACCGCGAACATAACATAACTTATAACTTTCTTCATACTGCTGTATCTCACTAAAGATTTCCGTGCCCTTCTTTTTCAACTTCGCAACAATAGCTTCAATATCTTCAACAGCAAAGCAAATATGTCGGATCCCCAGCGTATTCGCAAAAGGTTGCTGAATATCTTTTTCATCTGACGGAGTATAAAATTTGACTAGCTCTATCCATGCCTGACCATCTGGCATCCCCAATCCTACACATGCCGTTTTAACATCATTAAGCCCAACTATTCTGTCAAACTGTTCTCCATCCAATTCCCATTCCGCTTGCACTTCAAGTCCTAAATTAAGAAAAAACGCTTTAGCCTCTGAAAGATCATTTACGTTTATACTCACATGATCTATTCTATTGATCTTCATATCTCGCACCTCCTATGTTCCCGTTATTTTCAATTCCTATATTCGTGTAAAGTTTGGTTATAATTCTAATTCGCTTAAGACAGAAAATATCCTTCTTCAAAAATCCTGCTGCATTAGTTTAAGTGTATCATTTCACAATGAGTTTCTGAGATCTACTTGATGTTTCGGATAAAAAAAGGACCATCGAAATGATGGTCTTGTTTAACTAAAGCACCCTTTTGTTTAATAAGAACAGCGACGCTTATTAAACAATCGCACCTTATAGTTTAAGAAACATTGTAGGTTGTTGAATTAACTAACGATGTAATATTTTTAGAATTTTTAAAAAATTATTTAATAAAATCCAAAAGTCACAGAACGCAAATATATTAGGAACAAATAATAAGCTTTTATCTACTTTCATCGTGAATTTAATCTCTACGTTCAAAGCTATAGATTAGTAAACTACTATAGAAAGCTGATTTTTATATAATTCGAAAGTTTAGCACAATCAAATATATTAAATCTTTCATATACTTTCGTATATTTATTATTTGAAAGGATGGTGTATATGGGAATAAGACCGTATATGATTGATTTGGGTACGCTCGGGGGAACCATCAGTGTTGCTTCTGGTATAAATGACCGTGGACAGATTGTGGGAGGTTCGAGTACGGCTAATGGGGAAATTCATGCTTTCCTATGACAAAACGGTGTGATGACCGATCTCGGTACGCTTGGTGTAATCTTTAGTCAAGCTTTTAGTATAAATGATCGTGGACAGATTGTGGGAGTTTCGAGTACGGCTAATGGGGAATTCCATGCTTTCATATGGCAAAACAGTGTGATGACCAATCTCGGTACGCTTGGTGGGAGCAATAGTCAAGCTAATAGTATAAATGACCGTGGACAGATTGCGGGAAGTTCGGATACGGCTACCGGGGAAATTCATGGTTTCCTATGGCAAAACGGTGTGATGACCGATCTCGGTACGCTTGGTGGAATCAGCAGTATTGCTGAGGGTATAAATGACCGTGGACAGATTGTCGGAGGTTCGAATCCGTTTATTTTCGATTTCCATGCTTTCTTATGGCAAAACGGTGTGATGACCGATCTCGGCACGCTTGGTGTAGGCTTTAGTCAAGCTAATAGTATAAGTGACCGTGAACAGGTTGTGGGAATATCGGATACGGCTAATGGAGAAAATCATGCTTTCCTATGGCAAAACGGTGTAATGACCGATTTCGGTACGCTTGGTGGAAGCAATAGTCAAGCTAATAGTATAAATGACCGTGGACAGATTGTGGGAGGTTCGGAAACGGCTAATGGGGAAACTCATGCTTTCCTATGGCAAAACGGTGTGATGACCAATCTCGGTACGCTTGGTGGAAGCTTTAGTGAAGCTTTTAGTATTAATAATCATAAACAGGTTGTGGGATTTTCGGATACGGCTAATGGGGAATTCCATGCTTTCCTATGGCAAATGCAGATTCCATAATTCGCTTTAATTTTTTTCTAAGTACCCCCTAAACTCTGCTTAACCCTGTCCAAACAAAAAACAAGCAAAGAGCTCTTTGCTGATTTGAAATAATGTTTGTTCAATAACTCCCTAACAAACCCGTATTTTAGGGTCAATAAGAAGAATCCATTTTGAAAAAAGATTTAACAAAATGGATTTTTTCTTGTAATTTTAATATAAAGTTTTTATAAAAAATTTCGATCATTTTCTAACCGCGGTCCAGTTAGCGGTAGTTCGACCTTTTTCGATTTGAACACCATTGAATGGATAGACTTTTTGTATAGGAAGAAGCAAACGCTTCATTTAGGTACTAGCTATTTTTTGGATGACATCACACAACGCTTCTTGACTCATAGAATGAAGTTCATAATCATGGTCTTTGAATACTAAATTTCTAGTAACATCATTAGGAACAATCACACACCTAATACCTGCTTGTTTGGCTGCATTCAATCCGTTTAACGAATCCTCGAACACTATCACTTCTGTTGGTAATAAATTGCAGTCTCTTAATGTTTTAATATAGAGTTCTAGATCTGGTTTAACCCTACTGACATCCTCTTTTGTATTTATTACTTCAAAATAATCAATAATTCGTAGCTGTTCTAGATATGAATGAACCCAATCTCTAGATGAACTTGAAGCTAAACCAATTACTAAGTTGTATTCTTTTGCTTCATCTAAATATGCTTTAACTCCTTCTCTAAGTAAAGGTTCTTTCATTTTATCCTTATATTTATTGAATGCTTCTTCCTCTATTTGCTCACAATCTACTGAGTTTCCAGCTATTTCACGAAAGTATTGATATAAGATTTCATTGCCTGTTCCAATACAATTGGAGTAACCTGCTAGATCTAATTCAATCGCATGCTTTTCAAATAATGTTTCTTTAAACGCTTCGTACCAAACTGTCTCTGTATCTACTATTAAACCATCAAAATCAAATATGATTCCTTTAATCATTATTTCATCACTACCTTCATTAAGATCAATTATCTAAGAACGATTTAGACATATAGTAAGCACTCACAGTAAATAGTTGATTTATTTCGCCTTTAGCAATCATTGTTTCCATATCATTTAACTCCACCAAATGAACATCAATAAACTCTGTTGGATCTAATTCTTGTTCAAAAGCTTTATACGCATCCAATAGTAAAAAGGTAATTACTTTATTCGTTTGTGTTGCTGGATTTACATAAAACTCACCAAGTAATATTGGATTTCTTTCTGTTATAAAGCCAGTCTCTTCCCTAATTTCTCTTAAAATAGCTGTCTCATATGCTTCATTTCCCTCTGGTTTACCAGCAGGTACTTCTAAAAAGAAGTCTTGAGCTGCATATCTATACTGTTTGACGAGGACAATCTGTTTCTCCTTAGTTAGAACTATGGCATTCACCCAATCAGCATATTCATTTACATAATAACTTTCTATTTTTTGTCCATCCGGTAGTTCACAACTATCTTCACGCAGATTTCCGTATGGAGTTTTAAATACATAACTCGAATTCAACGTTTTCCAACTCTTCATCGTAATTTCTCCTTTGATATTTTCACTAAAATAATTGTTGTTTAATATACTCCATGATTTTCAGTTTCATTATCGCGGCTCATACATTCATCTCAATACTTTCTAGAATTAAGTTACTTAGTCCGTTTGGATAGAGTACCTTTTTTTCGTTAAAAAGTTCTTGTAAAGGAACCCATTTTGCTAATGTAATTTTATTTCCTTCCACAACTTTAAAACTTTCTTTTTGATATAGGCATTCATCTTCAAATTCCACTAAATAAATTTGTATAATCTCATGACCAATAGATTCGTCTATTTTGAATACGTTTTCTAAACAAGAAATATAGCTTTTAATAGTAATTTTTACTTCTAATTCCTCTTGGTACTCTCTGATTACCGTTTCACTTGATATTTCGCCAAGTTCAATCGTGCCGCCAATTGGCCGATAAAATATCCCTGTTCCCTTTGAATGTTTCCCTAGTTGTTCTTCTAAGAGAATCATATTATCTTTAACTATTAATCCTAATGATTTAGCTTTTGGAAACATTCATATCCCTCCACTACTTTCAGTAATAATTAACTAAGTTCATTTCTCACTAGGCTATTAATCAAATGTAATGTCTTTTGCAAATAACCTTTTAATTATAAAGATTTTCAGTTACTTTATATCAGAGCGACTTTCCACATTCCGAACAAAACTTGGAAGTTCGAGCAGTTGAATGTCCACAATCGGAGCAATACTGAATGGAATCCGATAATCCCTCTTTCAATCCTTGTCCAGCAGCTCTCATTTGATCTCTCAAAACATCTTCATTTAACTTTTGAATATTCTTTCGATATCCCACTCCGGTTAGGATAAATCCAACAAAAATAACAGGCATCGAGACAAAACCTAACCAGAAATACTTTGGCTGTTCAAAACCTTCTAAAGTTAGAAACTCAAATAATGAAAAAGTAATACCAGCTAATCCCAAAAATACAATAAACGGACCGATAATTTTCATTTTTATTCCCCCTATTTACCATCTAAAATAACTTTTACTTATTAACAATCTCTATCAGAGTAGTATCTAATCCTAATCTTTCCTTTAACTCTTCTGTAATGAAAAATGAAATGGTTGAAGCCCTTTCTATTTTTTCATATTTATAATGAGATCCGGTTGTAAGTGTTCCGTCCGTCCAATATGTTTCTGTTGGAGGTGGCGTCAACTGTTGTATGTGTTCTTCGTATTTCCCACTAATTGGACCTTGGATATAAATGTCAAATGGCAATGGATTATACGGCGCTTGTTTTTGAACCAAGGAAATCTCCATTATATTGTCTTGGATTTCTACGTATCCATTCTTAGGTATTCGCTGATTGTTAACTGTTAACGAATAAGTCCATTGTTTTTTTGCTAGCTCAAGTAATTCCGATTCCCTTAAAAATAGCAATGCATCTTCCGCAAATTGTTCATAATAAGTTATTTGTTCTTTTGCATAGTTCAAGTCTATTTTTTGAGCATCTAATTCGTTTAACAGGTCTTCATTTTGTTTCTTTAGCTTACCTATTTGTTCCTTTTGTTCTTCCATTAATAAGTCGTTATCCTCTATTGCTTTCTGATTATCTACTGAACTAGTATCCTTACAACCAATTAATATACTAAAAACTATGATGCTGAATGAAAAGAGTATCGTCTTCTTCCACATGATTACCTCACCCTATTCGTTAGAAAAAATTTAAAAAAACTCGTATAAGCCTCCATCAAAATAGTCGAATTCTTCCTTTGTAATCATTTGCAAACTATACCCCTTATAAAAAGCTTTTATCATTGCTTCATTATCTTTAATAGAACGAATGGCTAGTGCAATATCACAGCGTGGATCGCCATAGGCTGCTCCAGATAAATCGATAAATGTCTGAACTCTTCCATTGGAAACAAGGACATTATCAATTGTGCAATCACCATGAATCAACACTTGTTTAGACCGAATAGGTGGATGTTTTATTAATTGATCCAGCAACTCTTGATTCCCATCCACTTCATAGTTTTGTAAGTTGTATGCCGCTTTTTGTAATTGTGTATCTAGCCAATTTTCTTCCGTAATCCAATCGGTAGGGGGCTGTGTTTCGTGTAATTGCTGCAAAAGCTCTCCAAAACTTTGGATAAGCGCACATTTTTCAGCATCTGATGGAAATTGTTGAAGCGCTTCTCTTAAGGTCACACCTTCCTCCAAACTCATGAGTAAATAACTCTTTTCTTCATTTTCTACAAAATGAAAGTAGGTTGGTAAAGGCAAATCTGTTTCTGCATTCAAGCATTTCATGATATCTGCTTCTTGCGAAAGCCATTCTCTATATTTTAATTTGCTGGCTACTTTACATACAAACTGACCTTTATCCGTATGAAGAAGCGCTACTTCAGAAGTTGCACCTTGTCTTTTAGGATATGAAAACGAATTTATTTTTCCTAAGAATTTTTCAAACTGTGAAGGAATATTTGGTTTTATTTGTTTATTCATAAATAACTCCTAACTGGTGTTTTTCTTAGAATTTCGGACAAAATACGATGTTCACATAAAAGTAGGATTTGCTATAAGTTAATTTGATGAGTCCTCCTCAGGAACACTTTCGATAATAGATGTAAAGAAATAAATAAATGACAAATAAAACGGATAAAAAATTAGCTGACCTATAATAATAAGCCCTTGTACTGCGTCAGGTTGAGAACCTCGATTAGTAATCGGAAACAGGTTTGCGAAGTGAAAAAGAAAGAAGAATAAATACGGAAGCCAAAGATTTGCTGACCAATACATAGCTTTTCTTCTTGCACCCATTTTCTATTAAAAATGTAAACTAGAATTGTTAAAAGGGAAAATCCTACAATATGTAAAACGGCTGTAAGTTGAGTTACTGAATCTGCCTCCCAACCCGTTAACCGCCAAATTCGATAAAAGTTGAGCTGAAGTTCAATTGAAAGGAATAGCATAAATGCACTAGGAACACTAACAGTATTTAACATGCAGAAATATCTGATGGGGAATAACCCCCTTGAACTTTTTTCAAAGGATTCATCCTAACCTACTATTATTATACAATAAAAAATATTTAGTTAATTAAAAACACAAAAAAAAGAGAATTATACTATGAAAGAAAAGGTGCACTTGGCCGCTGGAACTTCAAGCATAGCCCGTATTTATTTAAGTAGAAGCCTTCACAAAAAAAATAAAGGGTAGGAGTATTTCTTCTACCCTTATTTCTATCAAAAAAATATCTGGCCAGGTTTCCTATCTTCTAAATAATTCGACAGGCATAGGTACATCTTTTATGTATTAATAGTCTCCTTGTGTTGAGCATTTCTTATCCAACCAGTACCTGCAACAGCCATAAATATAAAGCCACATACTGAGGTGATCCAGAAAAAAATTCTTCCACCATTTGTTGGTGAATTATAAATGAGACCACTTACTACTAGCAATATACACCCGATCAATCCAAAATAACCTATAGTCCAATCATAATTACATTTCAATAGATAATAACCAATTACACATAGAATGTAGATTCCGCTGACCATCATAATTGCTGGAAATAATGGTTGGAATTTAGCTGCATAAACAAAATAATCTAGCTGGCTAATATCATGACCATCCATAATGTCCATATTAAATAATTTAGTAAATGGTGTTGAATACTTCCATTCCCATGGATGATTCATAATAGCACTGCCTTCATACCAAGCGATAAATGTTGCAGTACATAATATGAGCGTTCCGATAATGAGTTGTATAATATATTTAAACAAAAATCATCCCCCTAACATGTTTTAAAATATTCCGTATATTACCAAGACGTATAGGGAATATTTGAGTTCGCCATTTTTCTATTTATTTGTAAATAAAATCACATTTCCTTGTTGCTTGACTACACTTCTTTTAGACATTTTGACTTTTGATCTTATGGATGCATTAGTTACATATCAATTTTATTCTGTTCTTGCCATGTTTTTAGCATAAAAAATCTCATCCATTTCTGTTTTTAACTTCTTCGTGATTAATATCTTCTCATCCTCGGTTAACTCGTCTTCTGTATAACCAAATAAGTAATTATTTAAATCAAATTTCTTTAGCTTGCATTTTGTATGAAAAATATTTTCTTGGTATACGTTTACATCAATCATTTGAAAATTTTCTTGTAATCCTACCGGTATATAGTTTTGAATCGAGTTTATATCATGATCGATAAATAATTTATGACCCTTTACATCTCTAGTAAAGCCACGTACACGATAATCCATCACCATAACGTCTGTCTCAAATGAATGAATTAAATAATTCAACGCTTTCAATGGAGAAATTTCTCCGCATGTGGAAATATCAATATCTGCTCGGAATGTACTAATTCCTTCATCCGGATGATATTCAGGATAAGTATGAACGGTTATATGACTTTTATCTAAATGTCCCACTACGGTTTCAGGTAGAGGTCCTGGTGATTCTTTAAAAGAATCCACGGAAGAATCATCGACAGGTCCTTCGGAAACCAAGATTGTAACACTTGCTCCCTGCGGTTCATAATCTTGCTTAGCAATGTTTAAAATATTTGCCTCAATAATCTCAGATACTTTGGTTAATATTTTTGTCAATCGATCTGCACTATATTGCTCATCAATGTACTCAATATATTTCTCACGTTCTTCTTTCGTTCTTGTAAAACAAATATCATACATATTGAAACTTAATGTCTTTGTAAGGTTATTAAAACCATGTAACTCAATTCTTTGTTTAGGGGTTAAACTCATTTTTATAGTACCTCTCTTCTGCTAAAATTTCAGGACAATTAATGAAGGTATGTAAAATCTCTATCACAATCCCCTTCTTATTTTAGTTTCCCTCAAATCGATTTTTCTAAAACATAAAAATAAATAACAAACAAAATGGAGAACTTTATATTTTATTCATACAGTCTCTATCTAAATTACGATTTCTTCTAGAATTCTTTGCATTTTACCGTCATTGTAATCAGCGTTT
This sequence comes from Psychrobacillus sp. FSL H8-0483, assembly GCF_038637725.1. Lineage (NCBI taxonomy): Bacteria > Bacillati > Bacillota > Bacilli > Caryophanales > Bacillaceae > Psychrobacillus > Psychrobacillus sp. FSL H8-0483. The sequence goes on from NZ_CP152052.1 coordinate 2,216,758, forward strand.
ATCGTCTTTTTATATACTTTAAGAAACGAATAACTAATGCTATATCATATGCAGCTTTAGAAAAATCAATAAAGATATGTACTTTCTCAATGGAAAAAACGACATTATCACTCCTCGCAATTTATTTCATTTTTCCCATAGAAACTTTGTTTAATTTAACAGAGCTTTTAATTTACAAGAAAAAAAGCCAGCTACATTTTACATAGCTGACTTTCTATTAATTCTATTAATATCTTGTTTCTAAGTCGATCCCTTGATAGAAATGTTTCAAAATCACATCAAAAGTATAGCCTTTTTCTGCCATTCCAACTGCTCCGACTTGAGACATACCAACACCATGTCCCCAACCGCCTCCATTTACTTTAAAACCTGTCACCTCTTTTGTTTCAATATCTTCTACTGGTTCGATAATAAATAAGGTGCTTAACAATACTGCTGGACTCCCGTTTGCATTAATATATTGTAAGGCCCAACGAATTCTATCTTTATATTCGTAGAATGTCCCATTTTCGGTGATAAATTCAATAGTTGCCACACGACCTGAACTTGAACGCTCTGTTACATTAATTTCAAGTACTTTTCCTACTTCCGTATTGAAGTACGTGCCAACCACCTGACTAATCTCTTCTGCCGTCCATTCAAAATTCCAACGGTAATATCTCGACCAATCAGCTTCAAAATCACCGTTCTTTACTTCACGAAGTGACTCTCCACTACCATTATTTTTATAAATATCTAAAGCAGGTACGTATTCAAGCGAGTTCCCTTTTTGCGCAACATGAGTAGCTCGAAGATATGGTGATGCTTCAGCACTCCACACATCCTCATTGTTTGCAGTGAAACCACCGCTTGTTGAATGGAAGACGGCTGTAATCAGTTTGCCATCATACGTTGCTACGATTCCTCTCGTTCCATCCACTGCCTCATTGGAAATTGGATGTTCAGCTTCAAACCCACCGTATACTTGGTCGGATGTGGTTGGTAACAAATCATACCCATCTATGCTACGTTTACCTAGGTTGGATAGAGCATACGTGCGTGCTGCAATGGCCTGTGCTTTTTGTGCCTCTACTTCAGCGTAAGGATTTGGTGGTAGCTCTCGTGGCACCACGCCATATAAATAATCTTCTATAGACAATTCATTAATCCCAGCTAGTGTACCGCTACTGTTAAATCCAACCTCTGCATGTCCACGATACTTTTTGCCATTCATTTTTACCAATTCTGAGGAAGTGATCACTTGAATTGGATTGGCAGACACTTTTTCCACTGTGCCATCTGATATTTTAAGTTGAGATTCTCCCTCAACCAAAGTGATTACTCTCCAGAATGAATCAGCTGCAGCCAAACCTTTCGCAACAACTTCATTTTTAAAATTTGTTCTTTCAGTAAAAGATGCATTTGTTGCAAACTCTCCAATTAGTAAGCGATATCCATTATTAAATGGCTCTAAATAAGTTGGATATCCTTCGTTTTCAGCGCGAGTCAACCAATCTGTGATATATGCATCACTCGAAGAAAATGCTGCTTGCAAACGATAATTGGACTTAACTATAGAGGAAGCACTTAATGTAACAGAAATCTCCTTATTTACATCTTCAAATAATACTTCTCCAGTCACTTTATCAATAAGAGCAAATTCACCTTCACTTCCAACTGTCAGCGATTCGACTGCTGGGACAACACCAATCCTAATGCTTGGATCTTCATCGCTAGCTCTTGCAACATTAATTCCACCAACACCTTGGAAAAATAAAACACTTACTAAGACAAACGCAACAACAAACCTGAAACTTTTCTTCAAGACACCCATTCCCCTCATAGAAATTTGTATTGCTAAACTACCATTCTCTATTTATCTGAAAATTCCTTTCACTTTTTTTAATTATTTTCGATATTATATTTTAATGAACCTTCTGGATTAGTCCTTCTAGACATCTATATATATTTTGCATTACTTAAAATACCCTCAAAACGAAACTTAGGTCACATTTCATATATTTACAATCTAGGTAAATTATGTACCTCACAACATTAGAATGAAAAAAAGTATCCTTCGCTCAAACTAACTGAGGAAGAATACCTGAAAAGTGCCTGTAATCCAGTGATTATTTACCTTAAATGACTAAACTATATGATGCTTCCTGTAAATTAGGTATGTACGACCACATTATTTTGTGCTAATATTTAGATTAGCAACATTTGGTATATACATTTTTTATATACTTATAACGGTCTTGTAGCTCAGTTGGGAGAGCACCACCTCGACAAGGTGGGGGTCGCAAGTTCGAGACTTGTCGAGACCATCCTTTTCACCAGCTTGTAAACGTTGATATATCAGTGTTTACAGGCTTTTTCTTTTAGTAAATTTTGAAACGGTTAAGAATTGTTTGGCTAAATGGCGACGGATTTGGCGACAGTATGAATTAATCATCATCCAAATAGGCTTTTATTTAATTTCTCTGCCGCTTCTTTTTGCATATTAGGTAATACATGCGAATAGATGTCTAATGTCATGCTTACTCTACTATGACCTAACCGTTCCGCAACAATCTTTGGATGTATCCCCTCTATCAAAAGTGAAGTAGCATGTGTATGTCTTATATCATGAAACCTAATGGTAGGTACATTCGCTTTTTGAATTAATCCTTTAAATGTCCTTGTTAAGTTTCTAGGAGTTAACACCGTTCCAAAACACGTACAGACTACTAAATCATTATCATTATAGTCTGTTCCAGCTTTTAGTTTTTCTTTTGCAATTGCGGTCTTATGTTTTTTCAGCGTATTGATGCTTTCAGATAACAAGCTAATTGGGCGGATGCCAGAAGCGGTTTTAGCACCTGATAAGAACTCTTTTCCATCATGACTTAAAGTTTGTCTGATATGAATCGTTCCCCGTTCTAAATCAACATCTTTCCATCTTAAAGCTAACAGTTCCCCTTGCCTCACTCCAGTTGTGATGGCTAAATGAAAAGCAATATAATACCTACTTTCCTTTGCTGCCTTTAGAAATAATTTTACTTCTTCAATATTCCATACCTTCATTTCAATTCTAACAACTTGTGGTAACTCAACCGTTGACACTATATTCTTAGACATTAACTCAAGATTAAAAGCCTTCTGAATGGCGTTATTTAAGATGTTATAAATCTTTTTAATAGTAGCATTAGACAAGCCTTTATCAACTAATGAATTGATGAATTTTTGGATAATGAGTGTATTTAACTTAGACAAAGGACAATTCCCTAAATATGGAACTATATGATGTCGTATATTAGATTCATAATTTTTAGCAGTCTGTTTCCCTATTTGGCTTCGCTTTGTCTGAAACCATCCGTATAAATACTCTTCAAAAAGCATTGTTGATGGTTCAATATACGTTCCACTATCTACAGTAGTAATTAACGCAGCTAATGCTTTTTCCGCTTCTCGCTTTGTTTTAAAGCCTCTTTTCTTCTTCCTTTTTCTCTTATTGGTAATAGGGTCTGTTTTAACCGTTACCTCATACAACCAACTGCTACCATCTTTTCTTACAGAACCTTTCATAGCAAACATCCTCTCGTGATGCCCTCTAAAGCCATGATTGTTCCTTGTATATTAATAAGTTATTTCATTAAATTAGTGCTGTCAATCAGAAATTTTCGAAATCAAAATGTAATTCTAGTTACTCTAAACCTGTTTCAAGTGATACAGCTACTGGTACTGTCTTATTTTTCCTAATACTTATATGTTTGTATGTAAAAAGGATACTGTAACGAGATTTAACTCCCGTTCAATATCCCTAATTTCTTGCAAAATATAAAGAGAATCCTCTAATAAGGACTCTCATTAAAGATTTATTCATTGTAATGACTATCACTGCTTCTGTTGTTAAGAATGAAAAGCCGCACTATTGATATAATCACGTAATATTAGTATCTATAGGGGAAAGGCTACTTGACCAATTAATGTTAATTTTTAAAAAATAAAGTAGTTAAAATATATAAAGTAAACTAGAAAAAGGGATTTCTAACACTCCACTATTTTAAACCAATTTGCAGGAGAGGTACAGCAAACGTACAATTTAACCTTTACATCATTGATTATGTTGAAAAGTACCCCTAATATAATTCTCCAATAGTTCATAACTAAAGAGTTTTTAGTTAAACTGTTTAATTTTCTAAACAGACAACGTTAGGGTAATCATTACTTCTTCATTTGTTGGTATCACGATGACTTTAACAGGTGAATGAACCCTTGATATGACAACGTTTCTAAGCATTCTTAACCCAATTATAGCATTTCGGTTGTGATTGCTCCACGTTTTGAAAAAATGGTTATGATTGCTTTATTCAATTCCATGCTCTCAAATTAAACGACTATAATTTCAGTTTAAAATTTAAAAAGAGTCCAACATATGTCAGACTCTCTCCCATTTATTAATAAATTAATTGAACAAGCTCTTCTTTTGTAATACCACCGAAGAATTTAAGTACATCTACGTTTGCTAGGAGAGTCTAACCTTTTACTAACTTGGTTAGATTATTGCCTTTCCTTTTTTATACAACAGGATAAAATTATATTCCAATACTGTTTACCCCGTAAACCAACCTCGTTTTTCTTGATAACTTTTGATTAACGATTTTCTAACACACTTAAATGAATAAGAGTGTCAATTTTATATATCAATTGTAGGGATTCAAACACCAACTAACTTCTTACTTGCGACCATTGCTTACGTCACCCATATTTAGCAGCGAACCTTCGTTCAGAACCCTAACATATATACTTTTATAATGTTATTCCAATTTAACTAAGATATTTTGCCACTTACCATTACCTCTGTTGCATGGTATGCTTGTTTCCACATCTTTCACTTTTAAGATATGCAGTTCTTTTTTGGGTAAATACCAAATATGAAAAACAAAACCTTCACCAAATTCTTGAGCAACCTTCCATTCGTTATTAGTAATGTAGAATGTTATTGGAAGTGTTTTACATGTTTTTACTTCAATCATAATCTTCTTACGAAGGTTACCATTCACGTTGTACGATAGAATATCGTATCCAGCGAAGTTATTTTCAATTGATATCCATTTAGGTTCTAATTCAAACTGAATTAATCTCTCTTTTTCATAATTTAATGAAAGAATTTCTCCTAAGCGACCGCTCTTGACATTCTCTTCATTTTGATTGTTTCTGACAAAGCCTGCTATCTTATCCCACCATTCAACAGTTTCTTGATCAGGATTACTATCAAATAATCCTGCACTATTGAAACATTGAATTATATCGGTATAATCATTGTCAAGTAAACTATCAGCTACAATTTCTCTCCCGAACGGTACTTGCAATAACCATTTTGGTTGTTCTTGTAGTAAAACTTGTGCAATATATTCCTTCAAATCATTTACCTTAGAAAAGTCCCAATTACGCAACAATATACTTGCAGTATCATAATCAAACGAAAATATATAAGATTTAGAGGCTCTAATTAGCTTAATAATTTCATCAATACTTTTATCAGGATATGTATTTTGATACTTTTTTAATGTAAATATAGCATTCACAACACTCATCTTTAAATATTGTACAAATTTCTCCTCAAACATAATAATTTATTGGGCCTCCTCTTCGTTAAAAGTAAGGCCACCTTCTAATTCTAGAAGAAGATCATCTAAATCTTCTAGTTTTATATCATAATCAATTGGAGCATTGGCATCTTCTTCATCTAATGCAAGTTGATGGAGATCAGGATCGTCTAATAATTGTTGTAATGCCCTAATTTTAGATGCAAGCCTTCTACTTACAGAATGATCAATTGAACCTAAACCTAACGGAGCTAGTGTCTGTAGAATATGAATATTAGTTTCTTCTTTTGGGTCTAAACCTAATCGGTGAATCCTATCTATTGATTGGAGATAATGTGTAGAATTATAACTTCTATCAACATAAATAGCCTCATGACAAACACGATGTAGACTAATTCCTTCTGATACCGCTGCGGGATTAGCAATTATCACCATACAATCATCATTATTATGAAATCTAAAGATACCTGCCTCTCTTGTGCTAGGGTCCATTATATCGCCTGATGGTACACCTCCATATAAACAAACAGGATTAAGATCAGCTAATAAATCCTCTAGTTGTAAAATTGTATTGGTGAAAATTGTCCATATTACGGTTTTTCTTCCTTTATTGGCAAGCTCTCTAGCAAGAGATGCTGCTCTTTTTATTTTCGGAGAAGGTCCTTCACTTTGAATAACCTGTGCAATTGCAGGGATTTCCTCATTTGGTATGCCTGAAACCATTGCATCTAATGCCAATATAGGGTTCGAAGATACTTGCAATAATCTCATTATAGACTTTCTAGCCCTTCCTACATCTATCCTACGATCTTGTCGAAAAGATGTTAGTTGAGCTCTAGTTTCATCTCTTAGAATAGTATAGAGAGCAAGTTGTCCTTTTGACATTGGTACATGTATAAAGTTCCGGCTTGCAGGAGTTAAAATCAATTCATTTTTAGTAGTTCTAACGTAAAGGTTTCCTAATACTTCCTTTGGTTGGTCGCCCAACTTAATCTTATGACCAAGACCAATACCGGGCCATAAAAAATCAAGTTGAGATTCTAAATCACTAGGACCTTGGGGCATGGGAGTACCAGATAAAATATCTCTTCTAATAGGAAGAGGAGCGATATTTAATAATATTGTGCCTCTTTGTGATCCTAAACCCGCCTTCATTCTATGACTTTCATCCAAAATTAAATGAGTTTTATTGTTGGCTAAGAAATTTCCTATAATTTCACGAACTCTAATTAGAAGGTCATAAGTAATAAGAAAGCGTTTTTTTCCACTTTGTAGTTTTTCAATTATAGTATCTCTATCTGTAAGTGTTATAAATTCTTCTGCTCCATTTGCAGGAGCTGCTATGTTCATACAATCAGTTACAACATCTCTCCAAGCTTGATGTGAACTACTAGGGCCCACTACAAGTAAATTGCTGTCCTCAGTTCTAGTAAGAATGTGTACAGCAAAAGCGACTGTTGTTTTTCCAGCACCTGGTACTGAGAAATTTGCTCCGTTTTGTAAAGAAATCATTTTACTCGTATCACGAAGTTGCTCGTCAGTTAAATTTCTTTCAGTAAAACCTTTTTCAAATAATATTTGATTTATTCTTGATTTTTCTATTATAACTGAGAGCGAGTGACGTGATTTTTTAACTTCTTTCAATTGTTTTATAAATTCATTAACTTTTTCTTTAGATTCTCCTTTTGCGATAAATTTAAATCCTAAAGTTTTTTGTAAAGGTATAAATTCTCTTAATAATGTAAGTGTTGCAGGCCAAGTTATTTCAATAGAATCGTCCTGACCTAAAAAATAATTTGAATCAACTGACATCGCAAACTGTCTTAAACGAATAATTATATTTTTGGAAACATTCTCATCAGGTATCAGGTAACCTTTTAAAGTTTTACTATTATATAAAATTTCCATATTTCCTAGCGAATTAGTCATCTTATCCATAATATTACTCCCTTATTGTTTGAATAATTGTATCTAACTCATTTTGTAGTTGAGTAACTCTTTGTTGTATCGATGCAAGTTGTTGACTTATCGGATCATAAGTTATATTCTCTGCTCTTGTAAGATCAACTTCCATTAGTCTCGTCAAAGCTTCCTTTATCTTTTTAAGAGCGAGCTGGCTTTTATTTTGATCATTTTCCTCTGCTTTTATTCCATCAAAAATATCTGTTATATCTTCGACTAATTCTTCTGATCTTGATTTATCTTTTAATAATTCAATGATAGGTTTATAAGATGTAATTGCTTCAGTACCTGGCTCATCATCAATTTCAAAGTCTAGCTCAATTTGTAGTTCTTCATCAACTGGTACTTGACTTAAATCTACATTATGTCTTTTGGCAAGTTTTTCTAGAACTTCTATTGATTTAGTTCCAAATGAGGCTTTATAGTCATAAACCCTTGTTCCTAAGCTTCGTGAATAATTCGCCAGAATAAATGCAATATAACGAGAAGCTTCTAAGTCTTCGCCAGATTTATTTTTTAAGTTTCTAGCAATATCCATAAACATTTGTTCATTGCTTTCCTCTAACAAAGAATAATCTCCTGGTTCTTCTAACCATTCAGAAAGATACAACTCCGCTTGATCAACAGCGACTATGCGTATATCAATTTCACCTGTTTTTTTCCTCATGAGATCAGCTATTCTTGACTTACTATATCCAACATGAAGAAGCTCTTTAATGGCGTAACCCTCATTTAACCATTCGTATGGTAAAATTGTAGGTCTTGTCATCTGAAGTTTAATCTCTATTTCTCTTAATTCATCAACATTTGCATTTATCGGTAAAACCATACAATCAACATGGCTAAAGTGCTCAATACCAGAACTATATAGTTCTCTCATAGCTGATAGTCTTCTATTTCCATTTACTACTACTCCATCAAAAGTGATTAAAAGAGGCTCATGTTGCTTTTCAGTTTCCAATACTTCTTTAATAGGTACTATCGTTTCTCCTTTTCCTTTTTGGGAATATTGATATAAAAAGTGATGTTGAATTTTTTGAACCGATTCATTTTCTTGTCCCTTTGAAAAGAAATCAATTTTCAAATTATTTTTGCGAATATAAGTTGATTGATTAGTAATTGTTCTAAAATTTGCCATTCTATAAACGGGCAATCCAATTGGAATCCTTATAACTGGTAAATCTTGAGGCTCATTTTTATAATAAGGAAATAAATGTTTTCGTTCAGTATGCTCTTGTTCCAGTGATATTTGTTCTATTCTAACTTCTGAAGGTAATACTCTTACACGATAGATATCTTCCATTTTTCTCTCTCCTATTCAAATGCTAAAATTAATATTGGTACTGTAATAATTCTGTCAAAAATACATAGTTCTTTCCATGCTCTTTCTGCATTTGCAACGTTATCGTTCATTTTTTTTGCTGCTTCTTTAGAGGGTAATGCAAACCCTACTGCATTTATTTTTCCTGCTTGATATAAATACTGTAGCTTTAGTAAATCATATGCATACCTACTAACATTTCCTGTTTGAACTTGAAAGGCCAAATCAGAATATAAAGAAAAGATAGTTACATTACTATCTACTGAAATTCTTACTGGATCAGACCAACCTTTGGCAGTTAATTGATCCCGAAAATGCTTTGTTACTACCTTTGACATAGATCCATCAATGCTTGATTCTTCACAAATAGATTTGATCCAATCAAGTAAATCCCGTCTAGCCCATTCTTCTTCCCCGTATCTGTGAGAATAACAAGCCGCTAACTTCATCTGATTCCTACTTTCAATATGTTTTTTAAAACAACATTAATAAAAAGGCTCTAGATATATTTGTATATTTCATCTTGTTCATATTCCAATTCTTTTTACTGGATCTTAGTGTGTTTTATTGATATAATAGATGTAGTACATCGAGAAAGGGAATACCATGAAAATAAATAACCAAGAACTTGATATCAATACCCTTAATAAATATTTAATTGCTAATTCTACAAAGTTAAAAAATTATTTTCCTATAGACTCCTCGCCCTTTATCGACCTGACAATTACTTCCCCACCCTATTGGAATGCTAAACAATACGGAGATGGTGAACAATCGGGGTTTGGACAGAGCTATGAGTTATATTTAGAAGATATGAAATCAATTTTTGAAGGAGTATATTCTCTTTCAAAATCAACCGCTTCTCTCTATATAATTATAGATACTATTAAACGTGATGGTAAAATGTTAAGATTACCTGATGATTTCGCAAGAATGTTAGAAAGCATTGGTTGGTATCATCAGGATACTATAATTTGGGATAAAGGAAAAACATTGCCTTGGTCAAGAAAAGGACAAACAAGAAATATATTTGAGTATATTCTTATGTTTACTAAAAGTAATGTTGATTATAAATATAATGTTGAACAAATTAAAAGTGTCGATGAACTAAAAGAATGGTGGATCGATTATCCCGAACGTTATAGTCCTGAAGGAAAAGTTCCAGAGAATATTTGGAAATTTAATATACCTACTCAGGGTAGCTGGGGGAGTAAACAATCTTTTGACGATGTTGAATTTAGACACGCCTGCCCTTTCCCTCCAGAAATGATGGCCAGATTAGTAAAATTATCTTCTGATGAAGAGGACCTAGTATTTGATCCCTTCGCAGGGACTGGTGTTTTACTAGCAACTGCTAAATTATTAAATAGAAAATATTTAGGATTTGATACAAATAAAAATTATAAACAAGTTTTCGAAAAAGTTACAGTCCCCCTAGTCGAACAGAAATGGCCAGAAATAGAGACTTACTACGAGATACAGGAAGAGCTTAAACATATTATGAAATCATCAATCTCCAAACTAAGAATACTTAAATACCCTAAAACTCTTATAAAAAGCTTAAATAAAAGTATTAATTCAGTAAATGAAAATGAACTTTTTCAAAATACTGTTTATGGAAATTTTTTATTATCTGTTGCAATTAGAAGCGATCTTACTGAAGAGGATATCCTAAAGAACAAAATAGGTAGGGTTACTTATTATTTTATCATTAATGATTCATTAATTGGGAAAAAAGATACCCTAAATCATATTATTAAGGAAAAAACCAGTAAAGCACCACTCTCTAAATTTGGTTTATCTGTTGATTGTTTACTTTGTACAAAAGAAGAATTTCTTAATGATATTATTTTTAAATTAAGTGAAGACTCATATCTATATGCAAATGGTCAAACTAAATCCTATAACAAGAAAGTATCATTAATAGAGATTCAGGAATTATTTATTCAAGAAAAACTACAATCTTATTTTTTCAAAGATTTACCTCCAATCATTTCAAATATTAAAATTTCTGAAGATGAATATTCTATGCTTCCTGCAGAAAAATATGAAAAAAAATCTTTGATTCAGCAACTTTTAAAGTAGAAAAACATTAAAGTCCTTCCTTCGGGGGACTTTCTTATTAAACTAACTTAAGATTCTGCGCATAGAACTATGCCGTCTGTTGAGTTGAGTGCTTAGCATAGTCGCTATTTTAACACCCTTTTCAATATATTTATTGATTATAACATTTACACTATTTAAATATTCAAAAATTTCAAATAAGCATTAAAGGAGTAGTAACCTGTAAAATGACTACTCCTTTAATGCTTATTTGGCTATTGTTCCATGCTTTTTTAGTTCAACATAAAAACTAGCTTTAGGTATACCATTAAATTTAAGTATATCTGATACGCTCAATTTATTTTCTGCTCTATTGTTATATTGTTCAATAGCTTTCTGCATCGCTTTAGGTGAAAACCCTGCTTTTCTCCCCATATGTTTACCCTGTTCTTTTGCTCTTTCTCTCCCTTCTGTAGTACGTTCTACAATCAAATCACGTTCAAATTGTGCGAATGAACCTAATATGTTAAATAGTAAAGTACCTAGACTGTTGGATTTACCATCTGCTTCAAATGTCATGTTCTCTTTTAGGAACTGTACGTTAACTCCTTTTTCTTTCAAATCATCTACAATCTTGTTTAAATCCATTATCGAACGTGCTAGTCTGTCAATCTTTGTTACGACTAATGTATCTCCTTCTCTTAGATACTCAATACAATCTTTTAACGCTGTTCTTTGCTTTGTACTTATTCCTGTCATCTTCTCATGAAATATTTTTATTACCCCTGCTTCTTCAAGTAATACCTTCTGTGTCTCTAATCCGTTGTCTTGTCCTGCTGTTGATACTCTCGCATATCCAATGACAGCCATATCATCTGCTCCTGTCTAAAAGTTAATTATGTTTTATACATTTAATTATAGACTAACTTAAAGACTATTTAAAGCAATTTAACCATAGCATTTTCAACTATTTTAATGCATGTCTAGAAGTTGAAACTTCTGTACTAATAAATCTTTTAATAAAAAAGAGCATCACTCTTTTTAAGAGGATGCACGAATATATATATGTTGGAGGGATTACCCTTAGTAATCGTTTATAGAGTTTTTTGATGTTCATAACAATAAATACTACCCTTAAACCGTACTTTATTTGATAAACAATAGGCTTTAACCTTTTCAGAAACTGCCTTGCCACACGTTTTACAAGTCGATAGGTTACTCTCATTCTTAACGATTTCTCTATTTTCTTTTTCTTTCAACTTTTCAATATGCATATCTCTTATTTGAGAATCAGTTATGTTAGTTTCTTTTAACCTATTATATAAATCCAGTATTTCATTATCTGAATAAATCGGTGCTGGGTTTTGAAGCTTAAGCACATTAACCTTTCTAGAAATATACTCAGATAATTCTGTGTCATATACAATTAAATCATTCGATTGTATCTTTCTTAGTTCCTCATTTACTTTAAATGTACACCTTTTAGTAAAAGACACCATTGATACAAATTGTGTCTCATCAGATGTCTCGAGTACTCCCTTAATCGCTTGTATATGACCATAATTCTGATTAAAAGGATTCATCAATGGAAATTTACCATTAACACTCCACCGACCTCTGCTTCTATCACCGTATATAGTCCCAGCATAATTTTTAGTCTCAACAACAAATATCGCATATGGTGTAAAGACAACATGGTCTATTTGTGAATAACCAGACTTTGCATGAGTATTGACAATTAACACATCGCTAAGATATTTACTATTTTTAGGTAGTTGGTCAAGTTGGATGTTTATCTTATATTCTCCAAGGTCACCAATTCTTGTAGAAGTAATATTGGATTTGTTCTCGGTGTTATCTTTATATGAAACAGAGACTTTTTTTGTAGATTCTCCCTTAAATACCTTTTCGAAAATCCTTGAAAACATCATAAATTCCCCCCTTACCTTTATATCGTTGACACTCTCTTTTAGTTTATAGGGATTCGAACTTCTGTACACTCCAATTTTATTAACATGAAAAAGACTACTTAAAAGAAGTAGTCTTGGGATTACACTTTACACTCACAGCTTCAGTCGTTAAGAATAATGCAACTACAGACGCACCGTTTTGAAGCGCTGAACGAGTTGCAGAACCATTTTTTTCAGGATTTATCAGAGTAACACCACTTCTCAATCAATTTAATATATTTCTATTACTAAATATTTGTTGCATTTTGTGAAGTAATAACCTTCTACTCGATTGTTTTACGTTGAATAACTACTCCATTTTTGAGAATTGGTTATGATTTCTTTTTATGCTCTATACTCTATTTGAACGACGATAATTCCATCTATATATATAAACACTCAGTTATTTACGCTTTTCAGTAACTCAATATTAGCAGTTTATTCATTGCTTAAAATCACTCTTAACTCCTCAATTTCATATGGTGGTCTTCTACTATGAATCACAGAATGACAATTTGGACAAACAGGTCGTAAATCTTTAATAGGGTTTACTTCATACTTACTAGCAATTTCATGCAATGGTATTATATGATGAACGTGGATAATACCTTTGGCTAATTCTCCATACGCTTTTTCAAAATTAAAATTACATACAGTACAATTGTATCCATAATGTTTCAAACACTCTTGTCGTGCTTTTGTATTCCTTTCATATTTGTTAACCAATACCTTTTGGGCAGAACCCTCAAAATAAGTTAGATTATTGGAAATCTCTTCAGACATGAAAGCACTGTTATTAAAATAGGTAACATCAATCTTCTCATTTGAAATCTTCAGCTCCGTTTTCCCACTCAAAAGTTCATTAATTGTAAAGTAACAATGGTTTGCTTGTTTCGGATGCCTTGGCATATTTTTTAATTGAATGTAAGGCTTTAGTATATAGAATTTATAATCAGTATTCTGCTCATTAAAACCATATGTATTTTTTCTTTCTTCTATATAATGAATAACTCTTTTCTTTTGCGTAGTATCTTGGATAGTATTATTAATTATATTTTTGTCATAGGGATTCAGCCTAAAAATATCCTCAACAAAATATAACCTCTCCATTACCCCTCCCTTTCCTCTAAACGTATAATAGAGCGAGTTTTTATATTCATAACCTTTCTTATCTGGGTGGGCATGGATACCATATTTATATATTAAATCTAAAGTTCCACTTGCAGGTATTGAAATAATTTCCCTTTCATACTGTTGCAAATCCTCTCTCCCCTTCTAATATAATTAAAAATGATTTTAACTTTTCGTTAGTAAATCTCCACTTAGTTATCTATTTTATTAATTCTCTAAGTTCCATCTTGTTTAACCATGGTCTTCGTCTATGAAGCATTTTATGACAGTTAGAACAAACTAGAGCAATGTCTTCTACTAGAGTACTTTGTCCCACTTCAAGTTCTGACACTGGAATTATATGATGCCCCTCTATGAAGTCTTCTCCTAGTTCTCCATATTTTTCAAAGAAGTCAAAGTCGCACACCTCACAAAAGAGCCTTCCATGTTTATCTTTGAAGCGTTCTTTTGCAAGTTTGATAATCTTTGGGTTTCTTTCTCTAACAAGATGTGTCCTAAGCTTTCTTTTCCCCTCTGCAAAACTCATATCATCTTCAATTAAACTAACATTATTATTAGTAGGACTGAAATTTCTTAAGCCCCAATAACCTTTGCCTTTTCCTTCTATTGAATAGAACAAATCACTTTCGTCTCCAGGATTACCTCTAAAAATATCACAATCACTTGAATGTAAATATATTTGTTTTCTTATTTGCGATTTCCAGTCGACATAAGCTAATAAATCAATCTGATTCTTTTGTTGTATCGTTAAATATATATCTTCAAGAGTTCCACTCCCACCAAGCTCTTTTAATGACACTAATATTTCTGATATCCATTCTGTAAATTTACTTGTAGATAAAAGTGGTAGAGTATCATCATCATCATCATCATCATTTGATTCTTCTATTTCATAACGATAATCAGTTAACCTAGTTTGGGCAATTTCTAGTTCTTCTTTAGTGAATAATGGTCTAAATTCTTTTCTTAGTATCACTGCTTCAGTCGATAAGTCTAATCTATTAAATTCCCATAACTTATAGAAACCAGTAGATGTTTCGGAACTATGAATCAATTTTTTAGCAGTAGTATAACCACCCTCAGTTGCTATCATTTGATTGAATATAGTTGGATTATAGCCAATGCTTTTTGCACTTTTTGCTACTTCAACCAAAGCTCTATGTAACTGGTTTTGTAATTGTTGATTTTGATCCTCAGACATTCTATTCTCTCCTTTTCTTTTTAATTCAAATAACTATATAAGTTTGTTAAACTTCTTTATTTATCAATAGTTTTAATTATACCTTTTAATTGGTATAATGTGGAATAAAAATTAATCGGATTTACTTCTATAGAATGTGAAGTTAGAGATACTTTGCTCTCTCTCTACCTTCAGTAAAGGAACGCTCTCAAGCTAAATGGAACTTGACATTGACTATCAAAAAATTTGTTGTGATTATCACCATAAAAGATGATTTTTCACAAACATGACTTTATATCTATTAAGTTAATCAACGATTATTTTGCAATCTGAGATATTTCACAAGTTTTTCCAAAGACTCTTTGTACTCATTCCTTAAAACACTGTTAACATCAATATGCCTTTGGATTTGTATATCACTACTTTCAGTTGTATATTTGTAATAACTTTCTTCAAGAGACTCTTTTCCGAATAAATACCTATCGAGAATATTTATGATACGTTCTATCTCTCTATATAGGTCTTCCTCTAAAAATATTCTAGATTTCTTTAAATTTATTTTTGCCTTTTTTGAAAAAGACTTAGCTTTATTTCTATTACGTGGAAAGTTACTATCCCAAAGCTCATCTACAAATTCCTCAAGGTCAATCAGGTTTTCCCATAATTCTAATTGCTTGTCAAAATTTTTATTTTGATGTAAGGAAAACATCAAAAAGTTTTTTGACGACTCATCCTTTAAAGTTTCCATTTCTTTAGCCAACATTCTATTACTCTTTGTCATTCTGAATTGAGTAACAATGTTTATGGTTACTACTATTATTGATACAATACTTGTAATTAACGTTGCCATTACCTGTGGTAGTAATATAATCTCCATGACTTCTCCCTTTTAATAACCATAGTTAGTAAATTTTAATTGCTTTGCTTTCGAATGATTTCTTTTAGTTCTTCAATACTTAATACATCATCTTTTATCCTATGTACCATACGATGACAAAAATAAATTTTGTTAAACTTCTTAAATTATTAATAGTTTTAATTATACCTTTTAATTAGTACAATATGGAATAAACATTAATCAAATTTCCTTTAAGAATAGGTAGTTAGAGAAAGGAAAGTGAAAACATGGATTTCCAAGAAGAACGAAGAGCAATACAAGGATACGAGGGCTATTATGAAATTACTAGAACTGGTAGAATTTTCACACTGAAAAGTAATAGAGCGTTATCCAGATGTAATGATGAATATGGTTTTCATATTGTAAAATTAACTAAAAATGGTGAATCTAAAAACCATAATCTTTATGAATTATGGAAAAGTGAATTTCCCAAGCTAGATAATAGTGAATTTAAAGGGTCACTAAAAATAAAATACAGTACTGGCTGTAAACTTCTAAAAACAATTGGCATTCATTTTTAAGTGAGGTGAAGAAGTAGTGAGACAACAACTTGTTAGAGTTTTATATGTCAGAAAAAGAAGGGACTAGAACGAATTCTATTCTTTCGTAGTATGATAAAGAAGATAAAGAAAAAATTTTAAGAAAAAGGAGCTAATTATGGTACTACAATTATTCCGTTCTAGAAATTATTTAACTTACTATAAAAAATATTATTGTGAAGAATGTTTTGATTTTTCTATTAGAGTTCATACAGACACAGCTTGTGAATGTAAAAATGGGTGCACCATAAATATTCAAAATGTTGATTTTACAAAATATGATGGATTTTATGATAGAGAAGAAATTGAACAAAAATTTTACTTTAATGAGTTCGAGCTTTTGGATAAAATTATTCCTATGTTTGAAGGTCTAACTGTAAACTTTAGTACCCTATCAAAAAAAGAATCCGAAGAAATTAACAATTTTTTCCTAAAAAAACATTTTACTGAAATTCAAATTGATGATATAGTCGCAAAACATTTAAAAAACAAGGGTTTGAAAAATTTACCAGACAAAATGGATAATTTCGGTTATATTTTAAATTTAATTGAAGATATTCATCATTTTTTAATAAGAGCATGTCAAGACATTGCTTTGTATGATATTGCATTAGAATATAAAAAAAAGGAAGAAACCATACCATTTCATACCGCAAGATTCTTCTTTTACAATAGTATTGAATCTGTCTGGTACTCTTACGAAAGAATAATTGTATATTTAGGTTTAAAATACAAATTTGAGTTTAAAGATAATTACGAACTCAATACAACTGTTAAAATCAGAGATTATCTAAAAAAAGATATAAATTGTAAAGAATCTAGACAATACAAACTATTAAAAGAATATATAGATAAAAATATACAATTTATTGATGAAATCAGAAAGAATAATACTCATAGTATGTCCAAACATATTCTGGATATAAATGAAAGAGTTAAAAAAAATGCAGAAGAATCTTTTGAAATAATATTCAATAATAATGCTAACTATTATGATGAAAAGACTCTTAAACCACAAATTACAAAACTGATTTCAGCCATCAATAATCTTTATATGGTTTTAATTAGTATCATTGAGGATTTCACAAAAAATATCGAAATATTTGAAATATTACACATCCCTATGCTTGCTGAATTTGAAGAACCTATTGATAAAAAGCTCTTTGTTGAAACTGATAAAACTTTTGATTTAAAACAAATAGATTATTTAAAAGCTAAGCTATTTTTAGATTTAAATTCTCTGAATAAAGATGCTTTAAATAATGAAAACTTTCAACTAATTTGGGATATTTTCTTTAGACTAGAAGACATTCAAAAGTGCATAGTCGATACTTATAATCTTGAAAATGGTTATTTAATTCAAGAATGGAGCAAGAATATATCTCCAGAAATCGTAAGGTTTTTAGATGAAAAAAACTTATTATATGCTGGTCTATCTAGAATATATTCTGTATTAGACAAGCTTTCAAGATACATATCATCAAAATATGAGATAGGTAGTATCAAATACTTTAAAGACATTGCCAACCTTAGCGACACTTACGAATCTGCATTGATAAAAAAAGCTATCAAGTTAGCTAATAGTAATGAATATAGACTAATGTATACTTTGAGAAATAGAATTGCACATAATTTAAGCTCAGGTGCATTGATGGGTAAGCAAGGTATCGAATATGACAATTACTATATTTTATATTGTGTAAGCTTTCTAACATTTAGTTGCTATGAATTAATTGGGTTAGAACTACAAAAATTTAAATAAATCTTTAAAACTATATATATTATTTTTTCTATGGACACTTTTAAAGTGTCCATTTCTCTTTTCGTTTCTATATAAACTATTCAACAAATGTTTTTTTTAAACCCTTTTCAATTCTAAATAAAATTGTGATTCTATTGAGAATTTTGGCTCTGTTTAAATTGAATATCTATATATGTTTCAAGCGGGGTAAATTCAAGAAAATTTAAAACTAGAGTATTTGAAAAGATTCGGCTACAGAAAATGCTACAATCAAAAAAGAGCTGATTCTACACGTACGTAGAATCAGCACACTTAATCAACTATGTCATTTAACAAAGTCATTATTTAGATGTATAAGGCAATGTAGCTTATTTAAATTGCATTTTATTTTTTTATGTTAAAACAAAAATCTGCATATTCCTTAAATTCTTTATCTTGAAATTTCATTAATATAAAATCAGCTAGTTCATTATCATTTAGATTAATAAATTCTTCATTCTCTACACCCATACACGTTAAGAAAATAGTTGGCATACTTCTATTTGTAAATCTAATAAGTTTACCTATCGTCATTGGCTCTATGTTATCTAGTTCAAAATCCTCTAACATATTGTTGTAGATACTTGCTATTTCTTCTACCTCTTCAGAATTAAATTTCTTTTTAACTCGTTCCAACGCAGAAAGATGCACAGGAAGAATTTCTATATCGCCACTTATTTGTGACAAGAATACTGTTATAAGATAACTAAACATCATTTTCTTAACTTCTTCCAAATTTAAATTATTCTTATTTAAGTTAGCTTCTGTAAATTTAATGGAGTAATTTAAAGCATCAGATAAGCTTGCTTCCATCTTATTTTCAATAAGCAAATAATTTTTTATTTTTTCAATTTGATTATTTTGTTCATCAATCGTAAAACTTTCAGTGTTAAATGATACATTCATATAGAAATCCCCTGTCATTTGTTTGTTTTGTATTACTTCTATCTTAATTAATTGATTGAATATTTGACAATTTGAAGCTAAATACAAGCAATATATGGGTTATCAATTTAAAAAGGGGGAGAAAAAATAATGACTTTTAGAATAATTCATCGAAAGTGAAGCGAAGCGTAGCGGAGATGAATGTTCAAAAGTCGTTATTTTTTTGCCCCCCATACAACTAGTTTTTAAATTCTTTTCTTAAGGAAATTTATAAAAACCTTTGATTTTTAAAGGCTTTTCACTATGTCCTTAGGTAGTTTCATTACCTATAATACGAATTTCTGTATTTTATTAAACACAATGTTCCCGCTTTCAAGAATTTGATGTTAATTTAAATTATACTTTTTTTTAAGGAATCTAAAAAAAACTCCATATTTTTATTAGGTTTTCCTTGTGGGCTTAGGTAGTACTAGTATCTAAGTATTTATATATTCCAATCACCAGATAATTCATTTACTATTGCATTCTCTGATGCTTCTTCAAACTTATCACTTGTTAGATATGCTATAAACAACTCTCTCATTCTCTTACTAGGTATATAAATGTTTATTGGTTTACCATCTCTAATTCTGCTTCTCCATACCCACTGAACGAGTTCTGATATTGCCCAAGCATCTTGGTCAATTTTCACATCATATTGTTCAAAGAACTTCTTTTCAATTGGACTTAAAAACCTATTTACAAGATACGCTAATGTATGTCTTTCTTTATATTCATTCGTGGCACGTGATGTCATAGAAATAAATGACTTTGTATATCCTCTTGGGGTCACTTTATTAGAAATTTTCCCTTTACCACTTTTCTTTTCTATCTTCCCCTTTACTGTTGTCCACATTGTTTCTTCCATCTTCACCTTACAAATATTCATAAAATAATTTCTTGCATTTTTACTTAGTGCTACAATTAAATCTTTATTTTGAGGTTTATCAAACCAACTCCTAGAAAGAAAATACCTTCCACTCCCAACTTTATTAAGATGACCTTCGTAAACGTTTATCATTTTTTTTAATTGTTCTTTATCAAATAGCTTTCTATCATCATAAGGAACAAGCTGAAATTCTTCATCAACTTCTTTTATAGAAAGGTATCTATAAGCTATATGATGTAGGTCATAATAAGCTTTTTGAGTTTGCCCATTAAACATATAAGTTAATACAAATACATTATGAAAAGAAGAAAAAATCTCACATGGGAATTTCCAAATGAGAGCAGAACTATCACAATACATTAAGTTGTTAGTTAGTGCTAGGTGCTTTATATTGTTATACTGCGTATCGTAATCTTTCTTTTCTTCATTCCATTTAACATAATGTAAACCATTTTCTCGAACAACCTTACTTATTGCTTCGGCTTTCTCTAAAAACTTCAAATCGTCTCTTTTTAATTTTACTTGTTCAATTACATTCATTACTTCGTCTAATATAAGCGTATATCTGTTTACTCTCAAAAGCTCAATAGTTAGAGAATTCGCCATCTGAAATAGTGCATGGGTGGTACATATATCTTTACCTTCACCCAACATTCTGTGTAAATCATCTAATTTAGTTTCTCCATTTATTGCTACGGGGTCATGGAATCTACGACTAGTTACAGATTCCTTGACTCTTTGCACCTCATCTAAGAATGGAGTAACATAAATAAATTGATGTGATTCCTCTGGCATACTATTCATATATTGTATTGCCCATGATGTCTTTCCGTATCCGCATGGTGCATCTACTACGTTAATAATTGTTTTAGTCACGATTATTAGTTCTCCTTGTTGTTTTTTGGTGTAATGCTTTTATTGGTTACATTTTCTTAATAGAATTCTTCAAATAGAGCATCATCTTCCTTTCCAAATACATGACAAAATAAAAAAACTTTCAAATGTTAATCGAAAGTTTTTCTTCTCTTCACAATTATTGCAACTTCAGAATTGATTTTGTGTGCTGTTTTATAAAAAGTAATACTCTTCTTGTCTTTTTCCACTCCCCTTCTCATACATAACCCTATATCAATTAAAATTTTGTGTGCATTATTTAAGTTTTTTAATAGAAATAAAACTAACAGTGATTCATCACTGATTAGACGACTCAAATCAATACGTTATGCTATCGTATCGGAAATATATTTCCTTCCTCTTTTGTGACTGTAACAGTTCTTAGAGATATACAGATGTGGGTAAGTGCTATTCCTGTATACGCTCCCCCCTTTCTCTAATAATTGATTTATCTAAGATGAGCAACTTACTGTTTACTGCTCATAGAAAACATTATGAACAAACGAAGATTAAAAAAATCCAATCTAATAAAAGACTGGATTCTTAAAATACCCGAATATTATTTAACTTGTATTTAATAAAGCAATTCTCGAAATTCTTCCACTCGTTTGGTATCCTGTTCCGAATTAGCGACTACAATACTTTATGATAATGCTTCTATTAAACCAACATAATCTTGAATTGATATTTCAATTTTTTTCATCATAGGGTTTCTTTTGCGGTACGAGTTTTAATTTTTCGATGTTCCTCTATTTGTTGTAATGGACTAAACTGCTCATGCTGGTCTTTAAGCACATCGTTGTTCATGTGAGAGTAAATCATGGTGGTTGATAAATCTGCATGTCCTAGTATCTTCTGCAACGCTCTAATAGACCCTCCATTTGCTAAGAACAACGAAGCACTTGTATGACGAAAGATATGTGGATGCACACGTTTAGTAATACTTGTTTTAGCAACTGTATCACGTAATGTTTTTCTAAATGCATCTGGAATTAGTTTCGTACCATGACTTGAAATAAAGATATATGGACTGTTAAATTCCTCAGTTTCTTTGTTTAACTCTTTAATTAATCTTAATACCTTCTTAGTGACTGGCACAATTCGGTAAGAGCCATTTTTTGTTACTGTAAATGTAACCAGACCTTTTTCATAATCAATATCCGATTTCTTCAAATGACAGATTTCATTAATACGTCCAAACGTATCTAGCATAACGTTTACGATGACATAATCCCTAAATCCTACATACCACGTTTTATCATACGTGTTGAGTAACTCCTTTAATTCTGTGAGTGACAATGTTTCGATAATCTTCTTCTTATCTTTAATTTTGTTGACGTTACGGAAAGGGTTTTCTTCCATTATTCCTTCTTTAATCAAAACTTCATAAGCAGACTTTGCATTACGTAAATAGGAATTTGCAGATACAACCGATACTCCAATTTTCTTATCCTTTCTAAACCTTGCTTTTAAAAATTGTGTTTTCTCATTCAACTGCCATTCGATAAATCTTCTTGCATCATCTTGAGTAACATTAGTCATATACTTTCGAACCCCAAAACAACGTTCAAAATCATTAAACAATTTGTTATAACTTTCAATAGTAAGAGATGCACGACCATCTAAAGTTTTGATGCGAACGACTAGTTCTCTACCCTCTGACCATGTCAAACCTTTACCTGTTGATGATGTTCTTCTTTTCTTCATAAGACAACCTCCTAGAGTGAAATCAGAACCCTCAGAAAGCTGTACATATCAAATTTCGGTAATGATTGCACGAGGGAGAATAATCATAACTGAAATGAATTTCTCACATAGCGGAATCGCTCAAACCCTTTATACTCCTGCAATTCTCATCGTATCTCTCGCAATCATTATTTCTTCGTTCGTTGGAATTACCTTAATTAAGAATCCAACATTTAAAACATCGTTAAATCAACACTTCAACATCTTAAGAATATTTTCATTATGCCCATAACAGCTACATTTCGCTATTCATACAGACAAAAAATAATTGATTATTTATAGGGCTACATACAAAAAACTAGGCTTTAGAGGGGAAATTATTGGCGACATATTGGCGACGGAATGTCACCAGTTAACAACACAGAAGTAACAGGAGTGTTGATATAACAACATTTCATAACGGTCTTGTAGCTCAGTTGGGAGAGCACCACCTCGACAAGGTGGGGGTCGCTGGTTCGAGACCAGTCGGGACCATTATTTTTTTAGCCCGTAAACGTTGATATAACAAC
The DNA here is from genome assembly GCF_038637725.1 of Psychrobacillus sp. FSL H8-0483. Taxonomy (NCBI): domain Bacteria; kingdom Bacillati; phylum Bacillota; class Bacilli; order Caryophanales; family Bacillaceae; genus Psychrobacillus; species Psychrobacillus sp. FSL H8-0483. The sequence continues at coordinate 2,240,093 of NZ_CP152052.1, forward strand.
GTTTACGGGTTTTTCCTTTCGGAACACCTCCTGTACTAAACCTCGAATTTTACGAAATGCTCACCGATTGCTCACGAGATTTTTTCCAGTGCTTTTTCAAAAACATCTGCTAAATCGTTATCTTCATCTGGAACGAGGTGAGCATATGTTTCTAAGGTAATTTTAGCATTAACGTGTCCCAAACGTTTTGACACCTTCACGACATCAACACCCTTAGAAATTAAAATGGATGCGTGTGTATGGCGGAAATCGTGGAATCGAATATGAGTTACGTTTGAAGTGGTAATCAGTCTTTTCAACGCTCGTAACACATTTCGAGGATCTTGTTTTGACCCTGTTTCCGTACATATCACAAGGTCTTCCTCCGGATATTGTTCACCCAGTTGCTCTTTCCAAATTTCTTGTTGTTTACGGTATTTAACTAACTCGTTCACAACCATATCCGAAATTGGAACGATTCGATTGGATTTCCAAGTCTTAGTTGACGTTAAAATATAACCTTTTTTCGGAATATATGCTAACGAACGTTTAACACGAATCGTTTTATTCACCAAATTAATATCGCTCCATTTTAACCCTAAAATCTCGCCTCGTCTCAATCCTGTATAAATTGCAAGTAAGAAAGTTAAATGATGTCTTTCCCTTTTACAGTGTTCAAGAAACGTATTGATTTCATCATAAGACCAAATTTTCATCTCTTCTTTTGTCACAACAGGTGGATCAGCATCAATAACTGGATTGTATTTGATTCTTTTCCATTTAACTGCTTGATTGAATGCTTGATTGAATGCTTGATTTAGTATTTGATGCATTTCCGAATATAACTAGAACTATACTCTTCATCAATTTTAAGGTTTTAAAAAGCATCAATATCTTCTGCAGCGAAGTAAAACCAGACTCCACTTCCGTGTCAAAAAATTTTACTCAACCAAAAAGCCACGATTACCGAATCATCTTCGGTAATCGTAGCTTTTAAATCTTCATAAATCGCATTCAAAATTGTGTTTGGTCCCTGTGATTGAAACAAACATAAAAATCACAACATTCTCACTTGTTTGAATCAACATGAATGTTTCTGACACAAGGACATGGTTTTAAAAAGTTACAGTTACTCCAAGAAGACCAACTACTCTCGCTAAATTAACGCAAAAAAGAGGGCCCTCTAACATATCACTGAGTAATCGTCTTCAAACATCTATTATTTACTTTCATAAAATTCTTCTGGAATTCCTTGAATTAATGGTGATGCTTCACCAGAATAGAAAATACGTAAATCGTGGAGTGACCTCGTGCAGCCTACATATAATAATTTGGCATCATACTTTGAATCTTTATAGTGACTTGCGTCCACATCGATAAGTAGCACTGCATCAAATTCCAACCCTTTAGCTAAATACACCGGTACGACAGAAATACCACCTGCGTATTTACTTTGATTTGCTTCAATGACGTTCGCATTAATCCCCGCAGTTAGTAACTTTTCATGTATCGAACGGCATTCAGCATCTGTTCTACCTATAATCGCAATCGTCTTGAGATTTCCTTTTCGTAAATCTTGTAATACCTTAACGATTTCGGTAATTTGATCATCCGTAGCAATCACTTTCACTTTTTCACCACTACGAAAAACTGGTGTTGCAAGACCTACTGGAACTTCAGCATGCTTAATGACCTCATTTGCAAATTCGATAATTTCCTTTGTAGAACGATAGCTTCTCGTCAGTTCATAATAACCTGTTTCTTGAAATACTTCTTTAAAGTCATTCCAGTCCTCTATGCCTTGATAATTATAGATTGCCTGAGATAAATCACCTAAAATAGTAAAAGAATTACCTATTGTAATCTCTTTTAATATATAAATTTGAAACGGCGAAAAATCTTGTGCTTCATCGATCACAACATGATGAAATTTCTGTTTGCCTTCTATTCCCGTTAACTGATGATAAATATATAGAAGTGGTGCTAAATCTTCTACATTTACTTCTTTTTTTCGGCAATTCCTCTCTGTTTCTCGAACAAGCGCTTCAGGTAATAGTTCTATTATTTCTTTTCGAGTCATCAAGGATGTATAAAATGATAAAGCGCTCATTTTTGGCCAAAAATTCATATATGCATTTAATCTATTGTTAGCTTCTTTTTTCAATAACTTTTTCTCATTGGTTCCTTCGAACTTCTTAAGTTCTACCTCTATCCAACGCTTGATTCGTGCAACTAATCGTTCCCTGCGCTTTGTTAATGGATAATGCTTATATTCAATCAACCACTTCTTAATTTCATTTACTGTTATCACAGCTTGATCCCATAGTTCTAAATTAGTTGTTGGTACTAGATTTTCTTCAAATTGAATGAGACTTCTTTCAATAAAAGACTTAAACTTGATCGAGCCCTTTAATTTATCGAGCATAACCTTATTATTGTCACGATTAATGGAAAAAGCTTCTTTCAACTTTTCTTCTGGATGTTTTAATTTAACCACATTATCTAAGAGACGCAACGCCCACTCTGGAAAAGTAGTTTGTTTAATATTACCTACTCCCAGTTCAGGAAGTACACCAGAAATATAGTCTAAAAACAAACTGTTTGGAGCAAAAATAATCATTCTATCTGCTTGTAGCTGTTCACGATATTCATAAATTAAAAAAGCAAGGCGATGTAAAGCGACAGTTGTTTTCCCACTCCCTGCAACCCCTTGGATCAATAATGGACTATTTTTCTCAGCTCGAATAATTTCATTTTGCTCAGATTGTATCGTTGAAACGATATCTTTTAATTTATTATCTTTATTTTCACCTAATCGGTACAAGAGAAATTCGTCTGTCAGGGATACATCTTCACTTCCTTTTACATACGTATCTACAACACGCTCTAGCTCTCTTTTACGAATGACAATGTTTCTCTTTAAATGGACTTCTCCCTCTACCAATCCATCAGGCGATTGATAAAAAGCCAGCTCTTCTCCACCATTGAAGGAATAAAACATACTTGCAACTGGTGCACGCCAATCAATAACTATTGGTTTCTTCGCTTCCTCATCAGAAACTCCGACTTTCCCAATATATAACTGACTAGGCTCTAAATGTCCATCCTCCTTAAAATCTAAACGTCCAAAGTATGGCTCTTGTACACCAATTCGCATGTTTTGCCGATTTAACTCCCTCATACTTTCAAGAACTTGCTCGGTATAGTTATCTCCATGATAAACTGAAATACTTTCTAACTTGTGTATTTGCTCATCCAGTGTAGATAAAACCTCTTGCAATCTCTTTAATTCCACTTTAAATATAGTGCTCATTATGTTACTACCCCCTAACCTTTCTAAAATTTCAGTCGAGTTACAATTGTATAAAATCTGTATATACAAAGTCAATAAATTTTTCCAATTATTTAAAGGGCAAGATGGATTGGTTAACCTAATCTACTATTCTAATATCTAAAAAAAACGCCAACCTCCAATATTAAAGGTTGAGCGATTTTCTTTATCTATGGAGATGGCGGGAGTGGAACTACCATCTCATAAAAGTGTTGCACAAGCAGTCTATTAAGTTTTTCTACTTGATATTAAAAATCTTTGACTACGAGTAATATAGTATAACCAAGTTTACTTTGAGTTCACTCTAATTAAATATAAAAATATTAAGGAGGCTAAAGTTTCGTCTCCTTTTTTATTAGTTTCCATTTTGGGAAACAATTTAATTTAACTTTATTATCTCCCATTGTATTGCCTAATGTTTGATTTTTGCTGCAATATTATTGTTTAAATAAATTTTTAAAGCACCCGTTAGTCAAATAAACAACTTCTCTTTTTTTACTGAATATCATCTGAACCAAGTGCGTTCTCCTCATCTATGACTATACTATATGAAATATTAAGTTTATTCCAAACCCAAGCATGAAAAATCCTTTCTATTTCTATTATTAATGCTTTATCATCCATATCCTCGTCAATACCTAATTTTTCAAGAGTGAATGTTTCTTTTGCCTCTATTCCTTCATAATTTGTACTACTAAAAGAAAAATTGACTGTTTTCCCCATTTGTATATCCCCCTATTTTTAAGTATGCTGTAATCGACTCTAATAAACAGTAATAAGAAGGCGCACTCTTCCGAAAAATGAATATACCGAATCTTGTTCCCTTTGCCAATTACTTTAGCTGTTCGTTTTGCAATATCTACATCTTGTAATGTTAAATTGGAGACCTCAGATTTTCTGCAACCCGATGAAAATAGGAAGAGAATAAGTGCTCGGTCGCGAATAGAGAGACCTTCCGCTGCCAACTTTACACGGGCATATTCCTGTTCAGTAAGATACTGAGGCAAGGAATGGGGTATCTTAGGTCTCCAACGGTTCTTTATAACTTGTGTTTCCATATACTCCTCCTCGAGACAAAATCTAAAAAAGGAAGAAAGAGAGGATAGCACAAAGTCAATAGTTCTTGGTTTTTTATTGGTAGAATAATTGTTTAACCATTTCCAAACTATATCTGAAGTTAAATCTTCTAGCGGTACATTGCATTCCCTCAGAAATTTTTCTATTTGAACACGATATTTTGTAATGGTTCCCTCTGCTTTATTTTCAAGCTTCAGACTGAGTAGGTACTCGTTCAAAACTTTCTTTACGTCTTTTGAAATTTCTTCTTGTTCCTTATCCAGTATTTTTGGGGAGGCGACATTTTTATATCATCCTTTCTTTTTATTTTTGAGATTAATAAGAATTAACATTAAACATTGTTAACAAATATTTCTTTTTTTTTCATCATTTAGCCTATAAATAAAAAAACGCTGTTGAGAGTATTACTCAACAGCGTTTTTCTATTTATGGCTTAATCTATCTTTCACTCATTAATCATTTAAAAAATCAAAGCAATATAAGAAATAACAATAACAAATACCTCTAAGATTTATTAAATGTATAATTTATTTAGCAAATTTAATTGGTTAAAGAATAAATATCCAAGTAGTAGACAATAAATAATGTATATTGGAGGGAAAGTTTATTATGTTAATAAAAAACCATGATGATAAGATAATTTATTGCTACTGTTGTCGCAAAAGGACTTTATTTATACGTAGAGATTTGCATAATAATAGTGGTGTAGAGAGTCATTGTAGTGAATGTTCATCCGTTTGGTTTGAATGGCAAAATCGAGCAGTTGAGCGAGAAAAAGAAAAATGGCTTGAATATAACGAATTAACATTTTAATTGTAATAACATAAAAAAACGCTTGGAGAATATTTCTCCAAGCGTTTTTTTCTTTCCTTGTTCAACTAAAGCACTCCGTTAGTTTAAGTGCATTATTTCACAAAGATTTTATTTGTAATTGAAAAGTAGTCTTCCTCTTCAAGAATCTCTCTTCCAACTATTCCGAGCCAACCAAATTATCTTTAGTTCAATATGAATATTTATCAATTAAATTAATGAAACCTTTAGAAAAAATGGAACGTAAAGGAAGTAAATCGATGTAGTAAAGGAAGATGAAGTTAATGAATATTGCTAATAAAGTTATAATTTCACTTTGTATTCTTCTACTAATTATTATTTTATCAGCCTGTAAGCAATCTGAAGAATCTCAAGTGAATATCATTATGGAAAATGAACAGTCCCATGAGGATATAATTATGGAGAGTGAACAACAAGATATATCTTATTCTTTTAAAAATCCCAATACTGGACAGGAATTTGAAATAATTCATGCTTATATGCTATATAAAAACTATTTTGAAACTGTTAAGGACAATCCTGATGAATCACCTAACGAATTATATCAAAAGATAATTATCGAACCTGTATATGATGCATGTTTTAAAGGTGCGAATTATAAATTTAGTGTATTTGATTGGATACCGGAAGAAAGTGATTTTAATAGTATCAAGAATCAATTTGAATCGATGGATCAAGAACATATGAACATGTTAATTGAGGATTCCCTTGATAAATCCTCAGACATACTTTCATCAGATAATATAACAACAGTATGTGTGTTTCCTGAAAATGAAAAATTTCCTTCAGACATGTATACATTAGGAACGGGGAAAATTACAGTCTTTCTCAGTGAGCTTAACAATTATTTTATATTGAGTGAGCTTGATAATTATAATAAATCAGGTATTTCTCATGAATATCATCATAGTGTTTGGACCGAAAAACATGATACGGAAGATTATTTTATGACTGTTTTAGATAATATAATTATGGAGGGGTCTGCCATAATGTTTGAAACCTTAGTATACCCCGATACAAATAGTAAAGATTTGGTGCTTGACGAAAGCTTTAACAAAGAATACTGGAGTAAGATTGAAACATTTCTTGAGAGTAGTGGTACCAATGAGTTTATATTAGGTGGCTCTAGAGGTTTACCCGACTATTATGGCTATAGTGAAGGCTATAAAATGATTAGATCTTACTTAAACTTGCATCCCGATGCGACAGTAGAAGAATGGACTTCCAAAAGTCCGAGAGAAATTTTTGAAGAAGGGAATTACATGTCTAATTACGAGTAGTTTTCTTTATGGTCTACAAAACTTAATGTGTCCTTTTCTACATGTTAGAAAAGGATTTTTTTTATATTGCCGATACTCTTCTTTCACTAACCTGCTGCGTTAGTTGAACAAGAGACGCTCTACCCTTATTGAAGTAAAGCACTCGTTATTTGAACAAGGAACGGCTTCTTCACTCGTTCACTTATTGGTTACTAACGAATAAATAATCCATTTTCTTCAATAATTTTCTTGCACTTCATAAAACCTATTGACGTCTTAGAATAAATAGGAAAAGATAAATCCCAATTCCCCATTATTACTGTATCAAATGATGGAAAGAAAATATCAACAAAATAAAGTTCATTTACTGAAAGATTTGCTAAAAAAGTAAGGGCTTCCTCATCCCCTATTTTATAAATCCCCTTTTTATTGGAAAATAATTTACGAAAGAGGTTAGCCTCTCCTCGATTTAGGCAACTTAAAACATATTTAAGACTTGGTTTACTCAAGCTTTTATTAATGTGTACATAAACTTCATTCTCTGCCAAATGAAAAAGGCTATTAAATGTACTAACAAATTTTGCGCCGTATTTTAGATTATGGTTTCTGCCCAATAATTCGCTTGCCTCTTCTTCTGTTAAAACTCGATTAAATACATCCATATTACCAATATGATTGTATAACTTACTAGGTTCATCAATAAGATTTGTATTAAATTTTTTAAACTTTGAAAGCAGTTTATTTATCTCTTCGTCTGTTGCCAAAGTTAGCTTCATATTTTTACCCCTTAGTTATTTTTGTACTAACAATATTTTATCATCTTATCCAACTATTCTGCTTCTTTAGTTCAATAAAAGGCTTTACTCCTTCTTGAAGTAAAGCACTCGTTAGTTGAAGAAAACTTATTATAGTGTTGATACAGATTCTGTGCACATAACAACAACGGAGAAGATACGATAAAACGCACAAAAAAGGACTAATCCCCTCCAGTATTCTCTTTATCTTTATTCGAGAATAGAAAGAATATAGATATGCCGAAGATAGCCCAAATCGTTATTAAAATTATAATGTTTTTAACAAAAAAAGATAAAATAATTGCCATAACTATCATTGCTATTGAAAGTAAGATCTTCTCTCTCACTAAAAAACACACTCCTTGTTGAGGATAAAATGTTCTATCATCTCTCTCCCCTTTTTTCTCTCCAAATTTTAACACAATTCTTATTGAACTAAACTGCTTCTTTAGTTGAACAAGAAAAAAGAGCCACCTAAGCAGCCCGAGGATCTTCAACTAAAGCACTCGTTAGTGGAATAAGAAACGATTGCATGAAAGCTAATTTTCATCTAATTCATCTACTACTTTTTGAATGTCTTCATGAACTTCAACTACTAAACTTAGGTCAAGTCCATGCACATAGTAGAGTAAAACATTGGGTCTTCTGTTTTAGATCCTATTTGATATTGTAAAGTCAAACCGCTTGCAAGTGCCGCGTCATACATGTCTTGACCATAAGCCGCAACAATTTCATAACGATATTCAGAAACAGAGTAGTGTTTATCCATTCCACTATCTGAAGTATTTACTTCTATACCTTTTTCCCAGTAATTGCCTGTACCATCACTTTTTGGTTTGCATGTTAATTCATATGCACTCCATCCAGTACGGCCTGGTATTTTTCCTCCTGAATATAGATATGTTTTTAGTTCTGCTAATGTAGAAGGATGTTGATTACTATCATGAGCTACGATATCTTTTATTGTGTAAGGACCTGCTGGCAATGCAGCACTTGCTGTTATTGGAAAATAGACAAAGATAGAAGTGCTAAACCATAAATATGTCAGAAATAATACAAAAAAGATTTTTTTCAATATTTCACCTCCTTTACATTAAAATTAAATTCATTAATTTGAATTAACAGCTATATAAAGACGGCTTTCAAAATAATTAAAGTACATTACGAATTTTCTTGAATTGCTTGTTTTATCGAAAGTCATTACTTTTCCTGTTGTATAAGCTTCATTTATAAGATTAATAGTATCTAATGGAGATAATTGAAGTACATTGCCTGATAGACCATTAAATTTATGATTTAAATTTGCTGTGTCACTTAAATTCATAGGGTATGATATATTGTAATTTGTATTCATTTCAACTAATTTAGCATTGTATTGCTTCTTCAGCTGCTCAGTCAATACTGATGCATCATTTTGTCCTTCTGGTAATGTTACTTTTCCATAGAATGCTTTTCTGTATGGTAAAATTAACCGACCTAATTGGTTATTGCCAAGAGCTAAAATTTCAGCATCTGTCATAGTTTTCAAATCATCTAATGTCACTTCTGTTGTTTTGAAATATTGAGCTCTGTACATAAAAGCAGCATAATGAGCACGAGTTAATGATTGATTTTCTCTGAATGTGCGATCTTCAAACCCTGATGTTATATAAGTTACAGACAAAGCTGTTACATATTTATCATATTTGCTAGATACATCTTTCATTTCATGAGAGCCTCTAGTATCTAGATTGTAAGCAACTGTAAGAATTTTTGCCATCTCTCCACGTGTTAATGATTTATTAGGATTAATATTTCCTTTATTGTCAGCTTCAAGTAATCCAGCTTCCATTAACTTTTTGATATCAGTATAATAAAGATTTGATGTTGATAAGTCTTTTGGTTTGTTAAATGAAGTTGTTTTAGGTAAATCTTTAACAGAACGATTGATTAATGCAGCAGCTTGTTTTCTGTTAACTGTTTGATTTGGTTTAAATGTGCCGTCTTCGTACCCACTAATAACTCCTTCTTGAGCCATTGTGTGAATTACATCATAGTTCGCATTACTTTTAGAAACATCTTTAAATGTTTTGTTGTAAGTTGCAGCTTCAGCTTCCATTGTGCCTCCTAAAACAGATGTAGATACAAAAGCAAATGCTGCTGCAGATAATAATATTTTTTTAAATTTCATGTCTAAAAACCCCTTTTTTATGTTTTATTTTGCTATGTTTATTGTAGCGATTGTATTATATTGGTACTTCCTTCATAATATATGATATTCACACAATCATTTTTAGATAATATTTCTATCTTATCCTTATTATTAAACAATTTATCAAAAGATATTATTGCAGGATCGTACCGTATAATATACATGGTTAACGATATCTTCTCTTTATATCTTATTATTCTTGTACTTCTATTTTTATTTCCAATAGATAGTCTCACAAATTCTTATTTATGAACAGGTTCGCATTCAAAGGCAATATAGCGATTCAAGAATTCTTCTTCTAACTTATTAAATGGGTTATAAGATTCAACATTTGCAGATGCTGTTTTATCTGAAAATATTCTAAACCCTTTTCTCGTTCTTTAGTTGAATCAAAGATATAAACCGCTAGCATCTTCCCATCCAGTTCATAATCAGAAGGTCTGACTCCATTAAGTTTCATTCCAAAAATGTTTTTATCTCTAACTTTACTTTCTTTAAGTGACAATCCCTGTTCCTCAAATGAAGATAGTACTTCTTCCAATGAAATTGCATTGGAATCTGTTGCTTGGCAAACAGTCAGCAAGAAAACCAATGATAGAAATATTAAAGCTACTTTATTCAATAAATCGCCCCCTTAAATTGATAAACGCAATAAAATGTTCAAATCAGTGCTTATTAATAACTTGCCTTCTTCAACTAACCTGCACCGTTAGTTTAAGTGTAACATTTCACAATGGATTTCTGAGATCTACTTGATGTTTTGGATAAAAAAATAGACCATCGAAAATGATGGTCTTGTTTAACTAAAGCACCCGTTAGCTTAAGTACATTAGTTCACAAAGTCTCTTTATAAGTAACAAGAAAAGGTGCCAACAAAGAACCAATTATAAAAATAAAAATAGCTGTGCCAAGTGTCACAAGACCATTGCTAAAAGGAGAAAGAAAATAACCGAAGGTGAGCATTGGAAGAATAGTTAATGAAACAAAAATTAACCTGCTTGGTGTTGTTATCTTATGTGTTGTATCGCATTCGTTACAATTAATAGGTTTATAATTTAGTCAGAACGATTCATAGATTTTACTCCAACTAAAATATGTATTGCATTTCTCGCATTTTTGCAAAGCTAATAACCTCCATTATAATTTCTGAATTTTCTAAGGCGTTGATTTATTATCCTGCCGCGTTAGTCCAATAAGAAAAAAGCTTTACCCCTTCTTGAAGTAAAGCACTCGTTAGTGGAAGAACGAAATTCATAATTTATTAATTCCTATATAGTTCAACTAATTGTTTACCATCAGTAGCACCTATGATTGTATTAAGTGGAATTAGATTGATTACAACGAATAGATACGATACAAAAATAAAACTATCCAAATAGTTTCGGAAAACTAGGAATTCATAACCAGTTAATAAGTGAAGTACTAATGAAGATAGAAAATTAAAGAGAACTCCACCTAAGTAAAAGAAGACTCTTTGGTTTTTACTTAATATCTCATGGTTTTCAGGGACAACTCTCCCACCAAAGAAATAGGCTTTCTTAATGAAAAAATTGTTTTTCCTCCAAAGTATATCGCCGTTGCCGATAGAAAACTCACTTACTTTTGCACCAAATATTTTCAAAAAAAATGCATGTCCAGATTCGTGAATTAGTGCAATAATAGGACAAATAAATAAAGTAATAATTACGAAGTTTATTAAAAAATCCATCTTTTCATCCCCTTTCTACTATCTACGGAAAAGCAAAAATAAGGTTTCAAATACTTCTGAATATTAAACGAAAAAGACTTGTAGTACAATAAAACTCCATTTTATACCGTTAAACCTACTAATTTCTTCAAGATTCCATGTACAAAGTCATTGAACTAAACTGCTCCGTTAGTTCAATTAGAAAAAAAGTTGCCTAAGCAACCCTCGATTTTCAGCTAAAGTAAGATGTAAGTTTAAGAAGAAAGCGTTTTTTACTTTATTTCATTACGGAATTTTAAGATGATTTGGATTGTAAGAATGATGCTAAATAATGTAATTAGTAGAAGTAAAATACGATCATCCTTATACAAATTACCATTACTAACACCCAACCAAAGCGTACAACTAAATGAGTTTAACCCGAATAGAACTCCCCAAATAACTTCCTTTATTATTTTATAGATTCTATTACCAGTTAAATACCTAATATAAAAGTAAATGATCAAACCTAATCCTAATACTATAAGCAATGACTTCACGAAGGATGAGGTTAAAGAAATCGGCTCCTCCCAGGGCAATCTATGTAGATTAAGTTAAAGAGATTGACCATATTGAATATAAAGACAAAGAGAAGAACACAAAAAAATAGAACCCATTCACCTACATAAATTAATGGATATATAACCTTTCTCAACCTTTTCACCTACCCATTTCTTGATGAAGTACCATTTGCTTTTACTATATTACTCATAAAATATTTATAGGTCCCAAATTAGAAAACAATAATCATCTAATCACTGTTCAACTAACCTGATGCGTTAGTTCAATAAGAAAAAAGGCTTTACTCCTTCTTGAAGTAAAGCACTCGTTAGTTGAAGAACTATCGGTACCCACCATTGGATTCTGGCAGTGATTTATATTCATCCTTGCTTTTAATTATATTAAAGACATAATTTCTCAACTCAATTAGTTGTTTTGTATCGTTCGTTGGTTCGCAGTATTCCCCTGAAATTAAATGTGTTAACGTTTCACCGTTGATAATAATTTCCCACCTATCTATTTCGTATGGTCTTCGAATACAAACCGTCCCTTTTACAGGTTCAGGTGTAAATTCCTTCGTTTCGACTATATTAATTTCTTGCATTTTCTCATAAATATCTTTCATTTCTTCTTCTGTTAAGATTAACTCTGTGGTTGCAGTACCATCTGCTATTAAATCCTTAGTCACCGTTTCTTCGAAAGTATTAATTTCATTCTTTTTTTGAACACCGAACTGAATAGAAAAATCAAAATCACTAGGCATATCTTTTGGCATATTTTGAGCAGTTGAGTTGGTTACATTTTTAGAAATCTCGTTGTCCAGTTCCTCCTCTTTATCACTTTGTTGACAGCCTAATAACCATATCGAAAGAAACATTAAAGACAAAATTAAGCTAAGTTTTTTCAATAGCACCACTCCTTTTATAATTAGACAGAATTTCGTAGTTTTTGATTCAATAAATCTTGTGGTAATTTGTTAAACTAACCTGCTGCGTTAGTTCAATAAGAAAAAGAGTTACCTCTGGCAACCCCATGATTTTTTACTAAAGCACCCGTTAGCCATCCATGATGCCCTGCTTCACCACAGAATATGCAAGAAAATTTCGTTCTTCCATGGTAGTTTAAGAGAAACCGACAGTTATCCAAAATAATTATGAAACCACCAAACAACAAGAAACATACCCCCTATTCCCCAAGCCGTGGCACTCACTATCCACCAAATTATGGATTTAGATTTTGTTGAACTTTCCTCGCCTTCCTTATTTGCTTTTATAAAAGCGAGCTTACTTTCCATACTTTTTTTCATAGAAACGAGAACAACAAATCCGATTAGCATGAAACCAGTAGTTATCCAGAGTAATATGTCCACCTTCTATACCCCCTTTTTTTATGAATTACTTTCCTTTCAAATCTTCTTTATTCAACTAACCTGCTGCGTTAGTTTAATAAGAATAAGAGTTACCTATGGCAACTCTATGATCTTTTACTAAAGCACACCGTTAGTGAAAAGCATTAAAAGTATTGATGAAAACAAAAAGGACAAAAGCAGATACAAGGAAGGATATTATTGCATTTGTCTTTCGTTTTTCTTTTAGTTCAGAAATTCCTGTAACCAATACCATTGCACCAAAAGAAAACAACATATAAGGTATTACCTGGTCTTTAACAGTTATGAATAAGTATACTGCTAAACTGAATGTAATCACCGCAAAAATAACCTTCATCACATTTAACAAATAATCCCGCTCCCCAATTTAAAAATCGATTCATATCCCGTTAATTGATTTTATAAAATCACCTTATTTAACTAAAGCACTCGTTAGCACAATAAGAAAAGCCTTCGAAATCACTAATTACTCTCTTTACTTTTCTTATAAAAGTTTGATACCACCCCTAATATAATTCCGATAACAATTAAGGGTATAGAAAATGTTGCATATGGTTCAGGAGTATCCGCAATTCCAAATGGATTAAAAGCAAATCCAGCTGCCATTATCCATACTCCTAAATAAAATAAGATTTTTCCAGTCTTGGTATGCCTTTTCAATAAAAAACACCCCCCTTACTTTTCTCATTCCTATATAACCATCTTCAACTAACCTGCCCCGTTAGCTTAATAAGGAAAAAGTCTTTACTCCCTTCTTGAAGTAAAGCACCACGTTAGTTTAAGTGCATTTTTTCACAATTTTGTACGCTCTAATTTCCAGTAAACCAAATCTAAAAATCATCAATAAATGCATTCAGTATAAGAAGTAAAATCCCTAAAACAACACAAATATTTACAATGACAACACCTATTTTGTTATCATTTTTATCGTCTTTATCTCCTCTACTCTGTTGTTTTATCTTTCTATATACACCTTGAACTTTTTTTGCTTTTGGATTTTATCTTGTTTGTTTTGGCTCATTCCTTTCTCCTCCTAAACTATAACGATGCTAATATCATCTGTTTAATAACTACTTCTACGTTCTTACTAAAGAAACCTCTTGTTCAACTAAACTGCTGCTTTAGTTCAATAAGAAAAAAGGCTTCACTCCTTCTTGAAGTAAAGCACCCGTTAGCCATCCATGAAGCGCAAAATCAGCGCTTCACCACAGAGAATGAAAATGGTGAAAAACCGTCCATACTGATTCTACGGCTGGGAGAGGAAGGTCGATGAACTATGGTGCCTTAGAGCCCATCCGTTAGTCTGACTCCAACGACCACGGTGCACCACTGACTGTCGCTCCCTTACAGGAAGCACACATGGTAGATTAATCCTATTCTGATTGTTGCACCAGCCTCCAATAATATTAAGAGCCGTAGAAAGGATGTTTTCAATGGATATAGTCATTGAAAGAGCATGTGGTATGGATGTTCATAAGGACAATATAACTGCATGTATTATCACACCAGAAGGAAAGGAGATTCAAACGTTTTCAACTAAAACTGTATTTTTAATACAGTTGGTGGACTGGATTAAACAGCTGAATTGTACGCATGTCGCCATGGAGAGCACGAGTGTTTACTGGAAACCTATTGTGAATTTATTAGAAGCTGAAGATATTGAGTTTCTAGTTGTGAATGCCCAGCATATGAAGGCAGTGCCTGGACGTAAAACAGATGTGAAGGATGCAGAATGGATTGCCAAACTACTCCGCCATGGTCTTCTCAAAGCTAGTTATATTCCTGACCGTGATCAACGGGAACTACGTGAACTTGTTCGCTATCGTCGGAGTATTATTGAAGAACGTGCCAGACAGCATAATCGGATTCAAAAGGTATTGGAAGGTGCGAACATTAAGTTAGGTTCTGTTGTTTCAGATGTGTTGGGCGTTTCAGCAAGGGATATGCTTCATGCGATCGCCGAAGGCGAAGATGATCCTGAAAAACTTGCAAATTTTGCTCGACGAACAATGAAAAAGAAGAAAGATGAACTGGAACTCGCCCTTAAAGGTTATATCAATTCACATCAACGTCTTATGTTGAAAACCATTTTAAAGCATATTGATTTTTTGACGGAGCAAATCGAGATGCTCGATCAAGAAGTGGCGGAAAGAGTAAGCGCCAATAAAGAAGATGTTGAACGACTAGATTCTATTCCTGGCATTGCTACAAGAATGGCGGAGCAAATTTTATCTGAAATCGGAACGGATATTAAGAATCAGTTTCCAAGTGCAGCTCATATGTGCTCTTGG
This sequence comes from Psychrobacillus sp. FSL H8-0483, assembly GCF_038637725.1. Taxonomy (NCBI): domain Bacteria; kingdom Bacillati; phylum Bacillota; class Bacilli; order Caryophanales; family Bacillaceae; genus Psychrobacillus; species Psychrobacillus sp. FSL H8-0483. The sequence goes on from NZ_CP152052.1 coordinate 2,255,460, forward strand.
GCAGGATTAGTTCCTGGACATAATGAAAGTGCGGGAAAAAGGAAATCAACTAAAACCAAAAAAGGAAACAAATATTTGAGATCAGCATTAACAGAAGCAGCTCATTCTGTAAGAGGTTCCAAAAACTATCTCGGTGCTTTGTATCGTCGTACAGCAGCAAGAAAAGGTAAGAAACGAGCAGGAATTGTCGTCGCTCATGCCATGTTACGCATCTCCTATTATCTCTTAACTCGAAAAGAAATGTACGTAGACTTAGGCGAAGACTACTTTGATAAAAAGAGACAACAGTCAATTGTTCGACATTCCTTACGAAGACTTGAGAGTTTAGGATACACAGTTACGTTACAAGAACCTGAAGCGTCTTAATCCAGTCCACCTACCTACAATAGTTCAATGAATTACGCGCTCTCCTTTTTTTTTAACGAATGAGCTGCGTCTTATTAAGTATTGCCTTTTTCCCTAAATTACAGAAGTTTATTTTCATGGTAGTTGAATAAGCACCTTCTCTTTTATTACACATTATGGTCGTACTGTATCTTCTAACTAAAATCTCAATCTTCCCTCCTGCATGATATAATTTTATAGGTCCCATACATATAGAAAGGAAGATTAGATGTCCAAAATATCAAATGTATATATACGATCGCTTATCCTCTCAGATGCTGTCGAATTACTAAATTTAGAAAAGAGAAATCGAGCTTTTTTTGAAAACTATTCCATTACTCATCCAGAAAATTACTGGATTTTAGAAACTCAAAAAGAGTTAATCGAAAAGTGGGAACAAAATACAAAAAAAGATATAGAATATCGATTCGGAATTTTTAAAACAGATGGTGATATTCTTATAGGTACCATCGGCTTATTTCAAGTATTCCGTGGACCTCGTGAAAGTGCGCTTTTGGGCTATTCCTTAGACCAAGAACATAATGGCAAAGGTTATACTACCGAAGCCACCAATTTAATTGTTAATTATGCTTTCGAAATTCTAAACTTACATCGAATTGAAGCTGGAGTAATGCCAGATAACATAGGTTCCGTTCGAGTATTAGAAAAAGCTGGTTTCCATAAAGAAGGAATAGCTAAGAAAAACGTTAAAATCAATGGGTCTTGGGAAGATCACCAGATGTTAGCTATAATAAATCCGAATGACTAATCTTGTAATTCATACTAATTATTAGACAATCTCTATCTCCACTCATTTAAATTATGAGTGGATTTCTTATTATTATGACGTATTTTGTGTCAAATGCGACATAAAAACTCCCATTCATCTTCAACTAACCTGCTTCGTTAGTTTAATAAGAAAAAAGGCTTTACTCCTTCTTGAAGTAAAGCACCCGTTAGTTGAACAAATATACTTATTTATTTCTTATCCAAAATATATATCGATTTGTGATTTTTTTATTGTTATTTAAAACTAATATTATTGGAATCAGACCAATAGAAAGAAATATTGTAAAAAAAAGTAATGTTGGTATATTTAATGCGTTTTCGATTATTCCCATACAAATCATTATCGTCCCTAATAATAAATATGGAAAAACCAAACCTCTTTGAAAGGATTGGAATTTTTCTTCACCTAAAAAAGTCCTTATATTCCCCGCTATGAAATAGTCACTTTTCTTAAGATGACTTATCCCTTGAACTATCATAAAAATCCCCAAAGCTATACTACCGAACGACAATTTAAAGCCCCCCCTTATTGGCAATATATAACAATCCTCTGTTTTCTTCAACTAAACTGCCCCGTTAGTTTAAGTGTAACATTTCACAATGGATTTCTGAGGTCCACTAGATGTTTTAGATAAAAAATAGACCATCGTAAAATGATGGTCTTGTTTAACTAAGCACCCGTTAGTTGAAGAAGCCTTATTTTCCAAACCTCACTAACGTTTTTCTGGTATTTCAATCTGGTTAATATCAAAGTTATTGATTTGGAGAGTTATCTCACCCTCTCGATTATTAGTTTCTTCTCCGATCCAACAGGTCATCGTGACCGTTCCGCTAGGAGCCTACCTCCCCCCTTTAGGTGTTATGATAAATACTATTATTGTTATTAATCAAACAGTTTTAATAGATATAAATGCCGTTACTTTAAGGTTGACAAACTCATAATATAATATAAAGAAAGGAGTTGAGAATTATGCCAGATAATAGTGCAAATGTAATACACGTTAACGAAACTAATCCTATTGCAGATACTACAGTAAATCCATGTAATGGTGAAGTTATTAACTTCACCGGTTCCGTTCATGTTCAGGGAACTGGCGTATTTGCACCTAGTGGAAGGTTTAATGGTAACATTCATAATAATATATCTATTACAGGTAAAGGTGATATGGGTAATATATATAGGGGTAGTGAAACTTATAACAATTTCCTTAATCTAGTCCCAGGAGCCATAACAAATGAAACTCATACAGTCAGAATGATTTCCAAAGGTAGTGCTCCAAATTTTACTATGACTCAGATTTTTCATATCACTATTAATCCAGATGGAACCGTTACGGTCGTTGTACAACAAGGTCAATCGAAGTGCGTTGGTTAATAGTTCAATTGAAACAAAGCATTCATCCTATTGGAATGAATGCTTTGTTCTTACATAAGTAGAAGGACGAATAACAAAAACTTATCTTTCTTTATGCTTTCTTGAGCCTTACATTCTAATTAGTAAAAATAAGAAAACTATTTGTTGTTTGATGAAATAATTTACGTTCTATTTAATGTAATTTACACTATTGTTCTTCAAACTAACCTGCCTCTTTAGTTCAATAAAAGGCTTTACTCCTTCTTGAAGTAAAGCACCCGTTTTATAAAATCAGACTTATTTAACGTATTCGAACTCGGTTTACCTAGGTTCTATTAGCAAGATAATTTTTTACAGTTAGGAGGTCCTGGTTCGAACCCCGTCGGCATCATTGGGTACCGAACCCACGAGACCCTTAAGGAACGAGGGGTTCTTTTTTTGTTTTTTGTAGATGACTAAACCCCTTCTTCGTATTTAACAAACTCAACTTTCTTTTCACTCAAGTTTGGTTTTGCTTGGAATCCTGCTTTTGTCCAAGAATAAGCCTGTGTGTGTTGTGACGCACTATCCCACCATGCCATATATTTAGATGCTGATACTGGAAGATTAAACCCAAGTACTTCTTCTACTTCTAAAAAAGTCATAACAAAACGTCTTGAATCCTTTGATTTTAAATATTTATGTAGTGGTTCGTATTTACTACCTCTTGTACTCATCTTTTTCATCCTCTTAATTTTCTATTTCTTTGTTATTAATATCATATTTTTTACACAATTACCTTAATAATAGTAAGTAAGTATTTACCTACAGAATTAAATCTGCCGCCTTAACTGCTTAAATAAATTAGGTAGTATGTTCCTTCTACTGATTATTGAAGAAGACGTATTTTATTTATTATTCTATTCCTAATAATTGTTTTGATTGCTGGACTGCAAGATTTTTCACTACGTCAAATGAAATTTTAGCAATCTCTAACCCTCTTGCTTTTGCAACGTCCTTTGTTTTATTCCAAATAGTATCATCTTCTACTGTGCTTAAATAATCTTGACCATCCCAGGACAACTCAACTTTATAGATTCGGCAATCTCCATCTAAATCTTCTAAGTGCTTAAAGTTAATCAATTTCTTTTGAGACATAATATTAATATGATAAATCAACATTTCATCTTTTCTTACTTTTTCAACATCTGCATCTGCAAATCGTCCAAGCTGTAGATTATAACTATCTACCCCATCAGCAGTATCGATTAGTATTTTTCGTACAAGTTCCATATCTCTACGCATTTATCTTCGTCCTTTCTTTTAATGCATTAATAACTTCAATAAAAAAAGGAGAAAACCCTTTAATAAATTTTTGATAGAAAAAATAACGCTAGCTTATGCCGCGTTTAATGTTCCTCTACTTGAGTACCTAAAAAATAAAACAAAGAGGTATATAACATGTATAAGTATAGGATTTTATTGAAATTCGCTACACCATCTCCTAAAGCCCATGAAGATCTAGATGCTAAGAAAACAGAAATCACAAATGCAGTCGAATATTTCAATAATAAGTTTATAGGTAACAAAGCTATTACTAATGTAGAGCCATCTGAATTTATCACTTTAACCCTTGAATCAAATGATCTTAAAAAAATCCGAGTCGGAAACTGAATGTATTCTCACAGAGATTGATTAATGATTACAACTGGCGTGAATATTCTCAAACCTTTATTGCCTTTAAAATCTTTATACACACACTTGCTCCCTCCTTCTTAATAACAATTCGAACATTCGTTTGATTTTACAACTTGAAATTTAGGGAAATAAAAAAGCATCTCGTTTGAGATGCTTAAATAGAATTTTTTTTCAATGTTTTTTTCAATATGTCAGAGAAACCCATAAACAAAACAACTAGTGAAATTGCAATTTGTTGTTCTAAATCTAAATCGTTTAAATAAAAATAAAAGATAATGCATGAAACTAATAGTATAGCTAACATTTTAAATCTTTTATTCTTATTATCTTCATCTAACATAAATAATAATATTGGAAAAATAAATAAATAAGGAATAGTTGGATACCAAATAAAAACCAAATAAGATAGTAATTGTACCATACGAAAAAGTAAGTTTGATTTAGAATCCAACTTCATAGCATATTGCTCCTTACATTCTTATGTCTACTCTAAATGCAGTATCTTTAGCATAATGAGTGTCGTTTGTTTTATAGCTGTTATTAAGAATATTATAAGTAACTTTTTTTGAATTAAGCATTTCCTTTTTATAGATTATCTCAAAAGTCCATTCACCACGTATAAGTTTTGAACTTGTTTTTAATACAGCGTAGTAGTTTCTAATACCGTTCTGATTATTTTCATGTAATAATTCATGATCCATAAAATAAAGATTTCCTTTTGGATCGATAATTTGAAAAATAATAAGAGCGTCATTTGTTACACCGCTTATTTCTGACCAAAAGCAAATTACATCATCTAAATTATTAAAAACTGATTTAGGATTAATTGGTTCAAGTGAATCTTGTTTAAAGTCACTACAAAACAAACTATTCACTTTTGATAGTTTGGCTTGTGAATTAGAAATTAATGAAGAGTATATAGAAAAAAATCCATTATTTTTTTTTACCACTTCACTGTTGTTTGTATCACATACCCAAAATTGTTCATTTACAATAAAAGCATAGCAACTAATATCAAATTTCTCTTCATCTTTTATTTCCCAGTGAATACTATCTTCACTTATTAAATCTATTGTATTTTTGTCTCCTGAATTATCTATATACGCTAACTTTACAGAAGCCAATTTTATAAAACAATTAAAAAATATACTCATATTTATATTATATAACAGAGAGATAGAATAATATTTCTCATTCTTGAATATTTACTTTCCAAATCCAAAAACATCCGTTCCTATATTATACACTGATCTAACAGCAAATTCTCCTATTAAACCAATTGCTCCTCCTCTTGCTGCACTGGATAAACTCTTTGTCATAGCAGCAGAAGCAAGTGCACCACCTCCGGCAGCTTGAGGACTTTTTATATTTCCATACACTGTTTGTTGAGCTGCTTTATTAATAGCTTTACCATAATCGACAAAAACTTTTCCAACTACCTCAGCGGATTTATTGACAGCTTGTCCCACCTTTGAATTGTTCAAAGATTTTCCGAGATCTTTACCAGCATTACTTGCATTACTTCTTGCACTTTGAGCACCAGTAGCTTTAGTAGCGATATATAATTTACCCATCCCATTTTCCCACTATAAAAGTAATTTAATACAAATTTAGATTACCATTTTATAGAAATAATGTAAATAACTCTTAATAAATATTTTAATATTGTATTTGTATTGGTGATAGGAGCTTAATTAGAGACTTAATTCTATATATCTTAAAAATATACTAGTAAATTCAAAATAACATCATATTTCGTTCGACAAAAACGGACAAAAGATTTGGCATTTTAAAAAAAGCAAAAAAAGACCAGCTCAATGAGAGCTGGTCTCTATTTAAATTTATATAAAGAATAAAAAAAGCCTTATCCACAATATAGTGAACAAGGCTTTATATTATTGATTATTTAATTTTTCAAGCATCGCTTTGGAAGGTGTTTCGTACTTAATGTATCCATCCACCTTTGTACCCAGTTACCACCACCTACATTATATTGACCTCCGTGTTCATCACGAAAACCATATACTCTGTACTCTTCTTCTGGATTTAAAACTCTTATCCATGTTCAATTCTTTCGTCTAATCGTTCGACTTTCCTTTGAAGATTTTCTTTTTGTTCATTCAACATTTCGATTGCTTTTTTCATCCCTCCACAATCATATTTACTATTTATCGATGCTCGAAGATGTGTAGATCACCTAACCTTTCTCGAATTTGACTTAGAGTATTGCAAGAATGACCACCAACTTTTATGTATAATAAAAAGCCACACTCGAATGAAAGTGACTTGGATAACAATTTTTATATATTTATCTGTTTTGCAAGATTTTCTAAAGCGTCTCTTACATCTTCAATCGAATCAATTCGATAATCTGGCACTCGGTATTCAGACATAATATATCCGATTCATCATGTGGATTCAATAAGATACCGGACAATTGTTATTAGTAAATGGATCTGCTTGTGGTTGTTGATATTCCGAACTTCTTCTCTGATGCTCTTGAGGTTGCCCTTTAGGAGCATTGTTTTGTGATACCTGTCCATTTTTCTGTTCAATGAATTGCATGCTCTCTACATCAACGTCTGTAGTATGATCACGCTTTCCATCTTGTCCCTGGTAACTACCTGTTTGAATTCTACCTTCACCTCCTGCTAAAGTGAATCTCGCCATCGTTACACCACTTGGAGTGTATCGAAGTTCAGGATCCTTTGTTAATCTCCCAACTAGAACAATTCTATTAATTATGTAATCACCTTTAATTTCTTTCTAGCTTAATGGGCCGCTTGTCTTAAATTCACCTAAATTTTCGGAATATGATATAAGACAACCCTAGGTAACTTTCCCCTAGACATCCTTTGGTTGAATAAACCCTAATATTATCGTTTCTTGTAGTTTGTCTTTACTGGTGAAGCCAGTACCAAGATCAGTTGGGAAAGTCTGATCTTGTTTTTTTGTGCTTTTAGGTGCTTGGCTTTACTTCTTTATTTGTATTTTAAATATGTTAAGAAACAACTGAGAGGCAGTTACTTTTTTACGACCTTCTATATGAAAAATCATCGTTTTATAGCAGTTTCTTCTATATAAAATAAAGATAAGTGGAGGAAGTAATTTATTTGAGACTGCCCCAATTTATTTTATAATAATTTCAAACCAATTTAATTTTACGATATATTAAATTAATACAAGTCTAAAATTAATACATATGAACTCTCTAATTTAATTTTCCTAATACAGTATTACTCTGTTTCATACTGTTTCCAGCAAAATAGTAATACAGACCACCTGTTTACTCTTTTGTCCGCAATTTGTCCGCAGAATTAATTTTTTGTACTGATCTTATTTTACTGAAATGATTTTCACTGTCTCGAAAACCTTATTAAATCAGACTTATTTAACTAAATCGAATTCAATTTAACCAGGTAATTCAAGGGTTACAAATTCGACAAGGTGGGGGTCGCTGGTTCGAGACCAGTCGGGACCATCCTTATCATAAGCCTTAAAACGTTGATATATCAATGTTTTAAGGCTTTTTCTTTTAGTAAAAATTCCTAACATATACTTCTTATTTTAGGACTTGTCCGCAGGATTTTTCTGTATTAGTAAGAATGGCCTGATGAAAAGTATCCGCAATGTCGCTATCTCTATTCGGTAATAAATGAGCATAAAATTCCAATGTAATTTTGGGATTTGCATGTCCCAATCGTTTAGAAATTAACTTCCTTTCATTTAATTCAATTAAACGTTTCCTAAAAAAATATACTTCCCTGCTTATATGATCAACCATAGGGGAAGTTTGAGTTCTCTGAATAAAAATAGCCTCAACTCCTAAAAGGAAATTGAGGCATTACCACTTACTTAACTATGCAGACTTCCACTTAACCAAGGACGGTGTCGATACGGACCTGTCGGGATTTGGATAAGGCTGGTTTTTCCTTGTGGACTCAGCTTGTATATCTCATCACATATGTTCGCATCAAACCCGAGGAGTGGGTGCCCTCCGAATCCGAGGGCTGACGCGACTAGCAGGATTCTTTGCACCAGCATACCCGCTTCCATTTGTTGGATGCGATATCCTCTGTATCCCATTTCCGTTTTGAAATGATTTTTGTCCCCTGCCACATGTAGACAAAGCGGTACTTGGAACATATTTACATTACCTCCGGACATTCCGTGCTGTAACCGTAATCGCTGATCTCCGAGTTGTACTCGACGTAACGCATGGGCAGAGCTGTCATAGTGATATGCACCATTCGGAAAGCCCTCGACATTATACAAACATCCGTAAAGTGAGACACGGGACTTCTGTTTCTTTTGAACTCCATCCAAATCATTTTGATACGAGAAGGAATCCATCACGCCCTTAAGCAGTGTGGCAAGCTGCAGTTGACTTACCTTTCCCAAAACGAAATCTATGTCCGGTGAAAATCGCTTTCGACAGACCGACGCCAAATCATACGACAATTGCTTCACATAAGGCAGAGTCACCGTTTGACCCTCACAATTTATTTGCTCCTCCTTGATTTGCCGAAACGATCTCGTTGATTCCAACATAGACGCTTCATTCATCTTGGTTAGCATCGGAAACTCTATAACCCTTCGTGATTGGACGTAATGAGTAGACTGAATTGCTGTCAACTCTTGGCATAATTCAGTGGCAGAGTCATCCCCATCTATGTTACTTCTGTTGAAGCAGCTTGTTGATTCCGCCGATAGGGGAATCACCGCATACACACTCTCCTCTTGTTCGGAAAGCCCAAGCAGGTGGTTGATGGCCCGATCAAGGAATTGGAAGTATACCCCAGTTGCGAAGCCAAAAGATTTCGCTACTTCCAGTAATTGTCCAATCAGCACACCAGCATCCAACCCTTGAAGACGGTAGGCAAAGTTATTGTATTTAAAAAAATTTTTCCAAAACATTGTCGATACAAAAACAGTACCAAAACAATCGGATAGGTCACAGCGATTGCCAAGTGCCCGGGATATATATGAATCGAAATTTCCTTCTCGCAGCAACACTAAGCGATGATGTGCTACATCATAATGGTAAACACCGTAAGGCAAATTCTCTATCTTCAAATAAACGTACAATTCGTTTGGATACAGCGCACCACCGGAAGGAACAAACCGCCGTTTCGACTGCATTAGGTCTATGGCTTGATCGCTGAAATTCAAGTTCATCACAGACTCGCTAAATTGAGTTAGACCAAATACATACCAGAGAAAATGACCGATTCTGCTTAGGTCAGGCTTTACAGTTGCTTCCAGCCTTTTAAGCGTCAACGGTACTTCTAAAGAAAGTGGAATCACAGGTAAGCCACGATAAAGCTTAAACGTAAGCGGTGCATCATCCCAGTCCACTTCCCAGTTTGGCGCGCTTACCTTTTCAATATCAAAATGGAGATTGTGCAGAAATGCCTCAAGATTCATCCTCCTACCTCCTAACCACTAGTTATGGGAACGGATGCGGATATGGATTGAGCTGTACAAGTGTTAGCAGTTGTTCCTTATATCCGAGTTCCATAGGCACCCGGAGCACTCTCTCAAGCCCTGTTATTCGCGTAAGATGTTGACCGAATGTCATTGGCAGCATCCCCGGAATCAGGACTTTAACGCAAAACAGTCCGTTTTGTTTGATTTCCGGTGTCGTTTGCTCCACCACGATCACATCGAGGTTCAATCCCCTAAACACCTGGAGAATGTCCCTCAGATCATCCGTAAGGTCTGCATGCACTGCCTCCCATTTATATTCCTCGTCAAACGTTCGCAATGGCCGATTATCATCCAACAAAAACTGTAGGCGTTCTTGCGCTTCCGGCAACCCATACAACATCCCATGATCATCCATCTTCCGTACCAAGGAAGAGTCTTTCAACATTTGCACATACTCCTCCCGGTTTGCTTCTAAATTCCCATCAAGTATTAGCATCATACCAGCCAACTCATGAATCGCGCTTTTCGCCGCTCGTATTGGATCCAGATGAGCGCCGGCCGCACTGATGATATTCAACCCCATTTTTTTCCTGTTTTTCGCCAGCACCAAAACACTTGGAATTCCGTTCTCCATCGTCGAGTTATAAAAATAGAGATCATATCCACCAACCGCACGCACACGGTCAATCATTAACTTTAATTCTTGATCGTTAGTAGAATAAGGGTCAAGACGTGGGAGTGCCAGTTCTGCGTACCAAGTCATAAGGAACGCATCACGCTCTACAACTTCCATAATACCGTAGAAAATGGCCTCCTCTATACTACCGCCTACCGCACAACCATTGGAAGTTTCATAGACAAATCCCTCATCGTAGCCCAAGCTGTAATAAGCAAGCAACTCTGGAATCAGAATAGGACACTCTTGCAAAAACGAATAACCCCAAACCCAATCGATGGAGCGATCAGGATTGAACGGTTTGAACGGAAAATCAGGCAGCGTATACTGTTCCTTTGAATGCACACCTACCTTGAGAGGATTAAGCGCTCGGTCTTCCAGATTGCGGAAGCTGTCATGAACCACTGTTCGTTTTCCACTTGGAGACAGACCACAGTACCGCTCCAACCCCTCCAAAATAGCCGTAGACTCACTAACCTTGTATGAATGAGTTCGGCCTGCCACACCCTCGTCTCCCGTAAACAACGGCAGATTAACACTTACATCAGCAAATGGTAGCCTGAGGTCATACATTTTACCATTTAATAAACCAGTCCGCTCATTTAGATAATCCTTGCTTAGAATATTTTTCAGGTCATCCATGGAACGACAGCGGTAGCTGTCAGTACTGATCTTCAGACTAGATTGCAATGTAATTCGGGCCGCGGCTGGTGAATCATTGGGTAATCGACTACAGACCGGACATAACGGGTCAGGAAGAAACGGATGCCATGAACTCTTTAGCGATTTCAGATTGATTAAACATAAACGACCTTCCGAATAAGCCTGATCTCCATCTAATATGCTCTGTACCTCCGCCTCGAGAAGGTGCGCCATTTGCAATAGTCCCGTACGCGATGCCCAAGCATCACACGAAATCCCATCGTGAGCCGTAAGTCTCTGTTCCATCTCCCACATCTCTTTACGGTCTCGTCCGGCCATGAGACGTCGTTTGTCTGCACACTGGGAGCAGCCTGGTATTTCCGTACGTACTAGTGGCCCAATCACTCCTTCTCCATATGAAACAAAACCTCGCAGCCAAGGTATGCCGGTTGGCCGCAATACCTCTTCCGACTTTTTATGAATGGAAGAATTCAAGGTATCGTGCAATACCAGAACCAGATTAGTCGTTTCTGGTACTCCCGCCTCGAAATCGGAGCGGCGTATTACTTCGTATTGAGTGGATAGATCCCCCCACACACGATCAGCCAATAATCCTTCTCCAACAACCATCACGACGGCACTCACCGGAATCCTCTCTCCTCTCGTAACAACACGCCAAACAGCCCTGCGATTCCCTCTTTCAAAAATGGTTCAAATGCTAGATCAAGCACTAAAAGCCGTTTGTGATTCCGTTCTAGAATTTGTATAGCGGATTGCAAAATCTCGGACTGTCTGTTCTCATCACAAGCGGAGATAACAAGGCTTAGTGGCACCTTTTCTTCCAGTATGACGGACGAAACTTCCCGCGCTTGCACCGGGTGGGAAGCCGTAGGGGATTGTACCTTCATAAGCGCCTGTTGTAACGCTTTTCGCAACGCCAATGTAATATTCAAATCTACACCACCATACCAGCCGTCATTCGTTCCGACCCAAATGACAGGGAAACCGTTCACTTCCTCTCCTAAACCGATCGTCGGTGAGCCATGCATCGTGGTCAGTGCCTCCAAATAAAACCGGCAACGTTCATCTTCTACCATATCCAATTGCAACCGAGCAACATGATTTTTTTTATTTATCAGCTGCATGCTTAGCTCTTTGTCCAAACACCCTTGCAATCCCCGGCAAATACCTTCCGCAACCGTTTCCCCCGCTCCAACTCCGATGAATTCCTTTATTTCTACTACATTCTCCCCTTTTTCCAGATATGAAGGTAGGGTCGCAACGAGTAGTTCAACCGCTCGTGACACATACGATTCTATCCCAGCCAGTCCTGCTTTCCTCCGTGCTTCCTCATGCGTCAGACCTGTAGAAACAATGTCTGGTAAAAGCTCAGCGGGTCCCTTCGACAACATATCAACCGCCTGTACGCGGCACTGAGCTAAAGGCAGCTGCTTTAGATCTCCTTCCTCCCAAACATGAAAAATCCCTGATACTTCCGATGTCAACAGGCTGAAGTAAAGTAATAATCCATTCGTTTCATCTTTGCTTAAGCTTTGTTCAAGACGCACATCCAAATCTGTTACCCATTCGCTAGACACGTGTCCATCCACCAACGGATGAGGCAAAAACGAATGCCAGTTTCCTTCCAATGTGTCTAGATCAAGTAGATAGAATAGGTTCCTTTGTTCAGATTCGGTTACTCCAGTAATCTCTTTAAACAATTCAAATGTGATTACATTTGCTAACATTGCCCCTGCTGTTGCAGAGAAAGTGGTGAACTGTTGCTCTTTGGAAAGTACAGCTCTGTGCATGCGCCTCCACGCAGACTCCCAACACCTCTTAGAGTCAGGATGCACTAGCGGACCCGCAAGGCCCACACGCTGTTGGCATATAGCAGGGAGAAACACCTTCTTTTCTTCCCTACAAACCTCATGAAGAACTCGGAGTTCCTCAATATCGCCCTCCTGAGACACATACAATATCGAATCAAACGGTTGAACAATCTCCCGCCAAAAATGTCTTCCCTCCTTCTGCAGGCTAACCTCTTCTACCGCTACCTCGGTATCAGATTTACGTGCATGTGCCACGAGTTCCATCACCCGCCGTCTATTGGTCGACACCGAGTCCGTGATTAGAATTTGGAACTTGGGCAATCCGGATTCAAGTAATGAAGAAACCAACGAAACAAAAAAAGGACCCGAGCCAACTGCCAACACTTTTGCCTGACGATAGGTTTGAAATCGGTACGCACTCGAATCACCGAAACTGTCCAAAAACTCAATTTGAGAAGCATACTTATTAAGAACCGGATCCGCCAATTGATGAGGAAGATCTTGGCTCACATCCCGAACATATTCATTTCGGTATAGCACTTCCGCAATCTCATAGACGCGATCCCGATATGGACCAGGTAATCCATCTGTCAAATACTCTAACGTGTTCTTCCCGTTGAACATCGGTATCAGTTTTTCAATCCACTGAACGATCTCATTTCCTTCCACATGAAAAGAACTTTTATTATTTCGAAAATACACACCACTATTTGAATCGGGGAGAAAAAATGTGTCCCTTTTCACTTTCAGACGCATCATAGGGGTCAAATTTGGCATTCTGCTCCTCCTTAACCATAGTTATTCCTAAATCGATATTATGTTTAACATTACATCCTATGTACTGTAGCTTGTTTCATATGTTTAACCTTATAGAGAAAGGTCCCTGCAACAACTGCAGGGACCTTGGCAATCACGATTTTTGTTAGAAATCTAGAAATATTAGCGGCCGTGACCACCGCAACGAAAACAATTAGAACAATTAGAGCAATTAGAGCAATTAGAGCAATTAGAGCAACGAAAACAATTAGAGCAACGAAAACAATTAAAACAATTAAAACAATTAAAGCAGCTAAAGCAACTAAAGCAGCTAAAACAGCTAAAACAACGGAAGATACCACCTACACCACCGATACCACCTACACCACCTACACCACCGATACCACCGAGCTGCGCAGTTTGAGTTGAAAAGGATCCGTTTGGGTCCAAAGCAACTGGCTGACTCGTATTGAAATCGCCAACATTCAACATCTGGAGTTCGTTATGGAAATCATTCATTCTTGCCACCTCCTGAAATTAAATTAACAAGAAGTGCTATGATCATGAAAGGGGAAACAAAATAAAAATGAGCTAAAACAACTGGGTAATACGTGAATCCACCAATAGTTCATATACACCTCCTAAACAATTTATGAACAATGGGTGGATAATGCTACTGATTTCCCGTTATAACTAACTTGATATGAATTTAAAATGTCTTCTACTTTTCTTCATAGGTAATCGGATAGTCTTTCCCTAATTGTCCCTGTATATGATGCTCATATAATTTAATAGAGAGAAAAGACTTCGGCTTCTCCGACCTGGTGGCTCAAATAATCTGGCTAATCTTATAATAGTGGAGTATTGAAATGAAATAATTGTTAACTGACACTTATCAACTGTTTTATCCTGCTTTAAACAAAAAAGTAATACAGACCATCTGTTCACTCATTTGTCCGCAATTTGTCCGCATAATTAATTTTTTCACAGCTGCGAAAACCTTATTAAATCAGACTTATTTAACCTAATCAAACTCAGTTTAGCTAAATTTTATAAGTGAGATAATTTCGACAAGGTGGGGGTCGCTGGTTCGAGACCAGTCGGGACCATAAATACAGAAGAGTCACATCCTTTGATACATAAGGGTTTGTGGCTTTTTTTATTCAACCATTTTTATGAATGGGGTTAAAACGGGGTTAAAATTCACAATAATTCATGATAAATCTTATAAATGTAGACCACTAAAATGATCTGACCCAATAAAGTTAGACAAATATTTTAGGCTGCTTCTAAGATCTGAGTTCGGTATTCTACCGGGCTCAGGTCTTTTAATTTTGCCTTCATTCGCTTGTGATTGTAAAATTCAAGATATTCTTCTAATTCCTTTTCAAAATGCGCCATGCTCTAAAACTCTTGTAAATAAAGCAGTTCTGATTTTAATATTTCCAGTTAAATAGCGTTCCACCGCTTGTAATTTAACTTCTACTGTATATTTAGACATAAAAACACCCCGTAAATGGTTAGTTGGTGTCTAACAATTACGGGGCAGTTCAACAAAGTAGACTTTTTTTATCATGTCTACTCTTTAGGGAACATTTTAAAAGACGCACGGTCTTTTTTTGACTACTTTACATCCGACATTTAAAATATTTGTCCATGTATTCCTGTGTCACTGCACTTTATGCAAATCTATTGTATCTACCGAAAATGTTAGCGCACAGCATAGGTTTTAATTATAGTCTGTTCGATTTGGCTACCGTTTCCGTCCCATGCCTTGATGCGAAGCGAAACGTAGCCAGTGTCTGGGTTTTTCACCCACACTTTATAGCGGCTATCTTTCTTATTCTGCTCCTTCACTTTTGTCGTATTCCAGGTTTCGCCGTCGTCAGTGGATACTTGGACCTCAACCCCTTTAATATCTGCGGTAGCACCTGATTGAAGAACGAATGATAGATCGAAGTGGTCAGTAATGCCACCTTTTGCTTTGTTCTCCCCATCCAGGCTAATGTCATACTTTGGCCACAGCAGAGCCAGGTTTTCCTGCCCACTTGTTGGTCGCTGGGACATGAACGTCCACGCCGTATTGGTCTTTGTAGACATTCTGAACCCCGTCGGGTGCGCAGTGTCCATCGTGATTTGGTAGGTCGCTGGGTCAGGGCTGACCGTCAGCGGCGCTTGCCATGAAAAATACTTCCTCTCCGTGAGGAGCTTCCCGTCCTGATACATTCGAACCATCGACGTGTCTTCAGGGTAATAAAAAGTGCCCCAGTGCCCCGGTTGGCTGTCACCCTGTTCTTGCATGTTGAGAGTGACTGTGTCTCCCTCACGGAACGCCATTGTATTGTCCTGTTGAGCTGGACCGTTTGCTGCGCCCAGCCATGTCTCTTCGCGCTGCTCACCTGGCAGATAATTACGGAATATATCCTTCATGTTGCGGCTGATGCGATTTTCGTCATAGACCGCGTGGTACCATTTCATATCTTTCATGGTAGGCGAC
The DNA here is from genome assembly GCF_038637725.1 of Psychrobacillus sp. FSL H8-0483. Classification (NCBI taxonomy): domain Bacteria; kingdom Bacillati; phylum Bacillota; class Bacilli; order Caryophanales; family Bacillaceae; genus Psychrobacillus; species Psychrobacillus sp. FSL H8-0483. The sequence goes on from NZ_CP152052.1 coordinate 2,271,497, forward strand.
ATGCTGCCGGTTGAGTACCACTCTTCCCGGTCTAGTGGTGCGTCTAGGAACTCCGGGAACAGGAATATCCCGGCCTCACCAGGGCGGATCGGAGCAAGGCTTTCGCTTATTACTCTACCCCTAGTACCGCGGTAGTGTGCATTCACCACGGCAGAGTTCTCTGCAGTCATTTCGTCGACTGGGTTTGCCGGGATGACATCCGGAACCATCATCGCCATGTTATACACGTACGGGCTGTTGGCAATACCCTTTAAGTTGATACTAGTAGTACCATTGGCAATTCGATCGAAGAGCACCGCTCCGTCGTCTTGTTTGAGGGTCCATGCCGGTATGGTAATGCCAGCCGTTTTAAATACGCTAGTCCAATAAATGCCTGGCCCATCGTAGACAATAAATACACCCACTGCACCGGCAGCCGTCACTACTTTGATCTGGTCAGTAATCGTCGATGTCGTATCACGGGTGATGACTGCCAGTTTGCCACTGACATCCTTACCACTGAGGTCATCAGGTCGTGCAAAGCCGAGGTTGACTGCTTCGAGTGTCTTATCGCCATCCAACTTAGGCGTATACATTACATGCTCGAGCGGGATCGAACTATCACTTCCGTCATAAGATGCACGGATCAAAGGGGCGTATTTGCGCTGTTGGAAGTTGAACTCGAAATCAAAATCGGACGTGCCGTCTGTCACAGGTTCGGTTGGTACCACATAAGGGTGATCAAAGTATGGTGCAACAAAACCTTTCATGAAATCAACCATGAACTTGCCGTTAGTCTGGCGGTATCCTAATTTGTATCCGTTCCCCTCGGACTCCTTAGGAGTAGAGATTTCGACCTCTTTGCCCAACTGTGCATCTAACGTGAGCATCGTGTTCTTGCTTAGCTCAACCTCAGGCACACCTGCGAGTGTATGGCTCTCCACTCGCCATCCAGCCTCATCGTGTGTGTACACGGTTCCCATTACCGAGTAACGTCCTTCCGGTACTTCGATGAGCTTGATTCCAGTGTCTCTATTTGCGTAGACTGTTTTGTTTAATCCCGTATCAAGGTTAACCACAAAGACTTCTCCATATGCTGGGTCACCATTGCGGTCAATCAATTGAAGGGTTAAATCCACGGATGGTACCTTCTTCGTCGCACCAATGGTCGTGGTTACTGTTTTACCGTCACTTGAAGTAGCTGTAACAACCACTTTGTAATCGCTTACATTTCCAATTGAAGGATCAAAGGTCACTTTCACCTCACTGCTGCTATTAGCAGGAATCGTTACTTCAGTATCGCTTAGTGTAAACATACCATCTGGAGCCGGTGCTCCTTTTTCATTTTTAGATTCCATATTAAGCGTTACTTTTATTTCACTATCGGATGGATTGACATAATCAAATGTCTGCTCGAGTGGCTCACTAGTTTCCTCAGCGCCTCCAAGACTGACGACTGCAGGACTGCTATAGATGTTCGCATCCAGAGCGTTTACAATGCTTACACGTCCGCCACCCTGCTGATAGGCCGTATCGTTGGCATTTGACTTAGCCGTTCCTACCAACACCTGCTTAATTCGGTCAGCAGACCAGTCCGGATGCCTTTGTTTAAGAATTGCTGCGGCACCAGCAATATGTGGTGTAGCCATCGATGTACCATTAGCAGCCGTGTAATTGGCGTCAACGACAGTACCCATAGAGGTTCCTACAGCACGGGCAGCTACGATTCCTACACCTGGTGCCGTAATTTCTGGTTTGACACGGTAATTCTCGATAATCGGACCACGGCTTGAGAAAGAAGCTAACACGTCGTTTTTGTCAACTGCCCCAACAGTCAATGCTTTTTCGGCTGCACCTGGCGCGCCTATGGTTTTCTTATCGGGTCCTGCATTACCTGCCGCAATCACAAACAATGTGTCAGTGGTTTCACTCAAATGGTTAACCGCTTGACTCATTGGATCTGTGCCGTCACTCGGAATAGTACTACCAAGACTCATACTGACGACATCGGCGCCTTCCTCGACTGCCCAATCCATTGCAGCGATGATTCCCGACTCAGGACCTGACCCTTCATTGTTAAGCACCTTCCCAATTAAAAGTTCTGCACCTGGAGCTACTCCCCTTAATTTACCGCCGGAAGCAGCTCCAGATCCCGCGATCGTCGAAGCAACATGCGTTCCGTGACCGTGACCATCTATATAATCAGAATCGTTCGTGAAGTTCTTTGCTGTTATAATAGATGCTTTAACATCAGCATGATTCGGATCGATTCCAGTGTCCAAGACAGCTACTTTCACGCCTTCACCATCATATCCAGCTTCCCATACAGTCGGTGCTCCGATCTGCGGAACACTCTGTTCTAGCGTCACTTGTACTTGTTTGTCAAGCCACAACTTCTTTATACCACCAGCCAGCTCCGGCTCGGTCGCCGCGGAGTCACTATCATCGTCGATTGCTTCCCAGAACGTCTCTGCATTCGATTTGTCTACTTTTAGCGCAACTGCGTTGGCACTCTCTAATACCTTGTCCTTCTTAGAACCTGCGGGAGACACCTTTTCTAATGCCTTGCCCACTGTAGCCATTGTGTCCGAGTAAGTCGCGATCACCGGTATCTCGGAGCCATTGGAGTCGTCGTATCCGTAATCTACCAACTTGGTGATGTTGAACAGTTCACGGTCGAGCTCATCCGCTTCGATATACGGCTGCGCTTTAGCCGGGATGACATAGACTTCGTCACCCAACTGGATCTTCGTTATTTCCATTGCTTCGCCATCGGGTGACGGTGCGATTGTCGCTGCCTGTAATCCGTCGGCATAACGGTCGAGCATCACAACTTCGCCCGTGATAAGGGTAACAGTGTGCGAGTCGACAACTGGGTTGTTCTGCAGTTGCATAGACCCCTGAGTGACCAGCGTTTCTGCGACGGTGTCATCATAAGCAAATGAATTACCAGTACTTGTTGACAAAAGTACTGCAGATACCAATCCTGCGGTCATTACATTAACAAATTTTTTGTTTCTCCTCTTTCTCATTAAATTTCCCCCTTTTCCTTACAAAATAGTAGATTAATATATTTGTAAAAATGTGATGGTTTCGTGCTAATGACTTAACTTCACATTTAATACACTGATCTGACTTTCAACATCAGGAATTAAATTTTTTCAACTAATCTAGCAACAACTCAGAAAAGTCTTTGACGAGAAGTTAGAAATCCTCAAACACATTATTGTGAGCGCTTCCATTAAATGTAGGAATGTTCATGGAAACATCGATCGCCCCTACTGAAAATACCGAGAGCCACTTTTCCTGGTGAATCATATCCGCCTTTATTAACATTTTTTTAGTCTGGATGATTGTAGTCAATACCTGTATCCAGCACGCCGAACCCTTACCCGTAATACTCTCGGCATGATGCTTGTCCACGCCAATTTGCTGAATACTATTTGTCTTTTTAGGTTCAATGGCTACTTACGTTTCTACTTGTGGAACTACTTTCACCTCGTAATCTTTAAAGATATGTTTAACTACACCAGATTTCAGCAAATCTTTTACTGCCATACCAGGCAACGTCATCGCTACACCGTTGATGGCGTTTTTATATTCTCTTGTAATGTCAATGTCTTCCACATTGTATTCAGTCGAGTTCTTTTGGATTTTCAATGATTGCACATGCTCTTTAAAAGCTTTGTGAGATTGTTCCACTTTTTCTATTGCAGCAGCAGAAGATAGTTTTTTTCCTTTCGCTGCTTGCTTCATCACTTCAATGTTCGCTGGTGCCGGATAGAATTCCACGATGACTTTGACTAATTCAGGGCTATTCACATCAATATCCGGAGAAATGGTAAAGGTTGTATTTGTATCCAACTGCTCTAACCCCCTTCTTTGTATTTCAAAGACAGGTTATTTAGAATTTCTACCGCCTGATCAACCCGTCTCAACTCATATGGGCTTTCTGCCAATACATTGTATGGAGCACCTTGAGATAATAACATTCCAACAGCTAACGTTCCTGTAATAATTTTACTGCGATTTTTCCTCATCATACTGCATCCCCTTTTTCTACCGTAATTGTCATCCTCCTCTCCCAAAATGATGTTTCTTTTAACAAGTAAATTCCAGTATTTCAGGAAAACCAGTTAACTTGTCCACTCTCATTATCCCGCATTCATAATTTTCTGAATATATAGCGAAGGGTGTAAATTGGGAAGCTATTGGTTTTATATCCGGTAAAACAAAAGTACTATTCCAATCACTAGTATTAAAGCTGATTAATAAAGCACAGGACATTGCAATTAGAAGATTATCGCTCTGAAGAATAAAACGAACCAAATCGATTATGCAAAGAAAACAAACGTTTAGTAATGGAAAATGATAGATTAAAGCAAGCAACGCTGATTATGGGACGAAAATAGACTAGTTCTATAATAACTAACGATTCTAGTAAAAAATAAATAGCCTTAGCCCTGAAGAATACTGGGCTAAGGCTGTTCAATAAATCACTATTTAATTACTATCTTTTGAGAGGGGTAAGTCCAGAATATAAAATTCTTCTTCTTTTGTGACCTAACCTTTTACGCTCTTTAGAAAAGGTGGATTTTACTATGAGTCCTCTCCTTTTATTAACATCCCTGATGAGATTCTGTTCATTCCTTCAGTTCAAGACCGATCAGGCGTAGGAAGTATTCCAGCCCTTTCTTGCCAATTTTTTCTTTCGGCTGTTTATCGGCAGGTGCGTCAGGTCCTTTCGTTAAGAAATTTTTCTCCACGAAGCGAATGTCTGTTTCGTCTACCACACCATCTTGATTGATATCTTGCGGCACGATGGATGAATCCTTAGTACCGTATGCATCAACGATACTCTGGATATCGAGGATATCAATCATTTTGTCGCCATTCACATCCCCTGCAATACTTCTCTGGCCAATTCTTATAAATTGCCCACGTAGCTCCCCTTTTGCATCATGATATCCAGGAATGAATTTCTTCATCACTTTAAGATGCCCTGGAACTTCAAAAACTGCTGTATACACTTGATCGGAAGCCGGAATACCATTGATCTCGAAAGATGCATTTCTTTTAATTGTTCCTTTATACTTTTTACCGCTTCTGGAAAGAGCGTATACTTGTGCCCCTATTTTCGAATAATCCGCCGCTTTCAAATATTCCGCCCCTGAACTTTGTAAAATAAATGCTTCCGGACTGATGGATCCTATCAACTGTGTATGTGTAGGAATTACTTTAAGATCTTGAGTGTTATAAAAAGGAATAGCAGTGCTTGCTATTTGTCCTGATTTCTTATAAGACCCCTTCTTGACTTCAAATCCTTGAACATCTTCGTAAACTTCACCTTTCACTACTTTAAACGTTACATCGAGGAACGGCATGTCTCCGTTCAGCCCTTTGAATGCATTTCCAGTAATGGAAGCACCGATGTTCAAACTATTATTGTATAAACCTTCCGTCACAGCAGGCTCATGTAGTGATACCTGTAAGCCTTTTTCCATTGCATATTGTTTGACTGCAGTGTTCAGCTTCACATTCGAGAACTTGAAGTAATCTTTTAAGAACTCTACATTAAATTCTCCGGAGACAAGCTGTTTCACATTATTAAGGCTGAGTGTCATCGTAAAGTTATCACCGAGTCTCAACTCTTGCTTGTTATAACTAGTAGTCGTATATTCCGTTCCTTCTTTCATGAAGTAATACTTTTGGTAACCAACTGCCGTTGCAGTATCCCACGTTCTCAACCAAAATCTTAAAGGTTGTTTTGCAATATCACTTTCCTCAATTCCTAATTTTACATCTCCATTCGCTTGAACTGGGAAGAACCCAGCTATATACGTAGAGTCACCTGCATAGTAAGCCATAGTATTGGACGATTGATCGACGTCCAACCCTTTAGATTGTAATAAATCCACTGTCGCATCCTTAGCTGTTCCATGCAGCCACATTGCTTTTTGGCCATCTTCTACTGTAAACATAGAATCATTGATTTCGATTACACCCGATTTTATATCCATGTTGACTTCTGGTGCTTCATTGTCCACGATAAGCGGATTGACATAAACATATGATTTCCCATCCTCATCGTGTGCAATCAGTTCCAGTATATAATCGCCTGCTGGAAGCTTTATTGGAAGATCACTGATTGGATTGGCAGGATCATTTGTAAATGGTAAGACCGTACCGCTGAACGCACCAGTAAGATACACTTCTCTATCTAATTGTAATTTACTAATATTAGCTGTTCCTATGAACCCAACAGCTTTTCCTGTTTTACTGTCTTTTACAAGCACATCCATGGTTTTCATTGGGCTATTAATTTTCATGATGATATGGATAATTTTGTCATTATATTGCCAGAAAGCTGTCGTATTTGTCACGGATGGTCTAGTCGTTTTGACATAATCAAATCCTTTTTCCGTCACCATCACAGCAAATGGAATTTGATAGGTTTCGTCTGGATTGTTGGCATTGGTCACATGAATATACCCTTCATATCTTCCTCCCGCAGCGCTAGTTGGCACCGTCATATTAGGCTGGATCTCCTGTACCTGGCCGCTTCCCACTGTAATCGATGAAGGCACATTCAATGTAACACCGTTACTCACTGCATCTTGAATCCCTTTACGCTCGCCGTGATACTCCACTTCAAGTGTAAAAGATTTTTCTTCTTGACTGTTGTTTTGAACCGTCACCTTTTTACTTGCTTCAATGGGTTGATCATCTTTTTTATAATACTTGCCGAATACAATGGAACCTGTTTCTTCATCAATTTCTACGACTTTACCATTTTCGATATTTTGTGTCTTATCCCATACTTTGATGGATGTATCTGCATGAACCCCTTGATAGGCATCGATTCGTCCCGCGCCCACTTCGTATACAGAATTATCCCCTTTTAAATCATCCGAAGTATTCATGAGTGCCAATTTCACATCGAAAGGCGTGTATTCCGGATGCTCCTGTAAAATCAATGCGGCTGCACCTGCCACGTGTGGCGTAGCCATCGATGTTCCCGACATACGTACATAGGCATTCCCGTAATTAATACCGTCCTGCGGATCATTGATGAATTCCGGTGTTGTGGAGAATACGGACACACCTGGAGCGACTACATCCGGCTTGATATCATAATTTCCATTTACCGGTCCGCGTGAACTGAAATCAGCTAAATGATCGCCTTCTGTTTTTGTATTACTTAACGTTTCAAATGTGAAAGAACCTTCACCTAGCTCCTTTAACCGCTCACCATCTGCTTTTGACAGGCGGAAAGACGGGATTAAACCGACCACCTCGCCCAAGTAGGCAGGTATTTGCCCGTCGACATTGTTGTACACAATCACTGATTTAGCCCCAGCATTTTTGGCGTTTTCGATTTTTTCATCAAACGCAAGTTCCCCGCGCTGAATCAACGCAATTTTCCCGCTGACATCTTTTCCTGTAAAATCATCTACTTTGCCCAGTCCCGCATATACAAATGGTAAAGATTGTCCTTGCAAATCTTCTAATTGGTCAGAAAAATCTTTGCCCAGAAGTTGCAAATCTTCTAATTGGTGAGACAACTCCTTCTTCTTATCTTCTAATTTAGAAGAAAAATCTGTGTCGAAGCGTTTTGAATCTTCTAATTGAGAAGAAGAGTCCTCACTGTCAAGCTTTGAATCTTCTAATTGAGAGGAAAGGTCCTCACTGTCAAGCTTTGAATCTTCTAATTGAGAAGAAAGGTCCTCACTGTCAAGCTTTGAATCTTCTAATTGATGAAAAAGGTCTTCGCCTTGACGTTGCAAATTATCATTTTCATTTGTGAAAACGCTCCCACTAAATGTAGGAATGGTCATCGAAACATCGCTCGCCCCGACTGAAATACCGAGAGCCGCTGTTCCTGGTGAACCAAGCGTTTTTTCGTTCGGACCGGCGTTTCCTGCAGCAACGACGGCCACTACGCCTGAAAGCATAGCATTATTTACTGCGACAGAAGTGGCGTATAAAGGATCGTTCGTCGCGGCGCCGAGCGATAAATTAATGACATCCATGTCATCTGCAATCGCTTGATCGATTCCAGCAAGTATTCCCGCTGTATTTCCTCCACCCCAAGGTCCCAATACTCGATAAGCATATAAATCTACTTCCGGTGCTACCCCTTTCACAGCATAGTCCACATCATTTTTCTGTTGGGCTGCAATCGTCCCTGCGACATGTGTTCCATGATTCGTATAATACACATAACCTGGTTCTATTGGCTCGCCAGCATCGATCCAATCCTGATAGGTCGTTTCCATCGGATCAGCATCATCATCTACAAAATCATATCCTCCTCTATAAACACCTTTTAAGTCTGGATGATTGTAGTCAATCCCTGTATCCAGCACACCGACTTTAATGCCTTTCCCCTTAATATTCTCGGCATGAAGCTTATCCACGCCTATTTGCGGAATACTATCTCCCATTTTAGGTTCAATGGCTTCTTGCGTTTCTACCGGTGGATTTACTTTTACCTCGTAATCTTTAAAGATATGTTTAACTACACCAGATTGCAGCAAATCTTTTACTGCCATACCAGGTAACGTCATCGCTACACCGTTGATGGCATTTTTATATTCTCTTGTAATGTTTACATCTTCCACGTTGTATTCGGTCGTGTCCTTCTTCACTTTCAATGCTTGCACATGCTCTTTAAAAGCTTTGTGTGATTGCTCCACTTTTTCATTTGCAGTAGCAGTAGATAGTTCTTTTCCTTTCGCGGCTTGCTTCATCACTTCAATTTTCACTGGTGCCTGTTCGAATTCCACGATGACTTTGACTAATTCAGGGCTATTCACATTAATATCCGGAGAAATCGTAAAGCCTGTACTCGTCTCTAATTGCTCTAACGCATTTCGTTGTTCCTCAGTCAGGGTCTTTAGAATTTCTTCCGCATGATCAACTGATTTCAACTCATATGGGCTTTCTGCCAATACGTTATATGGTGTACCTGGAGATAATAACAGTCCAACCGCTAACGATCCTGTCATGATTTTATTGAATTTTTTCCTCATCATAATACCGCATCCCCTTTTTCTAATGTAATTGTCATTTTCCTCTCCCAAAATTCTTCTTCCTTATCATCCCATATTTATAATTTTGCGAATATATAGTGAAAGGTGTAAATTTCTTAGCTATTGGTTTTAAACCAGATAAAACAAAAGTACTATTCCAATTACTTGTCTTAAAGCTGAATAATAAAGTACAGGACATTTTTAGTTAAGAGAAGGGAACAAGTTGATTTCGAACGGCATAAATGATTGCTTGTGTACGGCTTTTCACATTCAGCTTTCTAAAAATGTTATTGATGTGAATTTTAACATTCTTGTCACTGATAAATAGGGCTTCAGAAATTTCTTTATTACTAAGACCTTTGACCAATTCAAATAGGACTTCTTTTTCACGCTCTGTTAGGATATTTCCGTTTAGTTCCTGGTGATGATATGTTACCAACTTTTTTGTCATGCTAGGATTAATAACAGAATTTCCTTGTGATACCATTCGAATGGCAGCTAGCACTTGTTCAGATGATGTATCTTTCAATAAATAGCCGTCTGCACCCGCTCGAAGTGCTTCCATCAAGTATTCTTCATCTTCAAACATAGTTAATACGAGAACTCGGCAGTTCGGATACTGACTTTTCACGAGTGATGTGACCTCAATTCCATTTTTTCCTGGAAGATTAATGTCCATCAAAATACAATCCGGTTGAAACTCTTCTACTTTCTTCAACACCTCATCCCCGGAAATAGCCTCTCCTACAACTTGGATGTCGGATTCAAGAGCCAATATACTTCGAATTCCATCACGCAAGACCGTATGATCATCCACTAATAATATTTGAATCATGATAATCTTCCCTCGTTTCTTAAATCCGGAATTAACAATGTAATTAAATAGATTCCATAACTCAGAGCCCTTATGGCTCATGGACTTTAAACACAGTAAAAGGAGGACCTCCCCAAATGTCGTAATGAGTTAATGACTAAACAAACTCTTAAACAAGAAGGAGGGCTCCTAGATAGGCTACACTTAGTAGAACAGAATAGGGCTTGTAAACTTAGACTATTAACTTAAGGGAGCGTACTCCTATGACACTTCAAGGTCGAACTTTTACATCAGAAATTTAACCCGCAATCAGTGAAGCTTTATGAAAATGGTAAATCTGTTGCGGACTTTACTAGAGAATATGTTATTACGCATTCTGCGTTTGATCGTTGGATTAAATATCATTAGGAAACATAAATAACTCAAGTAAACGAACTAGCTCGATTACGCAAAGAAAATAAACATTAACTATTGGAAAATGATTTTAAAGCAAGCAACGCTGAATATGGGACGAATGTGGATTGGTTTACAATAACAAACTGTTCAGGAAGAAATTAAATAGCCTTAGCCCTCAAGAATACAGGGCTAAGGCTGCTAAATAACCACTTTTTAATTACTATCTACTTGAAAGGGGGTAGTCCAGAATATAGAAATCATCTTCTTTTCTGGTTTTACCTTTTTTGTCATTTAGAAAGAGAGCATTTTACTTTGTGTCCCCTACTTTTATGAACATCCCTAATGAGAATTATGTTTATTGCTTCAGCTCGAGACCGATCAGGCGTAGGAAGTATTCCAGCCCTTTCTTACCAATTTTTTCTTTCGGTTGTTTACCAGTAGGTGCGTCAGGTCCCTTCGTTAAGAAGTTTTTCTCAATTAAACGAACGTCCGCTTCATCTACCACACCATCTTGATTGATATCTTGTGACACGATGGATGAATCCTTCGTACCATATGCATCCACGACACTCTGGACGTCGAAAATATCAACCATTTTGTCGTCGTTAACATCCCCTGCAATACTTCTCTGAGTAAATCTTATAGATTGTCCACGTAGCTCTCCTTTTTCATTATAGCCGGGTATGAACTTCTTCATCACTTTAAGATGCCCCGGAATATCGATAACAATTGAATATTCTTGATCGCTAGCCGGGATATCATTGATCTTGTAAGTTCCACCCTTCTCAATAGTTCCTGGATACTTTTTACCGCTTCTGGAAAGAGCATATACTTGTGCACCTATTTTTGAATAATCCGCTTTTTTCAAGTATTCTCCTTGCCCTGGTCCTCCAGAAATCAGAAATGCTTGCGGCGAGATGTTTCCATACACCTGTGTATGTTTAGAAATCATCTTAAGCTGCTCAGTGTTGTAATAAGGAATGGTCGTGTTTGCTGTTTGTCCTGATTTTTTATAAGACGCCTTCTGCACCATAAATCCAGGTAAAACATTGTAATATTCATCATTCACAACTTTAAACGTTACATTGAGGAATGGTATATCTCCATCAAATCCACTGTATACATTTCCAGTAATGGAAGCACCTATATTCAAAGTATTACTATGTGCACCTTCCGTCACAACTGGCTCATGGAGTGATACCTGTAACCCTTTTTCCTTTGCATATTGTTTGACAGCATTATTCAGATTCACATTCGCAAACTTGAACAATTCTTTGTTGAACCCAACATTAAATTCTCCGGATACAAGCTGCTTCACATTATTAAGACTGAGTGTCATCGTAACGTTATCGCCGACTTTCAACTCTTTCTTATCATGACTGGTAGTAGCATATTCCGTCCCTTCTTTTAGGAAGAAATAGTTTTGTGTATCAACTGCAGTTGCAAGATCAGATGTTCTCAAATTCAAATTCAAAGGTTGTTTTGCAAAATCACTCGCTTCAATTCCGATTTTCACATCTCCATTTGACTCGATCGGGAAGAACCCGCTTACGAATCCAGAGTTTGCGTAGTAAGCCATCAAGTTGGACGATTGATCGAAGTCCAATCCTTTAGCTTTTAATAGATCCACTGTCGCATCCTTAGCTGTTCCATGCAGCCACAATGCTCTTTGACCATCTTCTACTGTAAACATAGAATCATTGACTTCGATTACACCTGGTTTGATATTCATGTTCACTTCTGGTGCTGTATTGTCCACGATCAGCAGATTATCAAAAGCATATGATCCACCTTCCCCATCGTGCGCAATCAGTCCCAGTGTATATTCGCCTGATGGAAGCTTTACAGTATAATCACTGATTGGGTTGGAAGGATCATTTGTAAATGGATAGACCATACCTGCGAACGCACCCACAAGGAAAGTTTCCGTATCTACAAGTAATCTACTCACATCAACAGTTCCTAAGAAGCCAACAGCTTTTCCTGTTTCACTATCTTTTACAAGTACATCCATGGTTTTCATTGGACTATTCATCTTCATGATGACATGAATGAGGGTGTCATTCAGTTCCCAGAAAGGCGTCATATTTGTGACGGATGGTCTAGTCGTTTTGACATATTCAAACCCTTTTTCCGTCACCATGACAGCAAATGGAATTTGATAGGTTTCGTCTGGATTGTTGGCATTGGTCACATGAATATACCCTTCATATCTTCCGTCCGCAGCGCTGGTTGGTATCGTTATTTTGGGCTGAAGCTCTTGTACTTGGCCGCCTCCCACTGTAATCGATGAAGGAACATCCACTGTAACACCGTTATTCACAGCATCTTGAATCCCTGTACGCTCACCGTGATATTCCACTTCTAGTGTATAAGATTTTTCTTCCTGGCTGTTGTTTTGAACCGTCACCTTTTTACTTGCCTCAATGGGTTGATCATCTTTTTTATAATGTTTGCCGAATACAATGGAGCCTGTTAGTTCGTCAATTTCCACGACGTTTCCATTCTCGATATTTTGTGTCTTATCCCACACTTTGATGGAGGTATCTGTATGAACCGCTTGATAAGCATCGATTCGTCCTGCACCCACTTCGTATACAGAATTATCCCCTTGCAAATCATCTGAAGTATTCATGAGTACCGATTTCACATCGAAAGGCGTGTATTCTGGATTCTCCTGTAAAATCAATGCGGCTACACCTGCCACATGTGGCGAGGCCATCGATGTCCCCGACACACGTACGTAGGCATTCTCGTAATTCATGCCGTCCTGTGGATCATTGATGAATTCCGGTGTCGTGGAGAATATGGACACACCTGGAGCGACTACATCCGGCTTGATATCATAATTTCCTTCTACCGGCCCGCGTGAACTGAAATCTGCTAAATGATCGCCTTCTGTTTTTGTATTACTTAACGTTTCAAATGTGAAAGAACCTTCTTCTAGCTCCTTTAACCGCTCACCATCTGCTTTTGACAGGCGGAAAGACGGGATTAAACCGACGACCTCGCCCAAGTAGGCAGGTATTTGCGCGTCGACATTGTTATACACAATCACTGATTTAGCCCCAGCGTTTTTGGCGTTTTTGATTTTTTCATCAAACGCAAGTTCCCCGCGCTGAATCAACGCAATTTTCCCGCTGACATCTTTTCCTGTAAAATCATCTACTTTACCCAGTCCCACATATACAAATGGTAAAGATTGTCCTTGTAAATCTTCTAATTGGTCTGAAAAATCTTTGCCCAGAAGTTGCAAATCTTCTAATTGGTGAGACAACTCCTTCTTTTTATCTTCTAATTTAGAAGAAAAATCTTTGACGAAGGATTTTGAATCTTCTAGTTGAGGAGAAAGTTCCTCGCTGATAAGTTTTGAATCTTCTAATTGAGAAGAAAGGTTCTCACTGTCAAGCTTTGAATCTTCTAATTGATGAAAAAGGTCTTCGTCTTGACGTTGCAAATTATCATTTCCATTAGTGAAAACGCTTCCACTAAATGTAGGAATGGTCATGGAAACATCGCTCGCCCCGACTGAAATACCGAGAGCCGCTGCTCCTGGAGAACCAAGCGTTTTTTCGTTCGGACCGGCGTTTCCTGCAGCAACGACGGTCACCACGCCTGAAAGCATAGCATTATTTACTGCGACAGAAGTGGCGTATAAAGGATTGTTCGTCGCGGCACCGAGCGACATATTGATGACGTCCATGCCATCTGTAATCGCTTGATCGATTCCAGCAAGTATTCCCGCTGTATTTCCTCCACCCCAAACTCCCAATACTCGATAAGCATATAAATCTACTTCCGGTGCTACCCCTTTCACAGCATAATCCACACCGTTTTTCTGTTGGGCTGCAATCGTCCCTGCGACATGTGTTCCATGGCTTGTGTAATACACTAAACCAGGATATGTTGGCTTGCCAGCATTAATCCAATCCTCGTAGGTCGTTTCCATCGGATCTGCATCATCATCTACAAAATCATATCCGCCCTTATAAACATCTTTTAAGTCTGGATGATTGTAGTCAATCCCTGTATCTAGCACACCGACTTTAATGCCTTTCCCCTTAATATTCTCGGCATGAAGCTTATCCACGCCAATTTGCGGAATACTATCCGCCATTTTAGGATCAATGGCTTCTTGCGTTTCAACCGGTGGATCTACTTTTACCTCGTAATCTTTAAAGATATGTTTAACAACACCAGATTGCAGCAAATCTTTTACTGCTATACCAGGTAACGTCATCGCTACACCGTTGATGGCATTTTTATATTCTCTTGTAATGTTTACATCTTCCACTTTGTATTCGGTCGTGTCCTTCTTCACTTTCAATGCTTGCACATGCTCTTTAAAAGCTTTGTGTGATTGCTCCACTTTTTCATTTGCAGTAGCAGAAGATAGTTCTTTTCCTTTCGCTGCTTGCTTCATCACGTCAATTTTCGCTGGTGCCTGTTCGAATTCCACGATGACTTTGACTAATTCAGGGCTATTTGCATCAATATCCGGAGAAATCGTAAAGCCTGTACTCGTCTCTAATTGCTCTAACGCCTTTCGTTGTTCCTCAGTCAGGGTCTTTAGAATTTCTTCCGCATGATCAACTGATTTCAACTCATATGGGCTTTCTGCCAATACGTTATATGGAGCACCTTGAGATAATAACAGTCCAGCAGCTAACGTTCCTGTCATGATTTTATTAATTTTTCTCCTCTTCATACCGCATCCCCTTTTTCTGATGTAATTGTCATTTTTTTCTCCCAAAAGAGTGTTTCTTATAAACAAGTCATTTTCAGAAGAATTTATGTAAACTACTAAACTTGTTCTGTCCTTATCATCCCATATTCCGATTTTTCTGGATATAGAATACAAGAAGTAAAATTATTAGCTATTTGTTCTACACCTGCATAAAACAAAAGTACTATTCCACGACTTTTTATTTAATCATTCATCTTTTGCGTATAAAAATGGCACCATGCACAGGGCGTGAATAAACCCAAGTGAATCATCCTCACTTGGGTCGCAATCGGTTTATTGTTGGAGAACCGTTACTTGTTTAGGCGTTGTTGTTACTTTAAAACCGTCTTTTGTCACGACATCAATTGATATAGAATACGTTCCATTTTGAAGGTCCGTATTAGGTACCCATTGTGTTTTCAGTGAATGTTCATTTTTCACTTCAAACGAATCGACTATGTTTCCACTTGCATCTTTAACATTAATCGTCCAGTCTACTCTGGCATAAGCCCAGGCATTAATATTTGCAGGTTTGCTTTTGTTAATATTTGCAGTCGGAGTTATACTGATCGTTTGAACGGCCATAGTATATTTAATATAGCTCGGATCTCCCCAAACTTTGTACGATTGATTTCCTGCATAATCAATGGCTAGAATAATAATACTTTTCGGTTCTGTATTAACTAAGAAAGATTTTTGCTCAAGACCTAGTGAATAATGTTGTCCATCCACCCATACAACAGCAGAGTTAAAGTCACTTGCATTGTCTTGCGGATTGAAGGAGATTTCATATTTTCCGTTCTTTGGCGTTACTGAAATATCTGAAACGGTCGGAGCGACAGAATCTACCGTAATTGGCATTTTAACAATCTGTGGTTTTGCGTTTGAATAATCTAATGTTGTTTTGACAACATATTGATAAACACCATCAGGTACATATTGTCCGGATGAGTCTTTCATATCCCATTTATATCCGCCATAATTTGTATCCCCATATGACATAATATTTTTTCTAAATTTCCATGGAGTACCAGTATATTCACTAAAATCGCCTAAATTTTTCATGAGATTTCCAGATTGATCTTCAATATACATTTCAACTTTGTCTAAATTACGTAAGGTTTGGAATGACGGATAGATACCATCGAGTATATAGTTTTTCGAGAATGCAATATGGTTAAGACTGAACCTTCCAGTATGAGGGTTATATCCCAATGGATATCTTTCTGAATTCTCATCCCAAAGGGCCGTATATCCTACAAATGCATCCTTCTCCCATGCAGGTGCGTCGATATTTCGTGGTTCATCCCATTTTCCATAGAAGCCCATATAAGGGATTGTTAAAGGCACTGCTTTATCTTGGTCCTTGGCTACTGGAACTAGACGAACAAATCCTTCTACAAAACTATTTTCCTTTAAGGAATCTGGTAAATTTACACTAACAGTTAGCATTTTTGTTTGACCTGGTTTAATTTTAACTAATGCTCCAGTTTTATCTGTTACTACATTGCCATTTACAGTGACAGTCGCACCATTAATTCGTTCACTAGTTAATGTTAAATACTCTTTTGAATCCAATTGCCCATCACTATCTAAATCGAATTCCTTCATTTCAGTCTTATCTTTCAATAGATCTACATAAACATTGTATTCAATATCATCACTATTATTTTTACCCTTAGGAGTGTCGAATGCTTCCATGTTTAATTTAAAGCTTGTATTTTGACCGATTTCCTTTAATGCAATTGCTCCAGCTTGTTCTAAAGGCGTGTTTCTACTTGTCACAATGACTGGTGTATTAATGGCATTTTGAATTTTCATTATCCCAGAGCCTTGTACACGTGGTGAATATGGAACTTCTCCATTTGTCCATGGATCCATGGCAATATTAGATGTATTCATTAAAGCAAGTTTTGCTTTTAAAACTGTATCTTCTGAATGGGTTAATCCTTTTTGATAAAGGGCCTGCAATAACAATGCTGAGCCGCCTGCAACATGAGGAGTTGCCATCGATGTACCGCTCATCACTTCATAATCATTTCCTGGTATAGTTGAATAAATATTTCCACCAGGAGCAGAAATCTCTGGTTTAAAATCTAATGTACTTGGAGAACCAAAGGATGAAAATAAGGACATCGTGTCTTTCGCTGGATTCTCTGCCCAAGTATCGCCTGCAAATTTCATGCTTAAATATTGACCACTTGGCAAACTATTCATTTTACTCAGTAATGCTTCACCTTCAGCTTTACTAGTTGACGCCGTTGGTGCTGCAGTTGGCGTTACTGGTAGAGAAGAATAATCTGACCATACTGCAGGTGGTATCATAATAATAGCCTTTGCTCCTGCACTCTTTGCAGTAAACTGAATGGTTGAAACAGTACTATATGGATTTAATAGTTTAACTACGGCAATGTAGTCAGTTTTGCCTTTAGGATAATCTGATGCATTCTTTCCTTCCCCAACATTTACCAAATCATAAGGTACATCTGGTGAAAGAACCTTAGATACTTTAAAATTATACGATGCTGGAAATTGCGTTTGATCTTTGAACGGCACCGAAAAACCACTTGGATCTGCTAAGGCATTTAAATGAAGTTTAATATTTTCATAGGAAGCAACCGATAATGCATATGGACTTACACCCGGCGCACCAACTGTTCCAATATCTGGATTTTCTGCATATGGTTTTAATGAAGAGAGAATAATATTATTCTTTGTACTATAGGCTGTATTACCGGCTGCCACTACAACAAGGGTGCCTTGTTCTGTCGCAACTCGGATTGATTTTTGGATCGGATCAAAATCTTCATCTACATAGCCTGCATCAACACCTAAACTCATGTTGATTACATCTGCACCCATTGTGACTGCATGCTCAATTCCTGCGATAATATCATCCTCATAGGCCCCACCGCCATTATCAGAAAATACCTTCTCAGCTAATAGTTGAACACCTGGTGAAATTCCAGCGACAGCACCCTTCGTTTCGTCGCCATTTGCTCCAATTGTACCGGCCACGTGTGTACCATGCGGACTGCCTTTTGTTCCCGGAATGACATTGGTATCATTGTCTGCCCAATCATATCCTGTTGGAACTTTTTCGGAATACCAAATTTCGTTTACGTCTGTCTCAGCAAATTTTTGATTAATTTTATCTTGAGTCCATTTTTCTTTCGCTTTGGCTGTGTCAGATAGATTCATATCTTTGTGCGTATAATCAATCCCGGAATCTACGACCGCTACTACTAAGCCTTCACCTTTAAAACCATATTGTTCCCATACTTTTTGAGCTTGTACTGATTCTTTACTTGCTGCCATATTTTCCTGAAAAATTCTAGCAATATGGACATTCGTAACCCCTGGAATAGACTGGATATCCTTTATATTTTGAAACTCTGTTTCTACACTGAATCCGTTAAACCCTTCGAAAAAACGATGCTTCACTTTAATAGGAGCATTTGATTTAGAATCTTTTTCTTTTGAGATTTCTTCGATTACTTTATCTTGTTTTTGTTTATATAAAGCTTTTTTGCTTTTGGCAGTTTGCTCAATTTCAGTTGGTTGTTCAACTTCTACGATTAAGCGAACAGTATCATTCGGTTTATATGTTGTAGCCAAACCTTCTTTTTTAATGTCTGTATATAGTGAATCTTCTTGACCTGTTTCGATCTTATCCTTATCAAAAAATAATTGTCCTCCTTGTTCCTCAATTTCTTCAACCATTTGCGACTCAGCTTGTATAACATCACCTTCTGCAGAAACGGTAAGTGATGAAAATAATAAGGAAGTCATCGCTGCTGTGGTCATGACTTTCCAGGCCTTCATTTTTCTTTTTTTCATGAACCTATCTCCTTTTCTTTTTAATAGATGAAACTAGTAAACTTCAAATCTATCTTTATTATTTCATTTTTTTACTTTTCTGAAAATTAATCAAAAGGTATAATTGCCATAGCTTTTGGTTCTAAACCAACATAAAACAAAAGAACTATCCGCACCTTGTCTAGGCGCAGGATAGTTCTTTAAGAAAAGGGAACAAGTTGATTTCGAACGGCATAAATAACTGCTTGTGTACGGCTTTTCACTTCCAGCTTTCTTAAAATGTTATTGATGTGAATTTTAACAGTCTTGTCACTAATAAATAGGGCTTCAGCAATTTCTTTATTACTAAGACCTTGGGCCAATTCAAATAGGACTTCTTTTTCACGCTCTGTCAGCATATTTACGTTTGGTTCCTGGTGATGATACGTTACCAGCTTTTTCGTCATTCGAGGATGAATAACAGAATGTCCTTGTGATATCATTCGAATGGCTGCCACCACTTCTTCTGATGATGAATCTTTCAATAAATAGCCATCTGCACCCGCCCGAAGTGCTTCCATCAAGTATTCCTCATGTTCAAACATGGTTAATACGAGCACTCTGCAGTTCGGATACTGACTTTTCACGAGTGATGTGACCTCAATTCCACTTTTTCCAGGAAGATTAATATCCATCAATATACAATCCGGTTGAAGCTCCTCTACTTTCTTCAACACCTCATCCCCGGAAACAACCTCTCCTACGACTCGGATGTCGGATTCAAGAGCCAATATACTCCGAATTCCATCACGCAAGACCGTATGATCATCCACTAATAATATTTGAATCATTGTAATCCTCCCCCTTTTCTGAATCCGGAATTAACAATGTAATTACTGTACCTTTTCCTACTGAACTATCAATCTGAAGGGTTGCACCCAGCTGTTCAGCTTGTTCATTCATATGTAAGATGCCATAATGGGGCTCATGCTTCGTTTTAATCATAGATTCAAAAAGGGAGAAGCCAATCCCGTTGTCTTTCACCTTTAAAAGCACATGTTCACGTTGATAGGTTAAAAGAATCTCAACTTTATCTGCCTTTGCATGTTTTGTAATGTTCTGTAAACCTTCCTGTAAAGTATCGAAGATTGCTCTTTCTTTTGAAAAACTGAGTGTTCGAGGACGGCCTTTTTCATGATATTTAATGTCCAGATCATATTCTTGTTTAAGAGATTGAACTTTATTCGCAATTGCTTGTTTTAGCCCTAACCGTTGGGTAGGATACGGTTTTAAAGCATAAATAGAATATCGAATATCACCTAAGCTTTCCCGTAATTTTTTTATACTTTTTTCTACCACTTGTTTCAAGTTTCCTGATTGATAGGCTGACTGCTTCTGAGCTGATTCCAGTTGAAATATGACCCCAGCTAATACTTGTGCGATTCCATCGTGGATTTCACGCGCAAGTCGATTTCTTTCTTCTAGAATGATTCGTTTTTCCTGTTCGGATACGAGAGACTGTGTTTTAAGCAACCCGCCCAATTGATTGGAAAATGTAGCTAAAGACTGTATATCTTCGGCAATAAAACTGGCCCCCCTGCTTTTACCCGCAACAAACATTCCAACCAACTCATGATTGACTTTAAGAGGTAAGTAGACGAGGGACCGTATGACATTTTCAAATACTTTGTCTCCTGGTACCATCCCCATTTTCCAATCTGTAACAACAAAGGTTTCGGATATCTCTTCAAAATTCGGTTGTAGGTCAGAAGAACTTGAAATATTGGAATGTACGCTTCCATCCATTAGCAGAATTCTCCAATTTTCCTCATCTTTTGCCCATAAAGCATATGCCTGTATTCCTAAGAAACCTTCAAGTGATTGTTTCATCTGATGTAAATTTCCAGCAGAGAGTCCCTGGCTCAACTCCGTAGTAATGGAAAAAAGTTTATATAATCGTTCTTTTTCTATCCGTATTTGCCTAGAGAAAGAACTTATAATGCAAATTGCTACAAGCGGGAAAAAGAAGAACAGCATAGCAATTCTACCAAATTCCTCATTATATTGATGATCTAATATATAGATTAGAACTGCGTAGAGTAAACAAAAACTTGCACTGAAAAATACTAAAGTATTTTTCTTATGCCACTGTTCAAGCGAATATGGCTGTGGTAATAGCACCATTAAAAAATCGAAAAAGAGCGTGTTGAAAAGGCAAAAAAATAAACTGAATAATAGCAAACTTATTAATCCCGCATATAAAATAGGCAGATTCGGTCCAATAATAAGAAGAATTTTATGGGAGAGCCATTCTCCCAAAACAAGACTAATAGCAAATTGGCTGGAATTAAATAGCGTTCTTTGCATCGGCAAACGGCGAAGGGAATGGGTAAATACCATTGCACACACACAAGCAATAACAGTTATATGTATCCCGAACTCCCAAATCATTGGAAAAATGAGCGTAAGACTAAGTGTAATCCCTCCTCTACCAATACGGATAGGAAAATACTCCATAATCCCCATAAATACAGCTAACAGCAAGAGGATTATAGGGTCAGAAGGCATTTCACTCATTATTATGGAGGCGATAACAGCAATCAAACCAAGAAAAGAAATAGAATAAATATAAAAACTGGATAAATGTTCCCTCATAGCTATAGAGCTTAACTTTTCCAAAATGTCACCTTCCTTTATCTTTAAGATTCTATTTTAGACTATTAATATCTGACAAAAAACTGGCACAGTACCATTAGCCAATCACCGTTTGTACATTTTTTAAATGGTTAGATGTAATATTGTATTCTTTGCCTGTCCACCACATGTTTTATTTGAATCAGTTTCGTGACCTTCATAACTTACTACACAAGGATTAGAGTATAAAAAAGGAGTACCTCCTAATTGTCGAAATTAATAAGTGCAAAAAAGTGTTATTGATAAGACGGAGACACTTATGTCCATTATACGACAACAATCTCTAAATATAATATATATTCTTAATTTTCAGTTCATTGTTATCATTGTCATTCTATTTTATTAGGTATTTATACCCCCATACTACTAGATGTGTTCATTAAAAAGTCCCTTTTCGGGCCAAAACAATCCTTGAACTATTCCACTATAATTTAACCATTAATCATACGAATCTTTGAAAGTTTATCTTTTATTAAGGAGATGGTGGGTTGTCTCGATAAGAATGTAAGATTAATGGTTGATTGCGATTTCCAAGGTTCGAATGAGATTCCATCGGAAGCTTCTTATTCACGTATGATCACACTGTTTAGCGAATCGAATGTCATAGAAATTGTTCAAGAGGGTCTTCTTCACCAGCCCCCCCTGTTGAATAAGATACTCAATGTCTCTTAGCAAATTAACGTTGTCACCTGAATATTTTCTGTACCATGTTTTACTGTATGGAAAAACAAAATCAGGATTAATCGGCACTATTTTTTTGCCACTGGAGGCGTCTAACAACTGCTCCCGTAATTGATCAATTAACACTTTCGTTTCATCTACAACTAGCTTTCCGATATCCATTGTCATGGTTCGCACGTCAAATAAAAATTGGTCTAAGTCTGTTCTCTGTATAGTTGTAACGTCTACCAAAGGTGGCTTCTCGTCAATAATGATACGTTTTCGTTCATATTCGTTACCATCCTTACACTGCCACCTGCTGTATTTACTTAATCCATCCGCTTCCATTTTTAATCTAGCATGGGTCATAATTACGACAGGGTAATTTTTCTGCTCTTGATGCTTGTTATAAACTATACAATCGCCTTTAAAAGGACATTCCCTACATACTCCATACTGATATTTTTCTAGCTTCTGTTTACAGTCTTTATATGTGTATGCACTTTCCATTACAAATGCTGCTGGTGATGATTCGTAATATGGTGCATCTATAGCTTTGCCGTCTGCATCAACAAATATTGTATATTTGCCTAATTCCTTCATTAATTTCTTAGCAGTCTCGGTACGTTCTACAACAATAATTGTGCCTGATTCAGGAATAGAATGCTCTAACATATATTTTAAATATGCACCCATAATTGTACTCTTCCCGCCACCCGGTTCTAAAGGACAAACGGTAATCCCTTCAACTTGTAGGTCTAATTCATTAATGATGTTCGCATAGACATTAGTAGTAGTTGCATCTATAGGGATTCTTAGCTTTGTCATTGTATCTACAACTTTAGATAAAACACCTTTTACATTACCTTTTGCGATAGCATTTGTTGGCTGTAGCGGCACTAACTCATTAGATTGCATATCACTTAATGAAATTTGTTCGTACTTTTCTGCCGGCTTCGCTTCGAGCTTTACACATACTTCTTCGAGGTCTTTCCACCCTTTTTCTTTTGCTACCCAACTTAAAGGCTTACCATTTTCAACGGGACAATTATTACTAGAACAGTGGCATATTAATCTATTATAAAATAAAAATCCAGATGGACTATTATCATTATGAATTGGGCATTTAAACGATACCTTTTCATCTGTAACAACATCTATTAAATCCTCCGATTCTAAACAATCGATGAAACACTCAATAATATCTAGAACATCTTGTGAATCAATATCAACTGTAAAAGACTCTTTCTTTTCATGCTTCTTTTTAGCTAGAGGAAAAGCTTCAGATAATTGCTTTTGTGTATATACATTGCTCGGTTCCCATAGAACAATTTCCTCTCTATATACAATCCCTTTCTCAGTATACTCTTTATAGTTATTTGTTAAGGGCAAACGAAAACAATCATTAGGAGAAACTTTTCTCTCGTCTCCATTAAAAAATTCAATTAACTGTTGTTGAACATTTTTAAATTGAATAACCGATTGCTCTAGCTTTTCATTAGTAGAAATATCCCATTCTGCTTCTTCAACTTCATAAAGCAGCTTATGCCCTGCCCGCCCACGCCAAACCAAGGTAGGCTGGAGTGGGGCTGATTTAATTCTTTCATATTGTTCTTCCTTAGTTCCACCTTTCTCATCAACATCAACGGAAAAAAATCGGATTCGCTTTATATCTTTTTTGTTCTTGGCTCCGTTCATATAGAAACATAATGAACGTTTCTCTTTTTCACATCTTTCTAGTGCAAATGCTAAATCATTTGCGATGTTAGCAAAGTTTAATTCTACATATGTTATACCTGTAAGCTTTTTCTTTTCATCCGCTGGCATTTGTTGATCATCAATATATGATTGTGTGGGGAACGTTTCTTTTCCACATTTCAAGTAATCAATTAAATTTAGAAGTTGTTTCATTTCTATTTCCTCCTGTAAAAAAAGGACACTTTCATATATATATAATAGGAGAATGTCCTCTTTTATTGCTTCTATGTTTTAATCCGCACCACTTTTCACGAAAAATTTTCCATAGGTATCACGTAGCTCCCGCCCAATGCCGCTTCAACAAGCAATTTCCTAGGTACTGGGGGGGTAATTGAAATATTCCTGACAAACCTTTGATTTTTATTCGTGATGTGCGAGATGCGAGATTGACTAGCTATAACGTATGAATCTGTGTTCGAAGGTTATAGTTTTGATAGCAGCATGTTGATTATTTACTGCTCTAATATGTGGCTGTTATAAACCGTTCTACCTCCTTCATTTGCTATATACGCCCCCCGTTTAGCAGAGTTAAATATTTTTTCTTTCCTACTTCGTCTCTCACATTCATGTAAAGGAACATTGTTATTTAGAACAACAAGAAAGCAGCTATTAACAAGAGACCTGTTAACAACTGCTTTTTAAGGGTGTATTCAATTTATTTTTAATAAGTAATTTCTAGATACATGCTATTTTGAGCGCTTTTCATGTCAAACTGGGCGGGTATGTTAAATGGCATGCTACTGTATAAAATATAAAACTGTCCCCTCCTTTGATTTCATCTTGGGGCTATGTAAAGGAAAAGGTTGATTTTGAGTAAAATGGTATTATTTCGCCTGCCCTATATCAAATAAAATTAGGTCAACCTCAAGTGGATATTTATGTTAATATACGAATAAGATTGTGAAGGAATGCACTTAAACTAACGCAGCAGTATAGTTCAATAAGGAAATGGATTTTTATGGTGAAATATTGAAAAGTGAACAATAGTAAAATAGGTAAAGGGAGTTGAAAAATGAAATTTAATAAAAAGGTATATGAAATAGTAGATTCTGCAGGAAACTTAGATAATGGATTCGAAGATATATTAGAATTATCCACTGGATGTAAGTTTTCTAACTGCACTCATACTACCGAACCTAATTGTGCAGTTAAAAAAGCAATTTCTGAAGGTAATCTCTTAGAGGAAAGCTTTAATAACTATTATAGATTTAAAAACGAAGCAGAATATGTTTCTGAGCAAAAAAATAAAACTAAGGCTATTGATTATATGAAACAAAGGAAACTTTTTCAAGATCGTAGTTAAGTACATGTGGGAACTCATAAGGTAACTGCTACCCAACTAAATAAATTAGATCATTGCCTTATTGAACTACCGGGTGCTTTAGTTAAACAAAACCATCATTTCGATGGTTTATTTTTTTATCCGAAACATCAAGTAGATCTCAGAAATCCATTGTGAAATGTTACACTTAAACTAACGCAGCAGGTTAGTTTAAGAAGGACAAGTAAAAAATTGTACACTCAAACGGAGGAAAATATATTGAAATCTATCTTTTTGTTTCTTTTAGGTTTGATTGTTTCTTGGGGGATATTGGGGGTTTTTACAGGAGATTATGGAAAAAAAAATATATTAATTTTAATAATTGCTTATTTAGGTGTCAAATTAGCTATTCATTTGAGGAAGAAATAAAATGACTAATCCTTATTCAACTACCATGGAAGAACGTAATTTTCTTGCATATTTTGTGGTGAAGCAAGGCTTCATGGATGGCTAACGGGTGCTTTACTTCAAGAAGGGGTAAAGCATTTTTTCGTATTGAACTAACGCAGCAGTTTAGTTGAACAAGGGATTAGAAATAATAATGGGTTTTACTATTTTCAAGGGGGAAATTACATATGAATGAAAAACAAAAGCTACTTTTACAGAACTTAATAAATATAAAGGATTACTGGACAAAAACAGCCGTTGATGGTTTAAATTCTAATACAGACTTAATCTGGTCTGATTATGAAGACGAGTATAAAATACTTCAAACAAAACTCACATCACAGGAAGAATTAAATGCTTTTCATAAAGTTCAAAGTGAAGTTATTCAAGGTGTAATTCACTCGATTTTAGTTATGATTGATGGTGGCGATGAACTTGCTGATAATTATTTAATTGATTTAGTGGATAGGGAGACAAATGAGTCACTACAAAAAGAAGTTGCATTACACGAAGAATTTGTTGGTTATTTACTTGATACTGAAGATGAATAACAAAAATCCTTATTGAACTAACAGATGCTTTACTTTAAGAAGGGGAAAGCATTTTTTCTTTTTGAATTAACGAAGCAGTTTAGTTGAACAAGGACTTTTTGATTGAATAGAGAATATTACTTTAGAAAAGCAAAATTTTGATATATATCTTTTAATATTAGAAACAAAAATTAACTATGAAAGGGGAATTTAAATGAAGACTACTGATCTCGAAATGATAGAAAGTAATAAATTTAGTAAATATATTGTTTTTTTCTACCTTGTATTTGCTGGAGCGCTATTATTCCCAATTAGTCTATCCGCTTTTTTACCTTTATTGATATTTATAATAACTGTTATTAGTTACTTTTTCGTAAGTTATATATTCGTTGCATTATATAAGAATCGCCCTTTATTAGTTCTAGGTTTAACATTTTTTTTTAATCTAATCGGATTCCTTTTTGGGGTTATTTTGGAGTGGGGGGAGTTCTCACTGATGCAAGAGCTGAATGCAATTAATGTGGTTATTTTTTTAATTTTTGGCCCATTGGTAGTTTTATTATTTTATACTCTAATACAACACTTCTATATTAACAAAATGATTAAAAATTAATGTGATAGTTCGTAAAGAGTTTTAGATACCTCTTTTCTTTGTATCAGGATTTACCTTTTATGTTTCATTTAAAATTTTATTAAACTAACGGAGTGCTTTAGTAAAAAACGAATAGCAAAATACGATGAGCTAGGAGATACATTTCCTAGCTCATTTTATGTGTTATTTTCCTATGCCTTTAATTAATCTTCTCTATTTCCATTTAACTCTCTTCCTCCTTCCTCGTATAAATCAACAGAAGCAATTAAAACATTGCGGGGATCAAAATGAAGAGGAGCAATTTCAATGAATGTAGAGTTAATGAATACAAATATAGAAGAAGTAGTAATGAAGGCCGTTCAGAAGGCATTATTAGCCACGCAGCATCAATTTATGGATAGCGGGTGGCTATCCTTAAAAGACGGAGCCAAGTACGCTGGTGTCGCCTATAACACGTTTAGCAAGTTCCGTGCAATGGGTTTACAAGTGTGTGAAATAGAAGGAATTAAACGTGTGTCTCGTAAAGAGATTGATCGTTTTTTAGAAGATCATAGCTTTTAATAATATATTTTATGAGGATTTTCCTTTAGGTTCGATTATAATATCACTAGAGGTAAATCCTCTCTTTAATCATTGCCCCCGCAACTGATTCAGGAGGAATTATCATGGCAAAGAAAAAGGTATCACCTGTTAAAAGCTATATAAAAAAGGGTGAGAAACTATACAGGTTTCCAGTGTATTTAGGTATTGATCCGCTAACTGGTATACAGAAACGCTCTACCAGACGTGGCTTTAAAACAATCAGAGAAGCGGAATTAGAATTAGCTCGTATTAAGTTAGCTGTTGCGAATGGTACATACCAACAAGTACGTGCTGAAACGTACCAAGAAATTTACGACCTATGGGTAAAGCAATATGAAAAGACTGTGGAAGAAAGCACATATGTAAAAACTACTGGCCTCTTTAAAAATCATATTTTACCTGTGATGGGTGCGTATAAAATTGAAAAGATACATGTCGATGTATGTCAAAAGCATGTGGATGAATGGGCCTCTAAGTTAAAGAAGTACCGCATGGTAAAAGCTTATGCTGCTAAGGTGCTTGATTTTGCAATTAAGCGTGGCTATATACAAACAAATCCGTTTGCACTTGTAGATTTACCAATTAACCATTTTAAAAAGGCTATAGGAGCAGATGAAGATAAAGCAGAGAACTTCTACTCACGTGAACAGCTTAAAGAGTTCATATCATGCTTAGAACGGGAAAATAACCATAAAGCGTATGTTCTATTCCGCTTACTAGCTTTCAGTGGAATGCGTAAAGGTGAAGCACTGGCTCTTACATGGAATGACTTAAACTTTACTTCAAACGAACTGCGTATCAACAAGGCCATTTCTGAAGGTAAATATAACAGACTATATATAAAGTCTACTAAAACAGGTGATTCCCGTACAATTAAAATGGACGATAAGACAATGGCTATCTTAAAAGATTGGAAGAAAAAGCAGAAGCAAGATTATTTCATTCTAGGATTTAATACAATGCAACCTAAACAGCTTGTATTTAGCAATGAAAAGAATGAATTTTTGAAGCCTCAAAAAACTATTAAGTGGATAAACCAAATACAGAATAAATACAAACTAGGAAAAATCACAACACATGGTTTACGTCATACCCATTGTTCATTGTTATTCGAAGCGGGTGCTAGTTTGAAGGAAGTACAAGATCGTTTAGGTCATAGTGATGTAAAAACGACGATGAACATTTATGCACACGTTTCAAAGGAAGCAAAAGAAGGAGCAATATCGAAGTTCGCCAGCTATATTGAAATGTAGTTGGTGACTACGCTTTGACTACGTTTTTGACTACGTTCGATTGATAATCATTGAAACTAGATGATATAGACCAATCGAGTAGGAGGGAGTGATTAGCTCCCGACCTCTCACACCACCGTACGTACGGATCCGTATACGGCGGTTCAATTAAGATAGATGACGCAAATTTCTAACGATATAATAGACTCTTGAGCCCTTGGGAACTCCAGTAGGAGTTTCCGAGGGCAATGTCTAGTATTGGACTTTTGGAGATACGCCAGTAGCTTTTGCGGGTGTTTCCCCATTCGTATGCTTTCCCTTTTGGGATTCCTAGACCAGTAAGTTTTCTTACCTTAGTCTTCGGCTTCTTCCAACTTTTCCACACACACATTCGAAGTCTTCTTCTTATCCATGAATCAAACTTCTTAAATACACTTGGCGTATC
The DNA here is from genome assembly GCF_038637725.1 of Psychrobacillus sp. FSL H8-0483. Taxonomy (NCBI): domain Bacteria; kingdom Bacillati; phylum Bacillota; class Bacilli; order Caryophanales; family Bacillaceae; genus Psychrobacillus; species Psychrobacillus sp. FSL H8-0483. Next base: position 2,300,446 of record NZ_CP152052.1, read on the forward strand.
TGCTAATGCATAGTATCCACACCACCCCATTAGATATTGATTTAATTTCTTAATTCGGTATTCCATTGGGTAAGGTTTCTTCCTTGAAGTGATTTCTCGAATTTTATTCTTCATTCGTCTCACACTTTCTTTAGCAATACGAACCTTTGGTTCCTTACCGTTAGTGAAACTGAATCCAAGAAATTTTCTTTTCCAAGGGCGGTCTACTGCGGATTTATTCAGATTGACTTTCAACTTAAGTTTCCTTTCAATAAATGAAGTGACAGATTCCATCACTCGAATTCCCGCTTTCTTTGTTTTCACATAGATATTACAGTCATCAGCGTATCTGACAAATTTATGTCCTCTACTTTCTAGCTCTTTGTCTAATTCATCTAGGACAATGTTAGAAAGTAATGGACTTAGTGGACCGCCTTGCGGGGTTCCTTCTTGGCTCGGTTTAACAAGACCATTCATCATGATGCCAGATTTCAGATATTTTCGGATTAACTTTAAAAGTCGTTTATCTTCTATTCGTTTAGCAAGTGTTCCCATGAGTCTGTCATGATTTACTTTGTCGAAGAATTTCTCCAAGTCCATATCAACTACCCAACGATATCCTTCCTGTATATAACACTTCGCTTCTTTTATAGCGTCATGGGCACTACGATTTGGTCGAAATCCATAACTATGTTCAGAAAATGAAACGTCATAAATTGGTGAAAGAATTTGTGCAATAGCTTGTTGAATGAAACGGTCTGTTACGGTAGGTATCCCTAATAATCGCACTCCTCCGTCGGGTTTCGGGATTTCGACCCTACGGACAGGGTGGGGTTCATAGGTTCCATTAAGAAGTGCTATTTTCATAGCTTCCCATTCTTTGTAGATATGAAATCTCAGTTCTTGAAAAGACATTCCGTCTACACCATGGCTTCCTTTATTCTTTTCCACTCTTTTTAAGGAGGCTAAAAGATTTCCGCGAGATAAAACTTGTTCCATTAACATTCGTTATATCCTCTTTCCGTGAACAACAGTTCTTCTTATGCCAGTTCTGCTACACCATCTTGAAGTCCCCCATGGAATTCACCATTTCCTCCAACAAGTATGCCTTATCGGTTATCTGTGTTCAGCACAGTTTACTGAATGCCAAGGTGTTGTTCTCTCTTAATTGTTCAGCCCTTTCCATCCTTCTCGAGTTTGGATGGTACTATGGCTTCTGCTGACTTCTGATTGTTCAGCTATTCATCACTGGATAGGTTATCAAGTGTACTTGACGTACCAATCAGATCTCCCCAGGTAAGAACGTAATCTTTCACTCCATCTATCTGCTTCATCTACTCCGTACAACCTTCGGTAGAAAGGGCTTTGTTTTGCTCTGCAAACTCACCCAGTTGCACATAGCCTTATATGAAGTTCGTGTTCCTCAGACCGGAGGTTTGCCGCTCGCTTCCTTCAGATTCCACGTCGCCATGGACACCCTTGCGTTAAGCTAACTGCTACTTCTACCTTCACAGTTCGGGACTTTCACCCTATAGATTACGCCCATGCTGGGCGCACAAAGAAAAAACCCTTGATAATCAAGGGTTTTGACACTGTATGAAATCATATGATTTCGTAGTATGGAGACGGCGGGAGTCTAACCCACCTCTCCGAGAAATGTTGTTAAATCAAGATTTTAAAGGTTATTTTGAATCCATTAATAATCTCTGACCACGTTAATGCGATTAATATTTTACCTGCATCATTAGTATTGCTTGGAACACCAGTTGTATTCCCGTTATTACCAACTTAATATGTATTTAATATGTCTTCTACTGTATTTATAGGTTTTTCTATATCTTCATAGGTAATCGGATCGTCTTTCCCTAGTTGTCCCTGTAAATGATGCTCATATAATTTAAAGGAGAGAAAAGACTTTTGCTGCTCCGACCTGCTGGCTCAAATAATCTCGCTAATCCTATAATAGTGGAGTATTGAAATGAAATAATTGTTAATTCACTGATCAACTGTTTTATCCTGTTTTAAACAAAAAAGTAATACAGACCACCTGTTCACTCTTTTGTCCGCAATTTGTCCGTAGAATTATTTTTTTGTACCGATCTTATTTTACTCAAATGATTTTCACAGTTGGGAAAACCTTATTAAATCAGACTTATTTAACCTAATCGAACTCAGTTTACCTAGTTTTTATAAGTGAGATAAATTCGACAAGGTAGGGGTCGCTGGTTCGAGACCAGTCGGGACCATCATTTGCAAAAGCCTGTAAACGTTGATATATCAATGTTTACAGGCTTTTTTTTAGTAAATCTACCTAACATTTACTTCTTATTTTACGATTTGTCGGTAGGAATTTTACTGTATTAGTTAGCGTGACTTTGAATGGTCTTTTGAATGGGAAGCTTTTGTTTTTCAATCCAACTTTATATTACTTCGAGGCGTCGCAAACAAAATTTGCCGCAGCTCTAAATCCTTTTATTTAAAGTAAAGTTTCCTTAAAAAAGAATTATAAAAAATTCTACATTGTAGTTTTCAGAGTTCTCCCTTTCCGCGGGAATTGCTTCAGCCTCCTCGCTTCGCTGTTGGTCTTCTGCTAACGCTATTCCCGCAGGAGTGTCGCCTACTTCAACGATTTTCTAGAAGTTAGTGACTTAAATTTCATCATATTTTCAGAATAGTCTGTATATCTTAAAGTTGATAGTTTTTCAGTGTCCTCGGCAGAAGGTAGTCTTTTTCCTGGTTGTATTTAGTGGTACCAAGCACAGAAACATTCATGAAAATTAGAGTTTGTTTCAATAATCATGAATTCTCTTGCTTTAGCATTAAAAGTTTGAAAAGATATAAATACGGATAAGAGTAAATTAAAGGAGGTAACCATTTTGTTAAAAATTATTGCAGATTTACAAGAAGGGCATTCATATGAAAAAAATGCGCTAATACTATTAATCTCTGATGAGTTAGAAGCCATTTCTCCAATAAAAAACGAATTAGAATTAAAAGGATATACAACAATAATTTCCACTACAGCTAAAAAAGGGCTCGAACATTTTCACTTACTAGAAATAGATTTATGTTGTGTTTCTGCAACGCTTACAGACATGTCAACAATAGATTTTCTGAAAGAAGTCAAAATGCAATCTCTTAACTATTTTACTCCAATTATTGTATTAGATTTTGAAAAAATACATGCGCATAAGAAAACAACCTATATTCAAAATGGCGCATTTGATTTAATTCCGATCCAAGACAATTCGTTGCTTCAAGCAGTAGTCTCTAACCTATTAACCACTAAGCATGCCATCTCTCGTCTCCAACTAACCGATCCTTTAACAAATGCCTTAAATAGTTTGAGTTTAGAAAAAATTGCTGTTCAACAAATTCAGAAGTGCTCTTCATCACTTAGCACATTCTCTATCTCACTTATTGATATTGATAACTTCCAGAAGATTAATGAAAACTATGGCTACAGTTTTTCTGATGAGATACTTGTAAAATTTAGTAATTTTATTCGAAGTAATATCGGCAAGGAAATGTCCCTGTTTCGATTACACGGAGCTACCTTTATCATTATATTTCCTGAACATTCCGCTGAAATGGCATTAGAAAAAACAATAGAATTACAACAAAGCTTTCATACTATTACGTTCAAGAAAGATGAGGTTTCATTTCATGTAAGCTTTAACGCTGGAATTGCGGAATGGTCGGAAGAGCTTACATCTATCTTTCAACTTGTTGAAAAGGCAAAGCAGGCATTAAGTATCACTGGGCAATCTACAGATGCTAGATGTATTTCGTTTCATTCTATGGATGTTACAGCAGCACTACCAACTATTAGAGTTCTAATAATTGATGATAATAAACTAGGTCGTTTGATGTTAGAAAAACAATTCTCCACTTGGAGTTCTCCTAAATTTAATGTAAAAGTTGAAACATATGAAAATGGATATGATTTTATTCATTCAGATTGGTATGATCCTATGGACTACTATATTCTCATGCTAGATGTCACTATGCCAAAGATGGATGGGATTGAAGTGCTAGACATTGTTCGTACAAACTTTCCATCAGATCGAATAATTATCTCGATGCTGACTTCTCGTAACAATAGCCAGGAAATATTACATGCCCTGAATAAAGGAGCTGATGATTATTTGGTAAAACCATTCCACCCTCAAGAAGTGTTAGTTCGTATACAACGACACACAAGGAGGCTATTCGTATGAATGGGAATTTTCAATATTTCTATTACACTATTATAGCTTTATTAGCATTCCAATTACTTCTCCTACTTGTACTGAGCATTCGAAAAATTATTCGTAATAAAAGAAGTGCAAAAGAAGAACAAATATATCAAGAGAATCTTGAGTTATTTGTAGATTATCTATTCAATGATGAAAATTTACAACTTCCAGTTCAACTAGCTAATCCTAAAAACATAGCAGTAGCTGAACGCATATTTAGCGAAACATTCTCCACGGTGAATGACGATCGGACAAAACAAAAATTACAGGAAGCAGCTATCGCCATTTTTTCAAGTACATACTTGAAAAGACTAAAAAAAGGAAGCTGGTCTACTAGAGTGAATACTTTGTATTATATTGAAGATTTTCAAATAGTATCTCTACTACCATACTTGCAAAAACGGTTTCATAAATTAAATGCTTGGGACGAAGAGAAAAATCAACTTATACGAACTTTAGCTGCGTTAAATGATACATCTATCATTCACTACTTGAATGCTAACGAGGATTCTCAACAGCACCAATATTTAGACGTATTTAATCGATTAAGTGAAGAACAATTTGATAATTCTATTGAAATTTGTTATGAAGATAATCATCAAACAAGCAAATTAGCTATACTAAACTTTATTGGCTTAAGCAAAAAAACAAGATACCAAGCACTTCTAGAAAACACATTGCTAGATGAGCAATCAGAAGTGCGGATTCAATCTTTGAAAGGTCTTTACAGATTAAATTATATGGAAAATATCGCTTTATTAGAGCCTTTCTTTGCTTCTTCCTCTTGGGAGGAAAGAATGTTTAGTGTCAAAATTATTGGTGCAATTATGATAGAAAACTATGAGTCTCAATTAATCCAGCTTCTAGGTGATTCCGTTTGGTGGGTACGAAATGCCTCGGCTGAAGCATTACTTAGTATTTTTGGAGAAGAAAAATTGAAGGAGCTAGCCGCCGAGCATTCGGACATCTACGCTAGAGATATGGCAAAACAGTGGCTTAGTTCCGGAAAAAGAGGTGGTTAAAATGAGAGACTTTATTATACTATTGTTTCAAGCTACTTCTTTCTTTGTAATATTTTACATGGGAATTACAGCAGTGAGCTATATCGTGTTATTTCTCTTCTCTCTAAAAAATGTAATGCGTGAAGGAAAACTCATCAAGTCTGAGTCACTAGAGGATATCGCAATAAATGAAAGAACATATCCAGTATCGATAATTGTACCAGCTTTTAATGAAGAAGTCGGTGTAGTAAGTACTGTTCGATCACTTTTAACATTACAATATCCGCAATATGAAATTATCATTGTAGATGATGGGTCAAAGGACGATACGTTAAATAAATTAATCGAAGAGCTTAAGTTAGAGAAAATTGATTTAGCCGTTCGAAAACATATGAATACTCAGACAATTAAAGCTACGTACAAATCAAACATATCTTCTCTAATTACTGTAGTTTCAAAAGAAAACGGAGGCAAAGCGGACGCCTTAAATTGTGGTATCAATGTATCTAAGTATCCTTATTTCTGTGCAATAGATGGGGACTCCATCTTAGAACAAGATGCATTATTAAAGGTTATGAAGCCTATTATTGATACAGAGGGAAAAGTAATAGCAGTAGGAGGATCTGTTCGGATTGCTAATGGGACAACCATTTCTCGAAGTAAAGTAGAAGCCATTAACCTTCCTAAAAATCCTTTAGTCATAATGCAAATAGTAGAATATTTTAGAGCTTTTCTAATCGGACGACTCGGCTTTACAAAAATAAACCAACTACTCATCATTTCTGGTGCATTTGGGCTTTTCCATAAGAACACAGTTATAAAATCCGGTGGCTATAAAGTAGATACAGTAGGTGAAGATATGGAACTAATCGTCCGTTTGCACAGAATGATTAAAGATGAGAAATTGGATTTACAGTTGAAATATATCCCAGACCCTGTATGTTGGACGGAAGCACCAAGTTCTATAAAAGTATTAAAATCACAGCGAGTACGATGGCAAATAGGCTTAGCGGAAACTTTGAATGCACATAAGAAGATGTTTTTTAATCCCAAATACGGATTGATAGGATTTATCGGTTTTCCATACTTCGTTACTGTTGAATTATTAGGTGCTGTTATTGAAATACTAGGATTTTTCTTAATAGTAGGAGGTTTATTATTTGGATTTTTAGATCCATTTGTTATTGGTGTCATTTTAACCATCACCATACTTTACGGGTCGTTTATCTCTTCTTTATCTATCCTTTTAGAAGAATTAACTATGTTTAAATACCCAAAAGTAAAGCACTTAGTCCTTTTATTTTTATGGGCTTTAACAGAATCATTTTGGTTCCGTCCGCTCTTGGTACTTTGGCGATTGGAAGGACTATTAAAATCATTCCGCCGTCAAAAATCAGAATGGGGTAAAATGGAACGAAAAGGAATTTCATCTGATTCACATTAATAGTGATAATTCATATTTTCTTCAACATCACAAAAATAGCACCCAATTGCCTGCAAAATGCAAATTGGGCGTTTTTCTATTTTATCATTTCAAACTTTTTCTGTAAGATATAATACGACTCCTTTAACCGTTCTTCAGAAGGTGGAACCTTCCATTTCCCCCAATTGTACCTAGCTATATTTGCTTCCGGCATCATATTATCTTTCATTTTCGGAAATGAATAAAGCTGTCCATCTTTTTGAATGACTAGACCTATTCCAATATCCTTAATTTCCAAATTAGGTTCCATTCCTTCTTTGTATAAATCAGATAGTACAACTTTGGAACTTGGATCTTTTACGTTCAGTAAAAGCCAAGGAATTCTCATCTCAAATACCCCTGTTTTAGCATCTGCATAGTAGTCTGCTAACGAGTTGTATTCTTGTACTTCTATATTACTATTTCCAAATAATAGATTTCCTGTATCATATGCATCAAATGGGATTACTTCTCCTGTATCTGGCCTAACTTGTCCCTTATTTAAAGCATACCTAATAGGATTAAATACTCCATTACTTGATTGTGGGATTGGTTCATCACCTGGTAGCAAGTTCAAAATATGACCATATTGATACAAAAAAGGATCGTAATAAGCATCTACTAATAAGTTACCACTATTGGCACTTTTAATATTTGCCCAAAAATCAATGCTTGGTTTATCCACTTGAAAAGTGGACATAGCATCAATTGTTCTTGATCCACTCTTTGGAGAAACATCGAACAATAAATTCACTTCATTGTCCTTAAACCAATCCTCATCTGGATTAGGTTTTTTATCTATACGGATGTACAAATACGCTTCATCATGAGATACATACATACTTCGAATAGGTCCTTCCGAAGATTGATACATAGGTTGAATGCCTTGCCAATCTTCAGTCTGACCATCAAGTTGAACTTTTAAAGTATCAAAACTAAGTAAACCAAATTTTTGTTCATTAGTTTGAACATTTGACCAAAATGGTCGACGATCCGGATCGTCTAAAGCCGTCGTATTCCAAGTACGCTTAAACCATTCTTCTTGCCATGAAAAGACAATCCCACCCATCATTCCTTCTGCAAGAATATCCTCATATAACGATGCTAATATTTCTCCTTGCTCTGTTTCGGAATGCCCTCCTTGATTCCATCCAATAGGATTCAGGTGAGCGATTCCTCTTGAAGCAGGTATACCGAATTCACTTATTAGCACTGGCATTGAATGATTTGCCTTTAAATCATGTAAATAGCCAGCATAGTTATTCTTCTTACCACGATGATCAATATATTGTGTGTATTTCTCCTCGAGATTCAAAAAGTCTGGGTAGTAAGGATATACATGATAGGACGCAAACATACCAGGTAAATCTAACCCCTCTTTAATGTGAATGTGATTCGGATTGACAGACGCTAAATCCTCTTGTTCTAATGGTTCAGCTGGCTGCTTTATATTGTCAGTTGATACCCAATTAGTAAAGCTCATAGGACGGGTACATTTATATTTATCAGCTTCATATACCATTAAAACATCCATTTGTTCTGCTAACCAAATTTCAAATCCTTCTGCTTTTTTAGTTTCTATATACGTTCCCCTATATTGATCTAAATTTGCATAGGTTATTTTCATATTATCTACCATAGGTGGGTACCATTCGATTCCAATCATCCAGCCAATGACATACGGTGAAATATCTGCATCGTATGTTCCATGTGCATGTCCTACTTTTGCTGGTACTTCTGCATTTCCATGTATTACATCTACTAACTGCTTATACTCTTTTCGGAATGCATCTGTTATTTCTGGTGTATAAGCGTCTAAAGTTTCCTCTAAAGGAGCTTCGTCAATCCACACGCCATGAAAAACATATATTGGTTTCTCATGCGTTTCATTGTAATGCTTTAAGGCTTTGTAAAATGCTGGGGGATGTAGTGTATAAACACGAATAGTATTCGCATTCATCTCACCTATATATTCAAACCAACGAGCATATTCCTCACGTGTTATGGCTGCTTCACCAGGGAAAACTCCTGGCTTTCCCATTCCTAAGTTAACTCCTTTGATAGTAATCGTTTCCCATTGTTCATTCCGATACACTTCAAATCTATTTTCTTTAATTCGTGTGTTATACTTTAACCCGCTCGTTGTTTTTAATGTAGAAATAGATGCATCCACAGACTCAACTTTCTCGGTATTTGCCTCTATATTTTTTAGAATCCCTTTTACCATAGGAACATAAATTTGCCAATATAAGCTATCTCCTGGAAATAAATACTCAACAGTTAACCATTCTCTTATTTTTGAAAATCCTTTGTACTGATATACCTTTGGAGTTTTTTCTACATTACTAAAACTACCAGCAAAATAATAACTGTTTGCTTTTGTTTGCTTTTTTACGATAACAGCTGGAATATTTTTACTGATACCTATCTCATCTAGCTTTTTAATCCCTTCCTTTGTTGCATGGATATTAAACTCCGCAAGTACATCTGTATTATCTTCCGCAAGCACTATGTCGAACCAGTTATTATAGCTATGCTTTTTGCTAAAGGAAAACACTTCTTCTCCTTTATTTGTTGTTTGAAATTGTAATCCTTGCTCCTCCAGCGACCCTTCATTTACTGAAAGCACTTCTACTTGTCCCGTTAATTCGTTATGAAAGATAATTCCTTCTCCTTCAAATGACCATTCATCATTTTTCTCATAGGCTTCTATAATCCAAGTTGGAACTTGTCCATCCTCTTTTGCTAGTGATAGATTTAATTTAGCTGACCATCCTGTTTGATTAACTCCTAAATACTTAGTTGCCTTCTCTCTTACACGGTCATTCGTTGGAGAGGAAATTGAGTTAAACTCCATTAATAGAGTCGTATTATTATTTTCATTTGCTGTTTGAATAGATGCCCACTCATCATCGCTCAAACCATTCGAGATATTTTCAGAATCTACCCCATATGTATCCGCAATATATATTAAATCGTAATTAGACAAATCAGATGGCAATTTTTTATCGTGGTAAGAACCATCTTTATAGGTTAAACCAAAATAATCTTTTTCCGGATTATATGATTTATTATTTTTATCATTTATTTTCATATTATTAAGTAGCCAAAAGAATCCCTTATGTTCACTCAAATCTCCCTCTGGCACTGTTTTATCAACTACTGCAATTTGTAACTTCTTCTCATCTGAAACAACCCAAATAATCCAGGGAAGTAATAATAACACACACAATAAGAGTATCCATTTAATCATTTTCATAATGCTATCACCTCTCTATATAGTGTACACCAAGATATCTGGTTATAATTATACATGATTCCAAACTTTGTATAATTATATTTCAGTTTCTTGATTTTAATTGAAAATTATAGGAATGATACTGTATAGAAAACTGCTAATATGGGAGTAATCAAAAAAATTGCTATACTCCGCGCTAACTCCAAGTAATAGATTTTGGATGGATATTTTATAAGAAATTCACTTGATCAGTGCCCTGGCTTCTATCAATCAGTTTTTCAAGAAAAATGCTTAACATAAAAAAGAGCTGTCTAAACAGCTCATAATCGTCAAGTAAAACACTCGTTAGCAGAATAAGAAAATCTGTAATTTATTCTTTTAAGAATGAAATCGAAATGCGGCTAATACATTACTCTCAAAGTCATTATCACAACAAAAATGATATTACAATAATGCTAAATAAATTAGCAATAAAATGTGAAATAGCACTTATCCACGCATTGTTTGTTTTATAAAATATCACACCATATAAAACACTATTTATAAAGATAAAGAAAATATCATAAGCGACTACAACAATACTCCCCTCCGCAATGTGACCAAATGCAAATATTATGGATGTAAAAATTAAAGTAGGTATTATTGGTAGTGCTTTACTCAATTGCTTTTGGAAAAAAGCCCTCCATGCAATTTCTTCACCCAATGCTAAAATAGCAAGTTGAAAGACGAGAAATATTATCTTATCTAACGAAACAACAAACGCCGTTCTTCCATAAAGATGTTCTATGTATTCGGGCAAAATTAATTTTGCCAACACAATACAAACAACATTCAAAATCAGCGGTAAAACAATCCAAAAATAAATTGTTTTGTCTTTCAGACTCGTTCCAATTGCCTTTGCATTTAGTCCAGTGTCAGCAGAAACATTTTTTTCCAAATTATTATTAATAAAGAAAAACGCAATACCGATAATAACAGATATCCCAGCAATACTAAATCCTAAAAAATTAGCAAATGAAACAGCGGTCATAACTAACATTGCAATTAAACATATTTTTTTTATATTAACCAATTTTAACTCTCCTCCCCTATAAATTATCTCTATATCTTAGAATATTTTTTAACTAAACTGCCCCGTTAGTAAAAACACTCCTTATATCTATAATTCTATTAAGTTGGCAATAATCCCTTTTTATAACTATTTTTAGGGAAATGGAATTGTTACTGTCAAAAGCATGGTTTTCGTCTGAAGCTGATAAGTGAATAGAGGGTTTTTCTTCTCTCATGTTTTGATGGCTTGGATGTCATTTAATTTATTAAAAGTTTTTCCCCTTTTTTCCAAAAGAATATATTACTCCTAATAAAATGCAGAATGCAAAAATGCACAAGGAAAATATAACAATTATAAGAATACCCATAGAACCACCCTTTTTTATATTCATAATATCACGAATAATAAAAAAGTTTTAAAAATAACTTTGTTTGTATTACTGTGTTTGATGAATCACGACAGAATGCCGTTATAAAGTTGCCACTAGTAGATCTTAGTTCTGCTGAAAGAACAATTTGTATATTAGGTGGTGCGTTAAATGAAAAAGATGATATTTGATTTTTCTTGGGTTGTGTTTTAATACTTTTGGATGTACTTTGAATAGGAAACAAACGACAGTGTCGTACCTTTAAAAGAAAAAGTCGTCAATAGCATTAAAATGTTTCGATTTGAAAGTGGACATCCTTCTATTAAAAAGTAAAACAGAGCAAATCGACATTTTAGTTGGTAATAGGTCCCCTACTTATCTAATTCATTGTTAATTTTCAAGATGGAACTACTATACTAATAACAGTATTTGCTACAAACTTAGCCATTGTGGCCATTATTGGTGATAGACCGGTAAATCGTAATTATTTATTGATAAAACCAACATTGAATAAGTAAATACTGTAATCCACCCAGGTATTCCCCATCTTAAAATTTGCATATCTGAAATCCCCATAATAAAAACCTCCCTCCACACTAATTATAATGCGATTGGAAATAATTGTATGTAATATGATTTTGATAAAGAAAAAGCACCCACATTACTGTGAGCGCTTTTAGCGGAAATTAAATGCAATTGCTAACCAACCAAAGTATACTATTAACATTAATTCCAAATACAAGGTTAACACATTTATGTATATCAAATGGGTATTAGTAGTGACGTTTTTCGTAATGAAAAATGTACCAATTAATATCATTTTCAATATACAGAATCAAAAAAGCACCAAGTCCACAGACCAGATGCTTGATGACTTTATCTTTACAGTCAATAATGTTTTTCTTACATTAGGTATATTCAGTTGTCTTAAGAGAACGCCTCTTATAGCTTTCCACGGCTTATAAAAGTAGCCTCCGTCGTATCGAGACCAACGCGATACAATCCTATATGTTGAAAGTCTTTAACTGTAGAATACCGATTGCTTCTTACGTTGACCTTTGATGCTATTTGATGCGAAAGGAGAAAACTTTATGAGTCGTTTATGAAGTCATGCTATTACTTTTTGCTATTTATTACCGAGCTTCGCTAGTGTTAAGAAGTTCAATATTGTATAGCATAATAAATTACATAGAACCATCCAAATATTCCGTGAAGGATTGCCCACAGTATTGACTTGTTGACACTCCAGGAGATGACTATAGCTAAAACAACTCCAAAACCGATACCACTTGACGTTGCTTTTACCGATCTCTCTTTACTCATTCACACCCACCCCATCCTTTCGGCAGTCTTATCAATTAATATATTCCTCCTACGCAATACCTTATGCCGAGACATATAAAGCTTATTGATTGGACGAAGCATATTATCTTTCTTATTTGACCTGTTGATTGGAACGGAAAGCGGCGACGCCTAGGGGATTAATAAGAGCAAAGGAATCGGCTTGATGCTTGTCCCCTGGAAAGCGTCCGCCTGCAGCGGAAATCAACATTTTCATGTTATAGGAATAATGTCACGATAAAAATGTATATGCTTTCTTATTCTTTAAAAAAAGCGCAGGCACCCTTTAAGTGCTCTTGTCCTTCGCTAATTCTTGAGGGCTTTTGAGGAACATCGCGAATTAATTCCTAATATCAATATTTTCAAAAACATCCATTAAGTGTTGGCATTTCGTGTAAGGCGAAATGTCTACACTTTTTTATTTTTGCATAAACTTCAAAATCACCTTAAATCTTCAAACTTGACTCTCTGTATTTGGTGGAGTAAATTTAAGAATACAAATGAACTGTTCGTAACTGAACAATTCTAATGAGAACGGAGTGATAATAATGGACAATCAGTCAGACATGGATTCATCAGAATTTTTACATTCACTTTGGTATCTGAGTAGAAGTCTTATGCGATTTGTACATAAAGCTGCATTAGAAAATGATTTATCTATACCACAATATTCTCTTGTACTGGCCATTGCACCCCATAAAGAAATGACTCAAAAGCAAATAGGTGAAAAATTACAAATTCCTAAAAGTACTTTAAGTCAGGCAGTAGATGGTCTTGTTCAAGCTGGATGGCTTTATAGGGAGCCAGTTCAGGATAATCGTCGTGAAATACAGTTAATACTTAGCGAAAAAGGTGTAGCATTGTTTGAGAAAATGAGTGCCCAAAAAGGAAGTATTCATCAGACCATCCAATCCGTTATGGATACACTTACTAAAACACAATGTATCGAGATACAAACTACCCTTCTCCATATCGCAGATTTTATAGAAAAAGAAACTAATACAAAGGAGATCCAACAGAATGATTAAGTTACTCAAAAATCTTTCCGTATATAAGTGGATAGTTCTAGCAGTCCTTGGATTAGTTTTCATACAGTCCATGACTGATCTTTATCTACCCACACTTATGTCAGATATTATTGATAAAGGCGTAGTATCAGGCGACACCAAATATATTTGGAAAATCGGTGGATTGATGCTTGTAGTTGCTGCAATTGGAGCAACAGCATCTATTATTGCTAGCTTTTACTCATCAAAAGCCGCTATGGGTCTTGGGCGTGATATTCGTTCTAAAGTATTTAATCATGTTGAACAATTCTCGCTTCAAGATTTTGATAAGATTGGCACCGCTTCATTAATTACCAGAACAACAAATGACATTACACAAGTCCAACAAGTAGTTATTATGATGCTACGAATGGTTATTAGTGCACCTATTATGTTTATCGGTGGATTGATCATGGCAACATCAAAAGATGCGAAATTATCGCTTGTCATTGTTTTAGCTATGCCATTTCTTATTGGTTCTGTGCTTCTAATTCTTTATAAAGGTGTGCCACTTTTCCAAACAGTTCAAGAACGGTTAGATAGATTGAATTTAGTTTTACGTGAAAATTTGACTGGAATTCGTGTTGTACGTGCCTTTAATCGTGAGAAGGAAGAAAAAGCTCGCCTTCAAAAAGCTAATCTAGAATTAACAGATGTTTCGATTAAAGTAAACAAAATCATGGCGTTTTTAATGCCAGTTATGATGCTTGTTATGAATTTGACAGTTATTGGTGTCATTTGGTTTGGTGGTATTCGCATTGACAATGGTGACATGCAAATAGGTGACCTAATGGCCTTTATTCAATACGTTATGCAAATTATGTTTGCGCTTGTTATGGCGTCCATGATGTTTGTTATGGTACCACGTGCTGCCGTATCCGCAAAACGTATTAATGAAGTGCTTGATATGAAACCAACATTCTTAGACGAAGGTACAATGTCAGCTAACCTAAAACAGGGAACGCTTGAATTTGACCACGTATCATTTAGTTATCCTGGAGCTGAGGAATCCGCATTAACGAATATTAGTTTCCATGCTCAGTCAGGTGAAATTACCGCTATCATCGGAGGTACAGGTGCTGGTAAGTCAACACTTGTGAACTTAATACCTCGTTTTTATGACGTGACGAATGGTGCTATTCGAGTAAATGGTGTGGATGTTCGTGAATCTTCACACGAAGAAGTTCGTTCAAAAATCGGATTCGTCCCACAAAAAGCATTACTGTTTTCAGGAACAATTGCCGAAAACGTTCGCTTCGGGAAAGAAGATGCAACACTAGAGGAAATCGAGCACGCCGCTCGTATAGCTCAAGCAGAAGACTTTATTAGCAAAATGAAGGATGGCTATGAGTCTGTTATAACGCAAGGCGGCTCTAATGTATCCGGTGGTCAAAAACAGCGTTTGTCTATTGCACGAGCATTGGTTCGAAAACCAGACATTTATATTTTCGATGACAGCTTTTCTGCACTAGATTACAAAACGGATGCTAAATTACGGGAGGCGTTGAAAGTTGAAACGCAGAACTCAACCGTAATTATCGTCGCACAACGTGTTAGTACAGTTATTGATGCTGATCAAATTATCGTGTTAGATAAAGGAGAAATTGCTGGCATCGGTACTCATAAAGAATTGCTAGAAAATAATAGTGTGTATCGTGAAATTGTTGAATCACAGCTCTCAGAGGAGGAAATCGCATGAGTAAGCAAAAAAAATCGCAAGCTCAAGGTGGAGTCCACATGGGACCTGGCGGCGGAAATATGATGATGATGGGTGGTCAAAAGGCAAAAAACTTTAAAGGTACGTTTCGACGCCTTCTCTCCTACTTGAAACCACGTCGTAATCAGTTACTCGCAGTATTTGTTGCAGCCATTTTGAGTACAGTTTTTATGATTGCAGGCCCGAAAATAATGGGGAACGCAATCACTAAATTATTTGAAGGTGCTTATGGAAAGCTAAAAGGGGTACCCGGAGCTGCAATTGATTTTAATGGAATCGGTCAACTATTACTTCTTCTCGGTGGCTTATATATATTCAGTAGCCTATTTAGCTATATTCAACAGTACATCATGTCGAGTGTAGCTCAAAAAACCGTTTATAGTTTAAGAGAAGATGTAAACGAAAAATTGGAGAAGATACCATTAAAATATTACGATGGTCGTCCAAATGGAGAAACTTTAAGTCGAGTAACCAATGATATCGATACAATAGGTAGTACACTTCAGCAAAGTGTGACTCAGTTTATTACATCGATCGTTACTATTATTGGAATTATCATTATGATGCTAACAATAAGTCCTATTTTAACTTTAATATCCATTGTAAGTTTACCAATGTCCATTTTCGTTATTCGACCTATATTAAAAAGATCACAAAAACACTTTGCATCCCAGCAAAAAAATCTTGGTCAATTAAATGGTCACATTGAAGAAATGTATACCGGACATCAAGTCGTTAAAGCCTTTGGTCACGAGAAAAAGGCAGTTGATCAGTTTGATGAGATCAACGAAAAATTATATGAATCAGGTCGTAAAGCGCAATTTATCTCAGGAATGATTATGCCTTTAATGTTTTTCATTGGGAACTTAAGTTATGTTCTAATTAGCATTATTGGTGGTATTTTAGTCATAAACCGCGCCATCTCAATTGGTGACATTCAAGCATTTATTACGTATTCACGTCAGTTTACACAGCCAATTACACAAACAGCGAACATTGCGAACATTTTACAGTCCACAATTGCAGCTGCAGAGCGTGTTTTCGAATTGCTCGATGAGGAAGAAGAAGTCCAAGAAATAACATCGATGAAATTAGGAAGGGCAAAAGGCGAAGTCACTTTTGAGCATGTCGATTTTGGATATGGAGATAACCTGTTAATAGAGGATATGAACATTCATGTTTTACCTGGTCAAACTGTCGCAATTGTAGGACCTACTGGCGCTGGAAAAACAACATTGATCAATCTATTAATGAGGTTTTATGAACTAAATAATGGGAAAATCTTAATAGACGGACTCGACACTCGGAGTATGTCCCGCTCTGACCTTCGTACAACGTTTGGAATGGTACTACAAGATACATGGCTCTTCAACGGGACGATTAAAGATAATATTGCTTACGGGAAAAAAGGTGCAACAGACGAGGAAATTTTCGCAGCTGCTAAAACAGCACGTGCTGATCACTTTATTCGTACATTACCTGATGGATATGAAACAGTTTTAAACGAAGAAGCATCGAACATATCTCAAGGTCAAAAGCAGCTATTAACAATTGCTCGAGCTGTTCTTGCAGATCCTCCTATTATGATATTAGATGAAGCAACTTCAAGTGTGGATACACGTACTGAATTGCTCATCCAACATGGGATGATTCGTTTAATGGAGGGAAGAACTAGCTTCGTTATTGCTCACCGCCTCTCTACGATTAAGGACGCTGATTTAATCTTAGTGATGGATCAAGGAAAAGTAATCGAACAAGGATCTCATACAGAGCTACTAAATGAAAATGGCTTTTATGCCGATTTGTATAACAGTCAGTTTTCTAACAAAATTTCTATATAAGGTGAAACTTTATTCCTTGAGAATTATCTAATGTATTTCATAATAATGCACCCTTTAAGTGCACCTTGTCTATGTCAATTCCAGAGTGCTTTGGACGGCACATAAGCTACACTATTACCGCTAGATTTAGAGGAGTTGGATGTGATTGCGTCACATCCAACTCCTCTATTTTCGGTAATCTTGTGGCGGTTATTTGTCCTTCGCACTCTTGGAACTGAGTAGAAAAACATCTACTTTCTTACTCTTCAAGAATATCTCCGAGCTACCTGCTTTGCACTTGCACGTTTTTTTCATTAGACAAAGCGATCTCAGGTTTACACTTCTGCTTCTCCACTATCTTCCTTTACAGGCAGGAACATTTTAGCTTTTTTCATTTTAGAATAATGAGCAATCGGTTGGTTTACTCGAAAATCATTCTTAATAAATGATGCCATTGTATTTTCGTTAATCATAGCGGTTACATTTTTCAAAATCCAAGGTGAATGACTAATATCTATGCGAAATAAGTGATCTTTCGTTTTTGTCCATAAATGATAACGTTCTGTCAGCCATTGATCAAATTGGTTAGTTTTAGTCGGGCTAGGTATTGGTTGAAATGTAGTAACAAGCGTTTCAGAAACATTTTTTCTATCTTTACTCGTGCTATGAAATGTACATGTATTCTTACGCCACATCATGCTTATCTCTGCATAACGATAAGGCAAAAAGTTGCCGAGTTTTGTCAATTTTACAATTAACGAATTATTCACAAGTAAATTAAAGAAATGAACACCTACTCTCCCCTTATACTTAACATACGTACGAACATTTAGTTGCAAATAAGATTTAAAACCAAGGGTTGGTGGAAAAAATCTAGGTCGATTTTCTTTTACTTCAAAGGATACTAACCCTATCCACGCTCTACCGTTATAGAGGTCCAGTTCTAGTTCAGGAGGAATATGTTCACGTAAATCATCCGGAGAAACTGGCCAATGTAGAAATAATACATCATGCCATTCTTGTGTCATTATCCACTCTTTCCTAAACATTGTTTGCCTTCTTCCTATAGGATACTGATACTAAGTGTGTCCTATGCAGAGTGCATTCAAACTCGTAATAGCCCCCCTTCTTGCGCCCATTAAGTACAACATGTCTTTTGCCAATTCCAGCGTGCTTTGGGCGAAACATTAGCTACACTATTACTGCTTTCTTTAGAGGATCAGTATGTGATTGCGTCACATACTGATTCTCTATTTTCTGTAATCTTGTGCCGGCTGTTTGTCCGTCGCTCTCTTGGATTGTGAATGGACATGGTGCATTTGGTTTGGGTAATGAAAGATATGATCCTTTCCTATACCATTAAAAGCTTCCGAACATACAATTTCGGAAGCTCTGCGCTTCTTTATCGATCGATACTCCCTACTTCTTCTCTATTTCCACTTGCCATATGGATAAGCAAAAGAAAGTAAAACACTGTTGTAACGAGTTCACGAGACGTTTTAATTAATAAATGAGTAAATCTATTGTGATCTTTCTAACTTCGAATTTTGGTGAGGTCCAAAATGATGAAAAAAATTCTTTTCATTAAGACACGAACTAGATATAAAATTTTAATTTTCAAGTAAATGGGACGCATGGTTAATAACTTAGATTGGTTAAACTCAATATAAGTTGCTAATAATGGGGAAAATGTTAGACGGGAGACGTTGTTGTTATAGGGGATCGACATGAAAGGAGTTTGTTGTCATGAAAGAAACATCAGGAAGTACGATAAAGTGGGTTCCATTCTTCATTACCATTGCAATTGGTATTATTATTTGGTTTATACCGGCACCTGCTGGAGTAGAAGAAAGTGCATGGCATTTGTTTGCTGTGTTTGTTGCGACAATTGTCGGGTTTATTTCAAAACCATTACCTATGGGAGCTATTTCAATTATTGCTCTGGCAGTGATCGCGGTGACTAATACGTTAACAATTGAAGAAACGCTAAGTGGGTTTGGTAATTCAACAATTTGGCTTATCGTTATTGCGTTCTTTATTTCGCGTGGATTTATTAAAACGGGTTTAGGTGAACGCATTGCTTATGTATTTGTTCGGTTATTTGGAAAGAAAACGTTAAGCTTGTCGTATTCTTTATTGATAAGTGATTTAATTTTGGCGCCTGCTATTCCGAGTAATACGGCACGTGCAGGTGGTGTGATTTTTCCTATTATCCAATCCTTATCACGTACATTTGGTTCTAAACCAGAAGACGGTACAGAACGTAAAATGGGAGCCTTTCTTTTGACGGTAGGATTTCAAGGGAACTTGATTACATCTGCTATGTTTATGACAGCCATGGCAGCCAATCCTTTAATTGTTAAGCTAGCGAGTGATACGGCTGGTGTGACAATAACGTGGTTTGGATGGGCAACCGCTATGATTGTTCCTGGATTAGTAGCATTGATTGTTGTTCCATTTATTATCTATAAGTTTTTTCCTCCAGAGATTAAACAAACTCCAGAAGCAAGTCGAATTGCAAAAGAGAAATTAGATGAGTTTGGGCCTTTAAAAAGCTCTGAGAAACGCATGATTGCAGTGTTTATTGTTGTTTTAGGGCTTTGGATTGGTGGGGATTCTTTAGGTATTGGTGCCACAACAGCTGCTTTAATTGGACTTTCCTTACTTTTATTATTAGAAGTACTGATATGGTCAGATATTAAGAAGGAACAAGGAGCATGGGATACGCTTGTTTGGTTTGCAACGCTCTTTATGATGGCCTCTTACATGAACAAGCTTGGACTGATTCCATGGTTTAGTAAAGAGGTCAGTTCGTTTGTGTCTGGCTATAACTGGATGTTTGCGGTATTGATATTAGCACTTATCTATTTCTATTCACACTATTTCTTTGCAAGTTCTACAGCGCATATTAGTGCTATGTATGCCGCGTTTCTATCTGTTATGCTTCAAGCGGGAGCACCGGCCATGCTTGCGGTGATCCTATTAGCAGCATTCAGTAATTTATTTGGTGCTACAACTCATTACGGCGCTGGTCCTGCCCCTGTATTCTTTGGCGCAGGTTATATTGAACAGAAGAAATGGTGGACGGTAGGCTTTATTGTTTCTATCGTTACAATTCTCATTTTTCTTATAGTCGGTGGCTTATGGTGGAAACTACTTGGCTATTGGTAACAAAGAATTGAGCACGGCTACACAAGGACAACAGGTTTTTTTAGTCGTGCTTTTTACTATTCTTTGCCCTTACTCATAGCACAATCATCCTAAAATATTGGGTTGATTGTGCTTTGACAAAGAAACAAAAGATATTACTTACAGCTAAGGATTTTTATGCAGACTTGACTTTCATTAGCGTTTTTATCCCAAAACCGACCAACACTAATCCTACGATTAAATTTAATACTTTCAGAATAGCTGGTGCCAAAAATATCGTCAGAAAACTACCTAAAATCGAAATCATTGTTAGAAAAAATAACGTCGATAAAACTGCTCCGAGCCCAAAAGAATATAGGTCCTGTTGTGTTATATTTTCTTCGACTATTTTTGTCGAGAAAACACCAGCCCAGAATAAGATCGTTAAAGGATTCGAAACAGTTAAAACAACTGTTTTCCAAAAAACACTCCCTGCACCTTGTTCCAAATTCGGCATTAGAGACACATCGAAAAAACCTACTATATTACTTAAACCAAAAACAATTAAGACAGCTGCCCCAAAGTAATGTATCATTTGTTTTGCTTTTTTATATTTGTTCAATATCGCTCCTATACCAAACATCGCAGCAAGAATGAATAAGCAATCCACAATGACTACACCTAAAACGCCAACCTCTGCTTCAACAAATCCTGATGTTGCAGCAGTCTGAAAAATAAATAAGCAGATAGGCCCTACAGCAATCTGTAGGAACATCCCAAATCGAAACCCTTTCCAAATCATCCACTACACACCTACCTATTCGAGTTTTCTTTTAGTGTGGATAATACGATTAGCGTATTGGACGTGGCAACACCTTGAATCGATTTTAGCCTGTCATTTAGTAGAATCTCTAATTCTGCCGTGTCCTCTACTAACACTTTCAACAAATAGTCATATTCACCAGCCATATGGTGACATTCAATTACTTCTGTAAACTGGATGATAGCTTCTCTGAAATTCTTTATATTCGCTGCATGGTCAATATTCAAGAATATCATCGCTAATAATTTATATCCCATTTTTTCTCGATTTATTTTCACTGTGTATTGCTCAATAATCTTTGAATCTTCTAGCTTTCGGATTCGTTCGGATACTGCAGGTATTGATAAGTTCACTTGCTTGCTGATTTCCGATGCTGTAGCCCTTCCATTCTTCTTTAAAGCTTCTAAAATCTTCGCATCAATTAGATCTATCAGTTCCCCCTCCTTTTCTCTGTATTTTAATTCATTATATGTAACTACTTTAAATAAAGTAAATACTTTTAAAAAATACAGTAAAAATTAAATGAATATATATAAAAAACTTAATAATTTAATTTTACACTCAAATTAACGAAGGAATACCTAATAATTTTAAGCATTAAGAAAACTAGCATGCGCTGCCCTTTAAGTGCATCTTGACCTTCACATTCCAGTGACCTTTGAACGTCGCATCCGCTACACTATTACCGTTTGATTTAGAGGATCTGGTAATCTTGTGGTGGATGCTTGTCCGTCACCAACTTGGAATGTGAATGGACATGATGAATTTGCTTTGGCTAATGAGGGAAGAAATCCTTTCCTACTCTATTAAAGGCGTCCGAAGATACAATTTCGGACGCTTTCCGCTTTTTTTATCCATTGACACTAATTATTGTTACTCTATTTCCACTTGCCATATTGAAAAGTAAAGGAAAGTACAGCAGTTATTGATTGGACGAAGCATATTGTCTTTCATATTTGACCTGTTGATTGAAGCGGAAGGCGGCGACTCCTTGGGGATTAGCAAGCAAATCAAGACCCTGGACTGAGTACAGCGAAATTAATTTTTGCGACGAGCTTGCGCAGGAGCAAGGGAAACGGCTTGATGCTTGCCGCCTGAAGCGGAAATCAACAAGTTCATGGCATAAAATTTATATACTTTATTATTCTTTAGGCTTTGTTTAATAGTATTGTTGTTTTTCAGGCAAAAAATATGGGAACGTCTGATTTGGACGTTCCCTTTCTTATTCCGTTAAAGCACCCGTTAATGAAATAAGGTAATTTATTTATTATAATCTTACCAGTGTACTTGAAGTTTATTACCATTTGGGTCATAAAAGTGGAAAAAGGCATGACCATTATCTTCTTTTATATCCTCGACCTTAACTTGATTATCAATTAAGTGTTGATGAAATTTAGATAATTCTGGACTTGTAAAGCCAATGCTAAATTCTTGTTCATTATCAATTGTAAAATGTGCAAATGTTTCATCTTCGGTAGGAACTAAGATAAGTAAGAAAGGTCCTTCATTTACTTTTAAAATTGCAAGTTCCTCAGTATTGTTTAGTAACTGGAGCCCTAATACATCTCTATACCATTGTGCAGACAGTTCTAAATCTTTTACAGGAATTCTAATATAATGTACTTGTTCAATAAATGATTTACTCATAGCCTTCTCTCCTTTATTTAATCCGGTATATCAAATAGTTCCCTTTCTATATACCTTTTTCCTTCCGATTATTGAATTAACCTGCCCTTTAACGGAACAATAAACTTCTTATTATTCTGAAAATTCCAATAACCTTATTTTATCATAAGTTATGTTAACTGAGAAAGAACAACTGTCTAATTAGCTCTTCATAATTTTGTTAGTTGCTGACAAAACAAAGCGATTTCTTCTCGTTCTGCTAGTGGTAGGGTTACATATTCAGCATGGTGCTGCACAGTTAACGCCTGTAGTTCTGTCTCGTAGACCGTCCTTTGTTGAACAATCCCATTGATTCCGTTCGTTTGCAAAACAGCTGCATCATATGTTGTAAAAGCTCGGGCCTGTTCCTCGTCCTCTGTTAGGGCATTTTCACAGTCACGGTTCGCAACAAACTGCTCGCCTACTTGGATAATGTAGTAAATATAATTGGGTTCTTCCACACTGCCGGTCCTCCTTACCTTAAAAGGAAAAGTTCTTCTATCATAGCATAATAAGTCGGATAAAAGTTCTATACATCTCTAGATTCAATCAAAACATAGTGCCGACTAATAATTTTTAAAAATTCAGTGATAATACTAGAAATACATAATGTAATGTTTTTTTGGGAAGGAACCTGTAATATGAAAGGGAATAATCTATTTTCTTACAGGAGGAATTGCACATGTTTAAAAAAATGGCTGCAGATGCATTAGGACTTTCAGATATAGGGGTTGTTGTACCAAAAGCGGACTTTGATAAAACAGAGGCAGACGATTTTGTCATGCACGAATCAGGCGAAGTTATCTATTTCCTTATCAAAACAAAATCTGATGAATATTGCTTTACGAATAAGGCTCTAATTCATGTTGATGGTCAAAATGCAATGAGTAAAAAAAGAATGCTTAGAAGATATGACTACGCATATCATCCAATAACGAATGTGGCACTAGAGACAGCAGGCACAATCGACCTAGATGTAGAAATCAAATTCACAATCGGCGATGTTCCTCTGTCCATTGATATCCACAAAAAATTTGCAACTGATATTAAAGATCTATACAAAGTACTTCATGCTATTTCAATTGAAGGGAAAGAAAATGAGAAAAAATTTGATATCGCTCAAGCAAGCCTATCATACGCTGCTCAATCCATCGGAAGAATCTCAAGTCAAGATGTCACACCTGCCGAATCATTCGAAGCAATTACTCGCTTCTCAACTGACTGGATGATCGAACAGAAAGACAAATACGTTAGAAAAGACTTTAGCGATTTGTTTGATCTGTATATTAATAAGTAATGTAACAATAAGTGTAGGGTACTAGGTTCTCATTAAACTCCAAATTACGATGAGTTTGGTATACCACATTGAGAAAAGTGCATCATGACTTTTGCCAGTTCAAGCGTGCTTTGGACGAAACATCGGCTATACTATTATTGCTTTCTTTAGAGGATCAGTACATATAATGTCCCTCTATTTTCAGTAATCTTGTGGCGGATGTTTGTCCGTCGCTCTCTTGGATTGTAAATAGGCATGGTGCTTTGCTTTGGGGAATAAAAGATTGATCCTAACTATACCGTTAAAGGCTTGCGAAGATACAATTTCGGGTGCTCTCTGCTTCTTTACTTTTCGATACTGCCTATTTTTTCTATATCTCCACTTGCCATATTGATAAGCAAAAGAAAGTACCAGTTCATTAATTGAATTAAGCATACTGTCTTCCTTATTTGAATTGTTGATTGAAGCGGAAAGCGTACACCTGTAGCGGAAATCGAAAATCAACCTGTTCATGTAAAAAATGTCATGATAAAAATACCATGAACAATAGTAGCTGATTCCACTTCCCCATTAACTTAACCATCACCTTGTTGATATGATTATGTACAAGCACAACTCCATTACCCCATCTTCTCTGCATTTATAAATCAAACAAGGAAAGCACCGTTTGATCTTCTTTTAAACGGTGCTTTCCTTTTCAAAATTAAAAAAAACCATCTAAACTTGATGTGATTAAAAATAAACAAAGACTGTGTTTAAGAAACTTGTGGGTGGATAAACTTTCTATTCACTAATACGTTTTTCCTGAAGCCTTTTTATTCCGTTTATACGGATTCATACTCTCCTGCTTAGGATTCAAGTTATCCATTTCAGCTACCTCAAGAGAAAATTCTTCTTTCGTTTTAGGTGCAGAACTAGCGTTTTTTCTAGTTCCATTACAATTTTCTCTGCCCATAATAAAGCCTCCTTCTTCACAACTTTATTCTTTACTAATATGGTTTTGTAACCCCACTTTAATTCATATCACAATTGCGAATATTATTACCTTGTATAATAAAGGAATAATTCCATGGGTCTCTCCTAAGCAGAGAAAGCAATTACCCTATATATGTACTATACTAAATGTAAAAAGGAGGCCGACTAATGACCGTGAAGCATCCACGTATTTTATTAATCGATGATGAAGAAGATCTTGTGCTTTTAATGACTGCAGTTTTAAAAAAAGAAGGTTTAACACATATAGAAACAGCGTTTACATTGAAAGCAGGCTTAGAAAAATTTTTACAATGGGAGCCTGATTTAGTGCTTTTGGATATAATGCTTCCAGATGGTGAAGGCTATGATTTGTGTAAGCAAATTCGTCAAGTTTCAAATGTACCGATATTATTTATGTCCGCAAAAACAGAAGAAATTGATAAGCTTTTAGGTCTAGCGATTGGCGGCGATGATTACATAACGAAGCCTTTTAGCCCAAAAGAAGTTGCTTATCGCATTAAGGCACAGCTAAGACGAGCGGGCTATGCAGCCGAAAAAACGAGTACTCAATCTGTGAAAGTTGGACCATTCTTATTAAATGCAGATGAGACGGAGGTACAAAAAAACGATTGTCTTTTGGTATTAACAGCAAAAGAACTCGGTCTAATGCGCTGCTTTCTGCATAATCCAAACCAAATTATTAGTAAAGAAACACTTTTCCAAAGAGTTTGGGGAGAAGATTTCTTTGGATCTGATAATACCGTAATGGTTCATATTCGAAGATTACGCGAGAAAATGGAAGAAGATCCTTCCAATCCAGTTTTTTTAACGACGATTAAAGGACTTGGCTACAAGCTTGTCGTCAAGGAGAAGACCTGATGAAATGGAAGCTAACAACGCGTTTTCTATTATCAGTTGTTGCCATTGTCGCTATTGTATCTATTGTTAATATATTGATCTTACTTAGCATTTTTATACTGCAGCAGAGAACAAACGTTTTGGAGTCTCCTGCCGCTTCTGAGGAACAATTCACTCGAACCTTTGAACAATACGTTACTGTTGAAGATGAGAAAATCTCTGTCAGTGAAATAGGACTTGATGCATTAAAAAAGCGCAATGCCTGGATTCAGTTTTTAGATGAGTCTGGAAATGAAGTAGCGAGCTTCCTAACTCCAAAAGACCTTAAGAAACACTACACTCCCATTGATATCATCCAAATGTATAAATATAAAGAAGTAGATGCTGAAACGACTGTATTTATTGGTAAAAAAGGTTCGATTAGCTATTTCATCGGTATACAGGATCGATACATCGCGAAGTATGTGATTAACTATCGTATGGACAGCGTGTTCAAAATGCTAAACGTTTTTGGTTTACTATTCTTATTATTTGATTTGTTAATTGCCATTATCATAGGATTTCTATTTAGCCAGAAATTGACCAAGCCGTTATACTTCCTTATGAATGATATTCAAAAACTAAGGCAGCGAAAATTTGAAAAGGTTTCAATTCCAAAGGGAATGTATAAAGAAGTATTTCAAAATTTAAATGAAGTATCTATAACACTTGACCAGCACGAGAAAAACCGTAAAAGGCTTGAGCAAATGCGCGAAGAATGGATTAATAACATGTCTCATGACATGAAAACTCCGCTCGCATCCATTCAAGGATACGCTGAGTTAATGAAGGATAGCGGTTGCGAACTTTCAACAGAAGAAATGCAAGCATATACAGCCATTATCGAAAAGAAAGCAATTTATATGAAAGAATTACTTGAAGATTTAAATTTAACTACCCGTTTACGGAATCAACAGCTAGCTCTTTACACTCAGAAAGTCAATTTAACAACCTTCTTACGAGAAACGACCATTGATATACTAAATGATCCTTCATATAGCGAACGACATATTCACTTTGAAGCCGATTCCGAAGTGATCGAGCATATGATTGATCAACAATTAATGAAACGGGCTATTCTAAACTTTATTTACAATGCACTAGTACATAATGATTTAGATGTCGAAGTTTCTATTCGAATAAACCAAGCAGAACGGACCTATATTACGATTCAAGATAACGGGAAAGGCATTCAAAATAAGGACTTGCCGCAAGTATTTGAACGTTATTATCGTGGTACGAACACGGATCATGTATATGGTACGGGGCTCGGTATGGCAATAGCACGTGATATCATAGCCGCACATAATGGAGAGGTTCACTTGATGAGTAAAGAAGGACAAGGTACGACAATCGAGATTCGATTATAATTTTTTGGTAATGCTTTATCCTATCTGCTCTAATTTTCATGTGCTTTGCCAATTCCCGAGTACTTTGGACAAAACATCTAACTACACTATTACCGTTTGATTTAGAGGAGCTTGATGTGAATGCGTCACATCAAGCTCCTCCTTTTTCGGTAATCTAATGGGGGATTTTTGTCCGTCGCTCTCTTGGATTGTGAATGGGCATGATACATTTGCTTTGGATAATGAGAGATGATAGATGGTGGCTTACGTAAAACGTGAGCCATGGTTGTTTCTTATTCATTAAAAAAAGTCAGTCAAGAGAAATTCTCTTGGCCGACTTTCATTTACTTCTTTATTTTTTTAATTTCAACTGAGCCTTTTCCGGTATTTCTTCCAGCTTAACTTCCTGATAAGACTTTACAGTATTCTCATCATTCACAAAGAGTTGCAAGTAAGCATCTTTTCGAAGCTGTTTTGCTGCTGTGAAATCTAGTTTTTGTTTATCTCCCTTTTTATTGTATGCATCCAATGAATATTCATATTGTACAAAAATTTCTCCAGAAGATAATTTTTCTTCTGTTTTTACGCCATCTTCCGTAATTTGCACATAAAAATGGTTAGTATTTATGCGATTAAAGTTAATATTTCTTAAAGCAAACAACATACCTCCGACTAATACGATTGTTACCACTACACCTATAATTAGTTTCTTCATTGTAATCCCTCGTTTTCGTAATTTTGTTTTACTGTCCGGTTAAACGAATATACTGTCAATACATAGTACGCTCCGTAAATTGCAGTGTACGCTACCATCCAGAGAATAACTGGTTTGGTTAAGTTCATCGATAGCAATTGAGAAAATGCAATTAAAGCAACGGCACTATGCATAATCCCCACCACTAATGGAGCCACAAAGATAGAAAACACTTGTGTTGCAATAGTTTTCAATATATCTTTTTGACTGACCCCTATTTTGTGTAATACTTTATACTTTTCTTTATCTTCTTCTGCTTCAGTTAATATTTTGAAGTAAATAATACTACCCGTTGCAGCTAAAAATACTAATCCTAAAAAGCTACCCACAAATAAGAGTGATCCAACAGATTCTAGACTCATTTTATAATCTTTTGGAAAGCTACTGAACATTGCACCCGCTGGCATTAAATCTTGCATTTGAGAGGAAATCTCAAGCTGATCCTTGCTCTGTTTGAATCCATAAGCGACGAGCTCCAGAGATTTACCGTCTTGTTTCAGCTGTTCAAACGTTTCTTCACTGACAACGAGTGTTGGGCCTGAAACACCGACATTTAGCACATTGTATTGCTTGAAGCCTTTATATGTTAGCTTTTCTCTTTCATTCACAACCGTGGTCTTTCCCGTATAGCTCGGTGAAAAACGTTCATCGTACATAGCATCTAATATAATCGTTTGCTTGCCATCTAAGCTCAATTGATCTGTACGCTGCTGTAGTTTAGCAAGTTTGTTGAATTGTTTATCTGACAAAACTGTGTACAACATCTTAATATCAGAGCCCTCTATTTCCTCGGCTACCACTGTAATTGCATGGATTTTTTCTTTGTAAACATAATTCTCTTTTTCCAGTAAACCTTCTACTTCTTTTGCCCAAGCTTCGTCTGTTGCCTGGTACATGAACGTATTTGGATCGGCTTTCTGAACGTTCGACTCTATATTGTAATAAAGCCCATACACTGCACCACCAGCAGTAATCGTTGTTGCACTTAATATCGCAATAACCGTTAACGTTTTTGCATTCCCACGTATACGATAAAGGAGCTGCGAAACCGTCATCACATTCAATCCACGCCACAACCAGCGGACATTTTTTTTCATTCCAGCTAATAAAAAGACTGTCACGCTATGGAAGAGCAAATAGGATCCAATCATGACCGCACCAATAATTAATAAAGGGGTGAGAGCAATTCCTATTTTTCTCCATACCTCGGATGTAAATAAATCTTGTAGTGCTAGCCAGTAAGCAAAACTAATAAGACCAACTCCACCAAAGACCATTACGAAGGAGGCCTTTGGAATGCCTTCTCCTTTTTTCGACGCATGAAACAAATCAATAAGCTTAAATTTATAAATTAAGCGATAGCCTTGAAACGAAGTAATTAGAAAAATAATTAAAAAGACACTCGCGGTATTTATAGCCGCTTTAGTTGAAAACGTAAAACTTGCAAAAGTCTCGAA
Organism: Psychrobacillus sp. FSL H8-0483; assembly: GCF_038637725.1. Taxonomy (NCBI): domain Bacteria; kingdom Bacillati; phylum Bacillota; class Bacilli; order Caryophanales; family Bacillaceae; genus Psychrobacillus; species Psychrobacillus sp. FSL H8-0483. The sequence continues at coordinate 2,330,031 of NZ_CP152052.1, forward strand.
GCCCATTAATTGAATTAAAATCGTCAAAAATACCTTCGATAACAAAAAGCCAAGAGCAACTCCAACGATCAATGCTAATTGCCCTATTATGAAGTTTTCAATAAAAAGCATCCAACCAATTTGTTTTTTTCGAACGCCTAATAATGAGTACAGTGCAACCTCTTTTTTTCGCTTGCGCATAAAAAAGGAGTTAGAATATGCGATGAATATGGTAACAAAGAATAGTAATATGAAGGCCGCCCCGCTCATTAATGCATCTACCTTCATTGATGTGCTCGCAAGCTCCGCCATCGTGTCATTATATTTCAACGTAACGAAGGTAAAGTAAATGACGATACAGAAAATCATCGACGCCATATATAAAAAATACTGCGAGAAGTTACGTCGCATATTCTTTTTCGCTAAACTAAATAGTGTCATGCACACCACCTCCAAAAGTAGAAAGAATGTCTAATATCTCCTGAAAGAACTGTTTTCTAGTCTTATTACCTTTGTGTATTTCGTGTGATAGCTGCCCATCGCTTATAAAGATAATTCGTCGGCAAAAGCTTGCGGCATATGCATCATGTGTAACCATCATGATTGTTGCGTCATGCTGATCATTTAAAGTGCCCAAGGTTTCTAGCAAGCCTGTGGCTGATTTCGAATCAAGCGCCCCTGTTGGTTCGTCCGCCAAAATAAGCTTAGGCTGGGCAATTAATGCTCGAGCTGCAGCTGTTCTCTGCTTTTGCCCCCCAGAAATTTGGTAAGGGTATTTAGCAAGAAGAGACTCAATCCCAAATAATGTCGCCATTTGCTGCACACGTTGTTCAATATCCTTTGACGATGTTTTCGCAATGGCAAGCGGCAATAATATATTTTCTTTTACAGTCAACGAATCCAGTAAATGATAATCTTGAAAAATAAAGCCTAGATTATCGCGGCGAAATGTAGCCAATTCATTCTCTTTTAAGCTATCTAATTTTTGATTGTTTACTTCAATAGTTCCTTCTGAAGGTGTATCAATTGTTGCTAACATATTTAATAAGGTCGACTTTCCTGCACCGGATGGCCCCATGATACCAACAAATTCTCCAACACTAATCTCAAATGAAATAGAGTCTAACGCAGTAAATGCATTGGACGATTTCCCGTAAACTTTGTTCACATTCGTTACTTTTAGTAATGTTTCCATTAATGTTCACCTCTTCTATAGATGTCTTGCTTGTTTATAACTATAAAAGATCATCCTTACATTGTTTTTGTGTGAACCTTACAAAATCCTTAAGAAAAGCGCCAGTGCCCTTTAAGTGCACCTTGTCTTTCGCCAATTCCAGCTTGCTTTGGACGAAACATTAGCTATACTGTTACCGCGGGATTTTTAGACGAGCTTGCGCAGGAGCAAGGGAAGCGGCTTGATGCTTGCCCCCTGGAAAACGTCCGCCTGCAGTCGAAATAAACGTGTTCATGGCATAAAAATTTGAATACTTTCTTATTCTTAAAAAAAACTGCAGAAAAGTTTCCTTTTCAGCAGTTTCAAGTTTCTATTATTTTCTTGTCATATATACGTCTGCTACTTCATCAAAATAGAATCGACGTTTTCCTTTGCCCAAGATAACTATTATGACATGAATGACTAATACGAAGGTAAGTCCTAACGTCAGCATAAATGCTCCTAAGCTAATAAACACTTTAAAAGTATAATACGGTGAATCCATCTCTAAGTTTACTTTACTCAAAACAGCGAATACATTATACGCGAAATAGGTTAAGTATATTGCCGTAAATCTTTTCAACAAGCCTCGCTTCATTCGACCCTCACTCGTAATTCGGAAACGCATAAATTTAGTACCTAACGTATTGCCACTCCAAATAGAAGGAAGCACAAAAAATACGGCAACTAGAAGAACCGATTTATATAAAAATTCGTAAATGCCATTCGTTGTAAACAGCCCCAATGTAAAGGACCAACTTACGTTGATAATGATTATGTCGAACATAATTGCAAACAACTGTGCTAATGGACGAATCTCATCTTTTTCAGCTAATTGCTCGGCTTTCGCCTGGACACTTTTCTTAGATGGGAATAATGACAAGAAAATCGGTGCTAAGAAGAACCCGACAAGTGCCCCCATACTGTTTAAAAGTAAGTCGTCCACATCAAAAATGCGGTATGGACAGTTGTAAATTCCATAAATGCCTGTCACTTGTGTAATCTCATAGAAAAGAGTTAGTGCAAAGCCAAAAACAAAGGCTTTTTTCCAATGACGTTTCGATTGGAAGAAATAACGCAAATACACACCAAAAGGCAGAAGCAATAAAAAGTTAAAGAGAGCTTGAAAAAATGATGGTTGCTTCAAAATAAGTGCGTAGGTTCCAGGTTGTGAAAATACTATACCACTGTTTTCAAATGTATTTTTTACAAACGTAAATGGTACAAGTGAATAGTGAACCGTATCCGGTGACTGCATAGAGCAAGTGTCACGTGTTTCCGGAAGCGGAAGTAGTACGAGAAATAATGCAGTTAAAAAATAAAGAATAAATGAAAAAGCAATAATCGTTGTGGAAACAGTTAAATATCCATACTTACGATACGTGTAAAAGAGCCATGGTACAAAAAGAAAAATTGCGATAAAAACGAAATTAATACCTGCAGTTAGTATTGGCGTTGTATATGTAACCAATTCATCCACCCCCTTTTTATATTTCCCCATTTTACAATGATAAACACGAAAATTCCCATGTAGTTGGGATATTTAAGGTTTTTGTAAGGTTGGCATTAATATCTTGTAAGGTTTATCAATCAAACTAATCCTTATACAAATATTAATACTTTCTTAAAGGAGAAAATACAAAATGAATCCATCCATTACACAAAAAGAAAGAATTATTTCATTAGACATTATCCGTGGATTTGCTCTTTTTGGCATTCTGCTTATAAATGTTGCAGCGTATCAAGTTATTGTGGAAGGAGGTCCCTCACCAGACTATAGCGGGATTAATGGTATTATCGATAAACTAATTGCAATTCTGATAGAGAAAAAATTCTTTTCTATTTTTTCTTTCTTATTTGGAGTAGGCTTGTATATTTTCGCTTCAAGAGCGGAAAGTCGTGGAGATAAACCAAGGAAGAGAATGGCAAGACGTTTACTTTCTTTATTATTCCTTGGGATATTACATTTCTTTATCTTTTGGGGAACTATACTACCATTCTATGCCGTGATAGGACTATTTCTTATTCCTTTCTATCGCGCAAAGGTTTCCACACTAAAAAAATGGCTTGTTGGCATGACTGCTATTTACTTCGTTTCCTTAGTATCAAAAATTTTCTTGCCATCTCTTGAATCCATCCATGCTATCTTTGACTTCTTTGCTAATGATATCGTTCTAATCTTTATTATGTTTTTAGCTGGTTTTTTAACAGCTAAGGCAGATTGGCTTGTACAAATAAAAGGAATGTCTAAACAGATTAGACGGATGCAAATTGGAACATTTCCATTGTTCCTTGCTTTCTCTATATGGATTTGGAACTCTTCGCAGAGCGGTGACACAGATTTAATTATTGCATTAGGAGCAATTCCAACGACGTTGTTTTACTTAACCACATTATTTATGCTGCTAGAAAATAAACGTATCGTGAAGTTACTAAAACCAATTTCACGAGTTGGACAAATGGCGTTTACGAATTATATTGCACAAAGTATTATTGGAACAGCAATCATTTCACTTATAGGTCTAGAGGTTGTTTCACCAAAGGACATTATTTATTTAGCAATCTCCATCTATACTATTCAAATTATTATAAGTATGATTTGGTTCAAGTTTTTCTCTATGGGACCGTTAGAAAAAGTATGGAGATTTATGACATACGGAAGGAAGAAAGCAACAAATTGATAAGCGGCCATGCGCAGTAAAATAATATAAACACAAGGATACATTCAACATATCCTTGTGTTTATTTTTTCTGGGATTGATTTCGTTTCATAACCAATTTACCACTTTTTTCTTTTTTTGACTCTGTGATACTCGGATATTTGAATAACTCCCACATCCCGAGTATTTAATTCATGATAAATCTCCCTGCTATCACGAAATGAAATGTATTGAACGAAGGTACCCCAAAAGATTGCAACAAGAAGTGGAGTACCTAATCCAAGAATATTTTTTTAATCGACCTCTATCAACATGAAAGCCCCAATAGGAAAACGCTGCGAGAGCACATAATTCCATGAGGAAGAATAGTGAAAGCACTATGGATTGGATAATTATCATAAGTATCACATCATTTTTGATATTTAACTAAACTCGATTGCTCCTAATTTCTTTTCCATATTCCCTATATACTCCTTTAATTGATTGGCAGGATAATACACGGTGTTTCCGTGACATACTTCTAATCGTTTTGGGTTTAATGTTCCTACAATGCTACTGCTTTTTACTGCTTCAGCTATTTCAGGTGTAAACAACGGCGGACGAAGCTTTCCTTTTTTAGATGAAAATAGGTCCCCTGCTAACAGCACTTGATCCATTTCATGGTAATATACGACATGGCCCGGAGAGTGGCCTGGTGTCAGCGAACCAATTTTTTTCAAGTTTCCTAGCTCATCTTCTGCGAGAGCTTTCGCGATTTCTTTTTCGACGTTTTGCTCAAGCTTCTTCCTTTTTGGATAAAGAAGTTCACCTTCCATATAAGGGATTTCCATTTGGTGTACGTATACCGGCACTTCATTTTCGTTCAATAATGTCTTTATGGCACCTACGTGATCGACATGTCCGTGAGTTAATAGAATTCTTTGCAATGGTCCCATGTTTTGTTGTTTTAAAAATTTCATGATTCCTTTTGCCATTATTGGCATCCCAGCATCCACTAATGTAACCCCGTCCTCTTCTATAACAACCCACACATGAATCGGCACTATCATCCAAGTCTTTAAACTCCAAATATGCTCAGAAACTCTTTTCGCTTTCATCATTCTCTCTCCCCGGATTTCAATTTTACTTTAAAGCCTATAGCAAGGTTAAACGTTGGTGTTAATCATTCTATTAATACGTCCTCAGGTTCATGTTAATACGAGTAAGTACTTAATATCCGATTCTAAGTGCACCTTGTTCTTCACCAATTCTCGAGTGCTTTGGACGAAGCATTGACTTTTCTTTTACCATGGGATTTTTAGAGGAGCTTGATGTGACTTTTTCGGTAATCTTATGGCGAGTGTTTGTCCATCCCCCTCTTGGATTGTGAAAGGGAAACGTGCATCATTTGGTTTGGGTAATGAAAGATATGATCCTCTCCTACATCGTTAAAGGCATCCGAAGATACAATTTCGGCCGCTGCTTCGCTTCTTTAGCAATCGATACTTCCTATTTTTTCTATGTCCACTTACTATATCGATAAGCAAAAGAAAGTAAACCAGTTCATCGATTGGACGAAGCATATTGTCTTTCCTATTAGATCTGTTGATTGAAGCGGAAAGCGGCGACTCCTAGGGGATCAGTAAGAAATCAAGATACTGGACTTAGCGCAGCGAAATTAATTTTTGTGACGAGCTTGCGCAGAGCAAGGGAAGCGACTTGATGCTTGCCCCCAGGAACGCGTCCGCCTGCAGCGGAAATCAACCTGTTTATAGCAAAAAATGTATATACTTTCTTATTCTTCAAAGAAAGGGTTTGCCTCATAGTCGGAAAATCGACTTATGAGACAAACCCTTTCTTGCTAATTCTACTAAGGCATTGGATTGATAGACCATGCAAATCCTATCATAAAGAACATAAAAACAACGATGAAAACACTAATTGCTAATCCTAGAAGTGCAAACGTACGGTTTCCCTTGTTGGTGAAAAGCCCTGCCATACCAAAAATCGTAGCACCTACTAGAAAATACTTAATGATTTCCATAGGCATAAAGGAAGATTTCATGATTAATACTACATTAATCATGAACAGCGCGAATAGAGCTAAAAGAGTAGAAATAGTACCTGTAATTGTTTGTTTCGTTCGAAACGTATGCTTTTTCTTTCCCTTTACGAATTCCAATTCCATAACCTCACTTCTCCTCTTTTCATCCCTCTAACAAAGGACTCCTCTTGTAACTTCATGATTTCTTTAGTAGGACCTGTGACTACTGCTCCGTAGATTTTAATGCCATTTTGTTCGACATATTGTACTCGTTTCGTTAAATCTAGTTCCTTAGACCTTGCAACCATTGTCGCCACGTCTTCATGCTTTTGTAAATACTTCATGCTATCAAGGAATACTTTTTCATTCGACTCCTCTCCGTTAAAAGGAGACCATTGATCTGGATCGATTTGTGCTGGGAAGCCGATTGGAGAAACATATACTCCATTATCCGCCATTTGAATATCTTCGTTTCCTGTATAAACTGCATACCAACGAAGCTCCATTTCTTTACCCGCAAATAATTGCTCTATTTCTTCTACTAAATATTCTTTATCAAACGATATATATGCTTCTGCTACTGTACCTTCTGGAAGACCTTGCAGCTTCTCCCACTCATCACCTTCAGCATAAGGTAGCGGTGCTTTCGGATGAATCAATTCATCATTAAAATATGGTATTTTCTTTGGTGGTGAATCAACACGATACTCGCTAACTGGTTGCTCCGCATTATTGAATAAGAATGGAACGGAGAATTCGCCAAATCGAATTGTATCCTTGCCAACTTTTTTCTCTAAGTTTAAGTGCACATCCATCGAAAAAATCCCCATAGTCGTCTCTACTTCTCTTTCCGCTACACTTACATTTGGCTCTGTTAAATAAATCGTTTTATCGGCAACTTCAATTAATTCATTTGCACGGCCTCCAATGGCATAGTAACCAAAGGAAAACAGAGTCAGAACAGGTAAGATTAATAATAGAATCGCCAAAATTGTTACTACTGTGGTCCACTTTGCACGCATTTTACCCCACTTCATAATTTTTTGCTGCTGTTCTTCAGAAATATGAAAATTTTGTACATCTATTTCTTTTTTTGCTCCATTTATTAAGTTCTCATATGCTTTATCCTTAGGACTCATTTGTTTCCACCCTTCCTTCTAGCATTTTTCTTAATTTCCTTCTGCCTCGATACAAATGACTTTTCACTGTATTCATATTTTGAACGAGAATTTCGGATGCCTCTTTATAAGAAAAGTCATGTACATCACAGAGCAGTATGGCTTGTTTCTCATTTGTGGGAAGCCCCTCAATCAATGCCAAAAGCTTGCTATATCCATCTTTCTCCATAACCGCATCCTCCGTTAGTTCGTTTGCCACCCAACTAGATAGCAATGGCGTATCCGTAAGTACTACCCTTTGATCTCTTCGTATTGAATCAATGAACACATGATATCCTGTTTTAAACAACCATGGCTTAACGTATCCTTGACAATCATCTATATGAAGAAAAGCTCGATAAACCGTTTCCTGCACAAGTTCCTCCGCCCTATGATGATCTTTTGAAAGGGATAGCAAATAGCGGTACAAATCATTCACATATAAACGATAGATGTCCTCAATTTCCATGTACCTGCCTCCATTCGTACAAACAACGCAGAACCCTGTCTAAAAGTTGCAAAAAATTTTAATCTTTTTATAAATTATTGTAAATCTCGTATGAATTTCAAGCAATTGAAGCCACAAAAGTGAAGATTCATAATTCCATCTCGCTTTCTAACTAGTTATACTGTACTAATGAGGATTGGACACTCAAAAAGAGATACTACCTTATTTCAAGGTTGCATCTCTTTTTAAGTAATGGTCACTGATATCACTTAATCTATATAAACTTGCCTCAATTCTTTTACAGAAGTAGTATAATAATTTAATATTTTAGATTCAGTTAATTAATATTGATTTAGCAACGACTCTATCTATCGGGAAATCTTATCTAACTCACAACTTGGGACACTTCAAATATATTAATCTTTTCTTGTAGCTCATTAAGAAATGAGCGAATAATTCGTAAACGAAATATTTCCTGGGAAACCGCAAAAACTAACAAAAACCGCTCTTGAGTACCTTAAAACACACCATAATCCGACATCAATCTTCTATGTATAATAGGTCATATCATTTCTCCAAAATCTTTGATTAAAATTCAGTCTATATACCCTTTGCTCCTCTAAAAATGTTCTATTATTACATTTCAAAAATTATACTCCTACTATCGATGAAAAAAAACGAACGTTCTGCACGTTCATATTCAACCAAATCAGATAATCACACTTCATCAATAACACCTCGTCTACAAAAATAGCTGTGCACAATTCGAAAATCACCGCCTAGAGAAGTGTTATCTGTCTCTGTTTAAACTTTCTATACCTCAGTTACCCATCCAAAATATAAATTTATCCCGTTTAACTGTACGGGTCCAACAATTCCATCTTTCTTAGGTGATAAGTTGAAAAGCTTAACAAACTCCGCATAGTCTTCATACCATTTTCCAGTCTTACTAAACGAATGAACGAGCATAAGTGAATTATTAGTATTAATGTTCTTAGCTTCAATTAAAGAGGAAGCAGTCCTATGCAATAATTGATATCTCTTATTCACAACACTACCCTCATGTAATTCAAGTAATTCAAGTAAGTATTTCAATCTTTTTCTTTTACCATTACTAGGATGTTCGCCTAACCATGCTGATACAGTTTCTCCAAAGGGTTCTGAAACTTTTCCTTCAACCATAATCGTTAAAAGTTCATTATTTGCTTTCGCAAGTACATAAAGATCATTTTGTGAACTTGCCCTTCCACCAGGTAAAGCAACCTTGTACTCTGGAAATCCATACAATACTTCAACTTCATTAAATATAGGTAACTTACTCTGTTTAAATACTCTTTCTACACTAGGTGGTAAATTGGTTGCTTCTTCCCAACAAATCGCCAATTCATACGCTGAGTACCCTTCTTTTCAATGTTTCTCAGGATCCGTAAGGAATTCTCTCCATGAAACTGCACCCTGTGAAGGAACAAAAAATTTCCCCATTTCCCCACTCCTACATTAAGATTTTTTATTGATAGCTTCATAATTTTATAGCCTAATTTACTTAATAACTCTAAGATACCATATTTTCATCATTGTTATTTGACCCTAATAATAGATAATTAAAGTTGATAAAATCTATTTTAAAGGAAGAAAGCAATGAAAAAAAAATTAAAAAAATATTTTCTAATCCCGGCATTATTTATTACATTTTTGGCCTATCCATTTAGTGCTGTTGCCTCGGCAAATGACATACACATGACTTATATATATGGTGGAACTTCTGAATCCTCTTTAGAAAATATAGATATGACATTAGGTGCGATAAATACGGCTACGCCAGAATTCTATAATTTAAACGCTGACGGTAGTTTAAAATCATCCATAGATAAAAGATTAATAGAAGAGTTACACAAAAGAGGATTAAAAGTCGTACCATTTATTACTAACAATTTCGATAGAAATTTAGGTCAAATTGCTATGAAAAATAGAGAAAGCTTATCTACTCAATTAGTAGATTCTGTAGTAAAAAATAACTTAGATGGAATAGATATAGATATTGAGAATTTAAACTATACAGATAAGGAAGAATTCACAGATTTTATACGATTATTAAATGAAAAAATGCCCAATGATAAAACAATATCCATAGCGGTTGCTGCAAATCCAAATGGATGGACAGTAGGATGGCATGGGTCATATGATTATTTAAAAATCAGTGAATATAGCGATTACTTGATGGTAATGGCATATGATGAAAGCTGGAAAGGTGGTCCAGCAGGTCCAGTCGCTAGTTTATCATTTGTTGAAAATTCTATTAAATCTTTATTAAATCAAGGTGTTGATTCAAAGAAAGTAGTTTTAGGCCTACCTTTTTACGGTCGAATCTGGAAAGATGACGAGAAAATTGGAGGAGAAGGTGTAGCAAATAAATCTGTCAAAAGCATAGTAAACAAACATAAAGGAAAACTATATTTTGATAATTCCTCCAAATCAGCTTATGCTAAATTCAATGTTAAAAGTAGTGATTCACCAACTTATATTGGTGGTAAAAAACTTACAACGGGCAATTACACAATATGGTATGAAAATGATTTATCATTAAAATATAAATTAAGATTAGTAGAGAAATACAATTTAAGAGGAACTGGTAGTTGGGATTTAAATCAAGCGGATAACGGAATATGGGATTTTTATTCGTCATGGGCGAATGGAGAACATAATTTTATAGATTCAGAAAATCATTGGGCAGAAAAGGATATTTTGTCTCTTTATAAAAAGGGATGGATTAGCGGAAAAACCGAATACACTTTTGACCCAAATGCTGATTTAACAAGGGCACAAGCTGTTAAAATCATTATTAACGCTATTGGTTTAGACGAAACAAACGAAACAGTACCCAATTATTTTACGGATGTTCCTACTAACCATTGGGCAAAACGAGATATTGAAATTGCACATAAATATAATATTGTTAATGGAACGAATCCACACACATTTAAACCAAATGCCAAAATTTCAAGAGCTCAATTATCAGCAATATTATCGAGAATATTAGATTACCCATTAAATAATACGAATGAATCTCCTTTTTATGATGTACAAAAAGAACATTGGGCGTATTTAGATATTTTAAAACTAAGTAGTAATGGGGTTATTAAGGGTAAAGAAGATGGAGGATTTTACCCTAGCGATAATGTTAAAAGGGCGCAAATGGCAGCGATGGTTAATCGTGCGAGTGAAGATCTAGAAAAATATCAATTAATAAAATAATTAACATCACCCTCCTCGAAGAAAGTGTTTCCCAAAGGTTGTTGCTAAATAAGGTTAAAATAAAAACAGGGCTTGATCTACAAAACGTGTAGTGATCTGACCCAAAAAAGTTAGACATATATAGTTAAGCAACTTCTAAGACCTTAGTTCGGTACTCCACCGGGCTTAGGTCTTTTAATTTTTCCTTCATTCGTTTGTGATTGTAATAGTGAATATAGTCTTTGAGTTCCTGTTCAAAATGTGCCATGGATTCAAACTCTTGTAGATACAGGAGTTCAGATTTTAATAAGCCAAAGAAATTTTCAATGACTGCGTTGTCCAAACAATTGCCCTTACGGGACATACTCTGCATTATCCCATGTTGTTTTAATGTTTGTCGATACTTTTTCATTTGATAGTGCCAACCTTGATCCGAATGAAGAATGACTTGATCACTTGATTGAAGGCGCTCCAATGCTTGTTCTAGCATATCATGGACTAGTTTGTACACTGGACGACTCATTACTGTGTATGCAATGATTTCGCCATTGCATAAATCAAGGACGGGTGATAAATAGCGTTTCTCACCAAATAGATGGAACTCTGTCACGTCTGTTACCCATTTCTCGTTCATTTTTTTCGCTGTAAAATCGCGTTGCAACATGTTTGGGGCAATTTTTCCGACGTTTCCTTTATACGAACGGTATTTCTTCATGCGGACTTCACATTTTATGCCAATGGCATTCATCAAATAATTAATCGTTTTAGGATCATAATGAAAGCCGTATTTTTTCAGTTCTTTGGCAATCCTACGATAACCATAACGTCCCTTATGTTCAAGATAAATGGACTGAATTGCGACTTTCACTTCAGCGTATTTATCAGTACGATTCAAACGCTTTTCCCAGTAATAATACGTACTACGTGGAATATCAGCGACTTTGATTAATTCCACTACTTCATAGATTTCCTTTAGTTCATAAATTACTTGCGCTTTGATTTGATTGGTAATTTTTCTTGCATTTGAACTAAAGTATTCAACTTTTTTAAGTACGCATTCTCCATTTCTAATTGTTTAATACGTACCTCTAATGCCTCAACAGATCCTTCAATTGGTGTTGGTTTCGTTGTTCTTTTTGTTTCTTTTTTCATGGATGGACGCCCCTTTTTCTTAGAAACAAGGGCATCATAACCACCAACCTCAAACTTCATTTTCCAATTCCGAATCATGCCAGGAGATGAAATATTAAATAATGCAGCTGTATTAATCGAAGATGTACCTGTCTCGTTCATATAATTAAGTACATTCATTTTATAGTCAGCTGAATATTTTGTATAGGACTTTAAGAAAGTCTCTACACCATTTTTTTGATAACGGCGAACCCATTCATTTACAACCCGATCTGTCACTCCGATATCTTTTGCGATTTCAATCATAGATTCATTTCCATATAAGTATCGTTGAACTGCTTGAATACGTTGTTCAGCCCTTACTTTTGCCATAAAAAACCCCCGTAAAAGTTAGATTGGTGTCTAACTTTTACGGGGCAGTTCAGTAGAATCAGCCCTGTTTTTTAACTAAATCCTCCCTTTACTTGAAGAAGATTTCATTAAACAATTTCAATTTCATGAAACAATTACTAAGAGCAAATCATTTTGAATAAGACCATCTAAACTGAGCACATTAAACTCTAGGAGGTGACGATACCATGACAAAGCAAAGTAAACCAAACTTTAAGAAGAAAGAACCTAATTCAAAAAACAACACTCGTGAAGAATTTGCAGAAGAACTAAATTTAAATCAAACTAAACGTAAAGACACACCACAAAATAACCAAAATAATCGATAATACAACTAATAACATAAATGAACGATAGTATGATTTAAATACTTCAGTAATTTTCAATTGTAGAACGACTCTTATTAAAAATTCATCCAATCAATCATTGCCAGCTTGTTGCATTGGCCATTTGGTCTTTGGAATAATGCGCACTTGTATCCTTAAGACTCATCCGTACTAAGCGCAAAAAAGATGACGCATCCATTTTAGGACTGCGTCATCTTTTAATGTGTATGAAAATCCTTATTTATGTGGCACACAAATAAATGGTTTTCATATATATAAAAACGGTTCTTTTTTATTTATCAGATTTCAGGAGGTCCTGATACAATTTTAGATATTGCTGCGAAGATGATGACCAGCTAAAATCAAGATCCATTGCGTGCCCTACTAAGTTTCTCCATTTGTTAGGCTGGAAGCGATAAAGTCCGACTGCTAGCTCAATCGTATACAGCAATTCGTGGGCATTATAATTAGCAAAGCTGAATCCATTTCCTTCTTCGGTAAATTCATTATAAGGTATAACCGTATCCTTCAGCCCACCTGTTTCGCGGACGAGCGGCAAGGATCCATAGCGAAGTGCGAGCAATTGTCCAATGCCGCACGGTTCAAATTGGGATGGCATAAGAAAAAGATCAGAACCGGCATAAATTTTTCGTGACAATGCTTCATCAAAATAAAGGTTGGCTGAAACTTTATCGGGATAAACTTCTTCAAAGTACCTGAATGCCTCTTCATACTGCTGATCGCCTGTACCTAATAAAACAAATTGGACATTCAATCCGATAATTTCATGGAAGACATGTAGAATCAAATCTATGCCTTTTTGATCAACTAGTCTTGTAACCATTGAAATTATTGGAATATCAGTGTTCATAGGAAGCCCGAGTGTTTCCTGTAGGTGCTTTTTATTTACAGACTTCCCCTTATAATCGTCGAATGGAAGAAATAAATTTTCATCACGTTTAGGATCATAGGAGTCATTGTCAATTCCGTTCACGATTCCTTGTAGATCAGCGTCTCTTTTTCGTAAAAACCCATCAAGTCTTTCCCCATAAAAAGGAGACTGTATTTCGTATGCATAGGTTGAACTTACAGTTGTCACGCAATCAGCAAAGGCCAGCCCTCCTTTGAGGTAACTGACATCCCCATAAAACTCTAAGGCATCCATGTGAAAATAAAGCTCGCTTAAATCCAGTAAATCGGAAAGCACTGATTTAGGATATACACCTTGGTAGCGTAAATTATGAATGGTAAATACCGTTTTAATTCCCTTATAAGTTGGATTATTTTCATAATGTGCCTTCAATAGAACAGGAATTAACCCAGTTTGCCAATCATGGCAATGGATAATATCGGTCCGTTCCTCTAAGTATGGTAAAGCCTCCAGTACAGCTCGGGAAAAGAAAGCGAAACGTTCCCCATCATCCCCAAAGCCATAACTGCCATGCCTCTTAAAATAATATTCGTTATCGAGAAAGTATACTGTAATCCCCTGATAATGAAATTTTTCTATACCGCAAAATTGGCGTCTCCAGCCTACAGGCACTTCAATGCTTTTGATCCATTGCATCTGCTCTTGAAAATGTAATGGAAGATCGCCATATTTCGGTAATATTACGCTGACGTTTGCTCCCTTTTCTTGTAAAGATTGAGGCAAGGCACCAATAACATCACCCAATCCCCCAGTCTTTATAAATGGGGCGCACTCTGAGGCTGCAAATAAAACATTCATGCTATTGTCCTCCAGTTTAAACTACTTCTTCTTTCTTGATTACCAACGGCTTATTTCTTGCTGTAATGATTTGATCCCTAGTAATAACTACTTGTTTATCAGAAATCACATTTTCGATATGTGCTCCTTCTTCAATATCACCCTTCTGCATAATGATACTGTTTTTAACTACTGCACCTTTTCTAACTTTTACTCCTCGGAAAATAATACTATTTTCGACGGTGCCTTCAATAATACATCCATTGGCAATTAAGGAATTAGACACCTTTGAGGAATTTGCAAATTCAGCAGGTGACTCATGTTTAATTTTCGTGAAAACTTCCCATGAATCATAAAAAAAGTTGCGAAGAATTTCTGGGTTAAGAAATTCCATGTTACTAGCATGGTATGTTTCTAGGGAATGAATAAATGGCATATAACCCGTGAACTGATACCCTTGTACTTTTAGATTTATCAAATTTGCTTTAACAATATCTTTCAAAAAATCATATTCATCATACTCTATACAATTTTTAATTAAATCTATTAATAGTTGTTTTTTAATCACATATGTTTCCAAACATACATGGTCACCTTTCTTAGGTGACGTATAAAGGTTTATATCTCGGACTTCACCATTATCATCAAGTGAACATTGATGATAAAGTGGTCTTTTCACTGGTACCCCATCATAATCCTTATACAAAACTGTAATATCAGCTTCATTACTTTCGTGTTCTTTAATCACATCGTTAAAGTCAATTTTACAAATATGATGACCAGGAGCAATAATTACTGTATCTGCAGTTGCCCGTTGGAAAAATTCTAGATGATCATAGAACTGCTGTAGATCTCCTTTAATTTTTTCATCAGGATGGATCGACGGAAGAATGAATAGACCTTGTGAACGGTGATCGAGATCCCATTCCTTTCCAGAACCTAGATGATCCATCAACGATCGATATTTATCTTTTGTGAAAATGGCAACTTTACTTACGGAGACATTCATAAAGTTTGACATGGTGAAATCAATCATTCGATAGCGTCCGCCAAATGGTACAGAGGCTAGGCAACGGTGATGGGTCAATTCTTTTAATATGGGTCTTTCATTTACAAGATTAATAACACCTAATACATTCCTCATTTAAGCTACCTCCTATTATAAAGCTTGCAGCAAATCACTTTCCGAAGAAACCAGCTGATTTTCACCAATTAAGGTCAGCCCCTGTTTAGAGTCAGAGATTACAACGCCATCTTCGATAATTGAACCGCTACCGATTATAGCCTTTTCGATTATGACATTATTTCCGATTTTCACATTTGGCATGATAACGGAATTCTTTATGATAGAGCCATTTCCAACTTGGACATTGTAGGAAAGAACAGAATGGTCAACCTTCCCAAATACCAAACAACCTTCATTGACTAATGATTGCGTCACATCAGCATCTTTAGATATATATTGTGGGGGGTGGTTGGCATTCCCTGCGTATATTTGCCAGTTTAGGTCTCCAAGTTTAAAATTGGATGGCTCTTCCAATAAATCCATATGCGCTTCCCACAGGCTTTCTATCGTACCGACGTCTTTCCAGTAGTCTTTAAATCGATACGCTTGTAATTTTGCTTCATCTTTCAGCATCTTTGGAATTACGTCTTTTCCAAAGTCATTAGTGGAACTTCTATCCTGTTCGTCTTCTGTTAAATATTTTTTGAGGTGCTTCCAGTTAAAGAGATACACACCCATCGAAGCCAAATTACTTTTGGGATGTTTAGGTTTTTCATCAAATTCAATTATTCGATCCGTTTCATTGGTATTCATTATGCCAAAGCGATTTGCTTCTTCCCAAGGTACCTCTATGACTGCAATGGTAGCATGTGCACCCTTATCAATATGATCTTCAAGCATTTTATTATAATCCATCTTGTAGATATGATCCCCTGAAATTACAAGTACATATTCTGGGTCATTATGATCGATAAAATGAAAATTTTGATACACGGCATTTGCGGTACCTTTATACCATTCACCACCATCCTTCCCCTGATAAGGTGGAAGCATAGAAACCCCACCGTTATTGCGGTCCAGATCCCACGGACGGCCGTTACCAATATATGAATTTAAAATGTGCGGACGATATTGGGTAAGTATGCCGACTGTATCAATACCTGAATGTGTACAGTTGCTTAAGGTAAAATCGATAATACGGTATTTGCCTCCAAATGGTACCGCGGGTTTAGCTAAGTCACTCGTCAATTCCCCGAGTCTTGAGCCTTGTCCACCAGCTAAAAGCATTGCTACCCATTTTTTAGATGCCATTTGTACTGAATCCCCTTTGTCTTGTTTTTGTTTCTTTCATGAATATAGCAATTCCTAGCGGCGGTACGGTTATTTCCAGACTGCAAGGTTGGTTATGGTGTGGGACCTTACTGGCATGCATTGGGGTAGAATTCACCTGTCCCGATCCGCCAAATGATGCAGCATCACTATTAAATGCTTCGAAATATTTCCCATTGGACGGAACCCCTATTTGATAATTATGGTAAACATCGGCAGAAAAATTACAAACAACAATGCAATAATCCCCCTTCCGTTTTCCTTTTCTCATAAAGGTAATCACGCTTTGTTTCGCATTGTCCGCATCGATCCATTGAAAGCCTGTTAGTTCATGGTCCAGACGCCATAGGGAATTGGTTTCCTGATAAAATTTATTTAATTCTTTATAGTATCGAGAAAAATTGGAGTGAGCGTCAAAATCTAAAAGCATCCAATCCATTTCTTGCCGGTATTTCCATTCGTCAAACTGCCCAAATTCACTGCCCATAAATAAAAGTTTTTTTCCTGGATGCGCGAATAAATAGCCAAATAAGAGGCGTAAATTTGCGAATTTTTGCCAGTAATCGCCGGGCATTTTATTTACTAATGACCTTTTTCCATGGACCATTTCATCATGCGAAAATGGAAGGACAAAATTTTCCGAAAATGCATAAAAAAATGAAAACGTCAAAAGGTGATGATGCTTTGGTCGTTCTTTAACATCAAGCTTCATATATTTAAGTACGTCATTTGACCAGCCCATATTCCATTTATAATTGAATCCAAGACCGCCTGTACTAGTGGGACTAGTAACTAGCGGCCATTCGGTTGCTTCCTCCGCCATCATGAGGGCACCAGGATACTTTTGGAAAATGGTTTCATTTAACTTTTTTAGAAAATCAATTGCTTCCAGATTTTCTTCGCCACCATATTGATTCTTCAATTTTACAGGAAGTGGATTATCATGATTTAGATAAATCATGGAAGAAACTGCATCAATCCGAAGTCCATCCACATGATAGAAGTCCATCCAAAACATTGCGTTTGAAATCAGGAAGCTGACGACTTCGGGCTTCCTATAGTCAAAGCTATATGTTCCCCAGATAGGCCTCTCGGCTCGCATGGGATCCGCTGATTCGAAGAGAGGCGTTCCGTCGAACCGTCCAAGACCATGGACATCCTTACAAAAATGTGCAGGCACCCAATCAAGAATTACACCAAGGCCATTTCGATGGCATTGATCTATAAAATACATTAATTGCTCAGGTGTGCCGTATCTGCTAGTCACTGAATAATATCCTGTTATTTGGTAACCCCATGAACCATCGTAAGGATGCTCCATAACAGGCATCAACTCTATATGTGTAAAGCCATTATCAATTGCATAATCGACTAATTCGTCCGCAAGTTCTTGATAACTATAAAACTCACCATCTTCTTTTTGTTTCCAGGAAGCCAAGTGAACTTCGTAAATCATCATCGGTTTGTGGTAAATATCTTTCTTTATTCGCTGTGCCATCCATTTTTGATCTTGCCATTCAAATGTATTTAAATTGTAGATGATAGAAGCTGTTGACGGTCGGAGTTCCGAATAAAAGGCATACGGATCTGCTTTTAATTCCTTCCGCCCATCTGGTCCTGTAATCTCATATTTATAGATGTCACCATGTCCAAGCTCGGGAATAAATAACACCCAGATTCCAGAATGATCCAAGCGTTCCATTTGGTTTTGGGTACCATTCCAATTATTAAAATTACCCACGACCGATACCTGCTTTGCATGAGGAGCCCAAACCGCAAAACGCACACCTTGAATATCGTTCTCATAAAGGATATGAGCGCCGAGCATCTTATAACTTTCAAACAACGTTCCTTCATGGAAAAGATATACATCAAAATCACTTGGGTATAGCTGGTTATTGAACTTCAGAATTTCTACCATTTCAACACCTCTTTCAACCTATGAATATTTCAATTAATATACCAGTTCATCTCCTAAATTATTCGCCATCTATCAAAAAACACCTTTAATATATTTTACTTTTTATTATCATAATAATAATTTTAGACAGAATAAAAAATCCTCCATGAAATGAAGGATTTTTGTAACATTCTATTTGATCGTGTACTGTTAAAAAATTATAAATTCTCATGTGCACTTCGCCTACACATTTATCTGCTGAGTTCCCACACCATACTTTTTCACACCTAAGAAGAGACTGATTTTGAAAAGAGTTTTAACAATATATTAAATCTGATCCCTAAGAATTTATAAGTATAAACCTGTATTTTAGATCAGTCATTTCCTGTCAATTGCGAAGAAGACATATTAATCATACGGTTTAAAAATAAATAGGAAAGGGAGACGGACCAAGCTAGTGGAGTGTTGCCATTTGGCACATTTTTACCGCCAATATATAATTCAGGGACTTCCCAATTATCTGGTACGATTAGTTCCGTTTTATTTACATATTCATAAGCCTTTTCATACATGCCCAGTTCAAAATAGCATAATCCTAGCCAAGGTAGTCCGAAGCACCATTCTGCTTCGCTTCCTTCGTTGTAATACTGATCGTTCTGATAACGAATACAACCATTTGTCCGCTCAAGGTGTTTGGAAACCATCTCGACTATCTTAAGCGCCGTTTTTCTTTCAACTATTCGATACGGATAGATAAGTGAAAGCAGCGATAAATCTGTTTCTTTCGTTTCACTTTCCCTTGGCAAAAGAAACCGCAGCGTCTCCTCACCCTTTTGAATCAGTTCATCCTTAACATTTACGAGCATTTTCACCGCACGCAAGCCTGCCACGCATGCACCTACACTTGAAGCATGCAGTTCCATATTCTCTTCCCACATTCCATTATCCTTTGCCTGCCAGTATTGAAGACATTCAAGATAGTCGACTAGCTTCTGAACAATAGCGAGATCTTTGTCATCACGGATAACCTTTTGTCCATGGCTCATGCCCACCCCTACTCCCCATAAGAAGGAACCTATTGCATCATTTTGAGCATGACCCCACTCTTGGCTCATTTCCTTTAAATCTGTAGAATACCGTGAGTGGATATATTCAAAAAGATAAACCGGTTTTTGTTCACGGTGAATGTCGATTTTCCATTCATAAGTTATAAAAAGGTCAAATAATGCATGAAATGCTTTTTCATACCGCTCAGATTGGCTGTGCAAAAAAGGTAAAACCGTGTATATGACATCACGTATCCAAACAAAATTGTAGTCCTTTGAAATACTGGCAGTGTAAGCGCCGTTCGGTAGGCGCATCCGATCTAAAACCTCAATTGCATTGTTGATTTTCATATGAGAGAACCCCCTTAAATAATACCTTTACTGTGATTGTTAACCATTTGCGTTTATTCTAGACAAACTATCCCGAGAAAGCGCTTCCATTTTTAAGTGAGGAAATTTAAGTATTAATATTTTATGTAGTAAATTGTTATTTGGAAAAGCAAGTATACCCAATTCCCCAAAATTTTCATTTGCTGACACTTTATATTTCAGTATAGAAAATGCCCACGATTCAAAATTCTATTCAGTGTGTTATATCCAAAGTTACTAATACCCCCAAGATATAATTTCAAATCAACTTACATTTGAATCTCGGAAAGTACCCAATTTTTTAACTAATTGTGTATACCTGTTCTTTTTCCTTTAATCCCTCTAACTTAAAGAAAAAATTTTTTATATACGAAATAAAGTATAGTTGATTCACTCTAGGCGGACGCATTCCGCGGGGTGAGCGATAAGCCATCACCACAACTCACGCGTCGTTTGTGATGCCTTATCTGTCTCACTCATCCCGCTGGAGTCGCCACCTGCCGCTTCAATCAACGAAGTGATAAATGTCTTCATTTAAATGACAAAGTACTATTTATAAAATTATTAATAATGAGACTTACCGTATCCTCTCTAATATTAAAAAAAGAACCTTCAATCTAAAAAAAATAGATCAAAGATTCTCTGTTTTATATTCTTCATCAAAGAAACAATTCTCCATAAATGAAAAAAGTTACTTAAATATTTTCATTAAATAGCTTTGTTTCTACATCCAAAGAATTAACTATAGACTAACTCTTTTTCGTTTAGACCAAGCGACTCTGCTGTTGAAGTATGAATTTCGTGCAGAAGCTCTGGGTTTTCCATTAGTGGAACGCCATAAGATGGAATCATTTCTTTGATTTTCGGTTCCCACTCTTTTATATGTTGCGGGAAACATTTATTAAGTATCTCAAGCATAACGTGAACGGCAGTTGAAGCACCCGGAGAAGCTCCTAGTAATGCAGCTATTGAGCCATCTTCGGCAGTAACAACTTCTGTACCAAATTGAAGTGTTCCTTTACCGCCAGTCTCTGTATCTTTGATAACTTGCACACGTTGGCCAGCTACCACTATATCCCAATCCTCGCTTTTGGCGTTCGGGATAAACTCTCGTAAATCTTCCATACGCTTTTCATTCGATAACATTACTTGCTGGATTAGGTATTTTGTCAATGACATCTCTTTTACACCTGCCGCCAACATGGTTACGAGATTATCCGGTTTTACGGATGTTATCAAATCAAACATGGAACCTGTTTTTAAGAACTTTGGCGAGAAGCCGGCAAACGGTCCAAACAGCAATGATTTTTGGTTGTCGATAAATCTTGTGTCTAGATGCGGAACAGACATTGGCGGAGCACCAACCTTAGCTTTTCCATATACTTTTGCATGATGCTGAGCTACAACTTCTGGGTTGTTACATACCATAAATAGTCCGCTTACTGGGAATCCTCCAATATGTTTTGATTCTGGAATACCGGATTTTTGTAGTAAATGCAAGCTTCCTCCACCGCCGCCGATAAAGACGAATTTTGCAGTATGACTTTCGACCTTACCGCTATCGAGATTACGTACTTTCACTTCCCACGAGCCGTCGGTAGTACGTTTAATGTCATTAACACTATGTTTGTAGTTTATCTCAACGTTATTACTCTTTAAGTGGTCAAATAACAGGCCTGTTAAAGCCCCAAAGTTGACATCAGTTCCAGAGTCGATTTTTGTTGCCGCTATCGGTTCATTCGACGTACGACCTTCCATAATAAGCGGAATCCATTCCATTAGCTTTCCAGGGTCATCGGAAAATTCCATCCCTTGAAACAGGGGATTGTTTGACAACGCTTCAAATCGTTTTTTCAAGAACGATACATCTTTTTCCCCTTCTACTAAACTCATATGAGGCAAAGACACGATAAAGTCCTGCGGATTACGGATCAAATTGGTGTCTACAAGATAAGACCAAAACTGTCTTGAAAGCTGAAACTGTTCATTAATTTGTATAGCTTTGCTAATATCTATGGATCCATCCGATTTTTCGGGTGTATAGTTAAGCTCGCACAGTGCAGAATGCCCTGTTCCCGCATTATTCCATTCGTTAGAGCTTTCCTCTCCTGCGTTTGCAAGCTTCTCAAACACTTTGATTTCCCAGTCTGGTGCTAATTCTTTCAGTAATGATCCCAAAGTCGCACTCATGACTCCCGCACCAATTAAGATAACGTCTGTTTTAGTTTCTTTGTTGCTCATTTTTATCATCCTTATTCTATAAGACTTTCAGAAATGATGTAGAAGCACCAGCTTAGGTTTCACAGCAAGCCAAGGCGCAATACAGTGACACACCTTTTCTGTATCAATTATATACCTTTAATAGTCTATCAAAATTAGTTAGTAATTAAAACATCAAATATAAAATGAAAGTTATAAAATTGTTTAAAAGGTAGTAAAAAGTGAGAACTCTTTCACGCCCAGAAACACACCAAAAGAAATGCCTTACCCTGGCTTCTTGTAAGAGTTAAGTCTCTGGTTTGCCGTTAACAATCAACTGCCACCATCTAATTTTCGCTTAACTTGTGGTGCGGTTCTGCGAAACTATTTAAAATAAGATTTTTACATACTTACATAATATTTTACATTTACTATTTCGGAAAGCGGAATTAATATTACATAATTTAGAAATTTTGTTATTTCATTAGGGAGTTTGTCTATATCTCAAATCTCTCGTTCACATACATTATAGTAAGTGAAAATTAGTTTTTACTAGATTATTTTAGAAGGTGGTTTTTTTATGGGTATTCGTAGAGACTCTCTCTTTATTGGTGATCAAAGAGACGACACCGTGAAGCGTTTTGACGCAGTCACTGGACGGTTCATTGGCACTTTTGTAACACCAGGAAGCGGCGGCTTAATCGGTCCTCAAGGTCTTATCTTCAACCATGTGGGCAATCTCCTTGTCTCTAACCAGAACGTCGATCTACCTCTAAACGGCAACGTGTTGAAGTATAATGGAGAGACTGGGGCTTTTCTTGGTGAACTCGTTAGCTCCATTCAAGAAGGCGCTTCGTTTGCTCCGCGGGGCATCGTCCTCTCGGAACACAATATCCTGTTTGTGGCTGACGTGATAATTGAAGAAAACGGCCAGCACGGGGAAGTTCGGATGTATAAGAATAACGGCAATACCGCGACGTTGATACGGAACCTTGACCACCCACCCAGCGGGGAGTTCTTTCCCCGCAGTGTAGTCATAGGGCCGGATGGCTATCTGTATGTGTCCGTCCGCAACAATCCTAATACTCCGGAAGGTCAGATTGGTGGTTCGGTAGTACGCTATAACTTGAAAACAGGGGCGTTCGGTGGAGTGTTCATTTCCCCCTTTAGTGACCTCAATCGTCCTGAAGGTTTGGTCTTCGGTCCAGACGGTAACCTCTACATCACCAGTTTCCGAGCGGACGCGGATGACACCGACAAAATTTTAGTTTTTGAAGGCAAAACGGGTACATTTATCAAAAAGATTGACCTTGATGAAGTCGGAGGGCCCCGTGCCTTCGCGCAGGCTATACTGTTTGGACCGGAAGGAAAACTCTTTGTCCCTATTACTGGAAACGGACCCGATACAGGCTCGGTACGACGCTATGACGTTGAGTGTGGCTCGTTCGATGTATTTATTCCTCCTGGAATTTTAGGCATGCCGTTTTATCTGACATTTGGCAATACCGATCCTGGTACGCTGGCTTACTAGAAAAAAATCGATGGACCAGTTTCAGTGTTTTGATGAGAAGTAAAAGGATAAAGGCAATCTTCTGATTGTGTCAAAAATGGGCTGGAACCGTGAGGTTCCGCCCATTTTTTACGGTTTCACCGTGATACTCCTATACGAGGTATTTACTCTTATTCCTAAATGAGAACTCCTCAATATAAAACCAACAATGAAAAATGAGGCGAAAGAAAGTCAAAAATTATAAAACGGTTCATCGTATTGATTCTAAATATATATAACAAAAAGGTCTTCCTTCAAGCTTAAAAACATCCCCAATACCCCAGATTCTTAAAAATGTTTATACCATTGGTACTTTGTAATTTTTTTTACTGATACCATAAATACTTCCAACTCCTTTTATCCTACGGTATCAATGAAGATACTCATTCAATTTATAGGTATATTTTTTTAAAGTTTATACATAATACAAAGGTGTTATATTTGACAAAATTCGACACCTACGTAACAATTAACTCTTGATAATTATTATTATTAACTAATTTTATGGAGGAATTTTAATTATGTCATTAATCGGAAAAGAAATACTACCATTTACAGCACAAGCATACAAAAATGGAGAATTTGTAGAAGTTACAGATCAAGATTTAAAAGGTCAATGGAGTGTTGTTTGCTTCTACCCAGCTGACTTTACTTTCGTATGCCCAACTGAGCTTGAAGATCTTGAAGGACAATACCCAGAATTACAAAAACTAGATGTTGAAGTATATTCTGTTTCAACTGATACTCATTTTGTTCATAAAGCATGGCACGATAGTTCAGATGCAATCGGTAAAATCACTTATACAATGATCGGAGATCCATCTCATGTAATTTCTCGCAACTTCGATGTGTTAATTGAAGAAGAAGGTATTGCTGACCGCGGTACTTTCATCATCGACCCAGATGGTGTAATCCAAGCGCTTGAAATTAATGCAGGTGGCATTGGACGTGATGCAAGCATTCTTATTAACAAAATTAAAGCAGCACAATATGTTCGCAACAATCCAGGGGAAGTTTGCCCAGCTAAATGGCAAGAAGGCGGAGAAACACTTAAACCAAGCCTTGACCTTGTGGGTAAAATTTAAGGAGAGCGATACTAAATGGCACTTGATGCAGAAATTAAGTCTCAATTAAATCAGTACCTTCAACTGCTTGAAAACGATATCGTACTAAAGGTAAGTGTAGGAACTGACAAAGTTTCAGATGAAATGCTAGCTCTAGTAGATGAGCTAGCTTCCCTTTCATCTAAAATTACAGTAGAAAAAGTAGAACTTGCAAGAACTCCTAGCTTTAGTGTCAACCGTGTTGGAGAAGATGCAGGCATTACTTTTGCTGGTGTTCCGCTAGGGCATGAATTTACTTCTTTAGTGTTAGCACTACTTCAAGTAAGTGGACGAGCACCTAAAGTGGATCAAAAGATTATCGATCAAATCAAGAACGTTACTGGTGAATATCACTTCGAAACATATGTTAGCTTAACCTGCCACAACTGCCCTGATGTTGTGCAAGCCCTTAATATAATGAGTGTGCTAAACCCTAACATTACACACACAATGGTGGATGGTGCAGCGTACAAAGAAGAAGTGGAAAGCAAAGATATATTAGCAGTACCAGCTGTATACATGAATGGCGAGTCATTTGGAAATGGTAGAATGACCATTGAGGAAATTCTCTCTAAATTTGGTACTGGTCCTGATGTAGAAGAACTTTCCGGAAAAGAGCCTTACGATGTACTCGTTATTGGTGGTGGTCCAGCTGGTTCGAGTGCAGCAATCTATTCAGCACGTAAAGGTATTCGTACAGGTATTGTAGCAGAACGCTTTGGTGGCCAAATCTTAGACACACTGTCTATCGAAAACTTTATCAGTGTGAAAGAGACAGAAGGACCAAAGCTTGCGCAAGCACTTGAAGAGCATGTGAAAGAATATAACATTGACGTTATGAACCTACAACGTGCAAAACGTTTAGAAAAGAAAGACCTAATTGAGGTTGAATTAGAAAATGGTGCTGTTCTTAAGAGTAAAGCAGTGATCATTTCAACTGGTGCCCGTTGGCGTAATGTTAATGTTCCCGGTGAGCAAGAGTTCAAAAACAAAGGTGTAGCTTATTGCCCTCACTGTGATGGTCCATTGTTTGCAGGGAAAGACGTTGCGGTAATCGGTGGAGGTAACTCAGGAATTGAGGCAGCGATTGACCTTGCAGGGATTGTGAATCATGTAACAGTTCTTGAATATAACTCAGAGTTAAAAGCTGATGAGGTACTACAAAAACGTTTATACAGCCTTCCAAATGTAACTGTCTTAACAAACGCTCAAACAAAAGAAATTACTGGTACTGACAAAGTGAATGGTATTTCTTACGTAAATCAAGAGACAGGTGAAGAAAAACACATCGAATTAGCTGGTGTATTTGTCCAAATCGGCCTAGTTCCTAACACTGATTGGTTAGAAGGAACACTTGAACGAAATCGTATTGGTGAAATCATCGTTGATAAGAGTGGAGCTACTACAATTCCTGGTGTATTTGCTGCTGGTGATTGTACAGACAATGCTTATAACCAAATCATTATTTCTATGGGATCTGGTGCAACTGCAGCATTAGGCTCATTTGACTATCTAATTCGAAATTAGTTTTTCAACATTAGATACAGAACTATAGTTTAGTGGTTTTATAAAATAAAATACATTAATTTTTAATATAAGCAATTCCAACATCATTGCATTAAAAAATCACTATTCTTTCCAAATGGAAAGGATAGTGATTTTTACTTTAAGTTTTCAATCAACTAAAACGATTTCTGACTGGAAACTATACCCCAATATTGCACCTCTAAAGGAGGTTACTTTCAAAATATTAATTTTCTAATTCTAATGCTAGGTACATGTAATCGCCTTTTGAAGTAATCTCACCATTTCTAACCTTTAAATCTTGTTTAAAAAGTGGGCCACTTATTACTGTGGTATGGAACTCTCCTGCTTCACCACAAGGGTCGATACCCCTTTCTTCTAACTCTTTCATATACTCTAAAGTAAGCACACGTCCAAGATCTTCTTCTCTCATTCCTTTTTTCAAATTAACTGTCACTACCTTTGTTACAAAGCCGAAATGGATAAACTCCTCTACTACATCTTTATGTCCTCTTTGCCAAAGTGGCATACCAAGTTCAAGCCCTACACTGCTTGTAACTCTTTCATGCCAACAATCTTGTACTGGTACATCAATATCACCTGTTACAAGCACCTCTGCTCCTAATTCTTTCGCGTCTTTTAGCAGTTTTACAAATACCCCTTCATAACCTTCCCATGTCGCAGCCCCTGTGTATAGCGGAAGTCCTATAGATTCTGCTTGTGCTTTAAGCACCGATGGAATAAGACTATGTGATCTTGACCTTTCTCCAGTTTCCTCCATCATTACAATAATTCCTATGGCTGTTCCTTCTTGCATAGCTTTATATAACGCTAAAGTACTGTCTTTCCCTCCACTATATGAGGCTATAAATTTTTTATTTTTTGCACCATCAATCCAGTTTTTCATTTTCTATCACTGCTACTCAAGATATATACAAATAATAGCTTTGAATACCTATATATCAATCTTTCATGAACTTTTAGGACTCTGACTATTTATTTTTAGGTATTTTATCTAGTAGCTTCCCCTTTCTCTTTTTTATAACTGTATCACTAAAAACTCGATAATAAAAAGCAGGGAATTCGTTCGTGATTTCCCCACTTTTTTGATGTTATTTATTATTTTGAATTTCTAATAAAAACGTCAGCATTTTATATTCTAAGTCCCTACATTACGTCGCTGCTGAGGAAGCAGCTGCTTGGTCTGCCTTCACACAATCAATTGCTACAACGAACGCAATAATGATGGCCTCCATCTCCTCATTAAATATTTGAACCTTGTAGCTATCCCCCCAAGTGAACCACTCCTTGTTCACTTTACCGATGACTACACCATGCTGTAAGACTTGAAAATCCATATCCCACCAGTTACCATGTACCTCAATGTCAGCAGCATCAACCGTATAGCGTGCTTTAAAGAAAGAAAATTCCTTCTTAATCGTTAACACCTCTCGACCATTCACCTCAACAAAAAACTTCGGTAAAAAGCTGAACACCTTTTTCGTAATAAGTGCGACTTCATCTCTTGTTGCATTCATAATGGAGAAAGTCTTTGGGATTTGCATAAAACTGCCCTCCACATAATATACATCCTTCTCCTGCAGATCCTTTACCGTAAATTTGCCACTTAGACTGAATACCTTCTGCTTTATATAAAGTTGCTTCATAGTACGCCTCCTTCGATATAGCATATTACTAAAGTGCCTATTTCATCATAGATATTAATAGTGATAGAAGTGGATTTTTATTGTATGTTGTTTAATAAAATTTGCTAAAGAACTCTCTCCTTCCCCTATTTACGATAATCTTGTCGAAAGATGAAAATAAAAACAATCTATTTTAAAACTTTCGTACACGCTCGTAAGTCTAATCTTATATACTTGAAAGGGGAATTATCATGTCTATCAGTCCAAGATCCAGAAAAAGAAGTCACTGGATCGATATCTTGTGTATCGTCGCTATAATCTTATTAAGTAGTTTAATAGTCTTCCTTCTGTTAAAATCTACCTCCACTAAACAACAAGGAATTGTTGCCTCGTCAAAGCAATCATCTGAGGCTAAAGAAAAAATCAAAGAAAGTAATTCGGTTTATCCTGGAATTCGTATTATCACAGAAACATCGAACGAAAAAAAAGCCCCATATGCAATTCAATATCCGCAAAGTAATGTTCAAAGTTTCAACGAAATAGTGAAAACATATACACAAAAATTAAAAACACTATACTTAGAAGAAACAAAATACATAAACGAAACTAATAAGCATAATAAAGGCGAGCTAAATATTTCATTTGAAGTATTCCAACATTCTACTGGATATTACTCATTTGTTATACATTCTAGTATGTATACAGGTGGAGCTAACGGAGTATCCGAAAAGAAAATTTTCCGTCTACATAACCAATCAGGACATATGCTAACTTTAGAAGAACTAATAGGAAAAAATGAAAGAGCACTCGTTACCCTTTCAGAAAAAGTGAAAAAAGCAGTAACAATGGATAAACAAATTAAACCATATATAATACAAGATCAATTGGAAGAAAAAACTGCTCCAAAATGGGGAAATTTCTCTAATTTCGCCCTTACAAAAGATTCCATCTTATTTTATTACGATGAGTATGAAATTACAACAGGATCTGCAGGGGCACCTATCGTAACGATACCACTCACAGAAATCAATGATCTCGTAGCAGATGCATTTAAACTTCCTGTCGTAGCAGTAGATTCTAAACCTTCTACAAAAGTTCCTGCAAAAGAAGAACAAAATGTACCGAAAACTACTACAGAAGAAGCATGCGAAGTATCCCCAAAAGACAAAGTAGTTAGCTTAACATTTGATGATGGACCTAATCCGGATACAACAGTGAAAATTTTAGAAACACTTAAAAAGTATAATGCAAAAGCTACCTTTTTTATGCTAGGAAGCCGGGTTTCTTTTTATCCTGAAATTGTTCAAGAAATGAAAGCAGCCGGACATGAATTAGGAAACCATACTTGGAATCACCCTGATTTAACAAAGGCTTCTTCAGAAAAAATCGCTTTAGAGATTAATAATACAGACAATGCTGTAGAAAAAGCTTCTGGTAGCAAACCTACAGTATTTCGTCCACCATATGGCGCAGTAAATCAAACAGTTCGCAATCAGACTGCACTTCCTGTTGTCCTTTGGGATGTTGACACAATGGATTGGAAATATCGCGATCCTAATCACTTACTTCAACACGTGAAACAACATGTAAAAAACGGATCAATCATATTAATGCATGACATTCATGCATCTACTGCTGAAGGGTTAGACGCAGTGCTTGCTTACCTAAAAGGTGAAGGTTATTCATTTGTAACCATTTCTGAATTGAACAAGTTAGAAAACCGCAAGCGCACTATAAGTGCATCTTGACCTTTGCCAATTCCAAAGTGCTTTGGACGAAACATTGGCTATACTATTACCGTGGGATTTTTAGAGGAGCTTGATGTGACTGCCACATCAAGCTCCTCCTTTTTCGGTAATCTTATGGCGAATGTTTGTCCGTCGCTCTCTTGGACTGTGAAAGGGCACGGTGCATTTGCTTTGGATAATGAGAGAAAATACTATTTCCCGTTTTTTGTAATTCGAGTTGAGTCTTATACCTTTAAGCTTCTCTAGATTGGATAATGTATCGTCATACTTAATCTGGATAGTGTTTCTCCAGAATTAAAATATGTGTGAGGTCTATCGGCCTTAAATCTGATTGAATCACCACTTTTTAATGTGTATTCACATTCACTAACACGAATAGTTACTTCTCCATCAAAAACAGTGATAAATTCCTCTGTACCCTCTCTGTGAGAATCAGAAGTTAATATCCCTTCTTTTTCAATTTCAACAGAATAAACTTCAAAACGTCTATCCTCTTGGAAGGTAAAGTAAGGATATACTCTATACCTTCCATTGTCTTCAGACAATACTTGAATCTCATTTTTATAAACAACTTTGGTATCGGGCTGTGGATTATTTATTAGGGTAGTAAAGGAAACCTTTAATCCATTAGCTATTTTCCAAATAGTTGTAAGTGTTGGACTTGACTCTCCTCTTTCAATTTGCCCAATCATCGTTTTGCTTACTCCACTTAATTGCGAGACCTTCTCCAAGCTTAATTTTTCCTTTTCTCTGATAGCTTTTAAATTTCTTGCAAGTATAAGTTGAATTTCCTCCATAAAATCACCCCTACATTATGTACAATATAACGACCTTTATGTATAATAAAACGAACAACGTTATATTGTTTATATTGGTCATTATAACATACAAAATAAAAAGGGAGGTCCAATAATGCCTTTATTTTCATTTCTGTTATTTGTTTTTATTACCAGTTTTACTCCAGGTCCAAACAATATCATGGCAATGGCGTTTGCGAATAAACATGGATTAAAAAAAACAATTAAATTTTGTTTAGGAGTAGGTGTCGGATTTTTTGTTATCACATTAGTGTGTAATTTTTTTAATATCTTACTTACAAGTGTTTTGCCAATAATTAAATTTCCGTTAACCATTTTAGGTGTAGGTTATATGTTATATTTAGCTTTTAAAATACTTACAAGTAAGGATAATGACAGCGAAAATGATGTAGGTAATAGAAACTTTTTCTTAATAGGTAGCTTGTTACAATTTGTTAATCCGAAAGGTATTCTTTTTGGGATTACTGTTGTGGCAACCTTCATTCTTCCCTATTACGATTCCTATTCAAGCTACCTCCTTTTCTCATTATTTTTAGGAGTAGTTGGTTTAATAAGTACATTTACTTGGGGGCTATTTGGCTCGATTTTTCAAAAGATCTTATTACAATACAGAAAACAGTTTAATATAATTATGGCAGTTTTATTGGTATATAGTGCTTTTTCAATTCTTGTCAAATGAGAAAACCAGCATGTGCTTCCCTTTAAGTGCAACATGTCCTACGACAATTCCAGCGTGCTTTGGAAGAAACATTGTCTATACTACTACCGAGGGATTTTTAGAGGAGCTTGATATGACTGCGTCACATCAAGCTCCTCCTTTTTCAGTAATCTTATGGCGAATGTTTGTCCGTCGCCCTCTTGGATTTTGAATGGGCATGGTGCTTCATTTGGTTTGGATAATGAGGTAAGAAATCCTGTCCTACTCTTTTAAAAGCATCCGAAGATACAATTTCGGATGCTCCTCGCTTCTTTATTAATCGATACTACCTATTTTTCTCTATTTACACTTTCCCTCTTGATAGGCAAAAGGAAGTACATCATTTTATTTGACTAAGCATTCTGCCATTCTAATTAGATTTGTTGATTGGAGCGGAAGGCGGCGACTCCTAGGAGATCAGCAAGCAAATCAAGACCCTGGACTACGCGCGATAAAGGAAGGAAGGCTAAGGGCGCCTCATCCTGAGACGACGCCTTCATGACCAACATCGTGTTGGCCGAATCGGCTTGATGCTTGCCCCCTGGAAAGCGTCAGCCTGCAGAGGAGATCAACCTGTTAATGGCATAAAAATTTGTATACCATCTTATTCTAAAAAAAATGCTGTCATCCAATTAAATGACAGCACTACTATGTTCAATTTTCGAAATATAATTGATAGAAAACGTATTGAACAACTCAGGCTGGTCAATATTACAGACATGACCACTTCTTTTTATTTTGATAAATTCAAAGCCCTTATTGTTCCGAGTAACTTCCTCAATTGGCGGGATAAATAAATAATCTTCATCACCCATCAGGAACAATGTCGGAATTGCAGTTGTAGATGCTTGTAGGCTTGCCAAATAAGGATTGATGAGCTTTGTTAAGGACATCCATTTTACGAATTCCTTCTGGCACATCTTTTTCGCCTCATTGACGAACGCTAACCGTGATTCTTCATGTTCTTTACGTGGCATAAGTATGTAGGCAAATAATTGATAGAGCAACATGTAAGGAACAAACAACTTTGTTGCACGTCCAGTCCATAGTAATATTTTCGCACGAATGTCGAATCGAATGATTGCACCGCCAAGAATCAGTGATTTCACACGTTCTGGGTAATGATCCGCAATTGTTTGCGCAACAATCGTACCAAGTGACATTCCTATAATATGGGTCTTTTCAACCTCTATTTGGTCCAACACTTCGATTACTTCTTTAGAGACATCTTTAAACGTATCTCCTTTTTTCCATTGGCCACGTTCGGATTTCCCGTGACCACGGAGGTCGATCAAAAGAACGTTATACTCTTTCTTAAATTCTCGAATCTGCTTGAACCAAATAGAAGAACTCCCTCCCGCACCGTGTATAAATGTTACCCATGGGGCAGTTGGGCTAATTTCATAAGTTCGATAGTGAAGCAATCTATGTCATCCTTCCTTAGTTAACTATTACTATTAAACCATTATCACTTAAACAAATACAACCACATCTTGTTACAAATTTCGACATATCACTACTTAAACACTTAATTCTGTCACATTCAATGTTCATAAGAAAACCAGCATACAGTGCCCTTTAAATGCATCTTGTCTTTCACTAATCCCAGCGGCTAATGAGGGAAGAAATCCTGTCCTACCCTTTTAAAAGCATCCGAAGATACAATTTCGGATGCTCTCCGCTATTTTATCCATCGACATTAATTTTTTTCTCTATTTCCACTGACAACTATAATACGCCTATTAATCATTTAAATTCTCTATTTATTAATAGCTAATAAAAAAGTAGCAAGATAATTATATTAGTTTGGAGAAGCGTCCGCGGAAAGCGAGCGGTAAGTTTCGGAAAACCTGAGTTGGACAATGTCGAGTTGAAAATCATATACTTTTTTATTCTTTAAGGAATGCGCAAGAGCACTTTAAGTGCAACATGAAGGTGGCGACTCCTAGGGGATCAGCAAGCAAATCAATGCTCTGTACTGAGCACGAAAACCTGAAGTTTAGAAGTTACTCAGTAAAAGATTTTCTTCTTTCTTATCTCTCAAAAAAAGGATGCTCTCGCAAGTATTACACTCCTGAGAACATCCTTTTCCATATTAAGAGAGCTTAAATCGATTAACAACTTCTTGTAACTCTTGTGCAATCTTGTTCATATGATTGATAGAATCTGCCACTCTCTCTAATTCTGCTTGCTGATCTGCAGCTGAAGCACTTACCTCTTCCGCTGAAGCAGCTGTTTCTTCTGATATAGCTGAAATACTTTGAATTGAAGTCATTGCTTGATTTTTGTGTTCCAACATACTAGTGAGTTCAGAGACCAGCTCATTAATTGTAGCTTCAATTGCACTTGATAGCTCATGATTATCTTTAAAAGCAGATTCTGTGCTATGGACAGAGTCACTTTGTGCTTGCATTAATGCAACATTAGAAGCGATCACTGAAACTGTCTGTTTAGAATCCTCTAATATACTTTCCACGGTTTGCTTAATTACTTCCGTCTCAGCTCTTGACTGCTCTGCTAACTTTCTTACTTCCTCCGCTACTACTGCAAAACCTTTTCCATGCTCACCAGCACGAGCTGCTTCTATACTTGCATTAAGTGCAAGCAAATTTGTTTGCTCTGTAATACCTTGAATAGATGCAATTACTTGATTGATATTAGCTATGTTTGATGTTAATGATTCAATTTGTTGTTGAACCTTTTCATTCATTTCATTAGTTGCAGTATTATGTTCTCGTAAGGTTTCTACTTCTTTCATGCCTTTTTCAGTGGAAACTTTCGTTTTAGTCGATAATGTATCCATTTGAGAAGACAATGCTGTTAGTGCATCTATTTGGTCAGATAAATCAATCATTCGGTGATTCGTTTCCTCCGTGTCTTCTGATTGCTTAGAAGCACCTTGAGCAATTTCATTCGTTGCTAGCGAAACTTCTTGGCTAGACGCAACAATTTCGTCAAATGCTTCATTTACATAGCTAGACGATTTATTAAGAAGTGTGGAAGAATTAAAAACCGTATGTATTGCACTATTAGTTTTTTCTAACATATCGTTATAAGCTAAGGCAACTGCACCAATTTCATCTGATTTAATAAATTTATCGTCTACTTTTTTAGTCAAATCTCCGCCTGCTGCTGTTTCAATAGATTCTCGCAAAAATTTCAATGGCTTTAATTGATTGAATATAAACCATGCAGTCACAATTGCCATCAAAACTATCATTATAATTGCTGCTACAATTGTTAATAAAAGAATTTGATTGTATGTTTCTAAAATTTTTGATTTTGGTACAACTAATTGAACAGACCATGTATCATCTATTCCCTCTAGCATCATTGGTGCGAAGGCATTAAAAGATTTTTCTCCTAATTGCTCCGATTCTAAATACGTACTTACTGGCTTGCCACTTTCTAGTGTATTTTTAAAGGATGACCAATTAAGCGTATCCTGCATGTTTGTTCCATTTAACTTTTCGTTAGCACTATTTACTGTCAGCATTCCTTGTTCTGTAATGATTCCAGCATATCCACCTTCTGGCTTAATAGAGTTTGCCAAATCTGTTAGAAAATCAATAGACAAGTCAGCAGTTAGCACTCCAAAAAATGTTCCTGATGAGCTAAATAGTGGAACTGATATTGTTGTCATGGAAACAGTTTTTCCATTTACTTCATAATCATATGGTTCCGTAAGTACTGCTCTACCTTCTTTTTTGGGAATCCAGTACCAATCTCCATTTTCAGTGTCTTCATATCCTTCTAAAGAAGTTGTCGAAATCTCATTCCCATCTTTTGATAAGTAAGGAACAAAATGTTTACTGCTATCGATAAGATTCGAAGGAATGGTTGACTCTACTTTCGCTGAACCATTTTCTAGGATTGCTGCTACTCCTAGTAAATCCTCATTTTCAGCCAAATTTTTTTCAAGTATACTTAATACTTCTGCAGCTGATAATTCTCCATTCGACTGCATTGTTTCAAATATTCGTTTCGTTGTTTGTAATGTATCATTCGTTTTCTTAAAACGATCGCTCATCTTTTGAGCAGAAAATTGTGCATTTTGAAGTGTAGAAGTCTCCGAATCTTCTATACTTTTATTATACAAAATCACACTTGTTGTTACGGTGTAAGCAAGAAATAAAATGAAAAATAGCCCAATAATTAACCCTGATAACTTCCATGCAATACTTTTTGACCTTTTCACTACAAAAACACCCCTTTTTTCCTATCACCTTAATAATAATGCATAATAATTAGTCCTACAACAATAAAATATTTTTAATAAAGAGAATGAGGAAAGTAGCATAAGCTGCCCTTTAAGTGCAATATGCCATAAGCCAATTCCAGCGGACTTTGGACCAAACACTGGCCTTACTTACCGTGGAATTTTTAGAGGAGCTTGATGTGACTGCTTCACTTCAAGCTCCTCCTTTTTCGGTAATCTTATGTGCGAATGTTTGTCCGTCGCCCTCTTGGAATTTTAATTGTTATAATGTAATCGTAAAAGAAATGAATGAACTATTTGACTATAGAATGGTCGCTTTATCTATGTACTTTTTCAGTGGCCACTATAAAGAGGAAACCTATGCTGCTGTTCTTAACCAGGTACAGACTTTGGTATTGATCCTAAAAATAATTCTTGCAAGAATGTTGTAATAATGTGTAAACATTTATATGTTTGTATAAAAAGGAGTGGGAGAATGTTTCCTGTGTTAGAAACTGAAAGGTTAACCTTAAGAGAACTAATAGAAGACGATGCACAAGGGATATTGAATTGTTTTTCAAATGAAGATGTATTACGTTTCTATGGGCAAAATCCATTAACAAATATAGAACAAGTTAAAAATATTGTTAGGAATTTTTCAAATAACTATAAGGAAAAACAAGGGATTAAATGGGGAATTGAGATAAAAGGAACAGAAGGAATTATTGGTACGATTGGGTTCCATAATTGGTCTTCTGAACATAAGAGAGCGGAAATAGCTTATGCAATTTTCCCTGAACAATGGGGAAATGGGTATGCCACTGAAGCAGTTAAAAAAGTTATATCGTACGGATTTAATGAGCTAAATTTAACTCGAATAGGAGCTGTTGTTTTTACTGAAAATAAAGCATCCAATGTGTTGTTAGAAAAATTAGGATTTGAAAAAGAAGGGGTTCTTAGAAACTATATGTATCAAAATAATGTTCCGTATGATACGAACGTATACTCCTTACTTCCAACTAATTAGTGCAGTAATCTAATGATTTTCATTTAGAAAGATAGAGTGAGGCTCATTTAAATGCCTTGCTCTATCTTTTTTGATCATTACTTTTTCCCAGCCAGGAGTCCTCCGTTCCTTCCCTTCCACTTTTATCCTCGGCCCAGTATAACCTTTCTGGAGTTGCCATTTCATTCAAGTAGCTAAATTATCAAATTTCAATTCAATCTATATTTATTTGCCCGTGCCTTCCCTTCAAAAATAATCATTTCTTCTTTTCACCCCTCTCCACCAAATTTCCATATTTTTCACTAGTCAAAATAAAGGATTCTGTTATAATGAGTTTGGAATATAATTTAATAGTTAGAATTGTAGGGGGACCGGTGTTGCCGGTTGAGATTACATCCATAAGATGTTGACTCTTAGAACCTGATCTGGTTGATACCAGCGGAGGGAACATATTCTTGAACAATTAACTTTGTTTGCTTATATGCGCCCTAGGTTCTCCTCTAGGGTGCTTTTTATTATGTAAACAGGAGGATTAGAAATGAAAAAGTGGTTAATCGTATTATGTTCATTATTAATACTTGCAGGTTGTAGCAATCCGAAATCAGCATCGGAAACGGAAACGAAAAAGAAAGACACACACTCTCTTAAAAAGGTATCTGTCGTACTTGATTGGACACCAAACACGAATCATACCGGTTTATATGTGGCAAAAGAAAAAGGCTATTTTGAAGACGAAGGATTAGATGTGGACATCATTATGCCAGGTGATGCTGGAGCAGATCAGCTTGTGGCTTCAGGCAAATCTGAGTTTGGCATAAGCTATCAAGAATCAATCACACAGGCACGTATACAAGATGTTCCTCTTGTTTCCATAGCAGCCATCATTCAACATAATACATCTGGTTTTGCCTCACCAGCTGCGAAGAACATTGTTACACCAAAAGACTTTGTAGGTAAAACATATGGAGGCTGGGGATCACCAGTTGAAAAATCGGTTATTTCTTCCTTGATGCAAAAAGAAAATGCTGATGTAAATAAAGTCTCGTTTGTTAATATGGGAGATACTGATTTCTTTACAGCTGTGAAACGAGACATCGATTTCGCATGGATTTATTATGGTTGGACTGGTGTAGAGGCAGAGATGCGTGGAGAAAAACTCAATATGGTCTACTTAACAGACTACTCTGATAAACTTGATTATTACACGCCAGTTCTCGCAACTAATGAAAATATGATTAAAGAAAACCCAGATACAGTAAAAGCTTTTGTAAAAGCTGTATCCAAGGGGTATGAATTTGCTATTAAAAATCCATCCGATGCTGCCGACATTTTAATTAAAGAAGTGCCTGAATTGGATCCAAAGCTTGTTAAAAAAAGTCAAGAATGGCTAGCCTCTAAATATCAAGATGATGCACCAAGATGGGGCGAGCAAAAACAAATAGTATGGGAAAATTATGCTTCGTGGATGTTTGACAATGGGCTGCTTGAGAAAAAGCTTGATGCCCAAAAAGCATTTACAAATGAATTTTTACCACAATAAGGGGTTATAATATGACAAATTCACTGATCAGTATTCAAATCATACCAAAAACAAAAAATGGAGAAAGTGTTATTCCGTATGTTGATGAAGCAATCCGAGTGATACAAGAGTCCGGGGTAAAATTTGAGGTACATCCTCTCGAAACAACAATGGAAGGCGATTTACAGCAATTACTTCAGGTTATCACGAAAATGAACGATCGCATGATTGAGATGGGAAGCAGTAACGTTATCTCCCAAATAAAAGTATTGTACCAGCCATCAGGCATCTTAATGGATCAACTTACGGAGAAATATAGATAATGATGAAAATCGTATCGAAAGGGTGGAGACCATTACTGGTTCTCCTCCTTTTATTCATTGTATGGGAAACGATTGTGATTAAATTTAGAATTCCTAGTTGGCTCTTACCCTCTCCGACAAAAATATTTTATGAAGGTTTCGATGGTTGGTCCAATTTTTACCCACATTTATTATCAACCATCAAACTATCCTTACTCGGATTTGCACTAGGTTTACTAATCGGTTTACTTACGGCTATTTTATTGCACTTGTTCCCTTTCATTCGGGAATCGATTTATCCGTTACTAATCATCTCACAAAACATTCCAATTATTGTATTGGCCCCTCTTTTAGTGATTTGGTTTGGCTTTGGATTATTACCAAAAATAATCGTCATCACGCTCGTTTGCTTTTTTCCAATCACGGTTGCCGCATTAGATGGTTTTAAGCAAACTTCCAATGAATTAAAGCATTACATGATTATGGCAGGTGCGTCGAAAAAGCAATTATTTTGGAAGCTAGAGCTTCCCTATGCACTTCCTTCACTATTTTCAGGTTTGAAAATATCCGCAACCTACAGTGTTATGGGGGCAGTTATTTCTGAATGGCTTGGAGCGAAGGATGGTATCGGTGTTTATATGACCCTCGCCTCCTCATCCTTTCGAACAGATAGAGTATTTGTGGCCATATTTGCTATTGTGACATTAAGTTTATTATTTTTTTCTTTAATTGTTCTTATTGAGCGCTGGCTTGTTCGGTGGCAGTTGAAAGGGGCGAAATGGAAGTGAGTCATCTTACGGTTTCCAATATTTCTATGCAATTTGACAAAAATGAAGTTATCAAGAATCTCGCATTCACAGTTGAAGAGAATGAGTTTGTTTCGATTATTGGGCCGTCAGGTAGTGGGAAAAGTACTATTTTCAGTCTTATCGGAGGAATCCTCTCACCAGATAAAGGCACCATTCACTTAGATCATCAAGTCATTAACGGGAAACGGGGGTTTATTAGCTATATGCCACAAACCCCTTCTCTCCTTCCTTGGAGAACGATTCTTGAAAATGTATTACTAGGGCAAGAACTTCAAGGAAAAACAGAAAAAGAAGCAGCATTAGAAATGATCGATATCGCAGGATTAACGGGTTATGAAAATGCGTATCCTCATGAATTATCAGGTGGTATGAAGCAAAGGGCTTCCTTTATTCGAGCATTATTAAGTCCACAATCCATCATTTGCTTGGACGAACCTTTTTCTGCCTTAGATGAATTAACACGGCTTGATATGCAAAAATGGCTTTTATCTATTTGGGAAGAACATCGAAGAACTATCCTTTTTGTGACACATAATATTGAAGAAGCATTATTTCTATCTGACCGAATTATTGTTTTATCCAATAAACCTTCTCAAGTGGCAGCCGAATTTCACGTTCCTTTTTCACGTCCAAGAGAGGAAAGTCTATATCTAGAAGACGAGTTCTTAGAATGGAAAAGGAAAATTTACTATTCCCTCAAAAAAACAGGAGAGTGATTAAGTTGCTAAAAATGATTGATGCACATATTCACTTAGATCATTATAACGATCAAGAAATAAAGGATATCATTGAAAGGGACTCATCTTTAGAAGCACTAATATCCGTTTCTTTTGATTTAGACTCAAGTAAAAAAAATAAAGAGCTTGCCAAAATATTCTCAAAGGTGAAGCCTGCTTTTGGCTATCATCCTGAGCAAACGCCCCCTACGGAGAAGCAAATGGATGAACTTTTCAGTTGGATAAAGAGCAATCAAAATGACATGGTTGCAGTTGGTGAAGTAGGGCTTCCTTATTATTTAAGAAAAGAACAAAAACTATCGACACTTCAACGCAGCCAGTACATTGAACTATTAGAAGCATTTATTAAACTAAGTAAGGAATTAGAAAAACCTATCGTCCTTCATGCTGTTTATGAAGATGCACCCATCGTTTGTGACCTTTTGGAGAGATATTCCGTTCCAAAAGCCCATTTTCATTGGTTCAAAGGTGATTCCAAAACGATTCTTCGAATGGCAGAAAACGGGTACTACATTTCTGTCACACCCGATGTTTTGTATGAGGAGGAGATTCAACAGCTCGTTCAATCCTATCCACTTCAGCAAATCATGGTCGAAACAGATGGTCCATGGCCGTTTGAAGGACCTTTTACCGGAAAGATGACTCATCCCTCCATGATAAAAGAATCTATTAAAACGATATCCGATATAAAAAAGCTTTCAATTGATGAAGTTTATTATCAAATTTTTTATAATACTAAATCATTCTTTTCTATTTAATGAAGAAGGAATACAGCTTGCTCTTATTAATGGAGCAATATCAAAAATTAAGAGAGAGTACCAAAACACTGGAGAAGGATTACCACCTTCTCCTATTGTTTCTCTATACGAAATTAAGAGAGAAACAAAACCTGTCAGTTCATAAAAAAGAAACTGTTAAGTTGATTGTTGAGAATAACAAGCCTATAGCTCATGTGATAACGAAAATACATTTCATAGATGGATCAAAAAATATAGCCAGGAACCTCTCTTTTAGGAAACTATCGCCATCTAACTATATTGAATCACCCTAATTAATACGACAAATATAAAGTATTTTCCATTTGCAAGGAATGTACGAAAACAAAGTCTTTTGCATTTTCTCCATCACATCGATACGATATTTCCAATACAACTTTTGCACCAACCAGCTTTTCTGAATTACTTAAGTAAATATTCCCCCTATGTTGCTTTGCATAGTTTTTGGCAATATATAGACCGATTCCATAATGTTTTTTTGAATTTCTACTCTTATCTCCTCTATAAAACTGCTCTGTAGCTGAATTCATTTCTTCTTTTGTAAATCCTCTTCCTGAGACTGTTCATTTGACAAAGCCCAAAACCGCACTTACTTAAGATACGGTTCACCGTTATGAATCTAAATGAGGGTTTTATTTTCCTAGTGTAGATGTTAAATTGTGCTTTACTCTCCTTGTAATTATCTCCATCTACAGAAAACACAAAATATCATTCAGTATTATTCTTTAATTTTTATTCTAAAAATTAAAAAGGAGAAATAACATATAGCAAGACAATAGTAAAGGGGGGACACGTTTGAAAAATTTTTTTCGCACGATACCATTATCTTTACAGCATTTGTTAGCAATGTTTGGTGCAACAGTTTTGGTTCCAGCACTAACCGGTCTTGATCCAGGAAGTGCACTTATTGCCAGCGGTTTAGGAACCCTGATTTTCCATCTTATTACACGTGGAAAGGTTCCTACGTATCTAGGTTCATCCTTCGCTTTTATTGCTCCGCTTGCATTGTATGTGGGGGAGTTAAATTCACCAGGTCAAGCAGTTGCAGGTCTTATCAGCGTTTCCATTGTTTATGCCATTGTATCTATTATCATTTCAGTTGTCGGTTTTGAAAAAGTCCGAAAAGTAATTCCTGCAGTTGTCGTCGGACCGGTTGTAAGTATAATCGGTCTTTCGCTGGCAACTACTGCGGTGACCAACATGGCTTCTACCCAATGGGATGTCGCTATCGTCAGCCTTCTTGCGGCGATCATTGCTACGCTTGCAGGAACTAAGATGATCCGCCTCTTCCCGCTCATAATTGGTCTTGCAGTAGGGTATGCTTATGCTGCGATGCGTGGATTTGTTGATTTTGATACCATCGCCAGCGCACCTGCCTTTACTCTTCCACATTTCGTCATGCCGGAATTCACATGGGTTGTAATCCTCGGAATGGCGCCGATTGCCCTGGTTACCATCATCGAAGACCTTGGACATATGTTTGTACTAAATGAGATTACAGGAAAAGAAGTGACAAAGGATCCTGGATTTTCAAGCATCCTATGGGGGAATGGCCTTGCAACATTAATCTCCGGCTTCATCGGTGGACCTGCACAAACTACTTACGCGGAAAATCTCGGGGTTCTAGCCATCACACGCCAGTTTTCAAGTAGGATTATTCAGGGTGCTGCTGTTCTTGCGATTCTTCTTGGTTTGTTCGGTAAAGTTGGAGCTGTTATCCAATCCATTCCAGTTGCAGTGATGGGCGGAATATGTATCTTGTTGTTTGGTATGATCGCAGGAATGGGGATCCGTCACATCATTGAAGAAAATGTTAGTCTGGCTAATATGAAAAATTTAGTCATCGTCGCAATTATCTTTATCATCGGGGTTGGATATGCCCACGGTATCGCCTACGCCACGCTTGCCGGATTGCTCATCCATTGGTTCGTACCTGATTTTACGACAAAGAACGAAAATTAGAATAAAAAGGCCATTCCACAACACTTGAAGCGGAATGGCTTTTTATTTGTAAGGCAAACAACTCGGTCAAAGGCAATTAAAACCTCATTTACTTATGATACGGTTCACCGTACAACATATGAAAAGCTTATAATTGATTAATTTAATTAGTTCCCGGACCACAGTCGCCTTGTTGAAAACCTGGAACATATACATCTCAAAACTAGTAATAGGAGCTCCATTAGAACTAAGTCCTGTGATTTGACCCCGACACCTGCTCTCAATAGAAGACATTTAATAGACGTTCTTTAATAGACAAGTATTCATCTCGAGATGCTACTCATCCTCTATTTGGAAATATAATTCTTCGCCGTCAGTTACAACAGTTATATCCCAAATATCCCTTTCAGCTGAGTAATTTATCTTTTTTATTGCAGGTACCAATAACTCTTCCTGTTCACTTAACAATAATTTTATGACATCTTGCTCTGATAAATCTGCTTTATTCGGTTTATTAGAACCTAAAACTTTAACGCGATTTGATCTAGCTTGTCCAGGATAGGATTCTTCAATATTGTTGTAGTATGCTTTCACTTTTTGTCCCAATTCATAGTTCTTATCATTTGTAGATATCCAAACCGCATCATAATGCTCATTGGATTTTTTTGATTCACCATACGTAACTGATTCAGGATTAACTATGAGTATTCGTCCATCTTCTTTATCGACAATATAACCTTCAACACTTGAACAACCTGTTAATACTAATAAAATAAAGATTAGATTTCTCTTTTTCATAGAACCTTCTCCTATTTGACCTAACCCATCAAGTGTTCCCATAAATAATTAGATGAATTTTTAGAACCACTCATTCATGTACATGGGTATGATGCAGATCTTATGAAAATTATATTTATTTATCTTTCTTGTTCAACTCATTAATCAGTTGAATTGCTTCATCGATATGAGACACATCAAAAATTTGCATGTTTACGTTATGTTCCTTTTGAATTCTTGCTGCTTCTTCCGCATTTTCACTCGGTATAATCATATAGGAATAACCAGATACTTCGGCAATTTGTATTTTATCTTTTACAAGGCCTATTGGTAACACGTCTCCCGTTTTACTAATTGCCCCAGTAACTGCAAAAGATAAATCACTTTGCAAATCACCTCTTATAATGAGCCCGATTAACGCTAGACCTAACCCTGCACTATTTCCTCCAATATGATCTCGATTTAAAAATTCATTTATAGATGCATCTTCTTGGCCTAAGTAATGATTCACACTTTCTCTCATTTGTTCTAATTCATTTTTCTTAAGATGAAGCCAAACCAATAATTGCCGGTTTTTACTTCCGTAAAGATCTAAATTGGTAAACTCCATAATATCTAAAAATTGTATATGTTGTTTGTTTAAATGATCCTCAACGGCTTGCTTACTCTCCATGTTTTTAAAATCTACACTATTTACCCCTACTAAGTAGATTCCTGTGTTTCCGAATATGCTTGTTGGTTCATTATAAAGAAAAACCCTGTGTGTGTTTCCTTCATAAAATATAAGTGGTAGTTCGAAACAAATCAGCAAGAGCATGATGTAAGTAGGAAGCGTGATTTTTCGTTTATATCTATACTTTTTTCGAAGCACAATGCGAACAATTAATAAGAGGATGAGGCTAAGCAATAATAAAAAGACAAATGAAATTCCACCGATAACATCTTGAAGATATAGATATAAAAATATGCCATAATAGAGTAACGTAAAAAAGCCAGAAACGATATAAGGTGCACTTTTTTTGCGATTAAGGATCTTTCCTTCACCCTTTCCTTTAGTATTAGTCTATTTCTCAATTCTAGAAAGACTCTGAAAAACCTTTAACGCCAACTGAGGATTTTATTCGAAAGATTATATTTGGAATTTAACCTATATCAGTTGTTTTTGCGAAATCGGAAAATCTAACTTATTTCAAGCGTCCCTTTACTTATGTATATGCTTAAAGTGTATTATATGAGTCCATGAGTTCCCTACTATAGAGCCAACTTTCTAAATTGATCTCATCGTATAAATGATTCAGGAAAAATCATGCTAAAGCATGTGAATACCTATTTCTTCTGAAATCGAAAATGCAAAAACGGATATACAAAATAGATATAACGAAGTACATAAAAGAATCAAGATCTCTATCTCAAATCCTAGATTTCTTTCTAAATCCAGCTGCATCTATTCAACAATCGCTTTGGAACAAGAAGTGTTATCTGAAAAAGGGGGGAAATTGATTTAGGAATTGCAGGACCTCCAATAGAAGATGAAGCAATTGAGAGTTGCGT
The DNA here is from genome assembly GCF_038637725.1 of Psychrobacillus sp. FSL H8-0483. NCBI lineage: Bacteria > Bacillati > Bacillota > Bacilli > Caryophanales > Bacillaceae > Psychrobacillus > Psychrobacillus sp. FSL H8-0483. The sequence goes on from NZ_CP152052.1 coordinate 2,374,847, forward strand.
ATTAATGTAAGAAGAAATTGTGTTAGTTAATCCGAAAAATCACCGATTTGCCAATAGAACAACTATTGATATAGAGGAAGTGGCTTCAGAATCATTTATACCCCCTGCAGGATATGACGAATATAAAAACACGGTCAATAAGCTATTTCAATCTGCAGGGTTCAACGAAGTTTGGAATGAACTCCTTCAAATAAAGAATCTTCATTACCATCTAAATTTGGGAAAGATTTGATTTAAAAAATAAAAAACTATAATACAGGTTAAAATTTGTTATTCTAACAAACAGACCTGTTGGTATGTTAGGAGAAATACATCAAATATGGATACAAAATTGCTATTGATTGATACTGCTACAATGCTTTTTCAGCAAAAAGGCTACAAAAGTATAGGACTCAATGAAATCTTAAAAGCATGTAACGTTACTAAAGGAGCCCTTTATCACCATTTTCCAAATGGAAAAGAAGAACTGTTAATTACGTGTTTACAGGGATTAAACGAAGCTATTACCACAGATATCGAAGCTATTTTCAGTAGGCATCTATCGACTAAAGATGCCACTCTATCAATGATTGATACATTAATTCACAAATTTGAAAAAGACGGTACCATTACTGGCTATACATTTAGCAGCATTGTCAGTGAAATGGCCACGATGAGTGAACCTGTCCGCAATGCTTGTAGTGCGCTATATGAAAACATTCAATATATTTACTGTGCGAAACTTCTATCAGAAGGCTTTTCAAATGAATCAGCTTCCGCTATTTCTTTGATGATGACTGCTTTGATTGAAGGTGCGATGATGCTTTGTTTAACGCAAAAATCAACAGATCCATTAAAAACGATTGCCAAACTATTACCGAATTTATTAAAGTCGTGTGAACAAGGTAGCCAGTCTGTTTAAAATAATCAAAAAAAATTTCTATATTTCAAGATTTTTTTAGTTGCTACCAGTACATACGTCCACATTTTAGACACAATGAGAGATGTAATATCGAAAAAACATTACTTCTCCCCCTTCTTCTTACACAATATAACAAAATCGTTATGCAAAAGTTGCGTAAAATAGTATTTATATTTTTTCGTAAAATGTGCCATACTATTTAAATTAAATCAAATTGCAATATTATTATTACTTCTAATATTCTAACGAATATTAGTAGCCGCTTCGTAGAAGTAAGTAATAATATCAATAACTGGAGGAAATGCCTACTATGGAACATAATAGCAAAATAATAGACTGTACCATTCGTGATGGAGGTTTGGTTAACAATTGGGATTTCAGCGTCGAATTTGTTCAAGACTTGTATAATGGCCTAAGTGCAGCTGGTGTTGAATACATGGAGATTGGCTATAAAAATTCACCTAAGCTTCTTAAAGCGACTGAACCTAATCCATGGAGATTTCTTGACGATAACTTCCTGAAAGAGATTATCCCTGAGAAAAAGTTCACGAAGCTATCTGCTCTAGTAGATATTGGGCGTGTAGATCCAAATGACATTCTACCACGTGAGCAAAGTGTTTTAGATATGATTCGAGTGGCGTGCTATATCCGCGAAGTAGATAAAGGCTTGGAGCTTGTCAAAATGTTTCATGATTTGGGCTATGAGACTTCCCTTAACATTATGGCTTTATCTAATGTACCTGAACATCAGCTTAAGGAAGCGTTTGAAATGGTGCTGGAAAGTCCTGTAGATGTTGTATATATCGTTGACTCTTTCGGAAGTTTAGATCCTCTAAATATTGAGCATCAAGTAAAAAAATTCCAAGCAATGCTTCCTAACAAACAGCTTGGTATTCATACGCATAATAATATGCAATTAGCGTTCGCAAATACATTAACAGCGATGCGAAATGGGGTTAGTTTCCTTGATTCTTCTGTCTATGGTATGGGGCGTGCAGCTGGTAATTGTCACACAGAACTACTCGTTAGCTATATACAAAAACCTAGTTATGAGATTAAGCCAGTTCTTGGTGTCATTGAAAAGCATATGTTAGAAATGCGACAAAATTGGGAATGGGGTTACATTATCCCTTACATGATCTCAGGTGTACTTAATGAACATCCACGTGTTGCTATGGCTTACCGTAATAGCGAAGAACGCGATAATTTCGTAGATTTTTATGATAAGGTAACAACACCGGAAGCAACTATAGCTCCAGCGTCGAAATAGGTTAGATTACTTAAGATACCTTCTATTGATAGAGGCCACTGAAAAACTTACGTTTTTATAACTGTAAATTCTATTTAAACAAAAATTCGGCACTTCTTGTTCTAGTTTGAACAGGAAGTGCCGGATTTCTTTTGTCTATTTCCCCTCTTTTCCGTTCAATAATTTCATAATCCGTTTCAGATTGACGGCGGTTATCGTTGTGGCACCTTGCAGTGGAAGGCGACGGAATTTCGTTAATGAACTGGCATCAATGACTGGATCTTTTGGAGCCATCTCTAAGAAATATTTAAACAACTTATCATATTTCGAACGCTCTATCACATCCACATCTAATCGCTTTCAATAATAGATATTTGAACATGCGAATCCGATGGAATCGCATCGCGTCCATTTTATGGTGCTTGTAGTGGAAGGCGGCGACTCCAGCGGGAAAAGCGTGTCCAAGTGAGACCCCGCAGGAGCTTGCGACGAGGAGGCTCACGGACCGCCCGCGGAAAGCGTCCGCCTGCAACGGAATCTCCTAGATGTTTTATTTATTCAAGAACTCGCTAAGAGATGATTAATAGACTTTTTCAGCTGCCTCCTAATGATAGGGGATACTTTTTTCTTTATTGAAATATTTTGTTGAGATATCCTATTCTACACAAGAAATGCTCCCTCTCCCCTTTAAAGGGAGCCTTTCTTTCTGGAAAAGGATCCCTTGAGATAGATATTAATTAGCCTACAACGGGGATGTCATGGTCTGAGTTTTAGTTTATTTGCAACATCGGAAACACTATCTATTATTGTTAAAAATAAAAGGCCATACAAATTTCTTTACAGGTTGAAAACATAAAGCTGATTGACAATCTTATTAAATTGCTTTATCTTCATGTTAACCAATAAAATATTTTGGTTAACACAACAAGGGGAGGCAGTTCATTTTGAAAAAGGGAAATACATATCAATATTTATTAGCTGCAATTGGTGCAGCGATTATCGCAATTCTCGCGCAGGTGACGATTCCGTTACCACTCGTACCAATTACAGGGCAAACATTAGCAATCGGTTTAATCGTGACAATTTTAGGCACAAGATTAGGAACATTATCGGTATTATTATATATATTACTAGGCGCAGTTGGGATGCCAGTATTCAGTGGCATGTCTGGCGGGTTAGGGGTCGTGGTTGGACCAACAGGCGGCTATATTGTAGGCTTCTTGCCATCAGCAATAATAATGGGTCTTTACATGAAAAAATTTGGTATCACAATTCCACATGCTATTGTAGCAAATATTATTGGTATGATAGTAACATTAGCACTCGGAACAGCCTGGTTAAAAATCGCAGCTGACTTAACGTGGACTGCAGCATTTATGGGTGGCGCAGCACCGTTTATTATCGTAGGTATATTAAAAGCAGTACTAGCTGCATATCTTGGCGTTGTCGTACGTCGCCGATTAGAAACAGCGCATTTAATTGAAGTAACGGCGTAAATGATAAATGCCAATTACTAAGAACAAGTACTATTAGAGGTTCAATATTATTGCTCACACGGGTATCGAAGCCAACGATTTTTTTGAATACAAAATACAAATTTAAGCTTAGTAGTAACCAACAGTAAACATAAACATAAAATCACTTTACAACTAATAAACTTAACTCTATCAGCTGGACATAGAAAATCTCTTGTGTTATACACAATTTCCAACAACTCACATTTGCGTTTTTCTTATCCTGGAGAATACAAACAGCCTACCATAACTACGATTGGTGCTTTGAGCCTTAATCTTTTCTCTCTTTAAGTCCTATAAAGTACTTATGTGTTTTATAACAATTTTAATCATATTTCTTATACTCTTACTCTCTTATTTATTTTTCTAAAGTTCTATATCTCCATGATAATCATAAAATGAGTAGATTCTAACTTTTAGGAATTAAATATAGAGAATTAGGGGGATAAGAAAATGTTTGCCATTCATTTTTTTGAAAATAATACTAGATTACTAATTCAAGCTTTGAGACGTATTCCTTCTGTCGAAGAGGAATTAAAAATTAAAGGTCGTAAAGGAAAAGTTATTAGCGTGAAGATGATGGAAGAAAACATCTATCATGTACATGTAGAGTTTGAAAAAATAGTTGTTAAAAATCTAGCTGCCGCGAAAGACCTTGGTAAGAAGAAAAAGAGATAGTGCTTATAATAAGCAAATTTAAAAGACTTGCCTTTTTGAGGACAAGTCTTTTTTATTATCTCCGCCCATTGTTACTTTTTTTCCATACTAATGGGAGGAAACTTTCCATTCCTGCTGTATGCGTATCCTCGCCTTCCCCATTTCATGCCACTGAGCAAATTCTGGACTTTCAACTAGCCCGAATTATTTAATCCTTTATATAAAAAAACCTTATGCAATAGGTACATAAGGTTTCCACGATATTAAGCGAATGTTTTCATCCAGTTAAGGAAGTTTTCAATTACTTTATCTAAAAACTCAACAGTTGCTTGGTCTGTAAGATTACCTTCTTCATCAAATTTCGTATGAGCTGCACCAACATATACTTCATTCATTGGAAGTAATGGTGAGTTTAAGCCACTTGCGAAAAGAATATCACGTAAGTGCATTTGTGCTTTTACTGTACCCATTGCACCCATTGAAGCACCCATGATCATCGATGGTTTACCATTTACTGATCGGTCCACGCGAGACATCCAGTCAATTGCGTTGCCTAGTACCCCTGGAATTGTTGAATTGTACTCTGGTGTTACCCAAAGAACAGCGTCAGCTGCCTTTACTCTTGCTTTAAAGTCAAGTACAATTTGTGGTGCATCTAATTCGATATCTTGATCGTACATTGGTATTCCACGTAAGCTTAAAATTTCAAGCTCAAATTTATCTGCGTAACGGTTTTGTACGTGTTGTGCTAATTTTAAATTATATGAATCTTTACGGATACTTCCTACTATTGCTACTACTTTCATGTGTGTTTCCTCCTATTGTTGAAAATGACTTTACAATTTAGCAAAAATCAAAACGTTGATTGGTCTGTGATAAAAAATCATTTCAGCTTCTATCTAAGCGATTCGATTTCTCTTGTAATCTTTTCGCTTCCTTCCATTAGCTTTAAATAAATTTTTGATCTTTTACCTTTCGTAATTCGTACAGCTGGTGCGGCAATTGCTATGGAAGCAATTATTTCTCCTTCTAAGAATAAGGGCACAGCTATGCACCGAATGCCTACAATACGTTCTTCATCGTCAAAGGCATAGCCTTGTTTTTGAATAACATTTAAATGATGGACAAATAAATGAGCGTCTTCAAATGCATGATCTGTCGCTTTGGTAAAGTTCAACTTTCGTAATATGTCTGATTGAGTTTTAGATGGTAGGTTGGCTAAAATGATTTTCCCTAAAGCTGATTGATGGATAAATGAACGGTTGCCAATCTCTTCTCGAGCAGGCTCTTTATATGGTGCTAGTACAGCATGTACCGTCACTAAATTTGTACCGTCCATTTTCCCTATGTACAAACTTTCTCCAATTTCCTTCGCTACTTTATAAGGTGTCGTTAAAGAAACCCAGTCTAATGCGATACGTCGTTCAAAATGCTCACAAAACATTTTATGATTAATTTCAAAACGGCTTTGAAATTTTTGAACATAGCCCATTTCCTCTAACGTCGCTAGCATCCGAAATGCTGTTGTTTTACTCAGTTCTAAGTGCTTTGTAATTTCTGTTAATGATAAACCGTTTTGTTCTTTTAACAACTCAATAATTTGTAATCCTTTTTTTAACGTGGTCACTTCATATTGGCTCATCTCATCACCTCAACTCATAAAGTATTATAATAAATTCTCTAAGTATATTGCAAAAAAAGCAGCAAATGTTTCATTATGCGAAACAAAAAAACAGGACAAACGACAAGTTGAGACTTTTTGCTAATAAGATTAGACCACAAAAGTAAAATCAGATTTTGAAAGTTACTGGTTCCCTAGTAATATTGCATGTTAACGAAAGTGTATTTATTGTTATTAATTATACGATACGATCTAGAATTCTTTTCAATATTTGTATTTTTGCCCCCAAAGGAATGAACACTTTTTATTCTAAGCATAGTATACAGGAGAGTAAATTATAAGGGGGAACACCGATGGGATTGTTCATTAATGAAAGTCAACACCCGACAGTATTTAAAAATACCGGTGAACTTAACGCTGTAAATCAAGTCGAGTGTCGTAGTGACTATTTGTCGGAGCTTGTAAAGGAGCAACAGGCATCCAATAAGTCATTTCATGTAGCGATTAATGGTATAAGAAATGCACAATATAACTTTGACCGCCGACAATCGAGACAATGGAATGAAATAAAAGGACGTTTAAGTGAGTTAAAAGAACTTAATGCTCAACATGAAAAAATGGAACACCTAGTAATAGATTGGTTAGAAAAACTAGAGAACCAAAATAAGAAACTTCAAATGATTATGATGAATGAAAAGCGAGGAAAAAAAGACTTAGTTACTCAAGTAGAAAGTATCAGTCATTCTTATGGGAAAATCGTCAATCAATTGAATCAAGTGGAAGTGACAACTGAGGAAGTTGCTAATCGTATGGATCAATTTTTAGTGGGAAATGAGGAGGTACTTAATCGATTAGAACAAGTTGGTTTAACTAATGAAGACATGATTTTAAAAATAGAGGAACAACATTCTCTTCATCAAACAATGGCAGATCAAATTAGTAATATAGAAGAGACTCAAAAAGAATTAAGTAACCGGGTAGATAATCAAGAAGGATTAATGGAAAAAATAATGCGGCAACTAGATAATATTCGTTTCATTTTGTTTGAAAGAACAAGCTTTTTAGAAGAAAAAATGGTAAAGCTTCAGAAATACTCCATTGCAAATATTCAAAAGGTAAAAAACAAAATAGATCAATAAGATGTTACTGATAAGCTAGAAATAAGTGTTTTGTAGGAACTATTTGCTGTATTTATTTTAAGAGAACCATATCATTCCTAACCCGTTCAGTTGAGTGGTACAAATTCTAAATTAACAAACAAAACGAGCCCAAATTCGCATATGAATTGGGCTCGTTTCCTATAACTATAAATCAAGTTTGCTAATTCAAGTCCTTTTTCATGTAATAGTGCTTATGATCTCTGCCGACGTTCTCAATACAGCCATATACTTCGTAGCCATGTTTTTCGTAGAATCCTAACGCCTGAAAACTAAGTGTATCGAGCTTGATGAAATCACACTGGCTTTCTCTTGCAATTTGTTCCGCTTCAAATAACAACTTTGTACCAAGCCCTAATTTTCGCAAATCCTCATCTACCATGAAAACTTGAATTTCTAACCAGTTCCAACACACTTCCCCTATTATTCCACCTCGAACAATGTTGTTTTCATCTCTTAAGAACAGTTTTATTTCCTTATACCTACCTTTTAAATCTGTTGGAAAATGTTTTAAATTATATTGATACAACTCGTTATTTATATAGTTACTAGCTTCTTTATCTGGATCTTTTGTAATGTGAAAGTTCATAATTAGTACTCCTCTATTATCAAATATTCTTGTGCAAAAATAGTATCTACATTTAAAGAATACCATAATAACCCACATTTTCTATATATTTAAGAGCGGGTTATTAGATATCCGTACAACAAGCCAAACTTGTTGTTTTCAAATAGCTTTCGCCTTTGATTGTTCGATAAGTTGATTTTCGATGGTATTGGAAGCGTCAACTAACCCTAAGAAAAGTGCAAGCGCCCTCGAGTACAAAACCTGTTTTGTATTGTTTTCGGAGGTCTTTGGACAGTCTTATTGCTATATCATTACCGATTGATTTTTAAGAGAGGCTGGTCGGGACTGACGTCACGACCAGCCTCTCTTTTCATTTTAGTTGTCCTTTCTTTTATGATTGATTTGAAAACATTTACTTGATTGTAGTGGAAGGTGGCGCTCTTAGCCTTCGTTCCTTTTTAAACACTCTGTGGGAATATTACATTTCTCACTTTTTAGGTGATGGCTCATCGCTAACCCCGCGGAAAGCGCCGCCTGTAACGAAAACCAACAGTAGTATTGAATCGATCTTTTTCTCCAAAATAAAAAAAAGCCGCTCCAATAACTGCCTGGAGCGACTTCATTTAAATATGGACTTTACTTTATCATGATTTTTTCAAGTTCTGACCAATGCTTCATCCGTGGTAGATCTACATGCTGATTATACGATTGGTCCATAATGTATACTTTCGTTGTAACATCACTTAAAGTTTCAAGAACTGCTGGTTTATCATCAAAATAGTAATCTAATGCTAGTTCTTTAATTGTTGCAATTTTTTCATTATCTTGCATGCCACAGTAGAAATGGTTATCTTCCACTGGGAATCCTTGAGCTTTCATCCATTCGCGCGTTTGCGTGCAGTATTTTTTAGGACGTGATGTAATATAAAAGATCTCATGTCCGTCTTTTTTTAATTGCTGCAACGTTTCAATTGCCCCTTCAAATGCTGGGCAATCCGTAAAGTAAATCTCTTCCATCGAGTCAGTCCACATTTTATTTCCAACTTCTTTTTCAAGTCCAAATGCTTCATGGATTTCAACAGTTTTTAAACTTTGGAACACGTCTAAAGCAATACTTTGATTTAATTTTTTATTGTATAAATGGAAGGCATACTCTCTTAAATTGATTAACGTATCGTCAATATCAAAACCAAATTTCACGTAAATTCTCCTACTCTTTAAGCCATTACGACAAATTGTGACGCAAAAGACTGCTCTTTTTCAATTTGAATCGCTTGAATCTTTTCTACTTCTTTTTTTCTTCTAGACGCACAATCAATAAAACTAAATTGTGATATATAATCTTTATCAATTAGAGCAGCTAAACAATCTGCATCTGTTAATGCGCTATTTAATCCGAAAGCCCCTGTTGGTGTCATCGTGTGGACTGCATCCCCTAGTAACGCAACGCCGTCCTTGCCCCAGCTTTCGCTCGTAGAACTGTACACATCTAACAGTACAAAATCCTGCCATGATTGAATATGTTGATGAACGGTTTCTTTAAGTTGAGGAAATGCTTCCACCAATTGCTCAATAAACGGAGTAAACGGCTCCTTACGCAATGTTGGATACGAGCCTTCTTCAATATTCCAACCGATTTGTATAAAGCCTTTTGCTTGTGTAAATAGAGAAAGCTGTTTATCACCTATAAGCGCCATTTTAATAGATGGCTCCCAGTCGTGTGGTGCTGGAATTCTAGCCCAAAGTAAATCATAGCCATGCTTACGAATAGTGACATCAATTTCTGCTTTTTTTCGTACAGTTGAATAACGACCATCTGCACCGATAATAAGTTGACTTTCAATCACCATTTCTTGCCCATCTTGTACTGCTTTGACACCACAAAAATATCCTGATTCATCTTTTAATAACTCTACTACTCTAGTATTCATCAGACAAGTTAAGTTCGGATATTCCTCTGCTGCCTGTATCAGCACTGTTAATAAATGTGCTTGTGGTACGTGGATGCCTAGATGACCTACTTTTGGATCTGGTAAAATGGTTTTAAATAGCTTTCCTGCATGCCAATATTCAAGTTGCTCCATACGTAACAACCCTAATTGCTCAATTGCATCAAAAAGACCGTGTTTTTTTAAAACAGCTTCGCCTTCTTCGTTTAAATGCTCTCCGCGAAATGCTTTTCCAATATCTTGAGTTCGCTCCAGAAGCATAACGGAAACGTTTTTCTTTGCAAGTAAATACGCTAAGAGTGCACCTCCTGGTCCAGCTCCAACGATACATACATCTACTTTCACATTCACTGCTGATCACCTTGCTTTGGATACGCTGTAATCCGAATGTCTTCCCCAAACTTTTCAATTTCTGCAAAAGATACAAGCATGGCAGCATCTATTGTATCAACATCTTTACCTGTAAATGGTGTGACAGAATTACGACCGCCCAATACTTTCGGTGCCATATATATAAAGTACTTATCGATTAAATTAGCTCGTAAGAAAGAGGCATTGACTGCACCTCCACCTTCCACGAGCACATCTGTAATTCCACGTTTATATAGTTTTTCAAGCATTTCTTGTAAATTTAAGCCATTTTCTGCTCTTGATACATTTATTAACGAAACGCCTTTTGCTTTATACAACTTGACCTTCTCTGTATCGGCTTCTAGACTTGTCACAATAATCGTCTCAGCAACTTCAGTTTGCATGACATTGGCATCTAATGGTGTGCGTAATTCACTATCTAGAATAATGCGGATTGGATTTTTCCCTCCGCCTTCTGGTAATCTAGTCGTCAAAGATGGATTATCCGCTATTACCGTTCCCACGCCGACTAGAATTGCATCCACTTCATGGCGAAGCATATGAACATCCGCTCGAGCTGCTTCACCTGTTATCCATTTGGAATGGCCTTTATGTGTTGCGAGTTTGCCATCTAGCGTCATCGCAAATTTCGAAATGACAAAAGGACGCCCCGTTATCATATTGTGAATGAAGCGTTCATTGAGTCTTTTAGCCTCGTCCTCTAACACGCCGACTTCTACTTCAATTCCTGCTTCTCGTAACAACTTAATACCTCTACCTGCCACTTCTGGATTTGGGTCTTGCACTGCTACTACAACGCGACGTACTTCTGATTCCTTCACAAGGTTCGCACAAGGTGGTGTTTTACCAAAATGCGAGCAGGGTTCTAACGTAACGTAAAGGGTGGCACCTTTTGAATGATCTCCTGCCATATTAAAAGCGTGGACTTCTGCATGCGGTTCTCCCGCTTTGCGGTGTAGCCCAGTACCAACAATGACGCCATCTTTTACAAGGACAGCCCCTACGATTGGATTCGGATTTGTTTTACCTTTTGCACTTTCAGCTAAATCAAGTGCTAGGCGCATATAGTCTTGATCAGTTTTCATCACTTTTCCCTCCTTAGACGTTTAAAGTAGGTAATTCTTCTAGAATATGTCCTGACTTTTGGACTTTTGTTTCTAAATAAAAACGGTTTGTATCCGTAAGCCCGCCCCATAATGGTACGTGATGATCCGCTAATAACCCATGAGCCTTTAAAGCAGCTAGCTTTTTTGGATTATTTGTAATTAGCGTAACTGGTTTATCTCTTAACGCTTCTAGTACACGAATAGCATCCTCGTATGAACGTGTATCATCCTCAAATCCTAGTGCTTGATTCGCTTCTACCGTGTCATGACCATTTTCTTGTAAAAGGTAAGCCAATGACTTGGAAAATAAGCCAATACCTCGCCCTTCGTGATCTGCTAAGTAAAAGATTGCTCCGCATCCATGATCCGCTATCATTTTCATTGATTCGTGAAGCTGATAACCACAATCACAACGCTGACTACCAAAAATATCGCCAGTGTGACAAATACTATGCATACGAATGAGTGCATCCTCCTCTTGCGCAAAGTCTCCATATACTAAAACAGACGACTGTTGACCGAATGCTAAATTGGACGTTGCAAGTGAAGCAACTAACTCTTCAATTGTTAGCATTTTATCGACCTTTACCCAAGAATACCAGTTGAAAGTAGCAGTAAAATCATCTTGTTTAATTGGCATTCTAACTGGACCTACTAAACATAAATTCTCCTGATCAGTAGTTTCAATTATTTTGATTTTTTCTCGTAATATATCTATCGTTTCTTTTAATATTTTCATTTTTTTCTCACCCATCTATCTTATAGTGTGAACAGTGTTCATTTCATGATGAATGACCTGTTTCCTATTTCTATTATATTCTCTTTATAATAAACACTTACATAACGTAACCTAGTATATAATTACAAGCAAAAAGAGTCAAATGATATACTCCTATTGCAATTAGCTACTTTCCTTTAAAATAATTAAAAAAATGCAAAAATAAAATTTGAACGAAAGGTCTTTTGAATACTTCTAATCAAAAGGCCTTTCGTTCCATTTAATCTTAACCATAGCATTCATTTTAACATAGTTTTACTGTTTACAAGATCCTCCAAATGGTACCAGCCTGAATCAGCCATAGATGATCGGTAATTTTTCAAAAAAATATCCCTTATACAAGAACTCTGTATAAGGGATTAACTAATCACACAGTTTCAGCTTTAGCTATTTATTAATTATTTGGGAAAATTTTTGCATCAAGTGATATTTCTGATCGATTCGCAAAAACAAAATAAGCTGATACTGCGAAGAAAATTAATTCAAGTTCATAACCCGCTGCTACACCTTCCCCAAGTAATCCTAAAGGAAGTTTAACTGTCACAATGGCTACAACCATGATGATTGCAAATGTTGCCCCTATAATTCTAGTTCCTAAGCCTAGTACTAATGCTAATCCACCCACTAATTCAACACTAGCAACAACATAAGCCATAAAACCTGGAATCCCTAATGACTCGAAAAAGCCTACTGTATTCGTAATTCCTCCTTGGAATTTCGCTACACCATGCAGTAAGAAGGTAAAGCCAAATAATATGCGTAGAATTAAAGTCCCTATGTCTTGTTTGTTCATGTTTTTTCAATCTCCCTTCACTTGTATTTCGTAACTTACTGTATATTAGTAATCTGATTGTGTCAATAAATTAAATTACAAAAAGTAACTTAAAGTGCAACAGATCTTCATAATTTTTTACTTTCTCGCAAACTCCTTGTCCTACTTAACTTTTGAAAAAAGGATAAGGTGACGTTTCAATAGGATCGAGAATAATTGTGTAAATATTTGCGCTCCTCGGCATTTACTTATGGTAATGGACATTCGAAAGTAAATGCAAGGAAGTGAAAATTTATTTCATTATATGAAACTACAAGAATTAACATGCATTTCTAAAAGTTAGATAAAAAGCCGCTCCACAAATCCTGGAGCGACTTCTAAAGATAATACAATTCTAATAAATATCTCTTTCCCAAAAACGTTGTTGTGCAATTGCTTTCACAAATGTCTTCCCGAACTCAGGATTTCCTGTGGCAAATACGATTCCTGGTCCCGCTTTTGCATTTGAAGCTTTAAAAAATGGCACACCCGAGTTTGCTACCCCAATTGGTTTATAATGTTTGTACGCTTCATTTATAAAGTAAATGATATCAGAGTTGAGTTTAGCTTGATTGACAGCCGTGCCACCAACTACATATAAGGAATCGAACAGAACAGGATCTGTTGTAAGGTAGGTTTCATTGACCTTTACTTTAAATCCATCTTTACTTCTGACAAGCCCCAGTTTTTCCGCCACAATTCGGTATTGTACTCCATAGCGTCTTAACGTTTTTACAGTCTCTTCCACTTCATCCACATCAAAACCATTGCCAAGAAGTACAGCGACCTTTAACGTAAGCGGAAGTTTCCTTGTATTTTCCTGACTAAGTGCGGGTGAAGACGTGGTAACTTGGGATTGCTCTCCTGTTGGTCTTTTTACCCCTATATTATCTGCAATAATGCATGCCATTTCTTTATCCACGTGGACGAACATATTTACTGCTTGTTGTCGAACATCACGACTATTTACTTTTCCCAGTTCAAAGGAGAATGCAAGAATAATATGCTGTTTTTCTGGAGGTGACATACTGTTCCAAAATAGCCTAGCTTGTGAAAAGTGATCATTGAATGACGGACTCCTTGCTTGAATGACACGGCCTTCTACTTTTTCTTCATAATGAACAAATCCACCTTCTGCTGCGGTGCTTGTGGAAGGCGTATTATTAGCAAGCGAATTCTTATGATAACTTACCTTTCCTACATTGATTGTTTGACGACTAAAACCATTGCGCTGGTTGTTATGAATCGGACAAACAGGTCGATTGATCGGGATTTCAGTAAAATTAGGTCCCCCAAGTCGAAGGAGCTGTGTATCTATATACGAAAATAATCTCCCTTGCAACAGTGGGTCATTCGTAAAGTCAATGCCAGGTACCAGATTTCCAGGATGGAAAGCTACTTGCTCTGTTTCTGCGAACACATTGTCGACATTTCGGTTTAGTGTCAGCTTGCCGATTATTTTTAGCGGAACAATCTCTTCCGGCCAAATTTTTGTGGCATCAAGGACATCGAAATCGAACTTGAATTCATCCGCTTGATCAAGCATCTGTACTCCAAGTTCATATTCCGGATAATTTCCATCTTCAATGGATTCCCATAAATCGCGTCGCTGAAAGTCTCCATCTTTCCCCGAAATTTTCTGCGCTTCATCCCATACAAGCGAATGAACACCAAGAACAGGTTTCCAGTGAAACTTTACAAATCTTGCAACCCCTTTGGCATTTACAAAACGAAACGTGTGAACGCCAAACCCTTCCATCACTCGAAAATTTTTCGGAATTGCGCGGTCGGACATTTGCCACATAACCATGTGGGCTGACTCCTGATTGTTCGCGACGAAATCCCAGAATGTATCATGAGCGGAGGCTGCTTGTGGTATCTCATTATGCGGTTCTGGTTTCACAGCATGAATCAGATCTGGAAACTTCACTGCATCCTGGATAAAAAACACCGGGATATTGTTTCCAACAAGATCGTAGTTCCCCTCCTCGGTATAAAATTTAACCGCAAACCCTCGAACATCACGGGCTGTGTCTACGGAACCTAAACTACCAACTACATTCGAAAATCTTGTAAAGACTGGCGTTTTTGAACCTGGATTCTGAAGAAATCCCGCTTTTGTATATTCCTTCATTGATTCATACAATTCAAACTCTCCATGAGCTGCGTACCCTCTTGCATGCACAACCCGCTCTGGAATTCGCTCATGATCGAAATGAGTGATTTTCTCTCGAAGATGGAAGTCCTCCAGTAATGTTGGACCACGCACACCCGCTTTTAATGATTCCTCATCGTTTGATACCTTGAGTCCTTGATTGGTTGTAAGCTTTTTCCCATCATTGTTCACACGAAACTGCTCCAATTGGCGTTCCTTACTGTTTTTATCCATATTGTTCATTTGGTTTGACGTCGAATTGTCCACGTAATCCCCTTTCACCCTGCCTTAACTTTCCTACACATACTATATGTTATTCGGTTAGTGCTTAGTATAAATACAGTGATTAACTTATACCTCCATTCACATTGTAAAAAATAGGCTCAGTTAAACAATCATGTTGATACCTGCCAAAAATCCGCTCGCTTTCCACAAACGAACGGCCAAGCCACGTTGGGGCAACAAATTGTTGGTCACGAATCCGTTGCCACATGGATGCGGCGAACTTAGTATTTGTTCCTATAAGGCTGCTCTGGGATCTCGGAAGCCCGTTTTTCCGCAGGAGTCTCGCGGATTTTCGTCACAAGATTTATACTTCTAAAAAACTACACCCTAATTGAACATAGCCAAAAAATAAAAAGCAAGAGACTGGATTCTTGTTCGAATTAGTCTCTTGCTCTACTATTTTACTGGTAATATAACGGTGAATGTCGTGCCTTCCTGCCATTTACTTTCTACTTGAACTTGCCCCCCATGTAATTCGACAATGTCTTTAACTATTGATAGACCAAGTCCTGTTCCTTCTTTCGTTCGAGAAGTATCCGCACGGTAAAAACGATCAAACAGATAAGGTAATTCATCCTCCTTCACTCCGATTCCTGAATCTTGAAATATTATCATGATGTCCTTTTCCGTCTGTGAAAGCGAAATATCAATGGACCCATTTTCTGTATTGTACTTGATAGCATTCGACAATAAGTTCTCCCATACATTTTCAAGTAAGCTCTCATTCCCGAAATAGTGAATAGGACTTAAATTATAATAGATATCCATATTTAACTCTTGTATAAGCCACATATATTTTGCGGTGACTTCCTTTAATTGTCGATCTAGAGCTATATCGTTTCTTAAGATTGTACGAGAAGATTGATCTAGCGATGTTAAAAGAAGTAGTTGTTTGGTCAAATTGGATAAACGCTTCGTTTCATCTTCAATCACCGTCGTATATGCTAATCGTTGTGTGTCTGAAATCGAAGAAGACTTCAACAAATCTGCATATCCTTGAATGTTCAGTAAAGGTGATTGAAAATCATGTGATACATTACTAATAAATTCTTTACGTGCTTGATCATTTTCCTGTAGTTGATGCGACATTAGATTAAAGCTTCTAGCTAATTGCCCAATTTCATCTTTACGATTTATATTCAATAATAAATTAAAGTTTTCACGCGAGATTTGTTTGGTTGCCTCTGTTAATTGCGTAATTGGTTTGATTAATTGCTTCGCCACAAATACCATAGCGATCAGACTAATAAGTGCAATAGAAATTATTAAACCAGCTAAAACAGTATGCACTCCCGAAAAAAGCAAGTTTATATCCGGTCGCAAGAACATTCCATAATTTTCCCCATTATATTTGAATGGAAGACCAACAGTATTACGTAATTCATTTGCAAAAAAACCGGTAATAAAAAATTTTTTGGGATATTCTAACATCCCGTGATATATGTTCCCTTCTAAAACCTTTTCCTTTGCAGCTTCAGATAAGTTTTTTTCTTTATACTTCTCCCCGAAAAACTGTTCATACCCTGACTCGTTAATAATATATACCTTATAACCTATATTACTGATCGTGGTTAAATATTCATCTAGGTCTAAATTGTCGGAAGCCTCTATATAATCGGTGATTTCCTCAGCAATTGTTACATTTGTGGCGTCAATTTGTTCCTTCGTCACATTATGGTAGTACTCATTCGTTATCAAAAAACCAATTCCCGCACTCATTACCATAATGCCGATGGTAGTTACAATAAATTGTCGGTATAAGGTTTTCAAAATACCACCTCTAGTTTATAGCCAAGACCTCGGATCGTTTGGATCTCCACATTTGCATGTAAACGCTGTAATTTCTCCCGAAGACGTTTCATATGCGTATTCAAAGTATGATCGTCCCCTTCATAATCGTACCCCCAAATTTGCTCCATGATGGTACCCCGTTCCACGACATATCCTACTCGACTTGCTAATAATGCAAGCAATTCAAATTCTTTTAACGGTATGACAGCGGATTGCTCACCAGTTGAAATTTCAAACATATTCCGATTGATCGTCAAGTTCCCAACTTCAATGATGGAAGTGAATTCTTTTCGAAATCGCCTTAAAATTACCGCTACGCGAAATAGAAGCTCTTTCGGTTCAAAAGGCTTCACTACATAATCCTCTGCACCAGCTAAAAAGCCTTTTGCTTTATCTTCCATTTCGCCTTTAGCGGTTAGTAATAGAACTGGAATTTGATAGTCTTTATTCAAAATAGTGGTTAATTCTATACCGTCCATGCCTGGCATCATCACATCGACAACTGCTAAGTCCGGCAACTGATTCTCCAAAATCATCAAAACTTCATCCGCATTTGTAGCTCCCAACACCTGATAGCCTTCTTTTGTTAAATGGATCGTGATGAGCTGAAGAATATGCACATCATCATCAACAACTAAAATTTTCATATGAATCCGCCTCTCCAAATGTACAGAAACGCAGAGACAATTATTAAAAGGCCTCTGCTTTACTACTAATATTAAGCTTTATCTTTTCAATGAAATAAAATCAATGCTGGTAATAATATAGCACGTACTAAGAATGTAGCCATTAAGATACCAATATCTACGATAAAGCCGAAAACAAACAGATCTGCAATTGGCATTGTCGTTAATGCCCAAATGTAGCTGCTAAAATTAACACAGCAGAAGAGAAACACCGCCAGTATTATGGATTGCAATTTCTAATGCTTCTTTTACTTTGAGTTTTTTACGTTCTTCTATGAAACGAGACACTAAAATAATATTATAATCTATTCCTAACGCTACGAGGAAGATAAATGCGTATACTGGGACACGCGTACTTATAGCATTCGTATCCAAATAACACATCTACTAGGAAAAGACCAAGTCCAAGCGCTAATATGAAGGAGACTAAGATTGTCACCAGTATTTTTATATAGTTTACACAAGTTCCTATTGTAGAAGAGTAACCTAAATTGAAACTGAACTAATAGAGGAATCATTCCAAATATATCAACGTAAATTAAATCATTCTATTTGTGACAAATTCATGAATTTTCACTTCCATTACAACATCCGACAATTTTTGCATTTTAGATATTATACAATGAACTCGTTGCTTCCCTACCTCTAGAAAATCTCCTTAAGAATTGAAGCCAAATATAAATCATGGAGGAAGTTTTATGCATTGTTTAATGAACGAGAACGCGTTGGACATTCGAATAGAGAACAAAAGAAAAAATATGTATAAGTTGGCGAATAAGTTAGGATTCACTCATCCACTTGTCGTCTCAATTAGTCAAGAGCTAGATGCGTTACTAAATCTTAATTGAAGAGGATTATAAGTGTCCTAATATAGTAAAACCGATCCGAAATCCACAATGGAATTCGATCGGTTTTATTCATTTTAGTAATAAATGCTTAAAAGTAAAATAGTCTTATGGTTTAATTTTCCCTTCATTTATTTATGCAGATTACTTGGATAATAAAAAATCGCAAATGCAGCAGATTTATGGTTTGCTGATCCAAATGGTGACTATGCAGCAATATGGATACATGATGTCAATATGTACAGCTTTTATCCAATAAAATAAACTGTAGAATTTCAAAACCGCTCCCATATGCTCTACTTGGGGCGGTTTTATAATTTGGTAACGCAAGTTTATACGATTTATGTGATAGAATTACCAATATCAACTAAAAGGAGGAATTGTAATATGTTTTTCGCAAATACACCAGAACCCCCATATTATGCTGTGGTCTTCACTTCTCAAAGAACTGAAAATGATAACAAAGGTTACAACATAACAGCTGATTTAATGGATGAACTTGCTTCGAAACAAGTAGGATTCTTAGGAGTGGAAAGTGCAAGAGGACAGAATGGATTAGGAATAACAGTCTCCTACTGGGAATCTCTAGAAGCTATTAAGCTATGGAAAGAGAATATAGCTCACAAAAAGGCTCAAGAAAAAGGCAAACAAGACTGGTATTCTTCCTATACAACTAGGATTTGTAAAGTAGAGAGAGATTACACAAACACTAAATAAGTTCTGGGCTTCATGCTTTCACATGAAGCATTTTTTGTACATAAAATGTGTCATTTATTCTTCAATGTGTTTGTTCTCCCGTTGAAATAATCATGTACAAGCGCAGAGGCACTTTGATCAGATATCTCGGGATACGTATAATTTAGTTCATTTGCTACTTTTTGAGCGACCTTTCTATAAAGCTCCATCGTTTGAAAAAGGGCCTTCCAGACACTTTCTTCGTCGTATGTTCCATAAATCTTATCAAAGTCTTGTAGAACATCCTCATCTACCCAGTCTTCAAAGAATCTTACATCATGCCAGTTTTGCTGATCCGTGCTCTTGTTCATCTTTGATTGCAGCTTAACATTTTTTAATAACAGGCGTTTCAAATAACCATCGCAGCAAGATTTAGCAACTAACAGCTCCCCACGGCGCAACTTTTTAGCGATAAAAACTGTATGGAACCAAAAGTCATTTACGTCATTCTTAAATTCACTAAACTTTAGATCGTCTATCCGTTTTGTCTCTGAAGTAGAATGATGAAACACTTCCGTAAGCTGATCTTTATCTAGTAATACTTTAACTCCACGTGCAATTACATCTCTCACTTCATCGCTTTCTAAAAATGGTTTAGCCATTTCTAGTTGCAAGAAATTAAAGTCTACAATATTACCTCCCTCAAACATGACACGTCGTTCCATTAAGCTTCCAACAGGGCTTTCTTCTATAAAAGAGACCTGAGGATTCCCAAATTGACTAATCCACTCTTCACTCTGCAACCATTTATCCACATCAGATGACACAATGGCTAAGTCCAAATCCGACCACTCATCTGCAGGTTTATCACTACGAGCCATTGATCCAACAACGAAAATAGAACGAATATCATCCTCTTGCTCACCCCACAACCTAACCCTATTCATCATTTCTTTGTAATCGATCATACGATTCTCCTATTCAAGTTAATTGTTCAGTTATAATAATTTATTGATTGCCTTAAACATTATGCAAGTTATCCCTCCTTGAATAGTAACGTTATTTATTCTATTCAACAGTTCTCTTGGATACTCCCTTGATTTACATGCACCTTTTAAATACTACTCCCAAATGCAAATATTAAATCTGTTTCACAAACTAACGCTCCGTCAACCGTTGCTATTCCTCTTCCTTTTCCAATAGGTCCTTTTAAACGAGTAAACTCTACTTCCAGTCGAAGTTGATCCCCTGGCTTTACTTGCTGTTTATAGCGACAATTATCAATTCCAGCTAAAAGCCCTAATCGGCCTTCGTTTCCATCTTTTGTAAGCATAATAACTGCACTTACTTGAGCGAGCGCCTCTACAATTAATACACCTGGCATCACTGGATAACCAGGAAAATGTCCATTGAAAAATGCTTCGTTTCCTGACACATTTTTAATCCCAACCGCTCGTTCTCCTTCTTCTAATTCCAGAACTCGATCCAATAAAAGGAATGGGTAACGGTGTCTAATAATAAATTGAATTTGTTGAGTATCTAACAATATTAAAACCTCCTATCGGAATGATTATATAAATTTCGGGCATTTGCGATGGTTTGTCGCTTGTTCAAAAGCGTAAGCAAGTTTAATTAATACACCTTCGCTAAAAGCCGTACCTGCAAATGTTATGCCAAATGGTCTTCCACTTTCCATGTAACCAGCAGGTACAGCTATAGATGGGTAGCCAGCTTTAGCACATATGGTTGAGCCAATATAAGATGGAAAAATGATCGCATCAAGGTCATACTTTTTTAATGTAAAATCAATGCCCATATCCTGTGAAAAATACAAATCTTCTAATTTGGCATTCAAATATTCGGGATTTCTTAAAGTGTTTGGAAGATTTTCTCTATACTCCAACTTATTTTGACCATATTTTAAGACTTGCTGTTCATTTTGTTTATTAAATTGAATTAATTCTGTGTCAGAATGGACTGGTATGTACGAAGGTAACTGGGATAAGTAATTTCCTAAGCTATGTTTCAATTCATAAATTGGTACTCCCCAACTCCAATCCCTATTGAAAGATGGTATTTCGATATTGTCAACAATTACTGATCCTTCTAGAGTTAAGGTGTGAATAACATCTTTAAACAGATTTTCATCGTATTCTCCTGAGTTATAATATTCCTCCGAAGCTTGATTAAATATACCGATTCTAGCACCTTTCAATCCCTTAGAATCTAGGAAGACAGTATAATCTTGTTTGGAAATACCCTCGCTTTTGTAAGTAGCTGGATCGGATTTATCGACACCCGTTAAAGCACCTAATAATATTGCTGCGTCCGTAACTGTTCTTGCAAAAGGTCCTGCTGTATCTTGTGAATATGTAAATGGGATAATTCCTTTGCGACTAATTAACCCAACAGTAGGTTTAATTCCGACCACTGAGTTTTGAATTGCAGGACTAAGAATGGAAGCATCCGTTTCCGTGCCAACAGACAATACGCTAAAATTTGCAGCAACTGCCACGGCAGAACCAGAGCTTGAT
Organism: Psychrobacillus sp. FSL H8-0483; assembly: GCF_038637725.1. Classification (NCBI taxonomy): domain Bacteria; kingdom Bacillati; phylum Bacillota; class Bacilli; order Caryophanales; family Bacillaceae; genus Psychrobacillus; species Psychrobacillus sp. FSL H8-0483. The sequence continues at coordinate 2,396,501 of NZ_CP152052.1, forward strand.
CCTCCAACAAAAAGGTCAGCATCCCCATATGGATTTAACACTTGTCCTCCTCTGGAACTATAGCCTGCCCACATTTTAGTTGACATGCCATTTGCTAATTCTGTCATATTTGTCTTACCTAAAATTACAGCACCTGATTCGCGAAGTTTTTCCACAAGAAATGCGTCATGATGGCTAAGATGATTTTCTAATGCAAGTGTTCCTGCACTGGTATGCATGGAATCATTTGTTTCAATATTGTCTTTAAGAAAAACAGGAATACCATGTAGTGGCCCCCTAATTCCCTTTTTCTTTCTTTCATAATCTAGTGCTTCCGCAATAAAAATTGCATCAGGATTTATTTCAAGAACAGAATTTATCTTCGGACCGTCTTGGTCATACTTTGCTATTCTGTCCAGGTAATACATCACCAACTCTTTATAGGTTACTTCTCCGTTCTGGATAGCTGCTTGTATCTCATTAATCGTTAATTCTTCTTTAAAAAAATTGTTGAACCTAATTTTCATATAGTACTCCTTCAATACTGCAAAATTTTGATCTATAAAATACTATTCTGTAAATATTCAAAAATCCCTTTTTCAACTTTCCTTTCTTTTAATTGATTGATGTATAGTAAACCCTCTACGATGCATAATCACTCCACCCCATATGTTTTGGTGTAACGTAAACGGAATAAAAAAAGCATTACCCTTTATTGAAGTAATACCGACGTTATTTCATATCACATTATCAATACCTTCTTGTTTCCTCCTCCGAAAACCTAATCTGTGGTTTCTTGACAGTCTGTGACTCTTCAACTTAATTAAATAGCTTTTTCAATCAAACCACCAGTCATATAATATTTCACCACGTTCTTCAAACGTTGGGAAAAGTATGTGGAACACTGGATATGTCATCTCGTCCTCATGATCATGTTCCCATAATATTGTCAACCATTCTTGGAAATTATCTAAAATCTTTACAATCTTGGTTGAAGATTGGCTAACAAACCCAACCCTATATTCATGATCTGGAACGCCATCTTCGCATAAGAATACCCAGTGGTTGTTCGAAGTTTCTCCAGCATCAAACGTAGTGAAGGAAATAAGCCGATCAGATTCTATCCACTCATTGGTTTCTACGATTAATACCTCATTCGGAATGTCAGGAATAATCCTATCTACTTTACAAATATCACCACAAGGAGAGTCTTCACTAACACCTCCAATGGGTTCACAATCCAAAAAAAATATACCATTGGAGAATTTCTTCAAAAATTCCACAAATGAAACGGGCAGTCGATATCCAAGTGTTTCTTCATGTGTTGCAATCATTTCATCTGTAGCAACATCTATCCTATCAATCTCAGGATATTTTTCAATGAATTGGTTAATAAATTCATTAATGCTCATACTATCCCTCCCTCATATTAGCTATTTCCTATCTCTGGTCGAATAATCAAATTTCCAATTTAACTAGCTTGCCCTTTTTGTTAAGTAACAGTTAATTCGAACAAACCCTAATTATTAATACAAATATGATCATCATAATGATGGAAGTAATATTTAATAAACACCCACCACTTGGTGAACCAGTGATTGCTTGTGCGAACGTATTATTTAAAGTGCCGATTGGATTTTTTCGTTGTTCTTTTGTTTTTAATCTTTCTCTTTCTTCTTCAGACATATCACCACCACATCCTATCCATTTTATTATGTTCGCTCCCTTATGTTTAAAAAAGTCTCCTTTAATTTTTATCAGAATTCGTTGCTGTTCAGAAATACCTTTGTATTCAACTAACCTATCACTTTCGTTCAATATAAAAAAAGAGTCGCCTAAGCAACTCACTAACCTTAAAAGAAAGCTATTAACAGCTTAAATTAAGAACCTAATATAAATGGAGAGATAATTAGTACTATAGAAACTAAAATTAGTGTCAATGAAACATTCTTTGGAAGCTTTTCTCTACCCTTTCCATTATACCAACCAGAGAATTGCCACTTATTCCTATACAGAACAAAGAGTATTAACAAAATAGCTATTTGACCAAGCCATGAAAAAGTTTCACTTACTTCTAATCTTGTATATATGTTTACTATAATCGCGGATCCTAAAGCACCAAAAAATGCAAATATAATAATTATACGTAGTAGTTCTAATAATGTTCTTAATAATGTTTTCATTTGAATGCCCCCCTTCTTAAACCACCTCCCTCAACGATCCTACCACCGAGAAGAACTGTATATTCATCAATATCATCCGAAAATTTGTGCCGCAATACCATATAAATTTTTATTTCGACTAGGCATAGTATCGGAATTAATTATCATTATTGGGGGTTGACTCACTTTTTCAAAGCCACTATCATATAAAAATTTAATAAACATTTCATCTCCTGTTGAAGTATCAATCCTTAGATTTCCATTATGATTTAAAGCCAATTGATTTATTAGAAAGGTAGCTGCATAGTTATTAGGAGCAACAATCGGTCCTAATACTAAATTTTCTGGACCTAAGATAGAGAGACCATATCCCAGAACTCTACCATTTTCATCACTTAGGATAAGCGATTGGTGAGACTGTCTTATTCTATTTATGAGGAATTTTCTCCTCGAATCTCCAAATGCATCTGTATCTAATTCAACAACTTTATCAAAATCACCCTGCTTTAATACCTCTGCTTTAATTCCTTCTAAAGGTAATCTATTAGATGGTATATAGTTGTTACAGATGAACTTTTGTACGTAACCCACTTCTTTAAAACCAATTTTTTCATACAAAGGTTTTCCTTCGGGTGTAGCAATTAACATGATAGATCTATTTTCTGGTACCAGATCAATACACGCTTGAGTAGTTTCTTTTCCAAGACTTCGGCCTCTATATTTTTTATGTACAATTACCATCCCTATTGAGGCTAAATGCGTATCATAAGGAATTATTGCCGCACTTGATACAAGGTGACCGAACTCATTTTTATGTCCGATAATTTTACCCGAAGACATAACTGTTCTAATTTCATCTCGATCATAATCCCAACCAACTGATTGAGATAAAGAAATTAATCCTTCCACATCATTCTCATCCAAAACATTTAATTTGAGGTTCTTAGTTGTATGATTATCCATCGGCAACTCCTTATTATCCATTTTATTAAACGTAGTTCTTTAACATGTACCATGATTAACTAAATCTCTTGTTAGTCTTATCTATTACTTAATTATCGGAGTTTTCTTGTTTTCTTTCCAATCTAAAACAAATGCTTTTTGACGTGGATTCAAGTTTACTGGAAGTTCAGTTTTAGAGAAAAATTTATGTTCTCTACTTTCGATTCCTACTTGTTTCAATTCCCCGGTATAATTATTTGTCTTAAATATTATTTGAACACTAAATACTTTATCTTTATTTGGATATTGTACAAAGCATTTTTCACCTGAATATAATCCAAATAACTCTAAACCGGTAACGATTAAACCTGTTTCTTCAAAGGTCTCTCTCTTAGCCGTAATTTCGAAGGTCTCACCAATTTCCATTACCCCTCCTGGAATACACCAATTATCTTCATCAGTACGATGCTGTAATAAAATTCTTTCATTTTCTTCAATAATAACCCCACAACCAACTGTGAAAAGGGTTTCATTTCCTATAAATTTTCTCATTTCACTTATGTAATTCATATTATCCCCCATAGCTTTTCATTCTTATTTCTATATGTTTACTACAAATACCTTTAATATGAAATCTAATTCCTACTCTTACTGCTGTGACACCAATATCCTGTTGCCCCAATGAGGCTTGGCAGTTCGTCCGCGGAAAGCGAGCGGATTTTCGGTTGGTGATAATATAATCATTTATCAGAGTCTAATTCAAAAAGAAAAAGCTGCCCTGTAAGGACAGCCATTGACTACTTGGAAATGATAAATACACCACCACAATGAGATGTTTGCTGAAATTCACATGTACATATATTTATTAGGGATGCTTTTAACTCTTCATACACGAGATAAAACTCATCATTATCCCAATAACTCCTGTTATTATTTCTGCAAATTTCAAGTTTCTCTCGTGTTTGGAAAGCAATATCCCCAATAAATATTTTCCCATTGTCAGCAAGTAAAGACAGTAAACTTTCTATAAATCTTGTTTTATCTTCATCTGTTAAGTGATGTAATGTATACGTGCTTACGATAGAGTCATATTTATTTTCTTTCACATAATCTGGTAAACCATTTGAAATATCCCACTCTATTAAATTTGCCATCGGCATTTTTTCCTTTGCTATGGCAATCATCTTTGGTGAAAAGTCTATGCCATCCAATTGATGACCATTTTCATAGAGTTTGCTGGTTAAAACTCCAGTTCCAAACCCAATATCTAAAACTCTGGACTTCTTTTTTTGCATCACTTCATTAAAGATATTATTTAATATATTTTTATAGCCAGCAAACGGATACAAATTATTTTCTTCACTTACTTTTACAGTTTTGTCATAATCATTTGCCCATAAGTCAAATCCTTGGTTATTTAGCACGAACGTTCCTCCTATTAGTTGGACGAACTATCGAACTTGATAGTACCCTCTAAAACAGTTCGATTAGTCGACCATCATTTCCTCTAAGCCAAATTGATTCATGTTATTGTTATTCATAAAACATCACACCTTTCATAGATATATATAAGAATTATAACATAATATTTACTTTGTTTAGAAAAATCAATTAATATCGAACGTATTTTTTGAACTGAATTCCTACTGTCATTGTAATAGTATTAAATAATGGACTTTTATCTAATCTCAATTACAAATGTATAGGATACTTCCCCATTCGACCATTTAGCTAATACCTCATATATATACTGTCCCTTACTTGTGGGCACTGATAATTGATTCTTATCAACTTTAACTTCTTTTTCTCTCCCGTTTTCATTCCATATATAGACAGATATTTCGGGATTTCCTTCGATTTCGATTTTAATGTTAGGGCTTTCCTCTATTATTACTGCTTTCACATTTTCAGCTATTTGGTTTGGAGATGCTGCATCCGTTTGTACAACTTGTGTTTCTAACCCTTGCTTTCTTTCCCATTTATAATTCCCTACGATCATTTCATATTCTGTTTCATTAATATAAATGAGCCCTGTCATAGATGGGGGGAATTCATTCTCATTTCCTTCCCCCTCTTTATTCGTTTCGTTTGAACAAGATGTTATCCAAAGTGAAGAAAATACGATAATTGACAATATCAGATGTTTTAATTTCAAAATCATCGCCTCCCTTTTCTAATAAGGCGTTAGCTACCAAATAAAGTTACATTTAAAGGTAACTCCTTCGTGTTATTTACGCAAAGACCGTAACTATAAGAGCGATTCCATTAAAAGTGCTATGCATAATGATTCCTGGAATAATGGAACCGGTCTTTTCATATGTCCACGAAAAAAATAACCCAGATACAAGTGCTGTTGGTAATACATTATACGTTGGAATGTGAACAACCATAAAAATGAGAGAACTGACTACCATCCCTATTAAAATCCCATATTTTCCTCTAAACCATCTATATAGAAAACCACGATAAAAAATTTCTTCGTATATAGGAGAAACAATGCTAGCCGACACAAATGCAATTACAAAATTTATAAGAGTCATTCTAGACTGAAGACTCTCCGTTTTGCTATTTTCTAATTCCCCCCCTAAAACTTCCATTCCTATTGCAATTGCTATGCTCACAATAATTAAAACAAATGTCCACCCAGCTAAAGGAATCCAATAGTTTCTTGGAAACCTAGTTAGCCCAACGTTTCTCCAACTTAGTCGATTCGGTCTCAGTGCTATAAAGTAGATTCCAAGAGTGAAAATAATGGACATAATAAAACCGACGAACGTTCCAGAATATAAATTATTTTGGAACAGCTCTGCTAAAAAACCTTCCAATAAAAATTCAATAAAATATGGTACCACAACTAGCACTAAGCCAAGTAGTAGTAGAAGTTCTCCCCACGCCCAAGGTGTTTGCTTGAAATACAGTTCTCTATTATTCAATGAAATTCCCCCAATAAATATGTGTTATATTAAGTCTAATAGGTTACGTTACGTCACCTGCAAGTATTTTTTAGGGAGGGATTTTTTTTGAACTATTACTCAACAGGAGAAGTAGCACAGAAACTAGAGATTTCCGTACGTACAATACGATATTATGATCAAATCGACTTGCTAAAACCGTCGTTAAAAAAGGACAATGGTAAAAGGTTTTACAATGACTATGACATCCTAACCTTAGAAAAAATCACAATTTTGAAGACACTGAATTTGCCTTTAGAAGATATAAAAAAAGTAATGACGGAAGTCACGATTGAACAGATATTAACGGCTAATAGAAGATTATTAAAATCGAAGATGACTGATTTAGAAAAATCCGTATTACATACAAATACGTTGCTGAACATACTAAAGATTGAGGATGAGTTAGACTGGGAACAACTGATACCATTAGTTAGAAAGGGCAAAGAAGAAAAACAAAATAGTTGGGATACCTACTTTACTGAGGAAGAGCAGGAAATGGTAAAAGCAAAACTACCCAAAATGGAACGAGATGACAAACAAATCAAGAAGTGGATTAATCTGATTAAAAGAATTGAAATTTGTTTGGAAAAAGAAATCAATTCAAGTTCAGAAGAAGCACAAATTCTTGCGGAGGATACTATTATACTGACGAATGAAATATTTGGGGGAAATCGTGAGTTAAAAGAGAAGTTTTGGAACGTTCGTAAATCTCCAAAAGAATCTGAAGCATTAAACTTATATCCCATAAGAGACGAAGTGATGCAGTTTTTAGAAGAGTCAATTCAATACTTTGAGAATAATTCAACTGAAACGAAAAGACCTTAGAATTATTTTCTGAGGTCTTTGCATGATTATATTAATTAAATGTAAATGAATTAATTTCATAAATAGTACTTAGTCATTAAAATACGAACATTTATCACCTTGTTGATGGAAGCGACAGGTGGCGATTCCAGCGGGATGAGTGAGACAGATAAGCCATCACAAACGACGCGTAGCTGTGGTGATGGCTTATCGCTCACGCCGCGGAAAGCGTCCGCCTATAGCGGAAATCAACTATACTTTATTTCGCTTTAATAATATTTCTTTCGTTTCCTTTAGTATTGTGCATGTTTTTTTATGTAATTTGAAATGATGAAATTGATTCAATACCTCTGCTATTTTTGAAGTAGGGTTTGGTTGATACATCTTCCTTTTCCATGTGGTATGCAAAGGGGTGTTCCGAATAAAGGATCTACGCTCACTTCACAATTCATATCAAACACATTTTTGACGAGTGAACAACTAATAATATGTTCAGGCTTACCTTGTGCAAATATTTTTTGATTCTTGACAGCCACTATGTTATGCGCGTATCGACATGCTAAATTCAAATCATGTAGAACCATAACAATCGTTCTCTGTTCTTTACTATTTAACTCAAATAACAAGTCTAATATTTCAATTTGATGTGTCATATCAAGGTATGTGGTTGGTTCATCCAGCAGGATTATATCGGTGTCCTGTGCTAACGTCATTGCTATCCATGCTCTTTGGCGTTGTCCACCCGACAAGGAATCAATTGGTCGTTCCTTTAATTCTTCCAGGTTAGTAGCAATTAATGCATTTTGAACTTTCATTTCATCCTCTAAAGACCACTGCTTTAACCAAGTTTGATATGGGTAACGCCCTTGCTTCACCAGTTGAAGTACAGTAAGGCCTTCTGGGGCATCTGGAGATTGAGGAAGAATTGCCATTTTTCTTGCTATTTCTTTTGTTGACTGCTTGGCAATAGCCTCTCCCTCTAACAAGATAGCACCTGATTTCGGCTTTAATAATCGGGCAATGGAACGAAGAAGTGTAGATTTCCCACAACCATTAGCACCGATAAATACAGTAATCTCCCCTTTAGGAATAGTAAGATCCAACTCATTAATGATAATCGTATCCCCGTATGAAAGTGTTAATTTGTTCGTCTCAATGGCTTGCTCCATTTTCCCCACTCCTTCTTACTTTGATGTGTTTCTAGTTTTGTACAGCAAATAGATAAAATATGGTGCTCCTATTGTTGCCGTAAAAACTCCGGCAGGAATCTCCAATGGAGAAAATAAAGTACGCCCAATTAAATCTGCAATCATTACTAATATCGCTCCAACCAAAGCGGAAGCTGGTAACAGTGAACCGAAATTTGATCCTACAAGTCTCCTCGCAATATGAGGAGCCATTAACCCTACAAAGCCTATTCCCCCTGCAAATGCTACTGAACTACCAATTAATGCCGTACTGATCATTAATAATGTGAAGCGCTGTCTTTGAACACTTCCACCAAGACCCGTAGCTACGTCATCCCCAAGCTCTTGTATGTTAATATTCCTTGCATAAACAAACGCAATTACAAGAAACAAGATCGTCCAAGGACCCAAAACCGCTACGTTCTTCCAAGTTGAACTTGATACAGATCCTGTTATCCAAAGGTTTGCTTGGCTTGCCTTATAAATTGGTCCTAAAATAAGCATCATTGTTGTCAATGCTTTCATCAAAGACATGATTCCAATTCCAATCAGTACAAACCTGATAGGAGAAACTCCATTGTTCCAAGCCAATAAGTACACAAGAAGTGCGACAATTGTTGCTCCTATAAATGCTGCAAGCGGTAGCCAACTGATGCTTACAGTTAATGCATGATTTTTATCACTAAAAACCGCCAAAAAACCAACAACTGCAACTGTTGCCCCTCCAGTTATCCCCAATATATCCGGTGACGCTAGAGGGTTACGAATCATTCCTTGCAAAATCGCCCCAGATACCGCAAGTCCCATCCCAACTAGAAGAGCTATAATAATTCGTGGGAGACGAAAAGACTGAACCACTAGCTGTTCTAAATCCGTACCACCACCAAAGAAAACTTTTAAAACATTTAAGGGATGAATAGTCATCTCACCCAACCCTGTACTTATAACAAAAACAGCAATTGTTAATAAAAATAAAGTAAGAGTTTTCATCATTGCTTTATAGTCTACTAAAACCGAAAGTCTTTCTTTGAATAAACGAAGGCTTTTATAGTGTTTCATCCTTTGTTGAACCCCTTTCTTGCAATGTATATAAAGAACGGGGTTCCGATAATTGCCGTCATAACACCAACTGGAACTTCCTGAGGCATCAATATATATCTCGATGCAATATCTGCTGCAATTAGTAATATAGCTCCGTTAAGCGCTGCATAAGGGATTAACCAGCGATGATCGAACCCCACTATGAACCTCGTAACATGAGGAATAACGATTCCTATAAAACCAATTGGTCCAGCAACAGCGACTGATCCACCTGCAAGTAAAACAATAATTATTCCTATCGTGATTTTAAGGATTGCCGTGTTTAACCCAAGTCCTTTTGCAACATCTTCCCCCATAGAAAATACATTCACTTTACCAGATACTAACTGGGCTAAGACCCACCCAAGAACCAAGTAAGGAAGCACTGCAACCAAATTATCTAAGCTTCTTCCAGCAACTGATCCTGCAAGCCAAAATAACACTTGGTCTAAAAGAGCTTCATTTGAAACTAGTAGGCCTTGAGTCAGCGATGCTATCATAGCCGTCATAGCGGCTCCTGCCAAGGTTAGCTTCATAGGCGTTAAACCGTCCCGACCGACACTACCAATCATATAAACACTAATAGCTGCAATAGCTGCTCCAATAAAGGAAACCCATGTAAATAACTGTAGGTTGCTTACTCCAAAAATAGTGATTGCAATCACAACGGCTAGTGCAGCACCAGCATTTACACCTAATATATCAGGAGACGATAATGGATTCTTTGTTAGTGCTTGCATGAGTACACCAGCAATAGCAAGACTCGCACCTACAGCGGCAGCGATCAATGCACGAGGAAGTCTTACAGTTCGAATTACTATATGTTCCGTTGATCCATCAAAATTAGTAAAAGCGTTAAAAGAAACTTGCCAAGTAGTATTCGTATAACCGTACACAATACTTATACTCATTAAAACTATAAGTATTACAATAGTGACACCAAATCCAATCAATCTTTGCTTAGCATTTTTTAATAGCATATATAATTACCTTCCGAATCCCATTTCTAAATGTTTCTTTCATTGTAGTTGTGAAAATGGGATTCTGTCAATGACTCTGATAATCATTTTCAATTAATTGTTGACAGTTTGATATTTTAATTTTATGATTAGTTTGCTAATGTAATTGATTATCATTATCAATAAATTTGGAGGTTACGAATGATGAAGAATATTAAGTCCCTTTGCGCCATGATGGCACTACTTGCAATTTTACTTCTTACGGCTTGTGGAAGTAACACAGGTGACCAATCCGCAGAAAAAGAAAATAAGGAAGAAAATAAAGCAGATACTAGCTATACCGTAGAACATGCAATGGGTACGACAACGTTGGAAAAAACGCCAGAAAGAGTAGTGATTCTGACAAATGAAGGTACTGAGGCACTTCTTGCTTTAGGCGTTAAGCCAGTTGGGGCAGTTCAATCTTGGCTTGGAGATCCTTGGTACGATCATATTAAATCGGACATGGATGGTGTCGAAGTTGTTGGTGTAGAAAGTGAAGTAAACTTAGAAAAGATTGCATCTTTAAAGCCAGATTTAATAATTGGAAATAAAATTCGTCAAGAAGCTGTATACGATCAATTAAATGCTATAGCTCCAACAGTGTTTGCTGAAACACTTAGAGGAGATTGGAAAGAGAACTTCAAATTATACGCTAAAGCTTTAAACCTTGAAGAAAAAGGCGACGATGTATTAGCGCAATATGATACAAAAATTGAAGATGTAAAAGTAAAACTTGGAGATAAAGTAAACCAAGAAGTTTCTGTTGTACGTTTCATGGCAGGTACTACTCGCATTTATTATACTGATTCATTCTCGGGCGTTATTTTTGACCAATTAGGATTTAAACGAGTAGAGCAACAAGAAGAGCTTTTCGCGAATGACACGAAACTAGGAAACCTAGCAATCGAGGTAGGCAAAGAACTTATTCCTAAAATGGATGGGGATCTAATATTCTACTTTACTTACGCTCCTTCAGGAGATCCACAAGCAATAAGTACTGCAAAAGAGTGGACAAATGATCCTCTTTGGCAAAACTTAAATGCTGTTAAAAATGGAAATGCATACGAAGTTAGTGATGCGACATGGAATACTGCTGGTGGTATATTAGCAGCAAACGAAATGCTTGATGATCTTGTAAAAATTTTAACAGAACAATAATTACTTAAAAAGTGGCCTTTCTCTGTCATATCAGGGAAAGGCCATTTTTATAATTATTCTGACGTTCTTTTTAGCTTCTAAAAAGCCATTTTACTAAATTTTTCCCCTGTTCATGAGTTATCTGGTCCGATGAAATTGCATTCAAAATAGAACGCCAGGAAGAAAGGACAACTATATCAAGCGGAAGGTTTTCTTTTTGTAGCATGTATGTTAAAAACTCCTCTACCTTATCTTGATTAGTATATGGTTTTTCTTCACTTAACAACTTACAAATCTTCATTTTCACTGCAAAGTTTATTCCTGTTACAAGTGCTGCCTCCAATGCTTCTCCCTCTTGATCAAATAAAGAAGCTGCTCCCTCCATTCTATCAATTATTCTTTGTTCCATATCGGTTCTAATAATCTCATAAAGCTTTGCTTTAGACCCAAAATGGTGATAGACGACACCTGTAGTCATGTCCGCCATTGCAGCCAACTCTGCAATATTAACCCCTCTGAAGCCTTTTAAACTAAATTCTTCTAACGCTACTTTAATGATTTTTTCTTTGTTCGTTCCAGGTATAGGTATCCAATTTTTCATACGTTCATTATATCGTATCCACTATACAACGTAAATGAATTACGCTTGACATAACTCAATTACGTAATACATAATTAGATTATTCTTAAAATACAAAACATTGGAGGAAGGTATATGAAATTAGTATTTATGGATTATCCAGTCGAAAATCTTAAAGAATCACTTGCTTTTTATCGTGATGTATTAGGTTTTGAAGAAGCTTGGCGAGAAGGAGATCATACCGTTGCATTAAAAATGCCAGGTTCAGAGGTACAATTAATGATAGAAAATGATGAGGTAGGCTTAACTCCTGGAGCAGTTTTTTTAGTTGATAGTGTAGACCAGTACTTTGAGGACAATAAAGACACAATAAAATTCATTAAAGAGCCTATCGATATTCCTCCTGGCCGTTATGCTATTTTCCAAGACAACTCTGGAAATCTAATAAGAATTTTAGACTTTACTAAAGAATAATAAAAATAATGCCAAATATAAAAATTATATCTGGCATTATTCGAGCTTAAACCTTCAATTTCGTTACTAATTGATCCATTAATTGCAAATTATTCACATATAAATAAATTGCTGCAGCTATCAATAACACGGAAAGCACACACATAATCGTGAATTCCTCTTTTAATCTACTAACAAAATTTACAGCTAAAATTATTAATACTATTAGAATAAAAATGTAAATAATCAACTCTATTTCTTTCCATTTATTTATCACATTACGTAACAAAGCGATTCTAATTTCATTTTCAGTGGTGACTTCTACAGTAAATGCTTCTGTTTGTAATAGACCATTTTTGGAGATTGTCACCTTGTTATCATTCATTTCTTCCAATGAGTAACCACCAGGAAAGAAAATAAAAAACGTAAGTATTATAATAATCCCAATTCCCACCGAAATCCCTACATGCTTCGGCAACACACTCTCATTAAGCAAGATTCTCCCCTCCCTACTTTATGTATACATTTCCAATCACACTATCGTTACTATCTTTCCTAATATTCTCTATATCCCTTAATAAATCCTTTAAACGACCTGGGAAGGATATTATTCAAGCTATGTAGTATTAGTTATATAGAGGAAGGATGAGATCAATGAGACAAATTATTGCAATGGGCGGCGGTGGTTTCTCTATGGAAGCCGAAAACTTATTACTTGATCAATACATTCTAGCTCAGGCAAAGAAAGAATTACCGAAGATTTGCTTTGTTCCGACTGCTAGTGGAGATCAAGATAATTACGTGAAAAGATTTTATTTAGCATTTAATAGTTTGCCATGTAAGGCAACACACTTATCGTTATTTGAGCCAAACTTTGAGGATTTAGAAGCATACGTACTGGAACAAGATATTATTTATGTTGGCGGAGGCAATACAAGAAATCTGCTTACCCTGTGGAAAGAGTGGGGTTTAGACCATTTGCTGAAAAAAGCATATCAAAGCGAGATAATTCTTGCTGGACTTAGCGCTGGATCCATCTGTTGGTTCGAAGAAGGTTTAACCGACCCATTAAATGCCCCTCTATACAAAATGGATTGCTTAGGATTTTTAAAAGGCAGCAATTGTCCACATTATAACGGTGAAAGTAAAAGAAAACCTGCTTATCATGATTTGATTTCTAAGGGTGAAATGCAAGCAGTCTATGCAGCAGAAGATGGCGTTGCTTTACACTTTATAGATGATTCTTACTATACAGCGGTGAGCTCTAGAAGAAATGCCAAAGCTTATTTCGTTACAAATAAATCTGGAGCGGCTGTAGAAACCGAGGTTAATACAACTTATTTAGGTGCTGATTAAGGGCTTCCATTTATCGTGGGAACCCTTTTTTACTGATCAAATCCTAATCTTTCTTTTACATATGGAAAACCAAAAGATTCGACAAAGAACTCCCCTTCTTAGAGGATGAAAAACATACGTTTTTAAAACAGTAAAATCTTTTTAAACAGAAATCCGTTTCAGATTGACGGCGAATATCGTTGTGGCACTTTGTATTTCCATGCCAAGTGTGATTGGAGAGGAAGGCGGCGACTCCAGCGGGAAAAGCGCGTCCAGGTGAGACCCCGCAGGAGCTTGCGACGAGGAGGCTCACGGACCGCCCGCGGAAAGCGTCCGCCTGCAACGGAATCACCTAGATGTTATATTTAATCAAAAAGCGAGTTATCGTTCAAGAACTAGCTAAGAAATAATTTATTGACTATTATAGTGGCCACCTTCTCAGGAGGCCTTTTTGGATTTATGACCGGATAGTATCTTTACCACCTATATTTAAATCATAAATATTTTATATAACAATCATTTTCATGATCTAGTTGCATACCCATTTGCTCATACAAAGCTTTTGCAGTATGGTTGTTAGTTGCTGTTTGTAACAGGACAAATCTTGCTTTTTCCATTCCACAAAAACGAAAAGCTTGCTCCATTAGAACTTTCCCTACCCCTTTTCCTCTATAGGTCGTATCTACATATAAATCATTTAAAACAAAAGCTCGTTGCATACCTACAGAAGTAAAAAATGGATATAACTGCACAAACCCTATTGCTATATCTTCCTCATATGCCATAAAAATAACGGATTCATCCTTTTGAATCCTTGCTTTTAAAAACTCTTTTGCTCCTTCTATATCACTTGGCTGATCATAAAATATTCGATACGCATTAAATAGTGGAGTGAGATCCTCCAGACAACTGATATTCCCTTTTATAACGTTCACCAGTCAATCCCCTTTCTAAATGAGTAGCACCATTTATGGAATCCCATCTTATCTTCATAAAATCGATGTGCTTCGGTTCGTTGTATACCTGATTCTAATGCAATATAAGTAAACTGATGTTTTTCTGCATATCTAATAAGAGCTGCGATAAGCTTTTTCCCATACCCTTTAGACCTCTCTTTTTCGTCTGTTACAAAATCATGGACAAATAGGTGTCTTTCATTGTAAAAGTTATGGCGTTCTTCAAAGCCGATAAATGCCTTAGGCACCCCATCAAACACTACCCACCCTTGATAATTGGGCATTTGTTGTAAATGTTCAAAATAACTTTCTTCTGTTAAATGAGTGCGCAATTGGTTAATAAGCGAAAAGGACACTTTCCAATCATCTTTCGTTTGTACTTTTTGAACTTGCATATTCTTCACTCCTTTCCTATAGTATTCACTAGAAGTGACATTACAAAAAGATACAGATTAAACACTTTCAACATGTCAGTTAGGAGTACATTATGAAAGAATTATTGATTCATCTACATGAAAACAGTCCAAAGTATAAACAAATTTACCATTCCATACGTACACTTATTGAAAATGGAAAACTGAAAGCTAACACAAAACTCCCTTCCATTCGACAACTTGCAGATATTTTAGATGTTAGTCGAAACACAACTCTAATTGCATATGAACAGTTATTGGCAGAAGGCTATATTCGAAGTGAGCATAAAAGAGGCTATTTTGTCACAACATTTGAGCCAATTGGAGTATCGACGACCATTCAGAGTGTACAGAATATATTTACAGCTGAACCGAAGATGATGGTTGATTTTCGAGCAGGAACAGTAGACCAACAGGCATTTCCCATAAAAGCTTGGAGAAAATGTGTCAATGAAGTATTAAAAGAAGACACTGTATATACTTACGGTGATAAACAAGGAGATTCATTATTACGCGAGAAAATTGCACATTATTTATTACAATCTAGAGGTATAGAGACTAGTCAAGATTCAATTATCATTGGTAGTAGTACACAACAATTATTAATGCACTTGGCAATTTTATTGAAACAAGAATATGCTTCCATTGCAGTTGAAAATCCAGGATATGATGGAGCTCGGACCGTTTTTCAGTTAAACGGATATCAAATTAACTCGATTGATGTAACAGCGAAAGGCCTATGTATGAATCAACTCGAGAAAAGTGACTCTAAGCTAGTATATATTACACCATCCCATCAGTTCCCAACAGGTGTGACCCTACCAATTACTGAACGGCTTCAATTACTGAAATGGGCACACGATCAAAATGGCTATATTATAGAAGATGATTACGATAGCGAATTTCGGTATCAGCAACAACCATTTCCAGCACTTACGTCACTTCAACAAGAAGCACGTGTTATCTATATAAGCACATTTTCAAAGGCGTTTTTACCATCCATTCGGTTAAGTTACATGGTGCTTCCTACAGAATTACTTTATCGATACAAACAGCAATTCGAGGGTGTGGAACAAACAGCTTCAAGCATTCATCAGCGGACAATGGCTTATTTTATGGAACGCGGCTATTGGGATTCCCATATTCGGAAGATGCGTGCAACATATAAACGCAAAATGCAAACACTTGTTACTGCTTTACAAGGGGCTTTCGGTGAAAGTATTCAAATTATTGGCCCGTATTCAGGGCTATATATTTTAATCCAATTAAAGTACTCTATTAGCGAAGAAACACTTATTAAACGAGCACTTGACCATGGAGTAAAGGTTTATCCGACTGCACATTACTTCGCGAAAGAGCAAAATCATGGAGCTATGCTTCAACTTGGATTTAGTAATTTATCAACGGATCAAATTCTCTTAGGAGTTCAATTGTTAAAAGAATCCTGGTCATAAAGACCTTGGCCAGGAGGTTTCTCTGTTACTGAGTGTTAGCTTTCCACTTAGCCTATTGGAATTTAACATATAGTCATATAGTCTCGGTTTATATCGAGTTGTTCTCAGGTTTTGAAAATTGGTCTCTTTTTCTAGCTGCTTCGTCTTGATTCCGACATTTCGGGTCTCATTCTGCCATTTTTTGTCAACGTATGAAACGGCGATTTGTTACTATTATTACAAATTTATTACATATGCCATTCCCTACACACTTTGACAAAATTTGCGTTTAATATGTCGTACAATGGACAAGTTGCTTCCCTACATTCTAGAAAATATCCTCATGATTTGAAGCTAAATATACTATATGGAGGAAGTTTTGTGAAAAGCGTAATGAACAAAAAGGCACTGTTGATTCAGATTGGAATTAAGAGAAAAGTCATGTATCGAAAGGCGAAAATGCTAGGATTTACTCATCCAATGGTGGTCGCGTGCAGTCAAGAACTAGATCAATTACTCAATAGATATCAAGGCTTAGCTTCTTGAAAGGAATGAATATTTTCATAAGAAATAAAACGATTAGTCGAGAGAAAGTATCGACTAATCGTTTTTTATTTGGAGGTGAGCTTACTAATGGATAATTTCATCCACACCCTACTC
This sequence comes from Psychrobacillus sp. FSL H8-0483, assembly GCF_038637725.1. Taxonomy (NCBI): domain Bacteria; kingdom Bacillati; phylum Bacillota; class Bacilli; order Caryophanales; family Bacillaceae; genus Psychrobacillus; species Psychrobacillus sp. FSL H8-0483. Next base: position 2,413,577 of record NZ_CP152052.1, read on the forward strand.
AGCTTTGGATTTCTTTAATACTTCTTCCTCCTAAAAATGCGTGACCCATTTTTAGTTTTACAACTGTATGAAATCCATATTTTTGATACACTTTTTCTATTTTCTCATTGATTGGAAATACCCAAAGGTTTTCTATACCTTTTTTGGCAACTTCCATTTGAATATATTGAATAAGCTCTCCGATTAATCCTCTACCTCTAAATTCTTCCAAGGTAGCTACACTCTCTAGACGAGCTTGATTGTCTTGAAAAAAGATACAAGCAGTTGCACAGGCAATGCCATTGTATCGGAGTAAATAGTGAACAAAACTTGGATGGTCAAATTCCTGTTCAAACGCTTTTTCCCTAACCGCTTTACCACCAAACTCTTTTATACTGCATTCAATATTTAAAGCTTCTATATAATTATTTTTAGTTACAAGTTCAATTACCACGCGCTCATTCTTTTCTATTTTCAACATCTTTTTGTCCCACAATTGAACAGGGCTAATTAATTCTTCATAGCCAAAATTATTTAATGTTAATGTGGAAATAAGATCTCGTTGGTTTTCTAAATCATACAAATAAAATCTTGGTATAATCTTTTTAGTTTCATAATAGCGAACCACTTCGTCAATTATTAACTGAGAATTAGCACTAGCCTCACTAATATGTGCATGGTTTGCATCATAGTATGTTGGCTGGCTTTCATTACAGAATAATGATCCCCAAGCGGTATCCGTTCGTTTGGTAAAGCTCTCTAAGTAAGCAAAATTTAACTTAATAATATCTTGTAACATCATGTTGAAATTCCTCCTGAACTAAACAGTGAATAAATAAAGAGTAAAAGACTATTTTTTATTAAAGAATCCTTTTCCAAGGGTTTCCACGGTCTTTGGAAAAACAGCGTAGAGCCTACTTGTAAGACTCATATACGACGGTAGATCTACTTCCCGAACTGGATGGTTTATCGCTTTAACTATGGCAGAAACCACTTTTCTGGGTGATAAAAGATGTTTACTTAGCTTTTCTCGATAATTTCCCGTTTGATCCGCTAAATCAAGAAATGGAGTATCAATTGGTCCTGGATTGATCGTCGTAATTTGAATCCCATATTCTTTAAGCTCCATTCGAACGGCATTGGCGAATCCGAGAATTGCATGCTTCGAGGCGGCATAAACGGATGCCTTTGGTGTTGCGACTTTACCAGCTTGCGACGCGACAAAAATGATATGGCCACTCCCTCTTTCTTTCATTTTGATTGCAAAATGCTTAGTAAGGACCATGGGTGCCAATACATTCACCTGCATCATTTGCGTCATGTCATCCTCTTCTAATTCCGTTATATAAGCAAAAGTACCAACGCCGGCACAGAGAACGATTGTATCTGGCGTACCCATTTCATGAAATAACTCGTCAAAAGATTGTTCCGTTGTTAAATCTGCCTGTATAGTATGTATGCCAAGTTGTGCCAACTCCTCTAATACTTGAACCTTACGACCAGTTGCCCACACTTCATGCCCCTCTGTTTGGAGCTCTTTTGCAAGCATTAAACCGACGCCACTTGTAGCCCCGGTAATCAATAGTTTCTTACGCTTGCTCATACAATAAAATTCCTTTCTCGTTTTGATGCTCTTTTATAAGCCCTTCATCCATCAGATAATCGACTTGACCGATCGTTTCAGAAAGTGTTAAACCAAGCTCTTTCTCGTAAACTTTTGGGAATAGTTGCTGTGTAAGTTCATAGATTGTTTTTTCTCCATCTTTCATCATATCCAGTACTTTAAATGCACGCTCTTTTTGTTTTTCTAGTCTAGAAGAAATGAGATCGGATACATTGTATACTTCATTGCCATGTCCACTATAGATTTTTTGTACATCCAACGATTGAACTCGTTTTAAGGATGCGTTATACTGCAGCATCGATTTTGAACGCGCTGCTCCTCTTTCGATTGGCGGTTCGATTAACGGATTAGATGAGATTTTTTCTAATATGTGATCTCCGCCAATTAGGACACCAGATTGTTCGGACCATAACGAAATATGACTTTGGGCGTGCCCAAGCGTTTCTATTACTTGAAAATTGGGATGCCCTGGTAGCTCATCTCCTTCTGCTAAAAAGCGGTCCAGCGGGCGGTTTCCAATTAAATTCAGGGGTCGTCGCATTTTTTCCACCCATGCCAGATAAAGAGCAGGTACCCCTTCTTCTATTAGGCATTGTTTGTAAAACTCATCATGGTATTGTAAGAAATCTTCATCCTTCGTTAGCCACACTTGGTTATAGACATGCCCTAAAATGGTCGCTTGTTCGAATGCATCCACCCAGCCAGCATGATCCGGGTGATGATGTGTAAGGACGACTTGTTCGATATCGGACAGACTGTAGCCTGCTTCTTGTATACCAGCCTTTAAAGCAAGTAATGCTTGTTCTGTTTTAGGACCAGCATCGACTAATGTTAATACGTCCCCCTTGATAAGATAAGAATTTACATCTCCTACTGCAAATGGTGTTGGAATGATGATTTTATGTATCATTTGATAGATCCCCCTTTTAATGAATGGCTATTCATTCTATTGTACAGACTTTTACATAATCAGTCACTAATTTGTCATTGACTTTTATTTGAAACAACCATATAATTTCTATAATTCAGATAATAAAAGCCAAGATGAAGAATAGTACATATATGATGGAGTTAAAGAGAGTGAAATGACCCGCTGCAATTTTCACCTCCCGCTCATATGTAGAACCTACTTCGGAGCTACTGTGTAAACATAGTCGTTTCCTTCGCGATAAGAAGGTATAAGTTGTGCTGATTATCAGCAAATTTAGGTGGTACCGCGGAAAACATGCGTTTTCGTCCTTATTTTATTAGGATGAGAGCGCTTTTTTTATTGACCAAAAGAGGAGTGGATTGTATATGACGAAGATCGTATTTGTTGGAGCAGGAGCGATGGCCGAAGCAATTATCAAGGGTTTGACGAAGAAGGAAAAAGTATCGCCAGAGCAGATTCATGTGACAAACAAATCGGACTTGGAGCAGCTTAAGCATTTAGAAAGCACGTATCATGTACAACTAGTGTGCGCAGAAAAGAAAGCCTTAACAGAAGCAGACATCGTCTTTTTAGCTATGAAACCGAAAGATGCAGTAGATGCTTGCCAAGAAATAGCTGCATTTATTAACAAAGAAGCAACGATTATCTCGGTTATTGCAGGTGTGTCCATTCAAACAATTACCGCTCATCTTGGTTCACGCCCTATTGCACGTGTAATGCCGAATACATCCGCAGCTGTAGGCTTAAGCGCATCCGCCGTTAGCTGGAATGACTTAGTTTCAGAGGAATCAAAACTAGGGATAATTGACTTATTAGAATCTATTGGAACAGTAAAGGCTGTTGTAGAAGAGGATTTACATGTGGTTACCGCATTAGCTGGAAGTGGGCCTGCTTATTTATACTTTTTTGCAGAGCAGTTTGAAGCAGCAGCTGTAGAGCATGGTATGAACCAAGCTGATGCCCGCCAATTATTCATCCAAACGATGGAAGGTGCAGCACAGATGCTGAAAAAAGGTGATGTCGAGCCGGCAGAACTCCGCAAAAAAGTAACGAGTCCAGGTGGTACAACAGAAGCTGGAATTGAACAGCTAGTAAAGCACAAAGTAGACGAAGCAATTTTCGCATGCATTGACGCAGCGCAAAAAAAATCACGTGAACTCGGGAAGCAGTACGAGTAATGATGGATTATTTGGGTTAAACGAGACTAAACGAATAGAAAGGTGAATACGAACAGATGGATAACTCATATGTTGTTGGCTGGGGAACACTTGCCTTGATCAATGCTGGAATTGCACAAGGAAAAAATAGAAGCGGACTCAATTGGTTCCTTCTTTCACTCCTCCTTGGACCAATTGCAACGCTGAGCTTAGTTTTATTTGATAAAAAATAGGGTAAGTAGATCATGTGTACCTGTCGAAAATCCGCTCGCTTTCCGCGGCCGAACTGCCAAGCCTCCTTGAGACAACAGGATGGTGGTCACAAAATATTTTCTTCTAAAAACGACAGCCTAATTTTACAGAGCTAAAAAATATAAAGAATCCGAGTGTGATCAATTATTCACTCGGATTCTTTATTAATTTCCTCGTTTAACTAAGGTACGATCGGACCAATCAAATTCAGCAAAGTCATCTGCTACATAGACTGGAAAATCGTAATGCTCTACCTGTGCAAGCATTTCCTTCATATCCGATGGCATAAATCGGGCACTTATATGATTGATGATTAAATGCTTTGCATTTGCTTCTTTACATACATTAGCCGCATCAACAATCGTGGAATGTCCATAAAGCCTAGCTAGTTCAGCAGTCTCTAAATCGAATGTCCCTTCATGCACCACAATGTCCGATCCATTACTTAACAAAATAGAGTTCTCACAAAATTTTGTATCGCCTAAGATTGTCACTTGGAAACCTTCTTTTGGTTTACCTGTCACCTCTGCACTTTTCACAATACGTCCATCTACAAGCTCTACATCCTTGCCTTCTTTTAATTGTCTCAATAAATGGCCTCTCGGAACCCCTAGAGCATCTGTTTTTTCAATAAGCAACTCAGGCGAAAGTGTCTTTTGAGTCACTTTGTATCCAAAACAAGGGATAACATGTTCGAGTGGTTTTGCTTCTACGATAAATTGGTCATCCTCGAAAATAATGCCTTCTTCTATTTCGTTAATCGTTAGTGGATATTTAACATACGTTTTGGAAGTGGCTAGTGTCAGTTCGATCCAAGCCTTGATTCCTTTTGGTCCGTATATGGTAAGTGGTTCATTTCCACCTAGAAACGATCGAGAGCCCAATAAACCAGGCAACCCATAAATATGGTCTCCGTGTAAATGGGTTATAAATAGTTTTTCTAGTTTTCTTGGCTTAAGTGTTGTATGAAGGATTTGATGTTGTGTTGCTTCCCCGCAATCAAACATCCAAAATGTGCCTCGTTCATCTAGTAATTTTAAAACAGTTGCTGTCGTATTTCGTTGTTTCGACGGCATTCCTGCTCCCGTTCCTAAAAATAATAATTGCATAGTGTAACCTGCTTTCTTGATCATCTAAAAAATCTATACTAAAACACGTTCTGGATTAATTAGAATTCTTTTTCACATTCGTTTCATCATACGGCAATGTTGTTAAATTTCCAACACTTATAATTCGTCTTCATGTTAGAATTAATAAGATTGTTCAATATTTTTTCCTATTTTAATTATAATTAACAAGAACAATATGTAAACAATAACTGAAAGTATACACGATTAGATCTCTAAATAAAAAGACCCTTGTTAGGGTCAAATTTGTTTAGACCATTTACTCGAATTCTTGAAATTGTGCATTAGGACATCGTTTTCTTAACTCGGTGATGAACTCTATTTTATCCTTTGGTAAAATCTTTATACTTTCAAGGGTTGCTGATTTGTAAAATAATTCAAGTCCCTTCTCAGACGAGGAGATCCGATAACCAGTGAATCTATCTGTTGTTGGAGAAACCTTTGTTATGTTTTGATACAGAATTTTACTTTTGAATGGTCCGCCTTTAATTAATAGATAATCTTCATTGAAAACATACGTAATAGTATTTGCGTACCACAATATGAAACCTACTGAAATACTAAAGATAGCAGACAAAATAATTACAATTGATAATGATGCTTCTTCATAATTGAATAGGTTGGGAAGCAGTGATATAGCAGCCATTATTAAAACCACTAAAAAAATAAATGTTATAAAAAAGATATCTACTTTTGAACGGAAAACCATTGGTTAATCTCACCTTTCTTTTAGTATTTATACGATTACTTATCCGTTGCAATATTGATACCTAGAGATAGAAGTGAAGATTCCTTCAAATCAATAGAACGATAAGACTAGCTTCAGACGATTGGAGATTAATAACCTATGAATGAATCCATACAGCTCATTCCATTACTGAGCATAGCCCTCAAATTCTTCTTATTACTTATCCTTAACTTAGGCATCGGTGCAATTGGGTTTGTGCCAAGTTTCTTTATCACAGCCATTAATATCAACTCTGTTGGGTTGATATTAGGCTCCATTCTTACATTTATAGGGGAAATTCTCGGTGCACTTATTGGATTTCACCTTTATCGATGGGGCTTTTCTAAAGTTCGTACTGGTTGGATAAATCATTCTATTTTCAAAGCTATCCAAAAGAGCTCACCTTTATTTACATTTATTCTAATTATTTCATTTCGAATTCTACCGTTTGTTCCATCTGGCTTAGTTACTGCGGGTGCTTCATTGACTCCTATTAGCGCATGGCGATTTATGGTTGCAAGTTCTATCGGTAAAATTCCCGCAGTTATTCTTGAAGTAGCTGTAGTCTTTGGGGTTCTCCAAAAATTTCCGATGAATTACTTTTATGTTTTTATAGCCTTTTTAATAATAATTCTAATATTATTACATATGAAAAAGAAAATGAAAATCTCCTAATAGATTTAAGTACTCAGAGCAATTCAATTCAGTTCTATTCTGTTTTCCTCCAACATATAGTTGTTTGAGGTGGATTTAACATGCCAAATAAAGCGAGGATATTAATCGGATTAATTTTACTCTTATTTATTTCACCAATAATGATAGCGACTTTTTCTAGTAAGCCTCAACAAGTAGTAATTGCAGAGCCAATAGAAGATAAGCAAGTCGTTTATGCTTCTGCAACTCAAAATGAAATCCCGAATAGCATAGAACTAATGGAATCCAAAAAAGCATTGTTGCTATTTACGCACTCACATGAAGCTTTTTTACCAATCGTACAAAGTGAGAATGGTCAAACTGCAGTATACCATTCAACCTCCAACATCACTGCTTTTGAAGATATTATAAGAAATCAATTTAGCCTAAACTCGATTGAAACAGAGTTTCTAGCTGTCGACACAATGGCTGAAATGAAAAAAACAAATCGTACTTTTTCACAAGCCTATTCTGTCGTACGCCCTTTTCTAACAGCTCAAATTCAAGAAAATAAGTATGACATAATCATTGATTTACACAGAGACGCTGCAACTAGAGATAAGTCAACACTTACTTACAACAATGAGACTTTTGGAAAAATCTATTTTGTTGTAGGAGAAGATTATCCAAATTTTGCTTTGAATAAATCCTTTGCTCAACAACTCTCCGCTAATTTGAACGAATTGGTTCCTGGAATATCACGCGGCGTTATAGGAAAAAAAGGAGACAATGTGAACGGTATCTATAATCAAGACCTTGCTAATAATATGGTGTTAATTGAACTTGGGGGAATAGATAACACGCAAGAAGAAATTAATCGTACGATCTCTGTTCTTGCCAAAGCAATTTCGAGCGTTTTACAAGAGCAATCTGCGCAGAACACTAATTTGACCGATGTTGGGGCTTGATTTGATAAACCACTTTCTAGAGTCAACACTATTAAATGGGGGCTGTCCCTTAAGTCATACATTGACTGAGAGATAGCCCCTTTTCCAATGTATTGAATTCCGTTCCAGACGGACGCTTTCCGCGGGCATGGCTTCTGTCTCCTCGTCGCTTTCGCTCCTGCGGGGCCTTCAGCTCATGCACCAGCCGCTTCGCTATCGGTGCAGAAAACACCTGCTATTCCCGCTCGAGTCGCCGTCTTTCACTACAATCAATTGCCTACAAAAAATAGTAGTTTTAATAAAAAGTATACAAAAAACAGGTGTAGAAAAAGACTCATTTTCTACATCTGCTTCAATTTATGGGCTTATTGGACAGCCCCTTTTTTGCTGTTGTTTATTTATTTTCTAATAATTTTGAGCTATTAAACTTTATTTAACCGGTGACAATTCACTTTCAGTTACCCATTTATGATTTTTGACTACTTCTCCACCTGTTATCGGAGTGTAATCAACCATATACACTGTCGTTTTTTCGGATGAAACAATTTCGGCAGTTGCACCTTCCATCCCTGGCATATGATTTCCCTCTATCGTAACTTCGGTCCCAGGTTTTAAAGTTTTGTCACCGGCATCTTTAATTTCTTCCTGGATCACCCATTTGTGATTTTCCACTCTTTCTCCACCAGTTGTTGGAGTATAAGAAGTGATATAGGCAGTAGTATCATAAGCCCCAACAATCGTTGCTTCAGCACCTTTCATGCCTTTCATGTGGTCATCTTCCAAAATCGCTTTACTTCCCACTTGGTAGGTTGGATTGTCAGCTACCTTTAAACCTTTTGGAATCTCTCCTGAAGTAGAATGGTTTAAGTCAGAATGAACCATATGCATATTTTCATTTGGCTTCGACACCTCTTTATCACTGGCACATCCGGATAAAACAAAGACATAAAACAAAGATACAATACCCATTACGACTGTCTTTTTCAATATAATCCTCCTAGCATAGTAAGTACTTCATACAATATTTTCCCCTAAATTTACTAATTAAAACAAAAATCGATAGTCCTTTTCATACAATAAATATAAAATCTAAACCAATTCAATAATTGATAAATATACGACCCACGAAAATGGATCGTTTATCGAACTTTTTTCTCCAGTTTTACTCGTTGTAAGCGTAAAGCATTCAGAACGACCGAAACTGAACTAAATGCCATAGCTGCTCCTGCTACCCAAGGTGCAAGTAGTCCTATTGCGGCAATGGGAATTCCTAGTGTGTTATAGGCAAAAGCCCAGAATAGATTTTGCTTAATATTTCGCATCGTTTTGCGGCTCATAATAATCGCATCGGCAATACTGTTCAAATCTCCTCGAATTAACGTAATATCTGCAGCTTCCATAGCGACGTCTGTTCCCGTTCCGATTGCCATTCCGATATCAGCCACGGCTAGTGCAGGTGCATCATTAATCCCGTCACCAACCATTGCTACTTTCTTACCAGCAGCCTGAAGTTTCTTCACTTCTTCCGCTTTTCCCTCTGGAAGTACTTCGGCAATGACATGGTCAATACCTACCTCATTTCCAATTGCTGTAGCTGTACGTTGGTTATCACCTGTCATCATAATGACATCAATATTCATCTCTTTTAAACGTTTAATCGCTTTTTTAGAAGTTTCTTTAATGGTGTCTGCAACTGCAATTAGCCCCGCATATTGGCCGTCAATACTTGCCAACATTGCCGTTTTCCCATTAGCTTCTAATTCTTCCATTAATTTTAAGATATCCGAAATATCTACACGATACTGATTCATTAGTTTTCGAGTTCCTACAAGGATTTCTTTTTGGTTAACGATTGTTTTAACCCCATAACCTGGGATTGCTTCGAATTCTTGAACTATACCAAGTGTAATCCCTCTTTCTTGAATACCTTGAACAATTGCTTCGGCAAGTGGATGTTCTGATTGTTTTTCTGCTGCACCAATTAAAGATAGAAATTCCACTTCATCTACACCATTTGCTACCATCACATCGGTCAATTCTGGTTTACCATTCGTTACAGTTCCAGTTTTATCTAAAATAACTGTATCAATATGATGAGTCGTTTCAAGATGTTCTCCACCTTTAAACAGAATTCCAAGCTCTGCTGCACGTCCTGACCCAGCCATAATCGAAGTAGGTGTCGCAAGTCCGAGTGCACAAGGACAAGCAATAACAAGAACAGCAATCAGAGCTTCTAGTGCTGGGGTGATCTCCCCTGGATTGACCCAAATAACCCAAACTAAAAAGGTGATAATAGCAATACCAATTACAATCGGTACAAACACACCAGATATTTTGTCTGCGAGTCTTTGAATTGGAGCTTTAGAGCCTTGCGCATCCTCCACCACTTTAATAATTTGAGAGAGAGCTGTATCTCTACCTATTTTCGTTGCTTTCATTTTGATAAAACCATTTTTATTGATCGTTGAACCAAATAAAGAATCACCAATTGTTTTATCTACTGGAATACTTTCACCTGTTAACATAGATTCGTCAACAGCTGTATTGCCTTCCATGACTTCTCCATCAACTGGAATCTTTTCACCAGGCTTTACTAATATAGTGTCTCCAGTAACAACTTCTTCAATCGGTATTTCTATTTCCATTTCATTTCGAATAACTAATGCTGTTTTAGCCTGTAGACCCATTAGCTTTTTGATGGCTTCAGAGGAACGACCTTTTGCTTTCGCCTCGAAAAGCTTTCCTAATATAATAAGTGTAATCAGCACAGAGCTCGTTTCAAAGTATAGTTGTGCAGCATGATGTTCACCGATGGTTATGATAGCTTGATAGACACTGTAAAAATAGGCAGCAGATGTACCCATTACGACTAAGACATCCATATTGGCACTTTTATTTCGCAAAGCTTTATAGGCACTTATATAAAACTGCTTTCCGATAATAAATTGAACGGGTGTTGCAAGCGCCATTTGTACCCACGGGTTCATGAGAAATTCAGGCATATAAATAAACGATGTAAACGAAAAATGACCGACCATACTCCACAATAATGGGAGCGACAAAATCGCAGATAAGATAAATTTTCTTTTTTGCTTCTGTATAGCCAGTTCACGGTAATCTACAGCATCCTTCTCATTCTCCTTGTTATGTGCTCCGTAACCTAAATTTTCTACTCGGGCAATAATATCTGCAACGGAAATTTGAGAAGGATTATATTCGACCGTTGCATTTTCGAGTGCCAAATTGACATTTGCTAAGGCTACTCCTTCCATCTTGTTTAGACCTTTTTCAATTCTTGTTGCACAGGCTGCACAAGTCATACCGGTTATTGCAAATTCCTTTTTCTCTTTGGCAACACCATATCCCAAGTCTTGGATTTTCTTTTCTAAATCTTTATCACTCAATTTTTCAGGATCATATTTAATTAATGACTTTTCAAGAGCCAAATTCACATTTGCTTCTTCTACACCATCCAATTTATTTAAGCCTTTTTCAATCCTTGTTGCACAGGCTGCGCACGTCATTCCAGTAATTTGTAGACTTGTTTCTTTTATCTGATTGCTCATTTCAATCTCACCTTCCTCTATATACGGTTAGGGGGTATAAAATTAAGAAAGAAATAGAGTGCCTTAAATAGCACTCTTCTCTATTTATTCAACATCGTATCCTTGATCATCAATCGTATCTTTTATCTTTTCAACTGTTACTTTCTCATCATCAAACGATACATCCACTTTCCCTGATTCTAAGTTCACTTTCACTTGCTCCACGCCATCTAACTTTCCTACATTACTTTCAACTGCATTTACACAATGACCACAGGACATACCTTGCACATTTAACGTTACTTGATTGACCATTTCTGTTCCTCCTATTATTTTCTCATTAATTTTTGAATCGTTATTAATAACTCATCTAAAACTTCCTCATCGCCTTCAGTAAGCCTATCCACAACACAGCCTTTTAAATGCCCTTGTAAAAGTACTTTGGCTACACTGTTTAAAGCTGATTGAGTTGCAGAAAGCTGGGTAATAATATCGTCACAATAGACGTCTTTGTCTACCATCCCTTTAATACCTCGTATTTGCCCTTCAATTCGGTTTAATCGATTCGTTAAATCTTTTTTTACATGTTCAGGATGATGACTTTTTCGACAAGTTATGCCGGATGCAATTATTCCCTCTTCTTTTACATTGTCCAACTAATCAACCTCCTATTCTTAATCACATTATATAGTACCTACCAGGGGTATGTAAAGGGATTTGTTTTATTAACATGAATTTTCTGGATTTTATTTCTTTCCCTAAATCTTTCTCAGATGAGTTTTTTCATTTTGTAATGCTCGAAAAAAATGCATGGATATACGGATAGCCTCTAAAAACAAAAAAGGCCCCCACATCAATTTGTAGGAACGCCATGTTTTATATTGCCTCTTTTAAATAATGTTGACGAAAACCGCTCGCTTTCCTCGAATGAACTGCCAAGCCTCCTACCTCGCAAGCTCGTTGTGGGGTCTTGGCAGCCCGATTTTCATGATCAGTGATCATCTAAAAAATCTTTACTAAAACTCGTTTTGGATTCAAATGAAGGCTTCTTTTTCACCTTAATCCCGCGTTTAATGCTATCTTCTCCAAATTTTGCTTGTAGTTGTTCGACAAGCTTTAGAATCGGTTCTTCTTTTGCATGCTCTTCAAAATTAAAAATGGAAAGCTGTTCAACCGATTCGCCTTTATCATACACATTATTTACTGTGACGCCGAGCAATCGAATCGGATCACCGTTCCAAGCTGCATGAAACAGTTGCAATGCCAGCAGATAGATTTCTTGTTCTTTGTAAAGCCGATTCAACACTGTTTTGCTTCTCGATTTATTTTTCCAATTGGCATCTCGAATATGAATCGTAATCGATCGTCCTGCCAAATTTTTTGCATCTAGTCTAGACTCTACTTTTTTCGATAAGCGCTTTAATACTTTTTCAATTTCTTCCACGTTCGTTTCATCATAAGGCAACGTCGTGGAGTTCCCAACACTTTTCGTATCATATACAGATTCTGGATCCACCGCACGAATGTCTATACCATTGGCACGGTCGGAAAGTCGGACTCCAACTTTTCCAAGCCTTTCTTTTAACACTCCAGGTAGTGCATTGGCTAAATCTCCAATGGTTTGAATGCCAATTTCCGCAAGCTTTTTCGCTGTACTTTCTCCCACCCCGTGCATATCAATGACTGAGAGTGGCCAAAGTTTATCCGCTACTTCTCGTTTGCGTAAAACAGTGATACCCATTGGTTTTTTCATATTCGAAGCCGTTTTAGCTAAAAACTTGTTTGGAGCAATACCGATGGAACTTGGTAAGTCGAGCTCTCGAATCATACGCTGCTGAATGGATTCCGCAAAAGCGACTGCACCTTGCTTCAGTTCCAAATTACTCACGTCCATATAGCCTTCATCGATCGAGACTGGTTCCACGAGCGGGGTATAAGAGCGCAAAATATCAAACATCGCCTTCGATGCTGCTCGGTATAGTTCAAAATTAGGTGGCAATAAAATCAGATTAGGGCATTTACGTTTCGCTTCCCAAACGGACATTGTTGTGTAAACCCCTTTTGCACGCGCTTCATACGAGCAAGTAACTAAAATGCCTCGCCTTTCCTTTGGGTTTCCAGCAATCGCGATTGCCTTTCCTTTAAGAGTAGGATCATGCGCTTGCTCGACAGATGCATAGAAGCTATTCATATCCACATGTAATATGATTCGCCCTTTCTGTTGCATCCTTACTCACCTCATTTACAATTTGATGCATTCTTTAAAATACTTTTCATTTATGTACACTTTATAATGCTTCTCCTTAAATTATATTCTTTTGAAATATCTTTTGCACTATCCCCAGACTTTATATGTACTAATTTGTCTCCTTATTTTCTTCTAGCCCTGTATCAGCTTCCATTTCGGCACATATGGTCCTTTGCGATATTTTTATAAAAGTAAACGAATAATGCCCACCTTTTCTAAAGGTGGGCATACTGCATATTTTATGTAATTTGATTTGGAATACGACAATACGTTGGAATTGCTGATCTTAAACACCCACATAGCTTAGCGTGGTTTCATTTTAGTAGCTATCCAACTCAATTGTTGCGAAATTTCGTGTATAGAACTCTTTTATATTCGCTTCATTTTCCATCTTTAGTTAATTCGAGCCCTCTACCGAGTGCTTGAAGAATAAAACTCCTCTTGTATGATGCATTAGTTTCAACAACCATTGAACCAACATCATACAAGAGGACTCTATCTACTCAGAAAAACTACTATAGTGATAATTCGTGAACCTTTTAGTACTTCTACATGCTGCATCTTTCAAGTCATTACCTATCAATATTTTCCCATGAGTAGAAGGTTAAATAATTTAATTATAAATAATCAATTTATTTTTGAATTTTCTTTTCCTTGTTTTTTGGCAATGTTTTCGTCTTCAGATAAAAGATCCTTTGTTGAGTTTTTAAACTCTCTTAATGTAGAACCAAATGCTTTTCCGATTTCAGGTAACTTTGATGGTCCAAAAACAATAAGAGCAATTACCAAAATCAATAACAACCCTGGAATTCCTAAGTTTTGAATCATGATATCCCCCAATTTTCAAAATTATTTTTTACTGGACTAATATATTCCTATTGAATTATTTATCAAAAATAATCATCTAAATTGATACTCTTCCCAAGCCCTTTTAAACCTCTAGAATCATTTAATATTTAACAAAAAATGCTGTTAAATACATGATTAGTAGTCCAAGCGAGAAGCCACCTAAATTCATCCAAGAAACAGTTGGTTCCAAATGTTTCTTATGTTCGTTTATTAACATTTTAGTTATTACATAAATTACTTGTAAAATGGCACCTGCACCAATTCCTAAAAACAAAGCTCCGAAAATCGGTGAAAAAATGAATCCTCCAAACCAAGTTCCTAAGATAGCAGGAGCACCTGCTATTAATCCAAGTAAGACGAAATCGCGAATGCGAGGTTTTATTTTCAATAAAGGAGCAGCGATTCCTATACCCTCCGTGATATTGTGAAGAGTAAACCCAATGATTAAAAATGTTCCTAGCGCAGCTTCACCTAGGGAAAAAGAAGTACCTATTGCCAAACCTTCCCCAAAGTTATGAAGCCCAATTCCAGCAGCCATTAACAAAGAGATATTGAAAGGGGAAGAAACTTTCTTTTCTTGCTTTCTTTGTTGGTACTGATCAAATCCAATTAATAATAGGAAAGTTAGTAATGCTCCTAGAATTACCACCATATGTCCTTGGAAAACTAAGGGGGCTTCAGCACCAATTTCAAAACCATCAACTAAAGTTCCAATAAATAAGAATGAAAGTAATCCAACCGTAAGAGCAAGGATTGCGTTAATCCATTTTCGAGAGAAACGTTTCATAAACGGATACCATAATAATCCTAACGTAATTGGAATAACCCCTACATAAAAACCGATGAATCCATACTGAAGGAAATTACTCAAACTACTTTCTGGAGTGAGCGTAGCAGCTGCAATGTCACCCTCTGTAATAATCCCGTTTTCGGTAATTAGCTTAATTCCATGTGGATCGCCTTGTACCCATGGATAATTAATGGTTACTGTTCCTTCTTCAAAACGTTTTAATGTTGCTGAAGGAGTGACACTAAAACCCCATATTGAATCATCGACTATTACTTGAGATAGTGTAATTGACTCCGGACCAGTATTACTAATCGATAATTCAAATCCGTCATTTGTTGTCTTTATCTGTTCAATATTTAATACCTCTATTGGTGCAGCAGGGTCTTTTTCAATACCAGCGCCATTTACCATCACCCATGCTACTACTGCTATAAGTAGCAATAGGGGTATTAATCCTGAAATTAACCATTTAACCTTCATTTTAGTGGACCTCCTTTACTCTACTTCGAAAAATCCCATCCAGCCCAATTCCGCAAATTCGCTTACATGAGCATGAAACATATACTTCCCTTTATAAGGAAAACGAACTTCTATTATTCCACGTTCTCCCTGACATTGCATGATTGTATCTGTAAATTGTGAGGGGTTATCGTTTCGGCCTGTTGGATAATACGTAAAATAATTAGCATGTAAGTGGAAAGAATTTAGTAAATCGTATTCAGTTAAATTGCTCAGGTAAATTCGGACGAGCTGATCTTTCTTGATTTTAATAGGATGATTCATAAATGCATTTGCATATCCGTTTACTGTATAAAATTCATTTTCTCCATCTAAATCTAAGTCAAATCCATTCATGACCATGTTCAATTCCATTGCCGGTTCTCTTGGCTTTTTTGGATCAATAATAAAATTACCGTATAATCCTTTATGAATATGTCGTGCTAATGGGAGGACATGGCAATGGTAAATTTGCAATCCATATGGGTTTGCTTCAAACTCATACGTGAATTTTTGTCCGGGATAAATGGAATCAAGTCCATCCATTTCTGGTGGGTGAATTCCATGAAAATGGATGGAGTGAGGATGACTTCCACCATTCGTAAAGTGAAACCGTAGAAGATCCCCCTCCGTACAACGAAAGGTCGGTCCAGGAATCGTTCCGTTATATGTCCATCCAGGAAATTTAATTCCTTTAGCAATTTCGATTTCCTTATCAATCGCGATGACATCATATTCCCTTAATGTTTGACCATTTGGTAGAGTACTCACTTTTCCATAGTCAAACGCAGTAAGTAACTTTTCAGCCATTAAATAGCCTTCAGTTTTTGATAGATCCTCAATGTTATTGCTGTGATTCATGTGATTGTGATCATTCTTGTTGTGTGAAGCCGCATTTACAGTGGGCGTAAGTCCTGAAATTGTATTTAAAAAATAACTCCCCGCTAATCCAATAACTCCTGCAGATCCTAACTTCAAAATGTCTCTTCTTGTTAAATTGCTTTTGTCCATCAGTTTTTTACCCCCTCAAAAAAGTTTCCTTCAGGAAAATTAAAAGTATTTAATAACACTTTATTCGATGGGACAAATATTTGTCAATACATTTTTTTATTTATTTATTTTTTTTTTTTTTAAGTTATCCTGATGCAAAAACTGTTAAGTGTTATGCATCCGATAAATAGGAATACAATTTCGAAAGGATTTTCAACTGGAAAATAAGATACATCGTGGGCTTGTATGAAATTGTTAGGGAGAATGAATGAAAAAAGGGGCTATCCTTAAAGTAATATATGACTGAAAGATGGTCCCTTTTCCAATGTATTGATTTCCGTTCCAGACGGACGCTTTCCGCGGGCATGACTTCAGTCTCCTCAGGCCAACACGATGTTGGTCACAAAGGCGTTGCCACACGAGGTGGCGTTCATAGCCTTTGTTCCTTTGTTTGCTCCTGCGGGGCCTTCAGCTCATGCACCTGCCGCTTCGCTTTCGGTGCAGAAAACATCTGCTATTCCCGCTGGAGTCGCCGTCTTTCACTACAAACAATTGCCTACAAAAAATAGTAGTTTAATAAAAAGTATACAAAAAACAGGTGTAGAAAAAGACTCGTTTTTCTATACCTGCTTCAATTTATGGGCTTATTGGACAGCCCCTCTGATTATACAAATACCATTATCAAGATGCCTTTCTTGTGCAGGTTAATGTTTTACACAACATTCATAATGAACAAAAGCCCATAAGGTAAATGAATCCCGAGGAAGCTTATTTTTTCCTAAAGAAAAGGAAATTTGAGTTCATATCTATACGGGATATAGGAACGGAAAAATAGTTTCGTTTAAAAAGAAATACATTAACTGGTCAATTCGCTCCGCAGATGTTAGAGGCCTTATTTCGAAAAGTTTACCGTCCTATTATTTGATTCAGTATAGAATGATTTTTAGCAAATTACTCATCCTATAAAAAAGGAGATGAAATCTATTATGCGGAAAATCTTTATTGTATTTGGAATTTTTATTACAGTTAATTTAGCACCAACACATATCCCAGCTATTGCTCCTTCACAAAAGGAAATTCCTGCCTATGCTGAGTGGGGAAAGCTCGCTATGAAAGAAACACAAGCAAAATATCCTAATGCGAAGATTATTGACTACCTGCATGAAGGAAGAGAATCTAAAGAGGATTCGACAATTGAAAAGTTTAAGCTATGGTTAAAGGATGGGGACAAAGAATTCGGTGTTTTTGTAAGAATTGAGTTTATTACCGAAACTGAAAAAGTGGTTAATATTGAATTTCAAGAAACTTCTAGATAATCTATCACGGTCGTGTCCAAATACATTTTGTTGTTGTTTCCTCCATTAGCCATTATACTGTTGTACTGATTATTAATTGTTTTCAGGTTCATCCTGTTTGAATGTAATGGACTTTGACTTTGCTTTATACATTTGTCCGTCCCAAAAGTAATCAATAATCAAATGACCAAGAATACCTCCATAAACACTGTTATCACGTACTACATAAGCATTGATCTTTCCTTTTAAGGTTCCATTTTCAATAGAATATTCTATGGTGTCGGTACTGACAGATGGATCACGAGGATTAGTGAAATTATACTTGGAAATATCGATTTTATATTCCTTTTTATCTGCAAGAATATTCACAATATTTCCATGCTTTTCTATTTTTACAAGGCGATTCATGGTCAAGTTGGGTTGCTCAATTGGAGCCTCTTCATATCTTCGGTACGGATCTTGTATTTGATTTAGGATATGAATATCCTTAAGAGGCTTTCCAATTCCAGCTTTATCATTATTTAACACAATGATAACATCTTCTAACGTGTCATCATTTATATCTACGTTATATAATGCTGGATCGTACTTTCCATGGTACCAATGGGGAAAGTTATAAACTAATTCACCTCGGTCACCAATTTGAACGGTAAAATTTCCATAATCCATCCAGCTTTTTTTATCGGCTATTAAGTAAATTCTGTTATACCATATTTCGGATGGTATGCTTAAGAGCACCACTCGGTCACTTGCATCATTCTTTTCCAAATTCATAAATAACATCAATAGTATAAAAAAACTTGGATTAATTTTGTTTATCATACTAACTCTCCTTTAGTCCTTAAGGTTCCCAATTGGTAGCTAAAAAAACAAGTCAGTATGAATTTTAATAAATCCTTATTTCACTAAACTGCTTCTTTAGTCGAGTAAGAAAAGTTGTCGCAGCGACCTACTTTAGAACACTTGGCCACGAAATTTAAACAAGTCTATAAATAAGATTGAAATCTTCTTTTATGATGGAGTACATATATAAATCATCGAATTTACCACATGTAAATTCATAATGTCTCAGCAAGCCTTCTCTTCTAAATCCTTGCTTCTCTACTAGTTTTTGTGATGAAAGATTAGCAGGTTCAATTAAAGCCTCAATTCGTTCTAAATGATAGTGATGATAACCATACTTAACAACGGCTTCCAATGCTTCACTTGCTATACCTTTTCCCCAGTAATCTTTGCTTAATTCATATCCAATTTCAGCTCGGGAATGTTTTGTAAGCATATTAAGAAATCCACAACTTCCTATCACCTTACCAGAATCTTTTAGTGTAATCCCCCATCTAATACCTGTGCCTTCTTCGTATATAGATGTATACCAGTTAATTTCATCCCATGCATCTTTTACAGTTTGGAAGGGTTCTAACCCCATAGGTTTTACAACATCTATATCCGATAGATATGTAAACATATCAAATGCATCTTCTTTTTTTACTTCTCTTAAAATTAATCTACTTGTTTCAATTATTGGAAATTCTTTTTCCATTATTTTTTTCTCCCCTCGTGAATTAATAGAGTTAAAAAAAACATTGAAACAACCAATTATCTTTAATTAACTAATTCAATCATTACTTAATTTAAACTATTAATCAACGCTCTTTTGCGCCAAGACACAAAATATTGTATTAATGCTAATCTGTAAGTTTTCAAATAGGAATAGAGTAATCAATCCACATCTAAAACTTCAACGCTTGCAACTGAAAGTTCAGTTGGAAACGCTTGACCTAGTCAGCCTTATTGCAACTCGCATGGGTAGACCTGCTTCCTAGTACAAAAGTGGTTTTATTCAAATATTTTCTCTGGAATATTTTCGAAATATTGCGAGATATTAAATTCACGTTTATAGTATTAGCATGGGGTAATATTTGTCGGAGTATTTCATTAACTATAAGTTTATTAATAGTTACAAGCTACATACTTTCCTATAGTTGATTTTTTAAGGGGATTTTTATGGATTATAAAATTGTTTTTTTCGATGTAGATGGAACTATTACACACCATGAAGATGGAAGTATTTCGAATAATACCAAAGAAGCTATAAAATTATTAATAAACAAAGGAATAAGAGTGGTAGCGGCCACCGGAAGACCTTTTTCCATGTGCAAAGAAATAAGAGAAATAGGAATAGATACTTTCATCACAGCAAATGGTGGGTATGTGAAGCACGATCAAAAGGTGATTCATAAAGTTCCGATGGATAAAAATTTAATGCAAGAAGTGTTTAAATTTGCCTTAGCACAGAATCATGGACTGTCATTCTTCACGGAAGATTTTTGCATGAATGGGGTTAAAGATATTAAAATACTAAAAGCATTGAAGGAAACTTTGTCAATAAAAGATTACCCTCCAATAAATCAACTGATTTATCAACAAGAAGTGTACTTAATGTGTTTGTATGACTACTGATGAAGCGGTTGAGAAATACATACATAAATTTCCGCAGCTAACCTTTAAAAGATGGCACCCTTTCGTGTTAAATGTATTACAAGAAGAGGTGTCTAAATCTTTAGCCATTATGAAAGTTTTACAGTCTTTTGATATTGATAGATCAGAAGCTATCGCATTTGGTGATGGAGAGAATGATATTGACATGCTGGAATTAGTAGGACTTGGTGTAGCCATGGGAAATGGGAATGAAAAATTAAAAAGTGTTGCGGATTTCGTTACTAAAAAGTCAAGTGAAGACGGAATCGAATATGCCTTAAAAAAGTATGGAATCATTTAAGCATTAACTAAAGACATTTTACAACATATTCATTACTTTGGGAGCGATTAGATTGATAGATATGTTTCTGTATAATTGGCAAATCAGAGAAGATTGGTTTAAATGGTGTGAGACAATTTCAAATGAAGAACTCACAAAAAAACGTATCGGTGGGATGGGAAGCATTTTACATAATTTATTTCATGTCATTGATTGCGAACAAATATGGGTTAATCAAATGCAAGGAACACCTGTTATCTTGCAAGATATGAATAAAATGTTGAACCTTCACGAGGTTAGAGCATTTTCTAATTTAACACAACCAGTTACACAGAGCTTTATAAAATCATATACTTCTGAAGTTGAGGACAGAATTTTGGTAATTAAAAGGAAAAATGGTACTACGAGATCACTCTCATACGATAAAATACTTAGACATATCTTTTCACATGAGATCCATCATATTGGACAATTATCTGTTTGGGCTAGAGAAATAGGATTGAAACCTGTCTCTTCTGATATTATTTTTAGAGAATTAGATTAAAAACGTTTATTTAATTGTTTAATAAGGCATCATTCATTAAATCTTCCCATAACAACGGTGTTGTAATATTGACCGTCTGAAAGGATTTTGTCATTCTCTAAGATGCCTTCTGTTTTAAAACCAAACTTTTTATAGAGTTCTATCGCTTTGTTATTTGTTTCTAAAACATTTAAAGTTATTTTATTAATTCTGTTTGAATCTGACCAAGAAATGGATTCTTTTAAAAGGTTTGTTCCAATACCGAATCCCCAATAATCTTTTAATACACAGACTCCAAATTCTACTTTATGCGCGTATCGTTTCAAGAGGTTTCCTTCACATCTTGAAAATCCGACAATCTTGTCGTTCATAACGGCAACCAGAAAAAGGTTTCTCTTATTCTCCGTATCGGTTTTGATTAATTTCTCAAAACCAGGTGTGTCTATATATCCTTCCCCTTTTTCTCTATCGAGGTTTTCAGTCTCTCCATCAATCTGTAATCTGATTTCAGACAAATTCTTTGCGTCTTTATTAATTGCAGATCTTACTATGTAGCTTACTCCGTTAACAATAAATTCCTTTTGATCCATTTTCATCTTTATTCCCTCCACTAAATAATTGTTTACCCCTTTTTTAAAAACGAAGGAGAACCTCTCATGAATTACTCATAATAAAAGGGATTAAATAATCAGCATCCTTACTCACTCCGCATATTAATGCTGAAGCCCGCTGATACTGCCAAGGTAAACCAATAAAGTATAATCCCTTAATCGGACTTATTCCTCTCTGATGAATAGGGTGTCCACTTGGTGTAGTGACTCCTTCAATATTAATCCATTTATAAGAAGGGACAAAGCCAGTTGACCATATAATGACATCGAAATTCATGATACTGTTATCTTCAAATGTTACTGCTTTCCCTTGTATATTTATTACCCTTGGCTTAATATTCATTTCTTCCTTAGCTATTAATTTTTTGAGCTCGTAGCCAAAGATTGGGTCGCTTTGTTTTCTAAACCATTTTCCTTTACTTGTATCAACTCCTGCATATAATAAACCAACAAGTTTTAACCAACTAAAAATAGTTTTACCCATAATTTGAACTGGTAAAAACTTAAATGGATGGCTTACCGCCAAAGTCACTTCAGTTGATTGTGCTAACTCAACCGCAATCTGCGTGCCTGAATTACCACCTCCTACAACTAATACAGAACCTTGAGGTAATTGATTGGACGAGGTATACGAAGAAGAGTGAAGGTGGAACACATCCGTATTACCTTTGTCTATCACAGCAGGAATAAAAGGTTTTTGAAATGCGCCAGAAGCAATAATTACTTGTTTACCTTCCATTACCCCGTGATTGGTTAATACTTCAAAAGCCTCTTTTTTCTTTTTAACTTCCATTACAGAGGTATCGAGCTTTATCCGTAGATCAAAATGAGTTACATATTTCTCTAAATAATTTGCCATTTCATCTTTTGTTGGAAATCCTTCCGGTGAGCCATCCATAGGTAATGAAGGTAAGGAGCTATATTTACGAGGTGTAAACAATACCAAAGAATCATAGCGTTTTCTCCAAGAATCCCCCACCCTTGATTGTGAATCTAAAATAACGAAGGAAATTCCTTGTTGTTTTAAAGAATAGCCCATAGCTATACCAGCTTGTCCTGCCCCAACCACAACAACATCATAGATCTTCATATCATCTAGTCCCCCAAATCTACTAAATCTCAACCTCCAATTAATTATAGGTTTAATTTTCCATAAATTAAAGTAAATAAATCTCCTTGTAAAAACTTCTGAAAAATAACTTGCCCCATAAGAAAAAGACTTTGGTACTTATTTAATACGCAAACCAGTAGTCCAAGAACCAACTTATACGATTACTTAGATAAGAAAAAGGGCTGTCTCCTAAGTCATTTAGTGACTGAGAGATGGTCCCCTTTTTTCTATGCACTGATTTCCGTTCCAGACGGACGCTTTCCGCGGGCATGGCTTCAGTCTCCTCGTCGCTTCACTCCTGCGGGGCCTTCAGCTCATGCACCTGCCGCTTCGCTTTCGGTGCAGAAAACATTTGCTATTCCCGCTGGAGTCGCCTTCTTCCACTACTATCAAACACCAACAAACAATAGTGATTTACTAAAAAAGTATACAAAAAACAGGTGTAGAAAAAGACTATTTTGATCTGACCCAAAAAAGTTAGACATATTTAGTTAAGCAACTTCTAAGACCTGAGTTCGGTACTCCACCGGGCTTAGGTCTTTTAATTTTTCCTTCATTCGTTTGTGATTGTAATAGTGAATATAGTCTTTGAGTTCCTGTTCAAAATGTGCCATGGATTCAAACTCTTGTAGATACAGGAGTTCAGATTTTAATAAGCCAAAGAAATTTTCAATGACTGCGTTGTCCAAACAATTGCCCTTACGGGACATACTCTGCATTATCCCATGTTGTTTTAATGTTTGTCGATACTTTTTCATTTGATAGTGCCAACCTTGATCCGAATGAAGAATGACTTGATCACTTGATTGAAGGCGCTCCAATGCTTGTTCTAGCATATCATGGACTAGTTTGTACACTGGACGACTCATTACTGTGTATGCAATGATTTCGCCATTGCATAAATCAAGGACGGGTGATAAATAGCGTTTCTCACCAAATAGATGGAACTCTGTCACGTCTGTTACCCATTTCTCGTTCATTTTTTTCGCTGTAAAATCGCGTTGCAATATGTTTGGGGCAATTTTTCCGACGTTTCCTTTATACGAACGGTATTTCTTCATGCGGACTTCACATTTTATGCCAATGGCATTCATCAAATAATTAATCGTTTTAGGATCATAATGAAAGCCGTATTTTTTCAGTTCTTTGGCAATCCTACGATAACCATAACGTCCCTTATGTTCAAGATAAATGGACTGAATTGCGACTTTCACTTCAGCGTATTTATCAGTACGATTCAAACGCTTTTCCCAGTAATAATACGTACTACGTGGAATATCAGCGACTTTGATTAATTCCACTACTTCATAGATTTCCTTTAGTTCATAAATTACTTGCGCTTTGATTTGATTGGTAATTTTTCTTGCATTTGAACTAAAGTATTCAACTTTTTTAAGTACGCATTCTCCATTTCTAATTGTTTAATACGTGCCTCTAATGCCTCAACAGATCCTTCAATTGGTGTTGGTTTCGTTGTTTTTTTTGTTTCTTTTTTCATGGATGGACGCCCCTTTTTCTTAGAAACAAGGGCATCATAACCACCAACCTCAAACTTCATTTTCCAATTCCGAATCATGCCAGGAGATGAAATATTAAATAGTGCAGCTGTATTAATCGAAGATGTACCTGTCTCGTTCATATAATTAAGTACATTCATTTTATAGTCAGCTGAATATTTTGTATAGGACTTTAAGAAAGTCTCTACACCATTTTTTTGATAGCGGCGAACCCATTCATTTACAACACGATCTGTCACTCCGATATCTTTTGCGATTTCAATCATAGATTCATTTCCATTTAAGTATCGTTGAACTGCTTGAATACGTTGTTCAGCCCTTACTTTTGCCATAAAAAACCCCCGTAAAAGTTAGATTGGTGTCTAACTTTTACGGGGCAGTTCATTTTTTCTATACCTGTTTCAATTATGGGCTTATTGGACACCCCCCCAGTTATCTTACAGTCTGAATAATTAGGTCGGAATCTTTATGGTAAATGTCGTTCCCTCGCTTTTTTTGCTTTGCACATCAATTTTCCCTTTTAATTTACTTATCGTCCCAAATACCATTAGCATACCTAGACCAGTACCTTCAGTTTTTGTGGAATAATAAGGCTTCCCTAATTGAAGAACCTCCTCTTTCGACATCCCTATCCCTTCATCCTTCACGCATATTACAATATTCTTTTTTTGCTCAAATACTCGTATCGAAAGGGTACCTCCCTCTTCCCTCATTGCTTCTATGGCGTTTTTCAATAAGTTGATCAAACATTGCTTCATCTGATTTTGATCATATTTTGTCATGAGGGTATTTGAAAATTGATAGACAATTTCCACATTATTTAATTTGGCATATGGCATCAATACATTCCTCACATATTCCATTTCTTCCTTTAAATTAGAGTGAACCATATGTACGGATTGAGGTTTAGCGAATGCAAGGTAATCATTTAAAATAGTTTCCGCTCGAACCAACTCTTTTAATGCAAATTCTATATATACTTTATCTTCTGGAGTAATGGTTTTTGATACCTTCAATAACTGCAAAAAACCATTCGTCACCGTAAGAGGATTTCGAATTTCGTGCGAAACACTTGCAGAAAGTTCACTCATCACATGCAGCCTTTCTGCACGGAGGAAATTTTCTCTTTTATTAAAATTGGAAATTATCTTTTCAATCATACTTAGATTTATAGCAATAACAATTGCATGAGTAGTGAGTGCATAAAAAGCAAGCGTCCAATATTCTTTCGTCAGTTCATCAAAAAAGGACAACAGGGTAAGTAGATAAAATAGCATTGTCATAAGGGCTACCGTGACCCCTGTCATCATTCGTTTATTTGTATTGTATCCAGTAAATTTTTTGCTTAACATCGGCACTGCAATAAAAATCACTGTTGAAAAAACAAATGATTGAAGCAAACCCTCTCCACCAATAAGCAATCGATAAATATTTAATATCACATACATTGGAAATACACGTTTATATCCACCATATAGCGCAACTAAAATGAATGGTACATAACGTAAATCAACAATAAACCCAATTTCCAACTTAAAAGGATAAATCATACATAAAATCATTGAAATAGAGGAGAAAAATGTGATATATAAAGACAGAAACTTGTTTTGATAACTGTCAAAAAAGATCACAACAAGAAGCACTGGGAGTATTAAAAACAAAATATTGATTAAAAAAGTTTCTAGCAATGGAATTCCACCTCTTTCCTCTTTCATCGTATTGGAAGAATCCATCTTTTCAGGTAAACAGATATAACATCTGAATCATCGAAAAACGAACTATCATTCTATTAAATATTAACTAACTTAAGAAACAAGGTCACGTATTAACCAACATGCAGTCAAAAAGATAAAGATGGCTGAGCATTTATTGATAATGCCCAACATTTTCCCTGACCCATCCAATCGTTTGAATATACTACCAGCTACTGTTAGTCCGATAAACCAACACCATGATACGAAAATACAGGTTACAGTAAAAATGACTTTTTCTGTACCCGCATAACTTAACGCACTTGTACCAATGACACCAATTGTATCTAAAATGGCATGTGGGTTCAGTAGAGAGACGGAAAGAGCAAAAATGATTTGCTTCTTGATCGATAAGCCTTCCGTATTCCCATGCAATTCTGGTTTTGCTTTCCACATGGTGAAACTCATATAAAGAAGAAATAATACACCAGCACTCATTAATAGCATTCTCAATTGTTCTACCTCACTTACAATAACTGATATACCAAGAACTGCAAGTAAAATGAGGAATGTATCGGAAAGGGAGGCCATAATTGTTGCTGGCAGCGCACGTACAAGACTTTTTTGCTGTGCTCCTTGTGAGAATACAAAGACGTTTTGCACACCTAAAGGTAGAATAAGCCCAAAAGCTAATAAAAAACCGTGTATGAATGGTTCCAATTTATACATCCCATCTTTCCATTTCAATAATATGAAAGCACTTAATCACTTAACATTTGATAGAGTTCATCTAGTCTATGTATTTGATAGGTCGGAACCATTTGAGTATCATTCATTTTCATTTTCGGATTATACCAGCATGTATCGATACCTGCAAGCAAACCATCGCTTATATCCGCACTTAGGGAATCATCTATAATCAATGCACTTTCTACAGAAAAATTAGGAATGCGAGCAAAGCGGTTTTGGAGACACCATTCGTTATAATATACAAGTCATATTTGTGTTGGAGGTCGGCAATTAATTTAATGGCCCCTTCCACAAGCTGATGTCCCTCTTCCAAATAACTTCGGTATTGTTTATCCAATAGGGCTACATAGACCTCTTGACCGTATTCTTTCAATAAAAGAGATAACCGCTTATTCACTACCTCATCCCGATTGATGCTGCCTCCTTCAAAAGTTCTCCTTATTAAGCTTACCCTACACACTGAAAAGTGGCTGTCCGATAAGCTCATAAATTGAAGCAGGTGTAGAAAAATGAGCCATTTTCTACACCTACTTTTTATTAAAACTACTATTTTTTGTAGGCAATTGATTGTAGTGAAAGACGGCGACTCCAGCGGGAATAGCATGATCTGAAGGCCCCGCAGGAGCAAAAGCGACGAGGAGACAGAAGCCATGCCCGCGGAAAGCGTCCGTCTGGAACGGAAATCGATACATTGGAAAAGGGACAATCTCTCAGTCACTATATGACTTTAGAGACAGCCCCTTTTCTTGTTGAAATAATTCCTGCGCTGAACGCTATGCAGAGCTATTGCTTTGTTGCTTCTAAAGCTTCTTTTTTAGCATTTTCTAAGTACGACTGAATATCCTTAATTCCTTCCAATGAACGAACTAAAATAGAAGGATCCACAATGGTAATCATGCGATTCTCTAAATTCGCAACACCCGTGAAGTATTGTGTTTTGGAATAGTTCATTAACCCAATTTGCTTTAAATCTTCCGAGGCGATATCGAGAATCTCTTTTGCTTCTTTTACAAGAATACCAATGGACATATCTTGTGTATGCAACGTAACAACGCGTGCAAGCTCATTGTCTAAACCACTGCGATTATACAGGATTTGTTCGAAGTCAATAATCGGAACAAGCTCCCCTCGAATTTTCATTAGACCGATTAAATAGTTTGGCAAATGAGGAATCGGATTCACTTGATCTAATTTTTCAATAGACACGACATGCTCGATTGGAACTGCGTAGTCTTCGTTTCCACATTGAAATACAACTACTTTTTCACTAGTCAATAACGGCACCTCCTATACGGGTTACTCTGCAGCTACTTTCACAATTTCCACAAGTAAATCTGCAAGCTTTTCTAACTCTACAACAGGCATACGTTCATTTGTTGTATGAATTTCCTCATAGCCTACTGATAAAATAACGGTTGGAATACCAAACCCAGCAATGACATTTGCATCGCTACCTCCACCACTAGTTTTTATATCGGCAGTTCTTCCAATACTTTCAACTGCGCGTTTCGCAACTTGTACTACTTGGTGGTCTACTTCAAATCGGAAGCCAGGATACATCAATTGTGTTTCCGTTATTGCTTTTCCTCCGAATTTTTCGGCTGTTTCTGCAAACGTTGCGACCATATGTGCCACTTGGGCATCTAATTTATCTTGATTGATCGAACGAGCTTCTGCTAATATATGCACTTCATCACAAACGATATTTGTCGCTTGTCCACCTTCAAAACGGCCAATATTTGCCGTTGTTTCCGAGTCGATACGACCTAATTTCATCGCCGAAATTGCTTTAGAAGCAAGTGTGATAGCTGAAATACCTTTTTCAGGAGCTACACCTGCATGTGCCGTTTTCCCTGTAATCGTTGTCCAAAGCTTTGCTTGGAAGGGAGCTGCAGTGACAATACCGCCAACTGGACCATCACTATCAATGGCATATCCATATTTAGCTGTTACTAGAGCAGGATCCATTTCTTTTGCACCGACTAAACCACTTTCTTCCCCAGCTGTAATGATCACTTGGATGTCTCCATGGGCAATCGACTGCTCTTTTAAACGGCGAATTGCTTCAAATAAAGCAGCAATTCCCGCTTTATCGTCTGCTCCTAAGATCGTTGTTCCATCCGAATAAATATAACCGTCCTCTTTCAAAATAGGTTGAATCCCTTTACCTGGCACTACTGTATCCATATGAGTTGTGAAATAAATGGTATCCGTATCAGCTTTCGTACCTTTAAGCGTTGCAATTAAATTACCTGCACCGTGACCCGTTCTTTCTGCAGAATCATCCTGCATAACAGAGAAGCCCATTTGCTCCAATTTATCCATTAGAATCGGCGCAATTAATTGCTCATGCTTTGTTTCCGAATCTATTTTTACTAATTCAAAAAATTCTTCTATTAATCGATTCATCTTGTGTAAAGACTCCTTTTATAATGGAATATTTCCATGTTTTTTCTTTGGTCTTGTTTCTTTTTTATTGCGCATCATTTCTAATGCTTGAATAAGCTTAATACGTGTTTCACGAGGATCGATTACATCGTCTACCATTCCCATCGATGCCGCTACATAAGGGTTGGCAAACTTTTCACGATATTCTTCAATTTTCTCATCACGCATTTTTTCTGGATTGTCACTACCTGCAATTTCACGTGCAAAAATAATATTTGCTGCTCCTTGAGGACCCATTACCGCAATTTCTGCATTCGGCCATGCGAATACAACATCTGCACCGATCGATTTAGAGTTTAGCGCAACGTATGCCCCACCATACGCTTTACGTAAAATGACTGTCATTTTTGGCACAGTTGCTTCTGAATAGGCATATAGGATCTTCGCCCCGTGACGAATAATACCGCCATGCTCCTGCTTAATACCTGGGAAGAATCCAGTTACATCCTCAAACGTAATGATAGGAATATTAAAGGCATCACAGAATCGGATGAAGCGTGCTGCTTTATCGGAAGAGTCAATATCAAGTCCTCCAGCCATAAATTTCGGTTGATTACATACTAGACCAACAACTTCGCCTTTTATACGTGCTAAACCAACTACAATATTTTTCGCAAATTCCTTGTGTACTTCCAAGAAAGAACCGCTATCCACTACTTGTTCAATTACTTTGCGAATATCATACGGACGGATTGCTTCAAACGGTACGATATCCCCTAAATCTGGGCGATCGTCCGCGCCATCTGGTACTTCTGTCATTGGAGCTTTTTCTTCAAAGTTTTGTGGTAAATAACTAAGAAGAAGCCGTACATTTGCTAAAACTTCCTCTTCTGTTTTTCCACGGAAATGGGCGTTTCCACTTATCGTATTATGTACTTTTGAACCACCTAAGTCTTCCGAAGAAATTTTTTCCCCTGTTACTGTTTCAATTACTTTTGGTCCCGTAATAAACATTTGACTCGTGTCATCTGTCATGAAAACAAAATCAGTAATAGCCGGAGAATAAACAGCTCCACCAGCACAAGGCCCTAAAATAACCGAAATTTGCGGAATGACACCGGAATAGATAGCATTTCGGTAAAAGATTTGTCCATATCCATCAAGTGAGACAACACCTTCTTGAATACGAGCTCCACCTGAATCATTTAACCCGATGAAAGGCGCTCCATTTTTAGCAGCTAAATCCATCACATTGGATATTTTCAGTGCATGCATTTCGCCAAGTGCTCCACCAAATACCGTAAAGTCTTGGGAAAACAAATAAATGGGTCTTCCATTTACTTTTCCGTAACCAGTCACAACCCCGTCACCTGGTCCTTCTTGCTTGTCCATGCCAAAATCTACTGTACGATGCTGGATAAATGGGTTTAATTCAACAAATGTGCCTTTATCTACGAGTAGTTCGATCCGTTCACGAGCAGTGAGTTTTCCTTTTTCATGCTGCTTTTCAATACGAGCGTCTCCGCCACCTAATTCGATTTTTCGTTTACGATCGTATAAATCATTAATTTTCTCATAAATATCCATTTGTTTACTTCGCTCCCCCTGATTTATCACATAATTCATATAAAACGCCACCAGATGCTTTTGGATGAATAAATGCTACTTGTGCTCCTCCAGCACCAATCTTAGGTGTTTCTTGAATGAGTCGAACCCCTTTTTCCTTTAGTTCATTTAAACGCTCTTGAATATTTGTTACCCCGAAGGCAACATGATGGATACCTTCTCCTCTTTTCTCAATGAAAGAATAGACCGCACTTGATTCATCGGTTGGCTGAAGTAACTCCAGCTTTACATTTCCACTATCGATGAATGCAACTCGTACTTTTTCAGAAGGAACTTCCTCAATATGTATAAGTTTTAATCCTAACGTTTCTGTGTAATATGGGAGGGAATCTTCAATACTTTTCACTGCAATGCCAATATGATCGACCTTTTCCATTGTCACACACCCCTTATTGTTTGATTATTCACTACTCTATTGTACATATTTCGAAAAAAAATCGCTACCTCTTGTGCATTTTTTCGTTTTTGTTAAAATAAAAGTACAAGCTAAAGGAGAGAATTTCATGCGCAATCAAACATTTCGTAAAATTGTCGTCTATTTAATGATTATTGTAATGGTAATGTCTACATTATTATTCGGGTTGAGCTTTATTTTATAAGAAAGTATAAAAAACAGCGGTAGCATACAAATGCTTCCGCTGTTTTTTCTTTTCTTATATTTCTTCGCAGTACTCTTCGAATAATCCTTGAAGATGCGTGATAACAGAAGTTGGTGCGTGACCTTCGATTTCGTGACGACCTATTTCCGCTACTAGTTGTCCGTCTTTTAATAAAACAAAAGAAGGTGAAGATGGTAAGTGATCATCCCCAAAGAAATTACGTGCTTGTTGTGTCGCTAATTTATCTTGACCAGCGAACACAGTTACTAAATGATCTGGTCGTTTATCGTAATGTACAGCATTTGCAGCTGCAGGACGAGCGATGCCTCCAGCACATCCACAAATAGAGTTCACTAAAACTAACGTAGTACCAGGGCGAGCAAATGCAGCATCTACATCTTCTGGTGTAGTTAATTGTTCATAACCGCTTGCTTCCACTTCTCCACGAGCTTGTATTAACATATCATTCATTAATAAATTGAAATCCATATTCATTATTCAACACTCCTTTTTAAAACTAGTTTTATCTTAGCAGATTATTCTTTAGAATTCGAGAAAAATAACTCTTCCACTGCTTGCGAAACCGTTATTTTTTCCTTTCGCACTAATTGTTCAAGTTCAGTCATCATTTGTTTTTTTTCCACAGAAGAAAAAAAGTCATCATACAAACGATCGACAATCATCGTTTTAAACCAATCGACGGTTTGTTCTTTTCTCCTATTTTGCCAAGTTTGCTGTTCCATCATAATTTGCTGGAATTGTAAAGTGGTTTCCCACACTGTATCTAAACCTATTTTATAGAGTGAAGATACGGCTAGTGCAGGGGTTGTCCAATTTGGCGAGGAAGGCGCAAGAAAGTGCAAGATTTGCTTAAACTCAGCTACCGTCTTTTTCGCTAGTTTTTCATTGGCTCCATCTGCTTTATTCACCACAACTGCATCCGCAAGCTCCATGATACCTTTTTTCATTCCTTGTAATTCATCTCCCGCGCCAGTTAATGCGAGAAGTAAAAAGAAATCAACCATTCCTCGAACAATTGTCTCACTTTGCCCAACACCGACCGTTTCCACTAAAATTACATCGTATCCAGCTGCTTCACATAATAGCATTGTCTCCCGAGATTTTTTATGGACGCCACCCAGTGTTCCAGCAGTTGGAGAAGGTCTGATAAACGCACTTGGATTCTTCGCTAGCTCCTCCATCCGCGTTTTATCGCCAAGAATACTACCTCCTGTTAACGACGAACTTGGATCGATGGCGAGTACTGCTACTTTATAACCTTTGTCGCATAACATCTTCCCAAACGCTTCGATAAACGTACTTTTCCCAGCACCAGGTACACCTGTAATGCCAATACGAATACTATTTCCCGTGACAGGGAGGAGTTGTTTTAACAACATTTGTCCAATCGTTTGCTGCTCGTTTACTGTACTTTCAATAAACGTGATCGCTTTTGCTAAATGGAGTCTTGAGCCATTTCGGATGTCTCGGATATAAGCTTCCTCATCTATAACAAGTGGCTTCTTTCTAGAAAACTTTTTGACAGAAGCCCTTCCCATTCCATCATGCTGCGACTTTATACCACCCATGACATGCATCGAAGATTGGTTTGTTTTATCCGTTTCAGCCATTAGCCTTCCACTTCCTCATAACCCAATCGCTTATAAATTTCTTCAATTACTTTTTGTGCGGCAACTGGAATAACTGTACCTGGCCCAAAAATCGCTGATGCTCCATTTTCACGTAAGAAAGCATAATCCTGTGCCGGAATAACTCCCCCAACAACGATCAATATATCCTCCCGACCGAGTTTTGCTAATGCTTCTCTTAATGCAGGAACAAGTGTCATATGTCCAGCAGCAAGGGAGCTAACTCCAACTACATGCACATCATTTTCTACTGCTTGTTGCGCAGTTTCAGCAGGTGTTTGGAATAAAGGACTAATATCCACGTCAAAGCCTAAATCTGCAAATGCGGTTGCAATCACCTTCGCACCACGATCATGCCCATCTTGACCCATCTTGGCAATTAAAATGCGTGGACGTCGACCTTCATTTCCTCGGAAATCCTCTGCCATTTGTTTCACAGCTTCGATCTCCTCCGCGTCATTAAAGTTTGCGCTATATACTCCACTCACGGAACGAATCACCGCCTTATGTCTTCCTGCTACTACTTCAATAGCATCGGAAATTTCTCCGATCGTTGCACGTTTTCTCGCAGCATCCACTGCCAAAGCTAGGAGATTATCATTACCTGTTTTTGCAGCTTCCGTTAGGGCCGCAAGTGCTTCTCGGACTGCTATTTCGTCGCGATTAGCTTTTACTTGTGCTAGTCGCTCCATTTGTTTTTGGCGAACAACTGTATTGTCGATATTTAAAATATCAATCGCGTCTTCTTGTTCTAGTCGGTATTTATTGACACCGATAATGATCTCTTTCGAAGAGTCGATTTGTGCTTGTTTTTTTGCTGCGGCTTCTTCAATCTTCATCTTCGGCAGACCAGTTTCAATTGCTTTTGCCATGCCACCAAGTTCTTCAATTTCCTCTATTAATGCCCAAGCCTTCTCCATCAACTCGTTCGTCAGTGTTTCCACGTAATACGAACCACCCCATGGATCAATCACTTTCGTCATATTCGTTTCTTCTTGTAAAAATAATTGCGTGTTACGTGCAATTCGAGCAGAGAAATCAGTTGGAAGTGCGATTGCTTCGTCCAGTGCATTCGTATGAAGTGACTGGGTATGTCCCATGGCAGCTGCATTAGCTTCCACTAATGTTCTCGTTACATTGTTAAATGGGTCTTGCTCCGTTAAACTCCAGCCAGATGTTTGTGAGTGCGTACGAAGTGCAAGTGATTTAGGGTTTTTCGGATCAAAGCTTTGCATCATCTGTGCCCAAATTCTACGTGCCGCACGCATTTTCGCTACTTCCATAAAATAGTTCATGCCGATTGCCCAGAAGAATGAAAGCCTTGGAGCGAATGAATCAATTTCAATTCCTGCTTTGATTCCAGTACGCACATATTCCAATCCATCTGCCAATGTATACGCAAGCTCAATATCCGCGGTCGCTCCAGCCTCTTGCATATGATAGCCCGAAATCGAGATAGAGTTGAATTTCGGCATATAGTTTGCCGTATACGCAAAAATATCGGCAATAATTTTCATCGACATTTCCGGTGTGTAAATATAAGTGTTGCGAACCATATACTCTTTTAAAATATCATTTTGAATCGTCCCTGCAAGTTGCTCCGGAGTTACTCCTTGCTCTTCTGCTGTTACGATATAAAATGCTAGTATTGGAAGCACTGCACCGTTCATCGTCATCGAAACAGACATTTGATCTAACGGTATTCCGTCAAATAAAATCTTCATATCTTCGACAGAGTCAATCGCCACACCTGCTTTACCTACATCCCCAGTTACACGTTCATGGTCAGAGTCATATCCACGGTGAGTTGCTAAGTCAAAAGCAACTGACAGGCCTTTTTGACCCATTGCTAAATTTCTTCTATAGAAAGCGTTACTTTCCTCTGCAGTAGAGAACCCGGCATATTGACGTACTGTCCATGGCTTTGCGACATACATCGTTGGATATGGTCCACGTGTATTTGGAGCAATACCTGGAAGATCATTTAAATGCTTCAAGCTAGCTCTATTAGATTCAACATACATTTTTTTTAACTCAATACCTTCATTCGTCAAAAAAGAGGAAGTTTCTATTGGATCATGGTCCATCGTTTTCTCCAATAGCTTATGGATGGATACATTAGCGTAATTAGGCGTTGTCATGAGAATCCTCCTTTTTCGCAAGGGCTAGCAGTTCATTTCCTTTTTCAATTATTGATTGACCTGCATATATACGTCCAGAAAGTCCAGCATCTAGCCAATCTTCGTATTCTTCAAACTTTCCAGCAACATCCATTGGAACAGATAATTGTTCATTTAATATAGCAGGAACAAGACCAGCTGTTTGCTCGTCATTCCCAACAAATACAACATAATCAATCCCCTGTTCGTCGAGCCACTTTTGTAGATCGAACGGCTTTAAGTTTTCAGGTGCTACTTTAAGTGAAATCCCTAGTGCGATTAAGTAACCACTAACAAAATCTAATCGCGCTTTATATTCTTTTAAAACGCCATAAGGGATAATGGCTGTTTGTAAAGGAAACACTTGAAAGGCTTTACGCAATTGCTCGAATGGCTCCGCCAGTCGTTTATAATTGGTAGGAATGATTTCAAATGTTAAAGAATCTTCTGGATTTGCATAATTATTTATACCAATTAAAGACTTCTTCCGTTTAGAAAGTGCCTCTAGTTGTTGCTCCCATTTAGCATCCACACGTTCCTGAAGTTTAACGACTCTTGCTTTAAGCGTTTCTTCTTTCATTACTTCTAAAAACAATGCCCATGCTTTTTCCACAAGCTCTTTTGTTAATGTTTCTAAATAATACGAGCCACCAGCTGAGTCGATCACACGTTGGATATGTGTTTCTTCTTTTAACACAAGTTGCATATTTCGAGCGATACGCTTAGAAGTAGAAGTCGCTCCTGTTAAAACATCGTGAGGATATGTCGTCACACTGTCTGCCCCCCCTAAAACGGCTGCAAGTGCACTGTTTCCTGCGCGAAGAATATTCACATTCGAATCAAGTACAGAAAATGATCGTAAAGAAGTTTCCGCATGTACAGGGATCGAGGCTACATCAGACTGTCCATGTGCTTCGCCAAATGCTTTCCATAACACGCGGAATGCACGGATTTTCGCAATTTCCATAAAGAAATTACTATCTACCGAAAATTGTACAAATGCTTTTTTTACAAGTTGATCCATGTTGGATTTGCGAGCAAGTATATCCGCTTGAACTAGCACACTGACAAGTTCACTTACAGCGTCTCCACCTGTTTGATGAATGCTGGATCCGTCTAGAAAATACGTGCGTGCATTAGTAAAATCTGTTTCACCTGCTCCTTTTATATTTCCTTTTATGTCGTGAAAGTTATGTAAAAAGGAAGGATTATTGGATACGTCCAGTAATACTTGATTATTTATAAAAAGAGATTTTAACTCTTCTATCTGAGAACTATTCCATTTATGGTCTTTTTCCACTGCATAA
The DNA here is from genome assembly GCF_038637725.1 of Psychrobacillus sp. FSL H8-0483. Lineage (NCBI taxonomy): Bacteria > Bacillati > Bacillota > Bacilli > Caryophanales > Bacillaceae > Psychrobacillus > Psychrobacillus sp. FSL H8-0483. Next base: position 2,449,858 of record NZ_CP152052.1, read on the forward strand.
TGAATGACATTATTCCCCTTAGCCAGTGAATCTTTCATGTCTGCCAAAATCTCTTCACATGAATGACCAGTAACTGTTTGTGCCACTAACCATTCGGAAAATTGTTTGGCTTGGCGAATTGTATTAGTTTGATTTGCAGGAATATCCGCTACATCCGCTAAAGAATAAAGCGGTTTCAAAATGATATCCTCTAACGTTTTCGTCGAAAGTGATGCAAGCGATTTTCCTTTTAAGGATTTAATCGCAGCTTGCTCCCATTCTGCAAGACTTGCTTCTTTAAATACCGTTTGCTTCATGTCTTGTATAGTCATATGAACGCTTCCGCTACCCCCTCGTAAAATCATTCGTACAAATTTCATTTTACATGAGTGTGTGGATGGAAGAAAGTGCATTTGTCATGATACGCTCATACCTGAAATCGATGAGCATATATTTTGAGATAGGATAATTACTTTTTTAGGATGGAGAATGATGAAATTGAGCGCAATAATCCTTGGGGGATTTCTATTTATTAGTGTTAGTGTTGGTGGAGGATTTGCCTTGTTAGTATCTAAATTTTTTAAGCATTCCAATGTAGGCTTGGCACTTTTATGCGGTGGATTTTTAGTGGGACTTCTTGCAGTAGATATTATTCCAACTGCTTTCAACATGTATGAATTACCAGCGTTAATAATTGGTGGTCTAATCGGATACATCCTTTTTCGGATTATGTACCAATTACTCCATTCTACTAGCCAAAATAAACCCACTATTTACTTGCTCCTTATTGGCTTGTTTATACATACCATTCCATTAAGTCTGACCATTGGAAATTTGACTCCGGATGCGTCTTTCACTGGTACGATTACGACCTCTACAATTCTTCACCATCTCCCGGAAGGATTTGCACTTACTTCGGCATTTCTCTCGCAAGGAGAAAAACTATGGGGATTATTTCTTTGTTTTATTGGCTTATCCGTTTGCTTTAGTGGATTCATTTGGCTTGGACATCTTGTCCACCTCACTACAAGGGGACAAGGTGTTCTGATTGGTGTATCCATCAGCTTAATCGCGTTTACAAGTGTAAAAGAATTTATTCTGCATCATATTCGAGTTGTTCCGATGAGGTCAGTTGTAGCATTTACCCTAACGGGCTATCTGTTCAGTGTCCTATTTCATTTGGTTTATTAATTGCACTGTTAAACGGTGAGTTTGTTACCTCCCAAAAACCCGCCCGCTTTCCGCGGACGAACTATCAAAATCTATGAAAATAGCTTAGATTTCGAATGTTTGGACTACGCAAGGTTCGTCATCAATTAATTGATTTTCTTCTTTATAATCAATTTGAAATTCTTTGTATACCTTTCTCCAAAAGGATACTGCAGGGAGGTTATGAACAAGTTCAATAACAAAGTATTTTCCTTTTTTGCTTTCAAATAACGCTTTTACTGCCTGTATTCCGAAGCTCTTACCTTTGAACTGATTTAGAATAAAGATGTCATTAATTCCAAAATCATTCTCTTTTTTTAAAAATGGCCTTTCCAAAAGAAGGATAAATCCAATGATGTTCCCATCAAATTTGATGAAGTAAGGAGAAATACCCTCATTTGTCCAAAATGAGTTTAGATCCTCATAATCAAAGAATCCATTTTCATTGATAGTAAGGTTTGGTGTAAACTTAGAAAGATCATGAAGATAATAGGAATATAAGTTACGTAATATTGTTTTCTCGTTTTCAAATACTTCTTGAAGTGAAACAGACATATAAAAAACCTCCTAACATTCTTTTGACTGTTATTTTTAAATCACTAATGTGCTTCTTTACTATATACAGAATATGCAAGAAATTTACGTTTTTCATGTTAGTTCAATAAGTTCGACAAAAAAGGCGATAATTCCTGCTAGTTCAGCAATCGGGCCATTTTGTTGAACAAGAATAAAAAAATAAAGAAGATAATTTGCTTAATAAAAACAGATTATCTTCTTTATACTACAATCTAAAACACTTTTATGAGACGAGTTTTAGACCTATAGCAGCACCTAAAACCATGCCTATAAAAACAAGTCTTCTCCAGTCTTTTGATTCACCAAATAAAACCATGCCTAAAATTGCTCCACCAGACGCACCAATTCCTGTCCAAATTGCATAAGCCGTACCCATAGGAAGTGTTTTCATTGAATAAGCAAGAAATAGAAAACTTGCTCCAAATCCTAGAATTAATAGAAGTAATGATTGCCAATTTCGGTCTTTATGCAATTTATTTATCATAGCAACACCAAACATCTCACAAAAACCTGCTAAGATTAAAGAAATCCATGCCATTAGGATTCATCACCTTTCTGAACATTGTCCTTTGTAACTAATTTCAAGCCAATTACTCCTGCTAATAAAAGTAAAATCAAGAGTGCTTTTTCCATTTTAAATGGTTCACCAAAGAATAGAATTTCAGATAAGACAGTTCCTGCAGTACCTAATCCAACAAAAACTGCATATACAGTACCCACGGGAAGTTTTCGACCTGCCATAATCATTACATAAAAGCTGATGATGATAGAAATAACAGTTCCAGTCCATGTCCAAAAGTCATCAGCGTGTTTTAACCCAATAACCCAAAAAACTTCAAAGAAAGCAGCAACAAATACTTTAATCCAGTTTGTATTCATTTAAACAAACACCTCCGATTTTATTATTACCAAAAAAACAAAAAAGCCTAAGAGATAACTGTTAAACAGTTTCTCCCAGGCTTTTATCCTTCCGTGACACAGCATAGCTGTGAGTTTTCTCTCGGACCAGACCAACAACTTGTTGCGGAACCCTAGAAAACATTTAATTTATATAATTACTTTATAGTATACACACAATTAAACCTTATTCAAGTGGAAATTATTGAGCCTAATAGAAAAGCCTAGCTAAAATATACATAGCTAGGCTTTTTCTTAGTTGGAAAAAGATATCTGTTTTCTTGTTATGAAATTTACGAAACTAATGAGGGAGATATTTTTAATATCCCCCTCATCAGAGAAGTAAGTTATTAACAAATTATTTCCGATAAAGAGCATACCAAAGGCACGTTCTACTTCGCAGTTGCATCCTCTATAATCCAATCTGCAGCACTAATTAGGTCAGGGAAAACGGCATCTGCAAGTGGATCACTCTTACCCAAGAATACCCCTCTTGTTCCTGCCTTCTTCCCTGCAATAATGTCTGTATCGGTATCTCCCACCATATAGGATTGGGATAGATCGATATCATACTTTTTACTAAGATCGACTATTAATTTGCTGTTTGGCTTACGACAGGCACACCCTTCTTTTGGCTTATGCGGACAATAAGCCACATCATGGATTATTGCCCCTTCCTTCTTTAGTTCAGCAATCATATGGTCATGTATATTTTGGAGCTGAGATTCCTTCATAAATCCCAATCCCACTCCACCTTGATTGGTTACGACAAATATGAAATCAAAGAAATGGTTCAATTTTTTTATTGCTTCTGATACACCTGGTAAAAAGTATAGCTCATGGGGTTTATTCACAAATTTAACTCTATCCGTTAGCACTTCATTTATTACACCATCACGATCCAAAAATACTGCCTTTTTCATTAGATCACCCCTTTATTTTTATGGTTTCAATAAAATTTTCCCTACGCTTTTTCGACTTTCCAGTAAAATGTGTGCTTTAGAGCCTTCCTCTAGCAAAAAAATAGTTGATTTTTTCACTTTTATTTTTCCCTCCGAAATCCAGTCAAATAATTGTTGGGAACGAATTTTTCTTTCCTCGAATGAAGTCAAAACATTCCATAGGTCTCCACCTGTTAAAGTTTTAGAAGTATCCATCAGCATCCGTGGATCGACCGGTGTAGGGTCTCCTCCAGCCATTCCATAAAATACAACTGTACCGCCTATTTTCGTCGCTTCAAAACTTTCTGTTAAAGTAGAACCTACTGATTCATATACGACATCTACGCCTTGACCACTTGTTACTTCTTTTACTTTTTCCACCCAAGAATCAGTGTATAAAAATACAAAATCTGCTCCTGCGTCGTATGCAGCTTCGGACTTTTCTAAAGACGAGGTAAGACCAATGACCGTCCCTCCTAATAGTTACCGATTTGAACCAGGTTTTGACCAACACCACCTGCTGCGGCATGGACTAGAATTGTATCTCCAGCTATTATTTCATAACTGTCTCTTGTTAAGTACTGTGCTGTTAAACCTTGCAATAGAACAGCCGATGCTGTTTCAAAGGAAATGTCATTTGGTAAGGGGATAATTTTTTCCATAGGAACTGTGACTAATTCAGCATTTGCAAACGGAACATCTGCAAAAGCAATACGATCTCCAACTTTTATGTTTGTTGTACCAACACCTACTTGTTCCACTACACCTGAGCCTTCATAACCCAAAATGTAAGGTGGGTTCCCAGCTAGATGATAATTCCCCCTTCGTCTATAAATATCCGCAAAATTTACTCCGATTGCCTTCATTCTCACTAATACTTCATTTTCATTCATTGCAGGATCAGGAATTTCTTTGTATTGCAACACTTCAGGTCCACCAAACGCTTCAAAGATTAGTGCTTTCATTTTATTACTCCTCGTATTTTAGAATATAAAAATCATATTAAAGGAACTCAGGATTAGATACAATGAATGCGCCTTTTATCTAATTATTGGCCCCTCCCACACATTTTATTCCGAAAAATAGTAGGATTACTTGAATAGATTCGTAAACTACTATAGACTAAATTTACAATAAATGGACGAATAGGAGTGAAGTATGGATGGATATCTCCATTACAAGAGCTTTACGTGAATTAAAGACATTGGATGCACGCATTTTAAAGAAAATTAATGAAACTACTTTTGCCGCATCAAAAAAGCCAAAAGAAAATATTCCTGGCTTCAAAACAGTCGATGAGTTCGAAAATAAAGCAAAAGAAGGCCTACAATCCATACAAGATTTAATTTCTCGTCGAAAACAAATCAAAAAAGCGATTGTAGAATCTAATGCGAAAACATTTGTAGAGGTTTCAGGAGTAAAAATGACAGTTGCAGACGCTATTGAGCGTAAGAATTTTATTGAAATTGAAAAGACACTTCTAGGAAAAATGAACAGTGATTATGGTCGATCTCAAGTACGAGTTGAACAAAATAATGAACTAGCTCAAGATAGACTAGACACTCAACTAAATAACATGATTTCTAAAGATGGAAAAACGGACTTAACCGCTGTGGAAGGCTATAAAAAACTGTTTTGGGAATCTGAAGAAACCAAACTGATTGACCCGATCAGTGTAAAAGAAGTTGCGACAAAAATGTCTCTAGATATTGAGACTTTCGAAGACGATGTTGATGTCGCTTTAAGCGAAATCAATGCGCGTACTTTTATTTCTGTTAACTAATCAAATGACTTGCTGTTCTAGCGAAAAAGAAGAAAGTTTCCCCGTACGCTGGGTCTGGGTCAAACCCTGCACTCAAATTAACCTTAATGGTAATAAATGGTAAAAAGATCAAAACTTAACCCTCAGATCTAAAAGGTTAACCATCAACGCTCTTAAATTGTAACGTTCAACATTCAACAATTAACATTCTATAAAATCTCGGATAACAGGTGCGATAGGATTTGAAACTTCCTTTCTTCTCCTCCGAGCAGCTATGACAGCACAAAAAGAGTGATCCCTCGGGGTCACTCTTTTTGTATCTGATACTACTTTCTCCTCTATAGAAATGAACAAGTAGTACCAGATGAAGATATGTCCAGTGACATTATAGTTGGTAACCCATCCAATCGTACTTTAAGGTTTTTACATTATCGTTAGTAACCCAATGATTTTCGTAATGTTATGGTTTTAACTTTAAAATACGCAGTAATTTTATATTGATAATTGATTATTTCGGAACGCGAATTTTTAACTAAAGCACTCGTTAGCCATCCATGCAACACAAAATCTGTGCTGCACCACAGAGAATGAAAATTACTAATAGTAACCGTAATCCATAGACTTATTTATGCTCTCCTCTTTTTTTAACGATTAAGTAGGGATCTTCTTAAGTATTGTCATTTTTCTTTTCTTGAAGAAACTAATTTTCATGGTAGTTGAAGAAATATTTATTCTCTACTAACATAGGTCCCACCAATGAAATCATGAATGCCTCTCTTGTCTTTTCGAAATATAACCATAAGTCCACTAACCAATACTGATACTCCAAAGGTAGCTAAAACAACGATATAGTTACCAACCACTTCTCTCATAACCATATTGAGTAATGTTACGTTTTTATCATCTTTAAAACGTTTTATTTTTATCTTGCAAATTCTCTTACCGATTATGTATCCGCCCCATAGAATAGGGATAATAGTCAAGTACAAAGTATAAAAAAATCGAAAAGTAAATTCGTTTGTCCATTCAATAGAGTAATTACCGTTAATGATATAATATATGATTCCAAGTATTGACGAAATAATTAAAAAATCTATAATACTTGCTAAAAACCTTATACCAAATCCTGCTGGTTTCGTTGAATTCATCTAGCTCCTCCAAATTTCCAATTTTTTATAAATTATACCATTTTCTTATTGAACTACCCTGCTTCGTTAGTGAAATAAGAAAATAGAGCTACCTAAGCACCTCCATCATATTTCACTAAAGCACCTCGTTAGTTCAATAAGAAAAATTATGTTTGATTACAAAAATAGAAACAGCTTTCCAGTATACAAGTTCCAAATAGAATGAGTGACTGTTGACGGAACGACCGATTTAGTTTTTATAGTAATACAAGCAAGAACAACCCCCGCAATAAGTGATAGGAATAAGTAGGCAGGATGGAACAGAGAAAAAATTACTGAAGTAATTACAACAGCCCATATTGGCTTCACTATTTTTAATAGAGCAAATAATAGTACTCCTCTAAAAAAAAGTTCCTCCCAAATTGGAGCGAAAATCACAGCAACTATTAAAGGATATTGTTTTAAACCCTCAACCAAACCATTTTTATAATAAACGATGAGACTTCGGTCCATTAAAATTTCGTAATGAATGCTTAACTTTAACATTAGGTAGGGAATAAAGATTCCCACAAACATATATAGGTAAGTCATAGGGCTTTTAAGTGGCTTGAAATTTAATAAAGGGACCATCAAACTTCTAACTGAATTAAAACTTAACGATATCAAAATAAAAATAAGCAACCAAACAATTGTGCCAAATCCGTTAAACAACTGACTATTAAAATAACTCACCCCATAGCCTGTTAGCAGAAGTAAAACTGTATACACCAAATTACTTTGTGTATTATTCCTTCTGTTACTAATAATCATATTTATCCCCCTTGTTTTATTGAACTGACCTGCCCTTTAGTACAATAAGTAAAAAATGCTTTACTCCTCCTTGAAGTAAAGCACACTTGTTGAATTACGAGTAGTGCGAATCTCTTGGTTTATTTTTCCAGTTGATTGACGGATTCTTCATAATCTTTATAATGAATCTACGGTTTTAATTTGAATCCCAGTTCTCGGCTTATTATGATCCTCTTTAAAATGAGGATGAAAATACGATGATAACTGTTGTTTTATTTCTAACTGAAGGGGTAACTGTGTTATTCCTTTTGAAATATATACCTCCCCAACATTTTCCCCATCTACAAAGAAACAAAGATTACCTTGATATAATGAATTGACGGAAATAAATTGTATTTTCACTCTCTCCTCCTTATTTAAAGAGTGAAAATTAATTGAGTGAACCAGTGTGTATGCACTAGTTAAATACAAAGTATCAACTAATGGAAGATCTGTATTAATTATGTCTAGCTCAACATCCCTTAAATCATTTTTCATTATTATCTCCACCTTTCTAAAAAGTAATGGAAAATGAAAATCCTTCTTGAAGTAAAGCACTCCGTTTGTTTAAAATAGATAGATATAAGCAATTAGTCCGGAGACACCTATTAAGATCATAGCAATACTCTTAAAGGCATTTTCCTCTCCTTTTAGCAAACCTACCACCCAAGTTACAAACCAACCAATGAGCATTAAACCAATTCCCAAATGGCGTAAGACTTTTATTCCAGATGCTAAAACAGAACCTGTAAGAAAAACTAGCAAACCAATAAAACTAGGTATAATACCTAAAATAGATAAAGGATGTCTAATCTCTTTTATAAGCTCTATCTGTTTCTCTTCCCCCATTTTTCTGAAGGAATGCCAAGCACCCAGAATAGGAATTGCCCATATAAGCGCTATATATATAACTTGAGTTAAACTCATGCCATCACCTTTTCTGCCCACACGATTTTCCTACACAAAATGCCCGATTGTTGGACACAAGTTAAACAACACTCTTTAACTAACCTGCTGCTTTACTTAAATACGTTTGAAATTAATAGAAGTTCCAATATTAAACAAATTTCCCGTTAGAAATTTTCAAAATCAATTTGGCTTATTGAACTAAACTGCATCGTTAGTTGAAGTATAACATTTCACATTGTACATAAAACAAGACCATCATTTTTGATGGTCTTGTTTTACTAAAGCACCTCGTTAGTTGAAGTACTTAATTCATCAATTTTTTTTTTGCAAGAGTGTAATGATAATGTAGTTGGTCTTCTATCTCAACATTCCCTCTATGATGAAAGCCACATTTTGCTATTACTTTATTTGAAGCTATATTGCGCGGAAGAACCACAGCATTCAATTGTTCAACATCGGTGTTTTCAAATAGGTAATTTACTAATCCTTTTACTGCTTGTGTTGTGTACCCCTTATTTCTATAATGCTTAGAAATAGAGTAAGCAACTTCTCGATTTGGTCCACTTAATTCCTCTTTAATACCCGTATTACAGAAACCAATAAATTCATCAGTTTCTTTTAAAACAATTCCCAACTTCAGCCATCCTTCGCCTATGCTTGGAACATTAGCTAAAAACTCTTTATTATCCGGTATCTCATAATTTGTAACCCAATCTAATCTTTGTTCTCTAGTCGAACGCCAATCTGGCAAAAACTCATAAACTTCGGGTTGTGAAGTCAGTTCATAAATAGCATCTACATCTTCCACTCTAAATTCTCTTAGTAGTATTTCACCGCAGTCTATTGTAAATAAATCGTTCATATTCATTTCCCCTCCAATGTAAATAACATTCTTTGCTAAGTTGAATAATTCCTTCTTCAACTAAACTGCTTCGTTAGTTCAATAAGAAAAAAGAGTTGCCAAAGCAACCCCATGATCTTGAACTAAAGCAACCTTTATTTGAATAACTTTTTATTACATTAATCCTCTTTAATTGGTTTAATTGTAGAATAAATTAACTTTCCAGTTTCAGAATATCCATTAATGTTTATAGGCATTACTACTTCTCCATCTAATTTTAAATAGAAAAAACGAGTTTGACCTGAAATAATTAATAAAGCACTTTCAAAAAAGTTTTTCTGTGTTTCTATTTCTATTTTCTTAATTTCAGGATTAATAATCTGCCCAAAATAATATGATGGTTTTCCCTCTCCTGCAAGTGACACACCCCAAGTAAATTCGTCTTCTTGTACAGGTGGATGGTAAGTTGAAGCTAATGTACCTTCAACTTCATTATCATCTTTTAACACCCAAAATCCTAACCAGTTTTGCTCTAATCGACCAAGCATAATTGAATGAGTATTTCTAAAAATAGTTAACCATTCCCCATCTATTTTTCTCACTAAGTAGACTTCCTCTGTTGCTGGAGACCAGTTTTCTGTAATTTTAAATACACCATCTTTAGTGGGGAGTTGTTTGTGATTATATATTAGAAACACAGTTAAAAGTATTGTTATTATTGCTATACCAATAAATAACTTTCTCATTACTTCCCCCCTCTGTTCTTAACAGTATTCTGTCCCGTAAGTAAAAACACATCCTATGTCTATAATTCTATTAAGTTGGCAATAATCCCTTTAATACTACTATTTTAGGGGGAATGGAATTGTTACTGTCAAAAGCATGGTCTTCATTTGAAGCCGATAAACGAATAGAGGGCTTTTCGCCGCAAACGTTGAAGGCCTACCAGTTACAGTCTTTTCTATTAATTGGTTATTTTAAGGATGTAGAGATGGAATTGCTGGATACAAATCAACTGAAGGAATATCTTGCAATATCCGGCGAGCATTTAAAACCAGCCAGTCTTGCGCATCGTATCCGCTTTATGAAATCATTTTTTCGTTGTTCTCATGAAGAAGGATACCTGAGTAAGAATCCAACTTCCAAAATTAAGAACCCAAAGTAGGGAAGCGGATACCTAAGTATTTAACCGAAAGGGAGATTGAACACCTTCGTGAATCCTGTCATTCCCCCATGGAAGAAGCGATTTTTGAATTCATGTTTTCTACTGGTTGTCGAATTGGAGAAATAGTTAAGTTGGAAAAGAACCATATTAATTAGTCCAATTAATCTGCGATCGTTAGAGGAAAAGGCGACAAGGAAAGGGTAGTTTATTTTAATACACGTTGCGATGTATGGCTTAAACGCTATATGGAAAGCCGTAATGACCATAATTCAGCAATTTTTGTAACAACAAGACAGCCACACCAAATGAGTGTCGCCTAAATGTGGTACATCATCAAGCGGATCTCCAATCGTGCTGAAATTAATAAAGAGATTCACCCACACCAACTTAGACACAGATACGCGACTCATTTGCTGAATAATGGTGCCCCTATTGAAGTCTTACAAAGTCTTATGGGGCATGGGAAAAGTGAAACCACCCAGATTTATGCTCAGCTAAGCGGAAGATTAAGAAAAGAGTATTATCTGAAGTACTTTTAAATGTAAAAGGAGCAACGTCTTAAAAGACGTTGCTCTACTTGACTAAAGCACCACGATAGTTTAAGAAGAAATCTTTAAAGTTGGAAATTTAAATCATTTAAAGTCCCATTCAATATTTATCTGATTTTCTCCGCCAATTCTAAAATAATTCCCTCTGGACCGCGAACATAACATAACTTATAACTTTCTTCATACTGCTGTATCTCACTAAAGATTTCCGTGCCCCTCTTTTTTAACTTCGCAACAATAGCTTCAATATCTTCAACAGCAAAGCAAATATGTCGGATCCCCAGCGTATTTGCAAAAGGTTTCTGAATATCTTGTTCATCTGACGGAGTATAAAATTTGACTAGCTCTATCCATGCCTGACCATCTGGCATCCCCAATCCTACACATTCCGTTTTAACATCATTAAGCCCAACTATTCTGTCTAACTGTTTTCCTTCCAATCCCCATTCCGCTTGCACTACAAGTCCTAAATCAAGAAAAAACGCTTTAGCCTCTGAAAGATCATTTACGTTTATACTCACATGATCTATTCTATTGATCTTCATATCTCGTACCTCCCATGTTCCCGTTATTTTCAATACCTATATTCGTGTATAGTTTGGTTAAAATTCTAATTCGCTTAAGACAGAAAATTTCCTTCTTCAATCCAGCTGCGTTAATGTTATTAATAGTTTAAATTAATTAAATCTTTAGATAAAATGGAATGTAAAGGAAATAGGTCAATATAGTAAAGGGAGATGAAATTTATTAATATCGCTAATAAAGTATTAATTTCATTTTGTATGCTTCTATTAATCCTTATTTTATCATCCTGTAAGGAAACTGAACAATCTCACGAGAATATAATTATGGAAAATGAGCAACAAGAACAACAAGAACAACAAGAACAACAAGAACAACAAGAACAACAAGAACAACAAGAACAACAAGAACAACAAAATATAACCTATTCTTTTAAAAACCCCAATACAGGCCAAGAATTTAATATAATTCATGCTTACATGCTATATGAAAACTACTTTAAAACTGTAAAGGTTAATCCAGATGAATCACTATACCAATTATATCAACAGGTGATTATCGAACCTGTATATGATGCTTGTTTTAAAGATGGGGAATATTATAAATTTAGTGTATTTGAATGGACACCGAAAGAAAGTGATTTTAATAGTATTAAGAATCAAATTGAATCAATGGATAAAGATCATATAAATAAGTTATATGAGGAATCCCTTGTTAAATCCTCAGACATACTTTCATCAAATAAAAAAACAACAATATGTGTGTTTCCTAAAAATGAAAGATTTCCTTCTGATATGATGATAGTCGGGTCAGGGAAAATTTTAGTCCTTTTCAATAATTTTGATAATTATTATACATTGAGTGAGCTTGATAATAATAATAATAATAATAATAATAAATCAGGTATGTCCCATGAATATCATCATAGTGTTTGGATCGAAAAACATTATACGGAAGATTTTTTTCCAACAGTATTAGATAGTTTAATAATGGAAGGGCAGGCCGTGATGTTTGAAACCTTAGTGTATCCCGATTCAAATAGTACTGATTATGTAGTTAACGAAAGCTTTAACAAAGAATATTGGAGTAGAATACCAAATCTTGAAAGTAGTGCTAGTGGGGTTGTTGAAATATTAATAGGTGGATCTAATGGTTTACCTGATTATTATGGCTATAGTGAAGGCTACAAGATGATTAGATCTTACTTAAACTTGCATCCCGATATGACAGTAGAAGAATGGACTTCCAAAAGTCCTAAGGAAATATTTGAAGAAGGAAATTACAAAGCTAACTACGAGTAGTTTTCTTTATTAATGGTCTACAAAACTTTATGTGTCCTTTTCTTTAGAAAAGGATTTTTTTATTTATATCCATGAAACTCTACTTTCACTAAGCTGCTGCTTTAGTTCAACAAGAAAAATGGCTTTACTCCTTCTTGAAGTAAAGCACCCGTTAGCTGAATAAGAAAGTAACTCTGCTTTTCATTTTATTGTACAATAAACATATTTTTTCGGTGTAAAGTCCTATCTTCCTTTTTATGTTATTTATTTTGGGACGATACTTAACAATTTTCTACCCATTAGCCATATTGCAAGACCCGTTCCCCACAAGATCAAGGCAGAGCCAAAGCCTACTACAGACATAAATGCATTGATCTGATGTCCCCCCAGTGTGACTTTCGCAGGTACAAACAGCAATGTAATAATAGCGAGTAAACAAAGGAGTGCGCCAGTAAAATAATAGAGTCTGACTTGGAAAAGAAGGGCCAATGGGAGAAAATGAACACCGACAATAATAGCTATTACGACAGGTATAAGTTCAGAGTGACCAGTAGCGTTACTGACAGCAATCGTGATTGCTATAGCCAAACCCTCTGCCGCAAAAATAATGTTAAACCAAAACCTTGTACGCTTCCCACGCCTTAAGTCTGTTTTTGAAACCTGATTCGTCAATTCTCGCGATGCGCGTATTAATGATATACCGCCGATGAACAGCGCTATACCTATGGCAACAGCAGTAACTAACAATAATGGAACTCCCCAGCCTTGTAATCCCATAATTCCTGTGTACGCCCACAGAGTACCGAAAAACGCCATGAAAAATACTCCAGATGCCGTTCCGCGTACTGCGGCACCAGGAATAGTTTTTGATGTTTGTGTCACAAATAAAAACCTCCTTTCAACCTAAGTATGTGTTCATTACAACCGCATATCATCCTACATTAGTATTAGGTTTAGTTCATTCAGCAAAGAATCCTATATACCTTTTTATAATTATATTCATGCAGGCAAATTGCAGAACTATTCTGCCCCTTTACTACCATAAGGAGTTCAACATAAAAGGGCATTAATCCTTCATGGATCGATGCCCCTATTAGTTTAAGTATAATGTTTCACAAACCTTCTTTTTCCACCAATTAACGATGCGATGGCCAAGATCCTTGCATCTTCCTAATTTGAATAATTTGGCCCGTATGGTAAGCATCGTGAAGCATTATGTCTAAAAGCTTTTCTTCAAGAGAATTTTGTTGAAGTTCTTCAATAGTTGTTTTACTTAGCACTTGTCTTAAACTGAGTTGTACCATTTCTCCAAGTTCAACGACTGCTATCCATTCTTTGTCGTCATTTAATTGTTTAGTAAGGTAGAAGGTTTGATCACCATCGAGATTATTTGTCCATTCACGGCCTTCTAAATTTCCTACAAGTCTCTCTTTATAGTAAATCAGATGATTAACATTTTCCCAAATTGTTTTGGTTGCCTCTCCTACTGGTCTCCACCTAGCCTGTTCAGGCTGTAGACATATGCATAAAATAGCGGATGAACCTTTCTCTGTACACTTACTTTACTTCTTTCATAAATACTCTAACGTTTTCAGCGATTTCATTGAATTTGGTATGGTGTAAATAATGTGATCCATCCATGGTTACTACTTTTCCATGTACCGAGTCTTTGATCTGCCCTTCATGCAGAGGTATCCATCCTGCTACACCTTCATTATTCGCTTGCACAAAGAGAAGAAGCGGAAGATCTTTAGGGAAGGTTAAACCTTGAGCCCCTTTAAAATTAGACGAAATATGGTCCATCTCATTCAAGGTAGTGTCATTATACATGTTTTTATTCGAAATCATTTTCATTTGCTCTACGGTTTTTTCATCAAATGCCAGTCCAGCATAGGGGTCAGCACTTATTTTCATGGTCAATCTTAAGAGACCTGATTTTTTGAGAAATGCAAACGTTTTTAATGGGAATTTGATATCCATACCCGGTTGTGTTGCAACACTGCTATCGATTCCGACAAATGCAGTCACTTCTTTTGGATATTTGTTCACATAATCAATTCCGTAAATGCCTGTAATGGAGTGGCCCATGAGCATGTATCTGTTAATATTAAGCTGCTGTAGAGCTTCATGAACTTCACTTACCATATTCTCCGTGGTTCGCTCTTTTTCAGTTTCGTCACTTAATCCATAACCGAAAGGCTCAACCGCAACAACTTTGTAAAATGGAGATAATTCATCGATGAGAAGCTTAAAATCAAGCCCTGGTGTAGCTGTTCCATAACCAGGCAAGAGCACGATCGTTTCCTCTCCCTCGCCTTGAATTAACACATTCATATTTTTCCCGTCTACAGATACGTGCTGACCGTAGGGCACTATTCGTTTTTGCTCCGAATGACTACTCATCACATTAGCGATATAAACAATACCTAGAAAAAGAACAATGGCTATAACGATTGCTCCTATGATTTTAAGTAAGATGTTTCGCACTTTCTTTATTTTCGTTCCACTACCCGTTTTCTTTTCCTCTTGTTGTGTCACTGTCATCTTCTCCTGTCCTGATCTGTTTGTTTGGCTTCCTTCATGTGCCGCTAATGAAATCTTAACTAATGAAGATGTACTCCCCATGACGACAATATGAACTGAATATGAACAAGCAAAAAAATACTGCGGCATTATATGCATGGAATCTTACACATGATGAATTCATTGGATTTCTTCCATAAACGACCTAAAGTTTTTAGCTATTTCTTTGGAATGTGAACGATATAAATAATGTCCTGCTTCCAGTAGTACCACTTTTCCATGTACAGAATCTTTTAATTGCTTTTTATGCTCGGGTATCCATCTATCCGTTGCTGGTTGATTCGCTTGGATAAAGAAAATAACAGGAAGATTTTTGGGGAATGTTGAATTTTCAGCCCTTTTAAAATTAGAATACATATTTTCAATTTCATTTAATTGGTTGGGATTATACATGTTTTTGTGCATAAGAATTCTGATTTGTTCTATTGTTTGATCATCATAGGGTAGTTCAGCATATACGTCGGTATCCGGTTTCATTAGTAATCTGGAGAAACCTGATTTTTTGAGTAGTTTAACAGTTTCTATTTCTGAAGATGAGAACCTCTTCTCGCTTAGCGTTGGAACGCTGCTATCGAGCCCGACAAATGCACTCACTTCATTTGGATACTTGTTCACATAATCGAGTCCGTAAATCCCTGAAATGGAGTGGCCCATTAGAATATAACGATCAATATGAAGGCCCTGTAAAGCTTCATGAATTTCACTCACAATATTCTCTGTGCTTCGTTCTTTTTCGGTTAGATCACTTAATCCATAACCAAAAGGTTCAACTACGACGACTTTGTAAAATGGTGATAGCTCTTCTATTAGCGGCTTAAAATCAAGACCAGGTGCTGCCGTTCCATACCCTGGTAGTAGCACGACGGTTTCTTCGCCTTTTCCTTGAATGGTAACATTCATATTTTTCCCGTCTACAGATACGTGCTGACCATAGGACTCTATTCTTTTTTGCTCCGAATGATTACTGATCACATTAACGGTATAAACAATGCCTAGAAAAATAACAATTGCTAGAACGATTGCTCCTATGATTTTAAGCAAAATGCTTCGTACTTTCTTTGATTTCGTTCCATTCTTCGTTTTCATTTCCTCTGTTTGCGTCACTCTCATCTTCTCCTGTCCTAATCTGCTTATTCAGCTACCTTAACGGTGCGACTAATGAAAGTTTAACCAACAAAGATGTACTCCCCATGACGACAATATGAACTGAATATGAACTGTAAAAAAAAATACTACGGCTCATATGCAAGGAAGCTTGCATATGAGCCGTAGCATAGAGAATGAATCTAACTAATCTGTTGGTGTAGTGATTGGCAAGGTGACAATGAAGGTCGTTCCTTTACCAGGTTCACTTTCCACTCGGATGTCACCTTGATGAAGCGATATGATCTGTTTAACGATAGCGAGTCCCATACCACTACCGTCATACTTACGACTATGGGAACGATCGGCCTTAAAAAACCGCTCGAATATACGCTTCTGGTCCTCATGGTGAATACCAATGCCAGTGTCGGATATTCGGACTGTCGCGTTTCTGATATCTTGTTTGATGCTTACGTTAATCACGCCACCATCCTCGGAAAATTTGATGCTATTTCCGAGGATATTCGTCCATACCTGATTTAGCTGGTCATGTTCAGCCGTTACTTTTACTGTATCTAAATCAAGCTCGAAATGTATGTTGCGAGCAGACCATTGCGGCTGAAGCGCAACGATTACCCGTCGGATTTGTTCGTCGAGGCTGAGCGTGATGAGCCGAAGTTGCTTTGACTGCGATTCAAGCATACTCAGCTTTAGTAGGCTATCGCTCATTTTGGACATCCTTTTCGCTTCAGTGATGATAATATCAAGATAACGGCTTCGTTCGTAATCTGAGAGGTCAACTTGTTTAAGCGCTAGAGCATAACCGGATATCGAAGTGAGCGGAGACTGAACCTCGTGTGACACGTTCGTTACGAATTCCCTGCGCATCTGCTCAAGTTGCTGCAGATCGTGCATCATTTCTTCGAAGCTGCGAGCCAAAGTACCCAGCTCACTCGTTTGCTTAATATTCAACTTAACGTTAAAATCTCCAGATGCTACCCGCTTGGTCGCTTTTGTCAGCTTTTTGATCGGTCTTACCAGGAATACAGAAGGAACTAAAATCAATAAGCTTCCTGCAATCAACGAACAGGTTGCAAAGATCAACGCCCACTTTATGACAAAAGAGGCCGAAGGAGGGGCGAGCGTTTCCAAAAACATCGCTTTCGTTCCCATTTCCGTTTTCAACGGCAACCCTAAGAGGACCTTAGCAATACCATTCGGAGTGTCTTGAACAACACCTCCATCTAATACTTTCTTTAGTTGCTCCATCGTGACAGGCGCAGGTTTGTGTCCGTGAAGTTTTCCATAAGACTGGAACTGACCCGTTGCTTCGTAAATTCGAATATAATAGGAATCGAGCTGCTTCATTTCACTTACGAACGAGTCCGCTTCACTTAACGGAAGGGTCTTGTAAATCCGGTCTATGTCTTGACCAAAGTTACGTAAGTTGATTTGAGCATTTTCGTTCAATTTATCTTCGAATATCCAAGTTGACACCAAAAATGAAATGATCGTGCCCCCGATGATGGAGACTAGAAATGTCAGGATAACACGTATATATAAGGATTTGATCATTCATCAACCTCAAGCCGATACCCAAGCCCGCGCACCGTTTCGATCCGAAAATCGGGTGTCGTCGCGAACCGTTCACGCAGGCGTTTAATATGTACGTCTACCGTTCGATCATCTCCGGCGTAATCGATACCCCAAATCTGATCGATCAACTGCTCGCGCGTATAGACTTGTCCAGGTGTTCCTGCGAGCTTATACAGCAATTCAAACTCCTTTAGCGGCAACGTAAGCGACTCCGCCCCACTCATCACCTTATAGGTCTTTCGATCAAGGATGACATTCCCGAAATGGATCGTCTGCGTGGAGCCAATCTTGTATCGTTTGAGTAGTGCCCTAACACGAACCGTCAACTCTAACGGATCGAATGGCTTCGTTAAATAATCGTCCGTCCCAAGTTCGAAACCTTTTACTTTCTCCCATGTTTCTCCTCTCGCAGTCAGCATAAGTAAAGGAAGATCAGGATTGGCTCTTCGGAGCTCCTTGCATAACGTCCAACCATCCATAATCGGCATCATAATATCGAGCACGACAAGATCGACATGCGTTGAGGTGTAGACGACCAGTGCTTCCTTGCCGTCCGCGGCTTCGGCTGTTGCGAATCCGTCGTTGCGTAGAAATAAACAGACGAGTTCGCGAATGTTCGCATCGTCGTCAGCAACCAGTATAGTAGGCATAAGTTCCCTCTTTTCCCTGTTTTCCATCGCATTATTTCAAGTAATCATTATACTATAAATTAACACGTATGTTGATTAACCAAAGTTATACAGTTTCTTGATTTATCGACCTGTAGTGTTTCTTTCAAGCTAATTTGCCGCACAATCGACAGGGCATCACAAAGAAACAGGCGTGTGAAACCTACAAATGACAAGCGTTTGTTTTGTTTTTCTTTTTCTTCTGGCCTTGTACATGAAGAAATTTCAGCAAAACATAGGCAATCATAGCTGCGAATAACTGCTTGAACAACGCATTGGATGTTGTGCCAAACAATACGCGAACGTTCAAATTCTGCTTAATCCAGCGAAAAAATGACTCAATGTCCCAGCGCGATTTGTACATAGCGGCGATTTCTTCTACTGTTACGTCCATAAACTGGTTACAACACCCGATTCCTTCGGACTGATAGCTTGGTAGAACACATATTCCACAAACTACTCCAGTAATTACACCATCTGAAATAACACGTCCCATACCCACTAATTGTTTTTCATCCAATGCGTAAATGGCGTACCAACTTTGATTGCTTATTCAACTTATCTGCTGTGTTAGTTTAAGTGTAGCATTTCACAATGGATAGCCGAAATCTACGTGATATTTTGGACGTAAAAATAGACCATCGAAAAATGATGGTCTTGTTTAACTAAACCAGCTAATAGGATGTCAATATTTTTCTCTAAAATTCTAATTAACCTTATGTTATACTATTTTGAGCATGACAAATAGCCCTCCAAAAACCTGGAAGGTTTTCTCTTTATTACTTATAACCGTTAATTACGCTATATCCAGGAAAGCTTCTTTTCTATTTAATAAAGCATAAATCCAATGAAGCAGTTTGTTAATGCAGGCTACTATCGCTACTTTGGCAGGCTTACCTTCTGATTTCTTTTTATCATAGAATTCTTTTAGCTTTTTGTTTCTTGAACTTCTGATACCGCACAATACGGCAAGATACAAAGCATGGCGTAATCTACTTGAACCTCGTTTAGTAATACGATTGGTTGTGGCAGTAAACTTTCCTGATGAGTGAACACTGGGATCTACTCCTGCAAAGGCAACTAGTTTTTTCGGATGACTAAACCGATCGATTTCACCAACCTCAGAGATTATCGTGGCAGCGATTTTTTCTCCGATTCCTGGAATCGATTGGACAATCTTGTAGTCTTCCAATTCATTTGCCAAGGTCACTATACGAATTTCCAACTCTGAAAGGTGTCCTTGGTACTGAAATAGCATTTCAATATACATTTGAAGATTGATTAAGTGACTATGATACACCACTTTTTGAAATGGATTTCGAGACGCGGAATCCATTAACTTTTTTGCCTTATCCAACGCCCATTGACTAGATCGTCTTGGACAAAACTCCATAACACACTCCGCTAGCTTACTTTCCCCAGCCGCTATTACATCTTCTGAAGTAGGATATTTCTTTAACATCAATAAAGAAACCTTCGAATAAAGATCACCAAAAACCTTACGGTATTCAGGAAACACTTGATCTAAAATAGTGTGAAACTGCAGCTTAGCCTCCACATACATATTCGTCACAATCTCCTGTTGTCTTGAAAGATTTCTAAGATTTAATAGTTGAATTCCTCTGTTTTTATGAGGTTCAAAATCTTCTTTGTAATAAAGCACACACAACTGATACGCATCAATTGCATCTGTTTTTACCTTTCGTAAACTGGATCTCTTAGCCTGATAAGAAATAATAGGATTAAGCAAGATATACAAAACCTCGTGCTCCTCCAAGTATTGAATAACAGGAGAATGATAATGACCTGTAGATTCTAAAATGACCATAGGCATTTGCCCAGTCATCAATTCAATCTCATTTAAAAAGCTTATAAAACGGTCTAACTCCTCTCTTGTATGCTTCATCGAAAAACTCTTTCCAAACGGCTTCGATTTATCTAAAAATGCCTGAACTTGGCTCTCTCCTTTTGCCACATCCAGACCAACTACTGGATTCATTTTGCTTCCTCCTCTGACTCACTCACCAGTACCCCTATTCCTCCATGTAGTATCATAGCTTCGCTTGTTATACGAGATCTACGTCCCAACCAGCCTCAAACATGTTTCTACAAGTAGGGGGTGGACAGTTTAATTCACGGGATCATTGTCCCACGCACCCGTACGTCCTACCCTGGCTACTGATATATTAAATTCTATAAAAATAAGGTCAACCAGTAAAAACTGGTTAACCTTATAATACGAAAGCACCCGTTAGTCAAATAAACAACTTCTCTTTTATTACTGAATATCATCTGAACCAAGTGCATTCTCCTCATTTATGACTATACTATAAGAAATATTAAGTTTATCCCAAACCCAAGCATGAAAAATTCTTTCCATTTCTATTATTAATGCTTTATCATCCATATCATCGTCAATACCTAATTTTTCAAAAGTGAATGCTTCTTTTGCCTCTGTTCCTTCATAATTTGTACTACTAAAAGAAAAATTGACTGTTTTCCCCATTTGTATATCCCCCTATTATTAAGTCTGCTGTAATCGACTCTAATAAACAGTTTATATTATTCCCTCTTGTTCAACTAAACTGCTGCGTTAGTTGAACAGGCGTAAATGGAATTATTCTATTATATATTTATCAATTTCACTAAAAGGATAGTAATGTTTTAATTCAGATTTATTTATATTAAGCTTTATCGCCTCATTAGTGAGAATATACTCCATTTGGTTAACCCCATCATGTGCATAATAGATATGTTTTTCATAAGGTTCATCTTCAAAAACTACAACTGCATAATATGGAGGCAATTTTACTCCATATATTCCTTCAACAGATTTTATCTCTTTCTTTTCATATCCCTTTTCATCCACAAGATAACTAGTCACTCTCTTTTCATATTCAGTTTTTGTGTTTTCTATTTTCAGATGTATTAAGAAAATCCCACAAATAAGCACAAGAAACATGAGTAAAATTATTATTACTTTCTTACTCAAAATATCACCGTTTTTAAACATAAAAACACCCCTTGTCTTGTACCATTCTTCATTACACTCATTACTTCCTTCTTCTTCAACTAACTTGCTTCGTTAGTTCAATAAGAAAAAAGCTTCACTCCTTCTTGAAGTAAAGCACCACGTTAGCTTAACAAGTAAACACTAATTTTCAACTATTTTGTTCTCTGTTCCATTTACAATTCTCTTTATATTTTGTCGATGTAGAATGATTATTGATACGCTTATTAGTAGAGAAAGTGCTATGATAACTTTATCTTCAAATATAAGACTGTAAATGAATAATGCTATACTAGCCAACATTGAACTTAGTGATACATACTTAGTAAATAGCAAAGTTAACACAAACGCAACAAAACCAACAAAAACACCCAAAGGAGTCAAAAACAAGAAAACTCCAGTTGCTGTCGCAACAGCCTTTCCACCTTTAAAACTAGCAAAAACAGAAAATATGTGCCCTAATATGGCTAATAAACCACATACAATAGGGTTAACTGTAGAACCAAGTATTAGGGGAAGTAAACAAGCAAATGTACCTTTTAATATATCAGCAATTGCAACAATTACTCCTGCTTTTATGCCTAAAACTCTATAAGCATTAGTTGCACCAAGATTACCACTACCGTAATCACGAATATCTTTCTTATAAAATATTTTACCGATTACTAAAGCAAATGAGATTGAGCCAATTAAATAACTTAGAATCAAAGTTAAAATGTTCAAAGTATTATCTCCTTACATAGTTTGTTAAGTAAGTATTTCTATTTATTGCACATAATTTCCTGCAATCCTTCTTACATTAACCTGCCCCTTTAGTTAAATATCAAAAAGGGCTGTCTAATGACAGCCCTTTTCTTCTAAAGCACCACGTTCGTTGAATAAGGAATAGCAGTTTAATGGTATCGAAACCAAACAAACCATCCTTTTTCCTTACTTTTTGCTAAAAATATTTGACCCTGAGCTAAATCAGCTCCGGGTGCTTTGGGGAAATCTAAACGTACAAGCCATGACTTTTCAGCAATTTCTTTGCCACAAAAGGTTTTTGCCATTCCAAAATAGCCTTCTTCTTCTTTATTACCAACTGTATTGAGAAAAGGTTTGGCAGTTACTACATTCCACTTAGTATACATGTCAGGAAAATCATCTAATCCAGTTCCATAAGTTTTTGGTATTAAAGTATTTAACGCTTCTATTACCTCTTTTTTATCCTTAAGCGGAATTTTCTCTAATTCACTTAATACGGGACAATTTTTAGGCTGTGCATAAGATTCAATTGAACCCAAAGTAAATAAAGATACGATTAAAATCAGTGCATACAGTTTTTTCAAGAAAAATTCACCTCTTTTCTAATTACTTTCTCCAATTAGAAAAGAATTATTAATCCTTCTTCAACTAACCTGATCCGTTAGTTTAAGTGTAACATTTCACATTAGATTTCTGAGATCTACTTGATGTTTTGGATAAAAAAATAGACCATCGGAATGAGGATCTTGTTTAACTAAAGCACCCGTTAGTTGAAATTTCGTAAACCGAAATAAAATAATTACTTAAACAGGAGTGCTGACCGTTAGAGAAAGAAGCGATTGCTATTCTTGTTGTGCAATTGCCCTCTTTCCTGTTAAAGGCAAATATATACCCTTATGTTGAATACCTGCTTGCAATTTTCGAAGGTGAAAATGAAACTTCATATAAACCTTCAAGTTCTTTCTTTACTTTTTCTGTTAAAAACCCCTGTTTATTATGTTCTTCTTCAAGTTCAACCTTTTCCTTTTGAACTATCCCATCAATAGTCCTAAACAATTTATCAAATCTCAATATCCATTCCATTAATTCCGCCTTCAACTCGATTGAAATTGGAACATATTCTATGTCAAAGTTACAATAACATTTATTACACCAAATAGCTTCGGCACCTATATCTGCTTCAACTTTCAAATGAGATGTTTCATTCCATTTACATAAATCTTTCATATATTTTTTCATCTCCCCTTATTAAAGTAAACAGCCGCTTTTAGTTGAACGTCCTTATATAAATAAATGCGTTACCTCTCTTAAAATTCCTCTTATTCAAACCTTCTGCGTTAGTTCAATAAGAAAAAATGCTTTACCTCTTCTTGAAGTAAACCAGCTAATAGGATGTCAATATTTTTCTCTAAAATTCTAATTAACCTTATGTTATACTATTTTGAGCATGACAAATAGCCCTCCAAAAACCTGGAAGGTTTTCTCTTTATTACTTATAACCGTTAATTACGCTATATCCAGGAAAGCTTCTTTTCTATTTAATAAAGCATAAATCCAATGAAGCAGTTTGTTAATGCAGGCTACTATCGCTACTTTGGCAGGCTTACCTTCTGATTTCTTTTTATCATAGAATTCTTTTAGCTTTTTGTTTCTTGAACTTCTGATACCGCACAATACGGCAAGATACAAAGCATGGCGTAATCTACTTGAACCTCGTTTAGTAATACGATTGGTTGTGGCAGTAAACTTTCCTGATGAGTGAACACTGGGATCTACTCCTGCAAAGGCAACTAGTTTTTTCGGATGACTAAACCGATCGATTTCACCAACCTCAGAGATTATCGTGGCAGCGATTTTTTCTCCGATTCCTGGAATCGATTGGACAATCTTGTAGTCTTCCAATTCATTTGCCAAGGTCACTATACGAATTTCCAACTCTGAAAGGTGTCCTTGGTACTGAAATAGCATTTCAATATACATTTGAAGATTGATTAAGTGACTATGATACACCACTTTTTGAAATGGATTTCGAGACGCGGAATCCATTAACTTTTTTGCCTTATCCAACGCCCATTGACTAGATCGTCTTGGACAAAACTCCATAACACACTCCGCTAGCTTACTTTCCCCAGCCGCTATTACATCTTCTGAAGTAGGATATTTCTTTAACATCAATAAAGAAACCTTCGAATAAAGATCACCAAAAACCTTACGGTATTCAGGAAACACTTGATCTAAAATAGTGTGAAACTGCAGCTTAGCCTCCACATACATATTCGTCACAATCTCCTGTTGTCTTGAAAGATTTCTAAGATTTAATAGTTGAATTCCTCTGTTTTTATGAGGTTCAAAATCTTCTTTGTAATAAAGCACACACAACTGATACGCATCAATTGCATCTGTTTTTACCTTTCGTAAACTGGATCTCTTAGCCTGATAAGAAATAATAGGATTAAGCAAGATATACAAAACCTCGTGCTCCTCCAAGTATTGAATAACAGGAGAATGATAATGACCTGTAGATTCTAAAATGACCATAGGCATTTGCCCAGTCATCAATTCAATCTCATTTAAAAAGCTTATAAAACGGTCTAACTCCTCTCTTGTATGCTTCATCGAAAAACTCTTTCCAAACGGCTTCGATTTATCTAAAAATGCCTGAACTTGGCTCTCTCCTTTTGCCACATCCAGACCAACTACTGGATTCATTTTGCTTCCTCCTCTGACTCACTCACCAGTACCCCTATTCCTCCATGTAGTATCATAGCTTCGCTTGTTATACGAGATCTACGTCCCAACCAGCCTCAAACATGTTTCTACAAGTAGGGGGTGGACAGTTTAATTCACGGGATCATTGTCCCACGCACCCGTACGTCCTACCCTGGCTACTGATATATTAAATTCTATAAAAATAAGGTCAACCAGTAAAAACTGGTTAACCTTATAATACGAAGCACCCGTTAGTTGAATTAGCCAATTATTCATTTTTCTTTTTTAAATAGAATGCTATTAATATAATGATTTCTAAAACAATAATTAACCACAAAATTGGCTGAACTTGTTCCACGGTGTACCGCCAACACTTCCGTTTGCCCTCCTATTTAACCAAACGTATTCTCCCATATAATGATTGCAATTAGTTGCGTAGATAATGCCAGAATAACCAACAATAGAAATCTTTTCATTTTCTTTTCATTTTCTTTTCCCCCTTTTCCAATTATTAGTAATTATCTTTATTGAACTAACCTGCTGCGTTAGTTGAATAAGAAAAAAGACTTGCCTAAGCAACCCATCATCTTCAACTAAAGCACTCGTTAGTTGAAGAACAAATATTGTAGTTGGATAGTTATACATCTGATTTTTGGTTAATACTTTTTGATTTTATAAACTTAATAATGAATAGAATTATAACTAAAATCATAAGAAACTGACCTAAATGGAGTAGCCCCGTTCCTAAGGGATAGTTTATTGCATATTCTTTTTGATATTCCAATAGTTCTTTATTGCTTATAAGATTGATATCTTGTAAAGGGATAAGGATGGTTTGTAATATAAATCCAATTACTATTAAACAAATTGATATAAAACTTATGCTAAAAAGTGTTATCTTATTGAACATAAATTCCATAATATCACCTCATTTTTTTGCTACTTCTTACACAGACGTTTTCAGATAATAAAAGTTGTACGATACAAAAGAATACTCCTAGATATTTCCACCATTATTCTTAAGCAGAGCCTTTATTTAACACTTACTTATTCAACTAACCTGCTGCTTTAGTTCAATAAGAAAAACGCTTTACTCCTTCTTGAAGTAAAGCACTCGTTAGTTGAATAACTAAGCTTATTTGTGATACTCAATAGTTTCAATATCACTAAGAAAAATTAAACCATTTCTTTTTATCGTGTATCTTACGAAGTATGTCTTATCTTTCTGAATTAAATTCATTACCATTGGTTCCCTAACAATTACTTTAATCTCTTCTTGATGTCCCACTGGGGCATTGGGGTTAAATCCCTTTATCCATGCTTCATTGTTATCGTTAGAATACCCTTTTTCAGTGACAGTAAAATCAATTACAGTTAACACAGACGAAAAAGAATTATAAATTAAAAAAACAATCAAAAAGGCAACAGAAATTGTTATAGCCGACAATAAAATTCTTTTACTCTTCATAAAATTCCCCTTCCTTCACTATCCTGCTGCGTTAGTTCAATAAGAAAAAGCTCCCTTACAGGCAGCCACTTGCTTAACTAAAGCACCCGTTAGCCATCCATGAAGCGCAAAATCAGCGCTTCACCACAGAGAATGAAAATGGTGAAAAACCGTCCATACTGATTCTACGGCTGGGAGAGGAAGGTCGATGAACTATGGTGCCTTAGAGCCCATCCGTTAGTCTGACTCCAACGACCACGGTGCACCACTGACTGTCGCTCCCTTACAGGAAGCACACATGGTAGATTAATCCTATTCTGATTGTTGCACCAGCCTCCAATAATATTAAGAGCCGTAGAAAGGATGTTTTCAATGGATATAGTCATTGAAAGAGCATGTGGTATGGATGTTCATAAGGACAATATAACTGCATGTATTATCACACCAGAAGGAAAGGAGATTCAAACGTTTTCAACTAAAACTGTATTTTTAATACAGTTGGTGGACTGGATTAAACAGCTGAATTGTACGCATGTCGCCATGGAGAGCACGAGTGTTTACTGGAAACCTATTGTGAATTTATTAGAAGCTGAAGATATTGAGTTTCTAGTTGTGAATGCCCAGCATATGAAGGCAGTGCCTGGACGTAAAACAGATGTGAAGGATGCAGAATGGATTGCCAAACTACTCCGCCATGGTCTTCTCAAAGCTAGTTATATTCCTGACCGTGATCAACGGGAACTACGTGAACTTGTTCGCTATCGTCGGAGTATTATTGAAGAACGTGCCAGACAGCATAATCGGATTCAAAAGGTATTGGAAGGTGCGAACATTAAGTTAGGTTCTGTTGTTTCAGATGTGTTGGGCGTTTCAGCAAGGGATATGCTTCATGCGATCGCCGAAGGCGAAGATGATCCTGAAAAACTTGCAAATTTTGCTCGACGAACAATGAAAAAGAAGAAAGATGAACTGGAACTCGCCCTTAAAGGTTATATCAATTCACATCAACGTCTTATGTTGAAAACCATTTTAAAGCATATTGATTTTTTGACGGAGCAAATCGAGATGCTCGATCAAGAAGTGGCGGAAAGAGTAAGCGCCAATAAAGAAGATGTTGAACGACTAGATTCTATTCCTGGCATTGCTACAAGAATGGCGGAGCAAATTTTATCTGAAATCGGAACGGATATTAAGAATCAGTTTCCAAGTGCAGCTCATATGTGCTCTTGGGCAGGATTAGTTCCTGGACATAATGAAAGTGCGGGAAAAAGGAAATCAACTAAAACCAAAAAAGGAAACAAATATTTGAGATCAGCATTAACAGAAGCAGCTCATTCTGTAAGAGGTTCCAAAAACTATCTCGGTGCTTTGTATCGTCGTACAGCAGCAAGAAAAGGTAAGAAACGAGCAGGAATTGTCGTCGCTCATGCCATGTTACGCATCTCCTATTATCTCTTAACTCGAAAAGAAATGTACGTAGACTTAGGCGAAGACTACTTTGATAAAAAGAGACAACAGTCAATTGTTCGACATTCCTTACGAAGACTTGAGAGTTTAGGATACACAGTTACGTTACAAGAACCTGAAGCGTCTTAATCCAGTCCACCTACCTACAATAGTTCAATGAATTACGCGCTCTCCTTTTTTTTTAACGAATGAGCTGCGTCTTATTAAGTATTGCCTTTTTCCCTAAATTACAGAAGTTTATTTTCATGGTAGTTGAAAATGATTCATTTAAGATGATAGTTATACGAAAGTAAAACCAATTATTAGAATTATTGCCATCAAACTAAAGAATGACCAATTAACAATTCGTCTTTCTTTTACTGTAAGAAATTTGGATTCCATAAAATTTAAACTATTTAGGATAAAAATAAGTCCAAAGAATATGAGTCCATTTCCTATGACATCATCTGTGATTAAAATGTACCTTATACCAGCAATCAATATTAATAAAGTACCTATATATCCAATGATAATATAAAAGTAATGGTTCTTTTTCATATCCACCAACTTCCACTCCCTCTCTGCAAACACTTCTTTAAGTATGCCTTCTTGTTCAACTAACCTGCTGCGTTAGTTCAATAAGAAAAAAGAGTTGCCTAAGCAACCCATGATCTTTAACTAAAGCACCACGTTAGTGAAAATAACTATATAACTAATGCCAAAACAATAATTACGATAAATGCCAAAGTGAAGAAAACCCCTCTTATTATAAGGGAACGCCTTACATATGCCTCATCTACTTTAGGTTCCTCAGTATATGCTGGTTGAAACCACAATCGAATAGCCTTTGTTGGATTTTTATATTGCCAAATCGAAATAACATAGAATGCAATCACTACGATAAAAAATAAAATTGTATTAAACATATAATTCCCTCCAGCCCCGTTCCTTTAATACGTTTGAAACGAATTGAGGTTCCATTTTTTAGTTAATTTTCCATTTGAAATTTTAAAAAATGTATTTTGCTTGTTCAACTAACCTGCTGCGTTAGTTTAAGTGAAATCCTTCACAATCTATAGTTATTTTAACATAAATATCCAATAAAAAAATCACCTCACAGAAAAACTAGAGAGGTGATTTTAACCATCTTTATTAAATTCAAACTAAACTTTGAATTCTATATAATTTCTTATAAATATCAGTAGCCTACTTTAATACAATATTATATTGTAATAATATAATACCTATGCTATAATAATCTAGTAAACAACATTACTTCGTTTTGACATCCAATAATATCGATTGAAATAATTTCACTGGTTTGATCCCAGTCGGCATTATTGGGTGCCAAACCCGCAAGAACTCTTAAGGAACGAAGGGTTCTTCAGAAAAAAAGCATTATCTCTCTTGAGATAATGCTTTTTTTATTGGTTATGATGTTACAAATCAAAAGTATCCTTCCACCTTTATTCCTCCTGCAATAAAATACCATCTTTCTCATCATAAATTTTATAATGCACACCAAAATCAGAGCCTTCGTAATAGTCGACCTCGTAGTACGCTTTATCTAGTGACTCTTCATCCCTCCTTTTAATGAAACACTAAAAAATAATTCTTCTTCTAAGCTAGGAAATAGAATATCTAAAGAAGCATTTTTTGTGCTCTCGTAATAATAAATTGAACTAGCACCAGTCGCTGTGTTATTTTCGCCCTTAATTATTTTTGGAGAAACTGTCACAACATCCAAAATACTAATAGTGATACAAGTACACCTAACATGAGTCCAATTTGTAAACTATAGTATTTAATTCGTGGTAGTTGCTCTCTCTTTTGGTAACTTTATAAATATTGAAAGCCTGCTACACTTAATATAAAAACAATAAATGTAAGGAAAAATCCACCGATTATTTCTAACATAAAATCCTCGTTTCTACGTTGTTAAGCAAGTGTAACAAAAAATCTTCCGTACGTTTTCCCTTTTCATTTAAAAGAGTCCATTGTCATTGTATTGTTTGGTGATCCTTCTATCATTTCAGAGCCTTTAAACTTCTCCGATAGCTAAACAGAATTTGAATAAATTTATATAACCAAAATAATAAAAAAACAAATAATAATACTCTCATGACTCCCCCAAAGCTCCAAGCGAGAAAAGGCTCATATTTACTTAACATATTGGTGTAAAAAGAAAAAGATAAAATAAAGATAAGATAAATGCTCATACCGAGATTCATTTTAAAAGCTCGTTTAATCGATTGGCGTTGTTCCTGTTTGTCATACGAGAATTGAGGCATTTCCTCTTCATTTTCATAATGCATAGCCCATATGGAATAATTCAATAATGTCATATTGGAGGAATATTTAAGCTGCCACCCAAGTTCTTTGTGTGTTGCAAAATAGGAAGGGTGCACTTTATATTCAAACATGCATTCATATTTTATATTAAAAGAATTTGTTTTTCTAAACGTAAAGATTGCAGCTTTGACACTCTCGAGCTCATAGCCTTCTTTTGCAAGACGTTCAAGCCATTCTCTTGTATCCTCAAGTTGATACATCCAGGCTCCTCTAAATTTACGCATTTTTTTACCTGTTAACATACTATCTATTTTCGCATCAAACTCATGAATTTCGAATCGCCGATATGCTCTGAACACATAGATAGCAAACCAAGCTACTAAAACAATTTCAGCAACAAAAAATAATAGTATTCCCAAATTATGACCTAAAAGATTCTCTTCCTCCATTGCAGAGGAAAGAATCCCTATTAGAAGGATTGGTAACATCGATGCTGATATATGAAAAGTGGCAAGTAGACTCAATACATATGCATGCGTACGATTTCGTTTCACATAGGCATCCCTTGATGGATACAATCGAATAGTTGGCTCTTCATTGACTAGAAATAACCATTTTCCTGATGAAACTGCAATCTCCCATCCAGCTTTTTGTAACGTTGGAGGCAAAGAGTGATTTTTTTGCCCGAATTGGATGCGGTAATTCACATTCTTGTTCTCGCCTTTTTCGAATGTAAATGTTCGCGTCCATCGGTTTACATGTGTTAAATGCCAACCTTTAATAGCCATTTCTGAAAGCCACTTCTCCGTGTTATCTACATTGTAGCTCCATAGGCCTTTCACTTTTTTTATCACTGAAAGTCCCCCTCATAACGTAAGACATTGTCATGTAATTCTTTCAATCGATTCATTTCTACTTGCATTAGTTGCTTACCTAAAACCGAAATTTCATAGATGGTTTTGCGTTTTTCATCCGCATAAATTGCTATTATGTCATCTCGTTGCATTTTCGTTAATGTTCCATAAATCGTGCCAGAACCTAGTGTAAGCCTCCCATTTGTCATTTCTTCTACTCGTTTAATAATTCCGTATCCATGCCTTGGTTCTGTTAAGGACAGCAAAATATAAAAAGCCGTTTCGGTCATCGGTACATACTTCTTAATTACTTTTTCCACTTATTCACCCCTTATATATGTCACACTTCGACTATGTCGTAACACGACTATATCACAACGCGATATATATGTGCAAAAAAAAAGACTTATTTGAAAAGTCTTTTCAAACGGAAAAAATGAAAGCCATCTAATACATTAATTTGGCTTTCATTCTTCAATTGTATTATTAAGGGTTTGTGCTAAAAGTTAGTTCTCTATTCTTCTTAACTGTTACATAATTTACTCGCTCATGAATCCAACCTTTCTCTCCTTTCTTACCACTACCTTCTAGTACAAAATTTTCTGGATCTGCTGGTTTCATAGAGTACATGATCTTGTAAACCTCTTCTGATTCTTCCGTCTTATGGCTGAATTCTAGGCTATCAATTACAAAATCAGATATTGCTTTATCCTTCTCAAGTAATTCAGATGCAGCAGTTTTTATATAATCTGTAAGCTGACTGTTTTTAGAATCTGCTTTTATATAACGTATACAACTTGGAATTACTAGGATTAATATAATTGTTATGATCATTAGACTGAACTTATAGGCATTCCTTTTCTGGTTGGGGGTCGAAGCAATTAATCTCATAAAAACACTTCTCCTTTATCCATTAAGTACATCCTCTTCCTAACTTATTTGCATCAATATATGCATTTGAAGCATAATAAAGAATTTTCACGTTGCATTCAAAATAAAGGTTCTGTTCAATTAGGCTGTTCTTATTTAGATGAATATATTTGTGACTAAATTCCGCGAGACTTCTGCTGAAAAATGGGTTGCAAAGACCAAGCAACAAGTTTATAGGAACAAATCCTAAAATCCACATCCATGTGGCAACAGTTTGCATCTGACCGCTACGCCTTCCGACGCAGAGGGGCTCTGGGATCAACATCCTGTTGCCCCGAGGAGGCTTGGCACTTCCGTCCGCGGAAAGCGAGCGGATTTTCGGCAGGTAACAACATTTTCTTTTAACTGAGCCAAAATAAAAAAGGAGAGCCACCCAAATAAAAAGGTAGCTCTCATTATTAAGGACTCGTGCTAAAAATCAGTTTGTTGTTATTTTTAACAGTTACATAATTTACTCGCTCATGAATCCATCCTTCTTCTCCTTCAATTCCACCTCCTACGAGTACGAAATTTTCTGGGTCAGCTGGTTTTATAGAAAACATAAGGAGATAAACCTCTTCTGATGCCTCATTCGTATGGCTAAGTTCTAAGCTATCAATCTTAAATTCGGCTATGGCATTATCCTTTTCAAAGAGTTCAGATGCAGCTATTTGGATACTCTCCGTAAGCTGATCGTTGGTAGAACCTCCTTGTATTCGTAGCCAGGTAGGAATTGCAATTATTAATACAGCTGTAATGATTAGTAAGTAAAGAGAAGGACTTTTCCTGCTAGAACCTTTGGCAATTAATTTCATCTTGTCAATTCTCCTTCATCCTTTATGTAACATATGAACAGGATGCGTAGAATTATGATTAGACCTGTAGTAATAAAAGGAACTTCTAACAATTTTAATCGTTAAGCTGTTGTTGCAACAGGTCTCCTCCAAAATAAGCCTGTGTACAATAAGAAGATGCCGATCATTAAAATGACTCCAATATAAACAGACATCATTGTTGGGATTAAGTAAGCACCAATAATAATTGTAGAACGAGCGATTAGGTCTCCACCGCTAAAGGAAACATTCGAAAATGCAGAATATGATCCTCTTTTGTCAGCTGGAATCATATTCGCCTGCTCGGCATTACGCACAGGAGAATAGATTAATTCGCCAATTGTTGCAATAAAGTTAAACAAAATGAGAATGTACCACGTATTTGCTGAAGTGACTGTGACATAACCGATACTATATACTATAAGTCCAACGAGTAATACTTTATGGCTACTGAAACGATCTGTTATTTTATTAATAAAAAATGTAAGGCAAACAACAAGCAGCATATTTTCAATGTTGAGCATACTTAACATACGAACGCCTGCTAATTCAAAATCTCCAATATGTACAGACTTAAACGTTTCCGCTAGCCGAACTCCAATATAACTATTCAGCGAAAACTCTGCTGCAATAATAAACATGGAGCCAATCACGACTTTTACAAATGGTCTATCTTGAAAAGCTACTTTATAATTTTGAATTACATCCATTAATACATTTTGATGCTGTTTTTCCAAAATGCTCGTATTCTCGTCTATAAGCCAAATTTTATACGCAATTGGGAGGATTAAGGATGTAATGGAAAGAACCATAAAGAGTTCGATTTGGTGATTTACATAGAGCAATCCCCCAAGAGCTGCTCCAATAGCCATCGATAAATTTATTAACCAATAATCGAGTGCATACACTTCTTTTCGATTCTCAGGTGTCGTTGAATCTATAATAATCGCATGCATGGCTGGTCGACCTAGACTACTTGTGATGATAAAAGCTACATATGCAAATGCAAATAACCAGATGATATTCTTTTCAGGAAATAAACTAATCGTCATCAATAAAAACATTAAACCACTCAATAAAGACGTTAGAACTAACACTCTTTTACGTGGAAATCGATCCGACATATAGCCACCAATTAAATTTATAAAAAAACCTATGATTACCGTACATACTAAAAATACACCTGCCCAAACTTTGCTCATTTCTTGTGCAAAAAATAGTGCCATAAATGGCATTACCGCTGATGATACTGCTCGATTAAAAAATGAGGTGATTAATCGCACCTTAATATTTTGTGGGTAGTTTTTCCATTTCATCTTGTATACCTCCTCTGTCTTTAGTATATTAAACTAGACTTTTGAAATGAAAAATGGACATTTTAAACAGATATGTCCACTTATAGAGGTGTACTCGATGGATAAACATTTATTAACCTTATGGAATGCAGTCCCGTCCGGAAATATAAAACAGGATAAACTAGCAGAAGTGCTGGACTTAAGTCTAAAACAAACAACGCGCTATATACAGAAATGGTCAGCGGAAGGTTGGCTCATGTTTACATCAGGTCGTGGTAGAGGCAACGTTTCGAAGCTTGAATGGTTAAAGGACGTTGAAGCTATTTTCGAAGAACAAGTCATGCAGACCATCGAGGAAGAAACCGTGGAAGTGAGTAGCAAATACCTCTTATTTGACTGGTCAATAGATAGCAAACTGCGTTTAATGAATAAATTTCGAACGAAATTTGGCTATGTTCAAAATACAAATGACAAGCTTGTGGTACCAAGAAAGTACCCATTTTTAACAATGCATCCATTATATGCAGCTGATGTATCCAGTGCGAAAATTGTAGCAACTATTTATAATCGATTAGTTGCCGTAGATGAAGAGGGAATTGTTTCCCCTGAGCTCGCCCATAGTTGGGATATGACGGAAACAAAACTTCGACTTTATTTAAAGAAAGATATTAGGTTTCATGATGGCTCGGTTTTAACTGCAGAAGATGTTGTCATCTGTTTAGACAGACTCCGGCATGATCGACAGTTTCAAACATTATGGCAGCCAATTGAAAGGATGGAGGTAGTCGCTCCATTAATTGTGGATATAAATTTTCCAAGTGGTTGTAGTTACTGTTTACAAATGTTAGGTACGATGAATACGAGTATATACAAGGAAAAGAACGAAGCTTTAATCGGAACGGGCAGTTTTTTTATAGAAGAAAACAATGAAACGAAAACAACTTTAGTGGCGTTTAAAGATTATTATGGGGAAAGACCCTTATTAGATAAAATCGAATTTGTCCAAGTACCAGAAGAATTTGACATCGTCTATCGCTCATCTACGGAAGACAGCGGAAAATCATTTTTTCCAGTAGAGAGTGACTCTGGTTTTGGAGTTGTTATCATGAATGCGTCTCAGCATACGAGTATCCAAAGGAAAGAAGTACGGGATTATATACACTTTGTCATTTCTAAATATCGCCATGAGATTAGCGAAGTAGATCCGCACATATTACCAAATTCACAAGGATGTCTAATTGGTCAAAGTAAATCTTATCATGTTAAAGAAGTGACTCGTCCGAACATAGAGAAGCCACTTGTATTAAAAGAGGTCAATTACACCAAAAACACAACGTTTTGGTTAAAGGATGTATTAGAAAAAGAAGGGGTTCCCATTGAAACAAAATGGGTTTCCTTTGCAGATAATATTTCTAATAGGGCTGAAAACAGTTGTGTAGATCTTTTTATCCATGGAGAAGTTTTTGAGATGAATCAAAACTTTTCATTTTTTCATTTTTTAATGAATGGTTATTCCCCTCTAGCCGAAATTTTAAGGAATGATGAAAAATACCGGTCGTATTTAGCAGAATATGCCCGCACTCCATTTGAAGAGTGGACAAGCTTAAATGTTCGAGTAGAACAAGCATTAATTGAAGACTCAATCATCATTCCCTTATATTATGCTAAACGTCACATTCCCTTTTCTGCAGATTTGATGAATATCAACATCAAGCATTTCGGCCACGTTGACTTTTCCAAGCTTTGGGTAAGACCAGAGATTAAATAAACCAGTGGGACACATATTACGCATAAGTAATAGGTGTCCCACTATATGAATATGATTAACGGGTTAACAATGGCTTTACAACATTCCATCGCGCTCCAAAAAATAAAATACTATTCGTGTGGAGGCGCTACCAATTCGACCTTTATTCTATCTGGATCTTCAAAGAAAACAGCGTAGTAATCATTTCCTCCCGCAAAGGGATGCTTATCTGTATAAAGGATGTGCACTCCTTTATCTTGTAAGCTGTTTGTGATCTCATCGACCTGTTGACGAGAATCTGCATGAAATGCGATATGATTTAGGCCTACTCGACTTCTGTGATATGGGATATCTAGGAATCTTTCCTCTGCCTGTACGAAAACAATATAGGTTTCTCCCAATTTCCAACTCTGTCCACTTTCCCATTCCTGAAAAATACTATACCCTACCTTCTCTAAAAACCAGCCCCAAAAATCAATGGACCTTTTTAAATCTGAAACATATATTTCCACATGATGAATAAGTCCCTTTGACATCTTATTACCCCTCTGTTTTATAAAGATTATAAAATTAGTTTTTTCTCTAAGTAATACTGTTGAAAAACTTTAAAAGTGGTATTCTAATAAAATTCCTAATAAATATCCGCTAATTGGATTTAGTACGGCTCTGTTCGCTTTCCCACAGGAGTCTCACTCCGGCGTGCTAAATCCTATAGTACACAGTATCGTCACATCAAATATTTATCGTAAAAAAATTCTGTAATAGAGTTTTTCAGTGCCCTCAGTTCGTACTAGTATCCTTTTTCCTTCCAATGTAAAGTAAATGAGATGATATTCCAAGAATATGAGGATCTGTCGCATTTTCTATCAATAGTTTGATTACTTTTTCTACTTCGTATTCCCCTTTAGTTCTCCAGTAATTCCAGTTTTCATTAGTTAAGTTAGCACCTACGTTTGACCCTAATAGCTCCAAACTTTCAAACCCTTGTGCTTCCATAAATGGTTTGATTTCATCTATATTATAATAATAAGCACCAGTAAAACGCCCTTCATCTGCATGATTAAAGCAACCTGATTCCGAGAATTGTAAGATCGAATCCATATTATTATTTGGTTTCCAATTTTCTGGAGACATAAGGGATGAAAAAACATGTCTAATCCTGGACATAAAAGCTACAAAAACAATTCCATCTTTTTTCGTCACTCTATTCAATTCTTTTACTGCTTTTATACGGTCATTTGCTTCCTGTAAGTGATACATTGGCCCAAGCATTAAGGATGCATCGAACTGATTATCCGCTAAGTTAGTAAGCTCTCTAGCATCTGCAACATAAAATCCATCAAACCGTTCATTTAAATGAAGTTCTTGTGCTTTTTTTTCTGCAATCTCTACTAGCTTTGGCGTTAAGTCTGTCAGCGTTACCTTATAGCCAGCTTTAGCCAGTTCCATGGAATATTTTCCTGGTCCAGCTCCGTTATCCAATACACATCCATTTTCAGGCAAATATTTTTTAATATAGTGCCAATTCACATGGAATTCAATTGGTTCTCTATCTAAACGTCCCCATTCATCAAATTTCTCATAGTAATTAATAATCTTACTCATACACTCACCCACATTCATATTAGTTAATCTATACTTCTATAAAGGAATACCTTTTTCCTTCATCGGGTCGCTTACATACAACACTTTCCATTTAAACGGTACGAATGGTACAATCTTTTTATACAATTCACTTGAAAGAGGATGTCTTATGCCATTAGAAAAAGAGATATTTGGTTTGTTAATCGGTGGTTCCGCAGCTGTTATGGGAATTGCAATCTTTGTTACTTTGTTCCTTTGGATAAAAAATAACAACAAGAACTCTGGTTATGTTTGGACTTTATTGCATCTTATGTTGTTCTCAATCGCTATATATTTTACCTTTCAAGTTATTTCAATTGATTATAACCATCCAATGGCATCAGAAGAAATTTCACTTCAGCTAGGGATTGCCGGAGTTATTTGGGCGTTAAGTATGACTTGTTTAATAGTAGGTATCTTCAACTTTTCAAAATCGGGAAAGTATAGTTCTTCTTAAAATTGTTTGAAGAACTCTTGTACAAAAAAGCCATTTAATTGAGGTTGGAAGGAGAGACCAAATGAAAACATTTACAATAGTAAGCTTACTTATTGTATTTGCGATCTATCTATTTATTACCGAGTTTTACTTGAAAAGACGACTTAAAATAAAAAACAAATGGAAAGGATTATTTTTTATAGAAAGAAACTCATATTCATTCGCAATTGATATCGTCCTTATATTCTTATTTATTTTTAGTACTATGAGCTTGATTGAAAGGTCTAATTTCCAAACTTACTCTTTGATTGTAGCAACCCCAATGTTTGGACTGTTTTTTTTGTTAGGGTTAAATCGTGGATTGGAGGAATGGCTGTTCCACCGAGATAAGAAAGTATACTATTACGAATGGTTAGGTTCTTTCATGAATTTGATAACATTTTTTATTATCCTAATAGGTGAGCAATAATCATCAAATTCTCCATTTAAGAGTTTTTATGGCAATTTAGTTAATTTCATAAATAGTACTTTGTCATTAAAATACGAACATTTATCACTTTGTTGATGGAAGCGGCAGGCGGCGACTCCGGCGGGATGAGTGAGACAGATAAGCCATCACAAACGACGCGTAGCGGAGGTGATGGCTTATCGCTCACCCCGTGGAAAGCGTCCGCCTATCGCGGAGATCAACTATACTTTATTCCGCCATAAATCATTTCTGCAACCCCCTCCTACAAACTTAAGGATTCACTTGCTTTGATTGACATAAAGTTTGAGGGATTTATTTCTTCTGATTCAATTACAATGGCAGTTAACCCAGTATTCGTTGCTGTTTCATGTCCTTCGCCTTTTTCCCAATAGACAGCATCACCACTTTTAACACAATATTTTTCAGCATCATCACCTCGAACCCAGCCTTCACCACCTACAATAAGCATTAACTGCGAAACAACAGCTTGATGAAATCCCACAATCCCGTTTGGATCTAAATGCATACAACCAATCTGCGTTGGCTTTTCTGTCTTTATAATTCGAGACATGATGAAATTTGAATTAAAATGAGCAATACCCTTTCCTACCTCTGGATCAAATCTATAAAATTTCACTGGAAAGTCCTCCTTACTTTTGCGTATCCTTATATATTCTACATAAAGATCATTTAACCATTTATTTAGATCCATTATCACTAAAAAATTTATTACTAACATATCAAATACAAAAAGAATCCACTTTGAACAAGAATTTGTTCAAAGTGGATTCTTTTTTTGAGACCTAAATTTAAGATGCCCGTAACAACTCTTTATCTTTTCTTCCATGTAACCAGTGATATAGAGGAACACAGCATAAAATGATCACGATCATAGATACAAAGATCGGTCGGTATCCAGTAGTTGGTACAAAAAATCCTAGTAAAAATGGACCCACACCCAAACCGATATCATATAAAATGAAATAAGTAGAAGTCGCTAAGCCAAAGCGATGAGGAGGTGTTACTTTGACTGCTACTGTCTGTGCAATGGAATTGAAGTTACCATAACCCAATCCAATAAATGCTGCTGCTACTAGCAACATCCAACCAGCTGTAGCTTGACTAAATAGAAACATACCGACAGCAAAAATGACTAAGCATGGGTACGCCACAATATTTGCTCCTCTTGTATCCATCAATTTCCCTGTAAATGGACGAGAAAAAATAATAACGATGGCATAAATTAAAAAGAAATAGCTTGCTGCTGAAACTAAATTAATTTCCTCTGCGTAAAACGATAAAAAGGACATAACGCCAGAATAACTAAAGCCAATCAATAATGCGATCAGTGAGATAGGCACCGCTTTTGGTTCAATGAATTTTGACAAAAACGATCCTTTTTCCTCTTGAGTTATATTAGATTTATTTATTGGTACATCGATTTTAACAGCCACATAAATGATTAAACATACGATGGAAAACATCACATTTAAAGCGAATATCCATTGGAATCCATTCTCAAACTTCATCAATAAAATACCGATAAATGGTCCTACAGCTGTCGCTAAAATAGCACTTAAACTATAATAGCCAATCCCTTCTCCCTTACGTGTTTTCGGTAATATTTGAGCAATAATAGTACCATTGGCCGTACTTGCAATACCCACTGCGATTCCTTGTAATAAACGATTAACAATTAACAGACTTAAATTGAATGCAAAAAAATACAAAATCGATGTGACTGCGAAAAATAGTAAACCTGCCCACAACGTTTTTTTAGTACCAACATCACTTATAATCCTACCAGCTCCTAATCGACCAATTAAAGAACCGATAATAAAGATACTAGATACTAAACCGGCTGTACTAGTAGATGCACCATATTCAGTTTTTGCATACGATGCAATGGTAACCATTAATAAGAAAAATATGAGTGTAATGATAAAATTAATCGTGGATACAATCATGAATTCTTTTGTCCATAGTTTTTCTTTCATCACAAACTAGCCTCTTCTCAATAAATTTGCGCGCACTTTTTCAAGTACTTGCTCAGCTACTTTTATTTCTTCTTGCGAAACTCCTTCAAGCAATTGTGCTTGAAATAAATACATTGCTTCCTTACCTTGTTCATACTTTTCCATACCTTTTGGTGATAAGTGCATGACTTTCTGCCTTTTATCTATTCCAGGGGAAATATATATGATTTCTTGCTCCACTAGCTTCTGAGCAATCGGTGTGACCGATGGTTTTTCCACTCCCCAGTAAGCTGCAACATCTGTAAAAGTAGAAGGGCCAATTTCCGAGAGATAGCGGATCAATCCCCATTGAATTTCAGACAACTCATTAGGTAAAAGCACCTCGTTTGTCTGATTGCTATAAGGACGATGTATCAATTTTAACTTCGAAAAAAATGAATACATAATTTCACCTTTCAAATTCATAATTTATTTTAGCAATTAGTTAGTTAACCTAACTAATAATATTACCAATCTTATCATTTGTAAAGATAATAATTGCAAGTACTCAATCCTGGTTTGTTATTCAATTGTTTTATAGCCTTCGTAAAAACTAGTAAAAGACATAAGTAAACTTCTAAAATCTACTTGAAGATTATGATATAACACAGTTAAATCTTTGCGGGAATAAAAATCTCCTGTATACACTTGTCCTATCTTTTGTTCAATTTTTATGGATTGCTGTAAGGAGGCTTGTAAGTAAATTTCTATTTCATCATCATACTGTTCTAAAAAAGCAAGTTCGATTAGCATATTACGAATTGCTTGTGCATCAGCTTGCATTTGTAACAAGTCACTCTTTTTAATTTTTCGTTTTTTCATGTA
The DNA here is from genome assembly GCF_038637725.1 of Psychrobacillus sp. FSL H8-0483. Lineage (NCBI taxonomy): Bacteria > Bacillati > Bacillota > Bacilli > Caryophanales > Bacillaceae > Psychrobacillus > Psychrobacillus sp. FSL H8-0483. Next base: position 2,491,026 of record NZ_CP152052.1, read on the forward strand.
ACAGCCATTGTTGTTCTAAATTATCAAAAATCAAATATGCTCTACTATCAACTAAATTAGTTGTAGAGCCAACCTCTTCGTATCTTTGTAGAGTTTCTAACTTATCTTTAAATTCATTAATAGTTTCTATATGCTCTGTATATGCGAATGATTTAGTAAATGATATCGGTGAATATGGATAGTACCAATTAATAAACAAAATAATGAAAGCTACGACGCTTATAATTCGCTTCACCAAAAATATCTCCTCATTAATTACCAGTTTTCTATCATACATTCTATAAATATTTCTAAATACCTTCCGAAGATGATTTTAGACTAAGTCTAATAAAAAAAGCCGAGAGTATATCTCTCAGCTTTAGGTGTTTACTAATTTCCAGTTTTAGAAAAGCGCTCAATTCTTTCTCCGATTTCATCCCTTACACGTTGGAAAAAAGCCCATTTTTCTTCCTCGCTTCCTTCCGCTTTTGCAGGATCGTCAAAGCCCCAGTGTTCCCTTTTTACATGAGGTGGCGTCATTGGGCATTTATCAGCCGCATCTCCACATAAAGTAATTACTAAATCAGCTGTATGTAAAATGTCAGGAACGATAATATCGGAGGTTTGTTTGGATATGTCTATACTAGATTCCTTCATTGCTTTGACCGCATTCGGGTTTAGTCCATGTGCTTCGATCCCGGCACTGTATACATTCCATTCGTCACTTAAATATTTTTTTGCCCAACCTTCTGCCATCTGGCTTCTGCAAGAATTTCCTGTACATAAAAAGTAAATTGTTTTTTTAGTCATCATCTTAGTCTCCATTAAAAGAATTGTAATGTTAGATATAGTCCTAATAGCGTTAAGAAAAGAATCGGTATTGTTAATACAATCCCTGTTTTAAAATAAGTTCCCCATGAAATTTTGACACCTTTTTGAGATAAAACATGCAGCCATACTAAGGTTGCAAGTGACCCTATTGGAGTAATTTTAGGACCTAAGTCAGAACCAATAACATTGGCATAAATAAGTGCTTCTCGGATAGTACCCGTAGTATTCGTTTCAGCAATTGCGAGTGCATCGATCATCACAGTTGGCATGTTATTCATCATCGACGATAAAAACGCGGCGATAAAGCCCATCGACATCGTCGCAATGAATAAACCTTGCTCGGCAGCTACTTGAATTACTCCTGCTAACGCATGTGTTAGCCATGCATTTCCCAACCCATATACGACCACATACATCCCAACGGAGAAAAATACGATACTCCATGGCGCACCTTTGATAACGGCTGCGGTATTCACCGCATTACTTCTCTTCGCCATTAGTAAAAAGAAGATCGCGATCACTCCAGCAACGATTGAAACTGGAAGTTGAATAGACTCACTTGCAAAATAGCCGATTAATAAGATCCCAAGTACATACCAGGAAAGGTGAAACATCTTTACATCACGGATCGCTTCTTTTGGTTCTCGTAATTTGGATAAATCGTACGATTTAGGAATACTTTTTCTAAAATAAAAGAACAGTATTGCAATCGTAGCAATAAGTGAAAATAAGTTCGGTATGATCATCCGTAAAGCATATTCTATAAATCCGATTTGAAAGAAATCAGCCGATACAATATTAACTAAGTTACTCACAACAAAAGGTAACGAAGTTGTATCCGCAATAAATCCACTCGCCATAATAAAAGGAAAAATCATCGTTTCCTTAAAATTCAAATTTCGAACCATTGCTAAAACAATTGGTGTCAGTATAAGTGCTGCTCCATCGTTTGCAAAAAAGGCCGCAACAATTGCACCTAAAATACTGACATAAACAAACATTTTAATTCCATTACTTTTTGCAGCCTTCGCCATATGAAGAGCAGCCCATTCAAATAATCCAATCTCATCTAATATTAATGAAATCAGTATAATTGCTACAAATGACAATGTTGCATTCCACGTAATTCCGATTACTTCTTTTACATCCTGAATTCCTACAACCCCAACTAATAATGCGATGATAGCTCCACCACATGCAGTCCATCCAATAGATAAATTTTTAGGCTGCCAAATAACTAACGTTAGTGTTAAAAGGAAAATCAAGGATGCTAAAATCGCGTCAGTCAATTTGACCTCTCCTTTACTTAAATAAAATTATATTACGAATGACAACATGAGAAGCCTTCGAATGCTTTTAAAAAATTTCTGTAACTATAAGCTCCAAATGTATCTTTATTACCTTTAAAAAACTGGTCGAACATAATTGTGCTAGCTGTTTCTAGCGAACAATTTCTTGCATTCATAATTAACTTCAAATATGAAACAAAATATTCCGTTGATAATTTCCCACCGTTATTGACCGTCATATTTCCTCACTCCTTAACAAGAAGAGCCACAACATGCTCCACCATTTTGACTTGTTAAATTGGTACTACATACTCCCGTTTCCGGTAATTCGAGTTCTACCCTTTGTGCGGATTCGAAATCCCCTGTTAAATAAGCTACTATGGATCGAACTTGTTCGTAGCCTGTCGCCATTAAGAATGTAGGTGCGCGTCCATAGCTTTTCATTCCAACGATATAAAAATTCTTTTCCGGTTGTCTTAACGTTTCTTCTCCATGGGGTCGAACAGTTCCACAACTATGAAGATTAGGATCGATTAAAGGGGAAAGAGCTGCTACACTCTCTGTTGCTGAATCTACACTAAGCCTTATTTCCCTTAAAAAGGAAAAGTCCGGACGGCTACCGGTATTCGCAATGATTTCACCCACACCTGTAAGTGAAAAACCTTCTCCATTCTGTTCTCCTATAATTTCGATCCCACTGTCTGAATGCTTCAGCTCATGTATGTGGAATGGAGTAATTGCCTTTACCTTACCTGTATCAACTAAGTGGTGAATACGGCTTCCTAGCTCACCTCTAGCTTGAAGTGCATCTTTTTCTTGCCCACCATAAGCATCCTCTACATTTTTCTTTCTCATAATCCAGTAGATTTCTACCTGTTGACCTAATTGCGAAAGTTCTAAAATAGTATTAATAGCTGAATGTCCACCACCAACAACTGCAACGCGTTTACCCATGTATCGCTCACTTTCAGCACTGGTTAGATCTGGAATGCCGTAGTAAATATGTTTGTTTAATTCCTTTTCTTCTTTCGTCCAACAACTATCTGCATTCACTGGATTAGGGTGTGACCAAGTTCCAGTTGCATCAATGACAGCTTTCACTTCCATACGTCTCGTCTTGCCTTTTTGCTCCAAATATAAAACAAATGGAGCATCACTACGATTATAATTTTTCATTTTGTCTAAACCTTTTTTACTAACAGCAGTTACGGTGGTGTTGAATAGAATATTTGGATAAATTTCAGGTAAATTCGCTAGGGGTTCTAAATAGTCTTCCACGATCTCTTTTCCTAATGGTAGTTGTTCGGAATCAGGTGCAACCCACCCGCTCTTTTCAAGTAGCTGCATTGCTATTTTATCGAGGTTGTATTGCCAAGGAGAAAATAAACGCACATGCCCCCATTGCAGAATATTCGTCCCAACTCGTGCCCCTGACTCGATGAGGATAAAAGGCTCCTCACGATCAGCTAAATGAGCAGCTGCAGCTAAACCAACTGGACCCGCACCAATAATAGCCGTCGGTAAATTTTGATCTGTTTGCGGGGGCTTACTCTCCAAGTACTGAGGCTTAGTTCCACAGCAATTCGAAATGTTTATTAGTTCAATTTGTTTCATTTCATAACCTCCACAGAAAATTTATTTGTAAATTACAAGTAATTGATAACGAAGACATAAATCTTAGCACATAGTAGAACAGCAAACAGTTGACTTAGACATCGCTTTATTTAACAATTCCAGTGAGCGAATGACTGTTTCTCGTTCAAATTCATTCATCTGAGAGAATACATCATTGAGATAAGTATTCATTGATTCGTCAATCGATGTTGCAACAAATTTTCCTTGGACGGTTAAGCTCAATATCACAACCCGTTTGTCTTCAGCAGCAGGTGTTTTTTTTACTAACTCCATTTTCACTAATGTTTGGATTTGTCGGCTAAACGTAGTGATATCCATTGCCAATGTATCTGCAATTTGTTGCATAGATGGTGTATGCTGTTTGTCAATTTCATAAATAATATGGCTTTGAACAGTTGATATATCTATCGCTCCAATGGAACAACAGTTTTTGTTCAACAATCCAAAACGTCGAGTTAAAACTTGAAATAATTCACGTTTATTTTCCATGATTTTCACCTCTTCCATTAGTTATAAAACATTTACTTGCAAAATACAAGTAATAAAAATAAAATCTAATGTAAAGGAGGAAATAATTTATGAACTACTCTTTTAGAAAAACAACGAAAGATGACTGGAATCAAATTAAATCCATTTATAAGGCTGGTATTGCTACAGGGAATGCGACATTCGAATCGCAAGCTCCACCTTCATATGAAAAGTGGCTGTCCAAAGCACACCTAGAATGTACGCTAGTTCTACATGAAGGAAATACAATTTTAGGGTGGTGCAAACTTTCACCTGTTTCGGATAGAACTGTGTACGTAGGTGTAGGAGAAGTTAGTATTTATGTGCATCCTAATTCAAAAGGAAAAGGTATTGGAAATTTACTTTTGCAATTATTAATTAAAGCATCTGAAGAACATGGTTTTTGGACACTTCAAGCATCCATCTTCCCAGAAAATATAGCTAGTATTCATCTACATCAGAAAAATGGTTTTCGAGAAGTAGGTATACGAGAACGTATTGGGAAAATAGATGGCGTATGGAGGGATAATGTTTTTTTAGAAAGAAGAAGTGTTTTGGTTGGTATGAATTAAGTACAGTCGAATACATGCCATTCCATGCTTGTATGTATTCGACATGAACTTTTTAGCGTCAACAGCCCGTTAACGATTATCTTTCTATTCCTTATTATAAAACCATAAAACCGCAATGCTAAAGTCGGTGATATAGAGCTTTTGTTACTTCTTAGCAATAATCGTAAATAAACCTGGAATCTTTTTTTCTATATTTCCTGGGGAATCGTTTGGGAATGCCCATCTGACGCCTGATTCTTCTTCCAATATTTCGATACGTAAACCTGCCTTTGCAATGGTAGTTACTATTTCACCTAATGTCCACCTACGAATTGTATTCTTGTTTAAATTTGCTTTTTCCGTATCAGTTAATAAGATACTGTACGCAACATCTACTTCAACAAACTCGTTGTCAAAATAATCCCCACTTGCGATCATTTTATTTTCTTCTGCACGAAGCAACTTGGATACAAACGGATGATAGTCTCTCACGATAAATCTCCCACCTGGTTTAAGTGAATGATATACAAGCTCAAATAATGGCTGCAAATCAACGAAATAATGTAATACCCCCAATTCTAATAAGATGAAATCAAAATCTACTAGCTTTTCGTACTCAGGTATATCTAGTACATCAGAAACTATGTATTTTATAGGCGCTCCTGCTTCATCCGCTAACTCTAATGCATATCGACTATTATCTTTGGAAATATCGACAACTGTTACTTCTGCTCCTAACAAAGCAAAGGATACTGCTTTATTACCCTTTGAACCTAGCAGATTAGCTATTTTTTTACTCCTTACGTCCCCCATATACTTCAAATAATGTGAAATAGCTTGAGTGGGATTTTCTATTAGTTTTTGTGCATACTCCTTCGGTAAGCCGTGGCGATTAACCCATGCCTGATAAGCAGATTGATTCCATCCCGCTTCGTTCATCTTACTTAACTCTTGTTGTTTCATGTCTTCAACCTCCAAAAGTTTTAGGTATTATTATCAGAGTTCCTCATTTTCCCTTCATTAGACTTGTCCAGAAAAAATCTTCGCAAATATCATTGGGTTGAGAAATCCTAAATCAATTCCACCGTTAATTATATATAACCTCTCAAATACCTCAAAAAATTATACGGCTTGTGTATAACCAGATACAATAGAACCGCTAAACAAACAGATTCCAATAACCACTCGGATTATGAATAGCATTTACAATTCTCTAAGCAACAATTAATGAAATCTATAAAAAATCTATAATATGTCAATGGATTGTCGTGTCCCCACCCCATGGACATATAAGATAGTTAAACTTCGTCATTTTGGGTAACGGTTTGAAATGAATAGAGAATGGCTACCCTAAATATTACCTACTCTATTATAAGCAATTTACTCATAAACCATTAGGAAGGAACGTTGAGTTGAGGAATATAAGAAGTATCTTTATAAAAGACATTAAAAGTATAAGTACCAACTGGGTAGCCGCTATTCTAATTGGTGGTCTTATCTTTCTTCCCTCTCTTTACGCATGGCTCAATATTCTTGCATCATGGGATCCATACGGGCAAACTGGGCAATTTCCAATAGGAATTGTCAATGAAGACGTTGGCGCATCCATTCGTGGAGAAAATATTAATGCAGGAGACGAACTGGTTCAAACATTAAAAAGTAATCATGATATGAATTGGCAATTCACGAATAGAGATGAAGCAATGGAAAAAGTAGAATACGGAGACTATTTTGCTGTAATAATTATTCCAAAAAACTTTACGGAAAGACTAGGATCGGTCATTTCAGAAGTACCTCAGAAAGCAAACGTCGATTATTATGTAAATGAAAAAATTAATTCCATTGCACCGAAAATTTCTGATACTGGTGTCAGCCTCATTGTAGACCAAATGAGCAACGAATTCGCTGCTATTGTAAATGGAACTATTTTTGATGTTTTTAATAAATTGGGTATAGAAATCGAAGCCGATTTACCTGACATTCAGAAATTTGAACGATACGTATTCGAAATAGAACAAAAACTACCGGATATACATCAATCATTAAATGCTTCTTTAAGCGATGCAGCATCTGCTCAAAAGATTATTCAAAGTACTCAAGGTAGTCTTTCAAACGTAAAAAAACTTACAGATGATGGATTATCAACTATTGCAAACACAACCGATTTTTTAACGAAAGCTGAGTCTGGATTTAACGAATTAGTGCCTCAAATCAACCGTGATCTACAAAAAGTTCAAGACATCGCCCAACAAGCTAATAAGTTATTGACGAAACTAAAACTCGTTAAAGTAGACACATCGGATTTGGAAAACACTCAAAAGAAGTTGGATCAACAAATGACAAATGCAATCAGTACAGTTGATACAATTATAGAAAGCTTGACAGATTTAAGACAAATGAATGCGCAAAATACAGACTTTCAAAGTAAAGAAAAACTAGACGATGCTATTCAAAAAACAACCGCACTTAAAGGGACTCTTCAGGAAGCACAAACAAATGCGAGAAATATAAATAAACTAGTACTTTCAAAAGAAACACAACTGAAAGATTCAATCACTGATTTACAAAAGATTGCTGAGAATACTTCTGTTCAAATCGACAGTTTTATAAATGAATACAAGAATACGATTGAGCCCACTGTTCTCAGTGAAATAAAAAAGGTAAAGCAAATGTTAACAGAAGCAAAAGGTATTATGAATGGTATTCAAACTATTTTACCTGAAGTCGATCGCATTTTGACAAGTACTTCTTCTCACGTCAACGACGGCAAAGAACTAATCGAAACTGTGCTAAACGAATATCCTTACATTAGCAATAAAGTAACAGAACTTGCAAAGAGAATTCGAAGTTTCCAAAGCGAAATGAATATTAACGATTTTATTCAGCTTCTACAAAATAACCCAAGTGCAGAAAGTGAATTTCTCAAACAACCTATTGAGTTAAATGAACATAAACTGTTCCCAATAGAAAACTATGGCACTAGCATGACACCTTTTTATTCAGTTCTAGCAATCTGGGTTGGCTGCCTATTGTTAATCTCCTTACTTTCCGTAAACGTTCACCAAGGAGACTTATATCATGCACGTGAAATCTATTTCGGTAAACTTTTAACCTTTGGGACAATCGGTATTATGCAAACGCTCATTGTCACAGCTGGAGACATAGCCTTACTTGGAGTTAAAGTTCAAGAACCCTTTTGGTTTATTATATTTGGATTATTTATCAGCAGTGTATTCATATCCATTGTTTATACTTTTGTATCGGTTTTCGGAGATATTGGAAAAGCATTTTCAATCATTATGTTGGTCTTACAAATCGCTGGTTCTGGTGGAACATATCCAGTTCCTTTGCTCCCTGAATTTTTCCAATGGATTAATCCTGCATTACCGTTCACCTATGCAATAGATCTTATGCGCGAGGCAGTTGGAGGTATTATTTGGAGAAAAGCAGGCATAGACATCCTATTTCTATCATGCGTAGGAATACTCTTCCTACTTTTTGGTGCCTTCTTGAAAGAAAAATCGAACAAGAAAACAAATGAATTACTGAAGAAGTCCAGACAGTCTGGATTGTTTCATTAAACATAGAATCGGTAATTGTTGATTCTCTTATTTGATATTGACTATAAGAATTCATTCTATTGTAATTCAGCAAGAGTTTCGCCTACTTCTAAAATTCCCTAAAAATTAACGTACAGAGTATGGGAATTGCGCAAGTTCTCGACAAAAAATTGCTCCTACCCTAAATCCTGTGATATAAAGTAATGTTTCTGCAAATAATTAGTAAAATTATTTCTCAGTATAGTTTCTCAGTACCCCCTAAATTGATGTCATCAATATGCCTAGACAGAACTAGCGATTGCGCCTTTCAATTGGTAGCCGGAGCGTTTATAAATAGTAAATACTTAGTTCAGTATATGATCATGGACTTTTTAAACGGCCACGCGCACCTCACTGCAGAGTCTTGCCCATGCTTTTTCAAACAATGAAATAGCAACTATTTACTTGAACCTATATGAAAAGTGATTATACAATAATCGAATTTTTGCATCATGTCCATGGTCTTCAATCTATTGAAAGTAGAATGATAAAAACACAAAAACAGGTGTAGAAAAACAATTCGTTTTTCTACACCTGTTTCATTTAAGGGATTTCTAAAAGCCCCTAGGGTATTAAGATAAGCGAGGCATTCGAATTGCCACCTATGGGAACGGGGACTATATATTCTAAAAGATCACTTGCTTTCCCAAAATCTCACATATTTGCAGGGGTGTTGATCCAAGAAGGCTAAAGTAACTTAATCAAACAAGTTTAACTCAGTAAATTAAATATGAGAAAGCTTGTTTTATCAATGCTTTACGTAATACTAAAATCAGTTAGTTGAACTAACCCAGTATTAAACGTATCCCAATACTAATATCTTTAACGACTTTCCTAGATTTAAGATGAGAAATCATCAATAATTTCTACCACTTCAAGCTATATATCCGAAATGGAAGGTTACAGTGGACATAAAATTCACTACTTCTTCAAGAAAAAAATAAAGAATACGGTTTCGATTTCGAATGTAAAAGTTAATTAAACAGCATGACGATGTCGGGCTCTTTTATAATGAAGGAATAATAATTGAAAAACATGTTCCCTTTCCTTTTTCACTTTTTATTTCTATATCCCCGTTTAATTCTTTAATAATACCATATGCAATCATAGTGCCGAGCCCAGTCCCCTCCTCTTTTAATGAATAAAACGGCATGGCGATTCTCTTTATCTCCTCAGGTGACATTCCTCTGCCTGAATCGACAATTTCAATCACAATACTATTCTTTCCCTTTTTCACATTAATTCGTAGTATTCCACCACTATCCATGGCTTCAATCCCATTTTTTATAATGTTAATTAAACACTGTTTTATTTTATCGGCATTAGCATTAATAGAAAGCGAATCTTTTATACTGCTTTTGATTTCAATATTATATAAGATGGCTAGCGGTGAAATATTATTTATAACTTGATTCATAATTAGGCTAATATCTAACGAGTCTTTTAGAACATTATTTTGTGGTTTTCCTAATGATAAATAATTGTCAATAATGAGCTGTGTACTTTCTAACTCCTGCAGCATGACTTGTATATACTCATCCTTATGTGTTTCCGAGATTTCATTTTTATGAAACAACTGCATAAATCCATATACCGTAGTTATTGGATTTCGAATCTCGTGAGCAAAAGAAGCGGCCAATTCACTAATCACATAATATTTTTCTGCCCTTTGAATTTTATCTTTCATTTTGAACTTATCAATTATTCCTTCAATTAAATAAATAGATAACAATCCGGTAAGGATATTGATTACTATATAGCTACAGAAAAATTGCATCCATTCAGAGCTGACTGTTCCATTTATCTTTATTTCGTACATTATAGCAAGAACAGAAAAAGAACTAGTGCAAATGAGAATCAACAGTGAGCCAAACAGTATTCTCCTTTTCTCTATATAAGCTGGTAGAAAAAAATTATATATTGCAATATTAGAAAAGAACATTATAACCATAATAATTACTGATGGTAAAAAGCCGTTTCCACCTAAGTAAAAACGGTAAGAAAGATATACAAAGGTGACAAAAATAAAGCTTCTTAAACCTCCATATAGAAAGGCTAGTATGATAGGAATAAGCCGTAAATCATAAATATATCCGAGATGAAAACTAAAAGGGAACGTCATACAAAGAACAGTAGCAATTGATGAAAGAAAAGAAATTAATACATTGTTGCGTAATTTATTCCCATCTTTATCTAACCAAAATACTTGATAGCAAAAAATACATAGGATAATAATGAATGCATTTAATAATAGTGTAGGAATACCCATACCCTATCCCCTTCTTTCCATTAGTCTAAACGCCTATCAAGTATTAATTTCAGTAATATTATTATGATTATACATGATTTTTATAAGAATAAAAGTATGAATATTATGAATTTATAATTAAAATTAATAAAATACTAATGGAGGGGGAAATATATACTATACGCCTGGAAAGACATGGATTAACAGCTCGGTAAGGATTCTAATTACAATGAAAAGAACCCCTATTATTCAGAAAATTGGAGGAAGCTTATTTTATGAATAATGAAAAAGTTTTGTTTTGTGTTTTATCTTTATTTCTTATAACATAAACAGTTTGAAGTTACTCTGAGATTAGTTAATAATAGATTACATATTCAATTAGAAAGAAGCGAAATAAATGAAAAGAACTCTTGTAATAAGTGATATACACGGTGAATTAAAGAAGTTTGAACAGTTACTTGAAGAAGTAGACTACGATCCAGAAACTGACCAATTAATCTTATTAGGTGATTATGTAGATCGAGGACCTAATACAAAAGGTGTTATTGATAAGGTGATGAGTTTAAAAGAAGCCGGAGCTCTATTGCTTAAAGGTAATCATGAAGATTTGATGATAAAAGCTTTAACTACTGACATAGAAAGATCGTGGAACCACTGGATTAAATTATGTGGTGGAGATAAAACTTTATTTAGCTATGGTTTTTCAGAAATTGATATAGCCGCAAGTGAAGAAAAGTTCCAAAAACCAGAGCTACAATCATCTACACTAAATAAACACTTAGAGTTTATACAAGGATTAGAAAATTACATAGAAACATCCGATTATATTTTTGTTCACGCGGGCGTACACCCAACGACACCTATTGCTGAGACAGATCCACATATCTTAATGTGGATTCGAGACGAGTTTCATAAAGGCTATAATGGTGAAAAGATTGTGATATTTGGACATACAGAAACAAATTCTCTTCATAGGGATATCAACAATAACAATGTCTATTTTGGAAGCAATCGAATCGTCGGTATCGATGGTGGAGCTGTATACGGAGGACAATTGAATTGTTTGGAGTTGCCTAGTCAAAAAGTAATTTCAGTAAAATAAGCTCAACTTCATCGAACTAATAAATTGCTTTTATCAATAGAACTTTGCATTATTTTTAACAGAGCAGCCATATCTAACGGCAATTCTTGAGGAGTTAGTTGAAGAAAAAATATGAGCTGTCTAAACAGCTCAATGATCTTCAAGTAAAGCACCCCTTAGCCTCCATGCAGCACAAAATAGTGCTGCACCACAGAGTATGCTTAAGAGAGTCAATACTAATAATCCACCGAAATCATAGACTTATTAATGTACGCGCTCCTTTTTTTAAACGATTAAGCTGGGGTCTTCTTAAGTATTGTCATTTTTCTTTTCTTGAAGAAATTAATTTTCATGGTAGTTGAAGAACTGTTCCATTTAAAGTGGATGGTGCTTGAGTTAGCAATAAATTATTAAGTACTAGGTACTCAATGAATTTAAATTGGTAAGAATTCTCTTCAATTGTTTGCAATAACTGAAACAAAATCTATCATCTCAATTTAGTATGAGGCCTTATGAATCTAACTTGAATGATGATATATTTTCTGTCTCAGCATCCCACTTGGTTATTTCCTCTCGAACCCGTGGTGCTACCTCTGTTCCTAGCAGTTCAATAGCTCTCATCACTTGGTCATGCGGCATAGTGCTTAACGGTACATACATCATAAAGCGTGTGATGCCTACATTTTTACGAAGGTGAATGATCTTTTGAGCAACAGTTTCTGGATCGCCAACATACAGTGCACCTTCAAAACTGCGAGCGGCATCGAAGTTAGAACGGTCATAATGCGCCCACCCCCGCTCTTTGCCGAGTTTATTCATGCCTGCCTGGGTAGATGGGAAAAACATATCTGCTGCTTTTTCAGTATTCTCTGCAATAAATCCTATCGAATGCGATCCAACCTTAAGCCGTGATTCGTCGTGACCAGCATGCGCTGCTGCTTTCTTATAAAGCTGCACGAGCGGTTCAAACTGTATCGGGTTTCCACCAATAATCGCCAGCATCAGTGGCAGTCCTAGCAAACCAGCACGGATAGCTGACTCCTGATTTCCTCCGCTGCCAATCCATATCGGTAAAGGATTTTGAACGGGCCGTGGATATATTCCCAAATTGTTAATCGCTGCTCGATGCCTACCTTTCCAAGTTACTTTTTCGGCCTCACGTAATTTAAGGAGCAATTCCAAATGTTCTTCAAACAGCTCATCATAGTCATTCAAGTTATAGCCAAACAATGGAAAAGATTCAATAAATGAACCCCTGCCCGCCATAATCTCCGCACGCCCATTTGAAATGCCATCCAACGTAGAAAAATCCTGAAAAACGCGCACCGGATCAGCTGAAGAAAGCACCGTAACTGCACTAGTCAGCCGAATCCGTTTCGTCAGCGAAGCGGCTGCAGACATCACAACTGCTGGTGAAGAGGCCGCATAATCTTCCCGATGATGCTCACCTATGCCAAACACATCAAGTCCCACCTGATCAGCAAGAACAATTTCCTCTATCACTTCACGCAATCGTTGTGCGTGACTCATCACTTCTCCAGTCTGAATATCTGGCTTAGTTTCTACAAATGAAGTAATACCTATTTCCATGTACAATCCTCTCCTATTTCAAATTTTTCTCCGCCACAGCTTTGAAAGCAACAAATTACAATATCAGATCTCTATTCTGTACTAGTATTCATTTCTTCTAAAACTGGTTGCTGTGTAGCTCATATTCGTGATGTTGAATCTGGATATGATAAGACACAGCTTATTTTTATGCGGAAGCCGTATCGCGCCTAGTCATTGCCCAAAATAGAAGAGCTAAAGCACTAACTGACGCCCCGAGAAAGCATACTCCTTCCCAACCATAATTCGCATACATTTGGGTAGAAGCAATTGAACCGCTTGCACTACCGATAGAATAAAACACCATGTACCCGGCAGTTAGCCGACTACGTGCCTCCGGTCGCAATGGAAGAATCATAGTTTGATTAGTAACATGTATGGCTTGTACAGCCAAGTCAAGCAGAACAATACCTATAACTAATGCGAATAGAGACTGCTCTGTATAGCTGATGAAAAACCATGAAATCAACAATAGAATCAAAGAAATGCCCGTCGTTCTCTGTCCGTAACCCCGATCAGCTAGCTTCCCTGCTCGAGCTGCAGATAAAGCCCCAGCCACTCCTACAAGACCAAGTGCTCCAATTGCACTATGCGAAAGAGAAAATGGCGGAGTGCTAAGGGGCAGTACGAGTGAAGTCCACAAAATGCTGAAATCAGCAAAAATCAGCAGGGCAAGAACAGAGCGGATGCGCAAAATCCGTTCTTGTTTAAACAATATAAGCACCGATCTAAGCAACTTAGGATAGGACAATGACTTTACCTCTCGCTCAACATTGGGCAATACCCTAAAAAACATACAAACCATAAAAAGCATTAGCGCAGCAGAGACTAGATATACGGAACGCCAACCCGCAACATCCGTTAATATTCCTGCAAAGGACCGCGCAAGAAGTATGCCGATTACAATCCCGCTTGTTACAAAACCAACGACACGTCCTCGTTCGGCAGGAGCAGCCATAGATGCTGCGAACGCCACAAGAGTCTGAGTTACGACCCCAAGAAGCCCCACTAAAGCCATTCCTGCAAATAGTATCGTGCTGGTGGAAGCAGTACCAACTATAACCAAGACTATTATGGATAGTAACATCTGGCCGATAATCAAGAAGCGCTGGTTCAGCAAATCACCAAGAGGCACTAACAGCAGCAATCCTAATCCATAAAAGATTTGAGTGATGGTAATAACAATTCCAATGATGGAATGGTCGATACCGAACTCACTCGACAGCTGATCTAGTAGCGGCTGTGCGAAGTAGATGTTGGCGACTGACATCCCACAGGCAGCCGCAAATAATAATGACACTTTACGAGACATAGAAGAGACACGGACTGAATCAGATGAGATAAATGCTCCCCGAGTCGAATTCGCTTTTATCTCTGCATTGACTGCTATTTTTTCTTTAATTTCCTCCAATCTGTACACCCCTTTTTTCCATTATTTTTGGATACGGAGAAATATAACGTACCGAACAGTATGTTATATTGCTTGGTAAATATAACTCACAGAAACTAATTCTGTCAACGTACAAATTATATTTCGGGTAATCACGTCTTTGTATTTGGAAATCCCATGTTAGGTATAACTGGCCTACATTTGACAATATTAAGTGAAAAATATATATTTATAATATACTGTTCAGTACGTAATTAAAGGCAATTGGCAGTTTCATATGATAGATATATTTAAACATAAAAAAATCAAGAGTAACGAGAGGTTTTGACTATGGGACGAACCCGCGAATTTGACGAAGAAAGAGTATTAGATGCAGCTATGCAACTATTCTGGGAGAAGGGATATGAAGCAACCTCATTAAGTGATTTAACTTCCAGAATGGGAATTCAACGACCCAGTATTTACTCTACCTTTGGTGGTAAAAAAGATTTGTTCGAAGCCGCACTACGCAAATACACGATGTCCCGTGCTTCTGAAATCCGAAGCAGACTTCAAAACTTTCCATCAGTAAAGGAAGCATTTTGCACTTTTTTTGAAGAAGTGGTTGCTGAGGAATACACAGAAAGTTGCAGTAAAGGATGCTTTTGCATTAATACAATGGTCGAACTTGCGCCTCATGATGAGAAATTTGAAATTCTTACAAGGGAACATCAAATGTACCTTTCAATCATATTTCAAGAAACCATTGAACGAGGTATACAATCAGGTGAACTCGCGACCGATGTAAACGCGAAGGCATTAGCACAGGCGCTAATCGTATCGTTAATTGGACTAACCGTAATAATGAAATCTCGTCCAAAACGATCATTTGTTGATAATGCAATAAAAGAGATACTTACATTGCTTAATTAGCTCGGAATGCTTCAATTTTATTTGTCTGGTTATATGAATCAAAAATTTTAAATTCTTCTAAAATTTCTAATTTCATTCTCCTTCTCTAATTCAAATGTAAACGAAAAAACTCCCTCTTGAAAAAGAGAGAGTTTTTCTTTACATCATGGATTTTCTTACTTGTCGAAGTCCATTTAGCTGTTACTTCACCGCCGATTGGCAGTTTGATATAGCCTTTTTTTATCCTGCCCCGATAGCTCAAGGAAAAAGGCTTATCCCCTTCTAGAAGTAAAGCACCCGTTAGCCACCCGTAAAGCCTCTCTTCACCACAGAATATGATGTTCCCTTTCCTTTTTCACTTTTTATCTCTATATCCCCGTTTAATTCATTAATACCATATGCAATCATAGTGCCGAGCCCAGTCCTCGAACTATTCACGTACAACTTTACTTTTACCTTCGTCTGCCGTTCTCTAAATTAACTGCTACATTATACATATATGGATAGGTACCTGCTTTTGATTTTAAAACAACAATTTTAGTGCAGAATAATGAGACATTGAATTGTTACTTATTCATTGTCTGTTTTTTCAATCAAGGATTCAAGATTGTTTTGAATGATTCTAATATGATGAGCTTCATGTATTGCTAATAGTTGAATCGCTTGAATAAGATTAGGATTATTTGCTACAGGATCCAAAAAAATAATATGTCCAGCAATGTCTTCATCAATATCCTCTACTATTTTTGATACTTTTAAAGTCTCCTTGATTAGAAGTTGATTTAATTCGTTATAGTCCATTGTATTATAAATTTTTTTCGGTGGATTCAAAATAAAAGGAGCTTTCATACCTTTCCTATGTTTTTCCTTGTACTCCTTATAAATATCATTTATATCAGAATCAAATGGTTTGTTTCTCATCATTCGAGCAAATAACTTTGTACATGGAATGGTAATAATTGCTGCAACTCTCAGCATTTTTGTAATTAAATATAAGTGATAAATCGTTTCCCCAATAGACCATTTATTTTCTTTAGGTCTTTCCCATAATTGGACTTTTGTTAATGATTTGAGTGTCGGATAAAGTATTTCTCTTTGTTGTTTAAGTGTTGTAAAGTGTTGTTTCATACTTTGAGATTTCATAGTAAACCTCCGTTTTTCCGAATTCTGACATCATACTAACCTTTTCTGATAGTTTAATTTCATTTCTTCACAATCTCACCTAAATCTTAACATAACTATCCATATTTCTTTAAAGATGTTGTTCAATTCAGCCCTCTCGATTTACTAACATTATGGAGCTCAATCCCTTCAACCATTTGGCTTTCGGCCCGCCACCTATCTGTCTACGCTTAAAGACTAATGTTACCATTAGCCCTCCAAGACTCGCTACGAGTGAATGGCTAGTGCTTTCTCGACGGGAATTCCACCCGCTATATGATACGACCTAGGCTCGGCCGCACAAGCACTCGCTAGTTGAACAAGAATTTTTTTCTATTTATCTCTCTTCTGCAATTCAATCTCGGGATACTCAAATTGTTTGTATTAAGTCTTCCTCAAAAGTGTCGTAAACTGCATTTCTATCATCATTTTATAGTCAGCCTATTTCCGCTTTATTTATATGTTGCGACGTTGCTTCTGTTTTCGTCAACCTCCAAAATATAATGAAAGTTGCGATTCCCATTAGTACAAATACAGCTGTTAGGAAAAATGATGGTACCCTTCCATACAAAAAGATGAATAAACCGGCCATGAGTGACCCTCCCATCGACAAAAGCCCGTATACTGCCATATATGAACTTCTTGCATGATCCGGAACCATGTTCGCCAACAGAGCTTGCTTGACAGGTATATTCATCAATTCTCCCAAAGTAGCAATAAACATTGCCAAAATAAGCACGATTGGAACACTGTTAAAACTGATGACAGCATAGCCGCAGAAGAATAGAACTATTCCTCCAAGTAAAACCGAACGGTCCTTTAATCGTTTCAACAAAAATGAAACAACTACTGTTAAGCACACTACTAAAATAGTGTTTTCAGCTTTCAGAATACCGACTAAATTAAATCCATCGACTTCCACATCTAGAAAGGGCAGTAAAGGAATTTGTTTTGGTAAATCTTCCGTTAGCCTTAAGCCAATAAAGCTGGTTAGCTGTTCTTCAACAGCTATAATTAATAGATTTGCCAATGCTAAAGCTCCAAAGCGATAATCCTTTATAACTACCATGTAAACCTTACTAACCTCAAATAAAGACCCTTTTGATCTTTTTTTCTCTGGTTCCACTTTAGATTGAGCCACTTCATAATGATCTTCAATAAAGAAAATCGTTATTATTAATGTAAGAAATGCAATCATACTCATTCCTAAGAAGAGATAAAAATAATAATCCTCGAATAAAAATGCGCCAATTAATCCACCAATGGCACCCGCCAAGTTATTAAGCCAATATGAAAATGTATAGACTGCTCTACGATTCTCAGGATTGCTTTCATCGATAATAAGGGCTGAATAGGCGGGACTTGCCATACCTGAACATACAAATATAAAAAGAAACAAAATGAACGTCATATATGGTTCATTCAGCCAGCTTGAATTCATAATTGTTACCAATGCATAACCAATTGAGACAATCAACTCGGCCCTGACTATCACTTTTTTTCTCCCTATGAAATCCGAAAGATAACCGCCAGCTATCGAACCAAGGATGTTTGCCCCCATAACCCCTAAAAACATAAACCCTGTAATTGTCGTTCCTAATTGTCCTGAAAAGAAAATAATGATATATGGAAGGATACTCATTGACCCAATTGTGCCGAAAAATTGAAGTACAAGCCTTACTTGAATCGTTTTACTGAATGACAGGAAATTCATTCATACACCCCTTTTTGATTGATTAATCAATCATTTTTAATTTAAAATAATTGACCAGCAGCTTATTTAGCGAGCCGGTCCAAATAAATTCAAAGCAAAAGGAACAAATTGCTCCCAGATCTCATGATCAAAATTATCTATTCGCATCAATCTCAATCCAAGCAATAAACTCATATAAGCGTATGCCGCGTACATCGAGTCAGTTTGAATTAATTGACCTTTCAACTGGCCTTTTTCAATAAGTTTTGAGAGCTTGAGGCAGAAAGCATCATGGAAGCGATTTAACTCCTCAAACTGCTCTGTAAAGTGGGAATGGTGTCCTATGACTTGAACCACCAAACTTAAATAAGTGCTTAACTTCGCAAACAATTTGATATGAGTCTTAACAATCCGTTCAAGTTCAGCAAGCGGATCTTCCGCTTCAGGGTCAAAATTCATCATCACATCTGTTATTTGCCCTAAAGGCTCAATCACAGCACAGTGGAACAGTTCTTCTTTTGTAGAAAAGTAAGTGAATACACTACCGAAGCTGATACCGGATGCCTTAGCCACCTTTGCAATCGTTGTATCATTGTAGCCGTGCTCCGAGAAAAGCTCTATTGCTTCATCCAATATTCTTTGTCGTTTTGCCTTCATCTTCTGTTGTTGGGAATTGGAAGCTGTCATTTACATAACTCCTTTATGCATATGATTGATTGATTGATTAATCAATCATTATTTTATAATTAAACGACTATTTTGTAAACTGAAAATATTTATATTCATCATTTTTTGTTCTATTTTAGTTGATCAATAAAAAAAAGAGCTTCAGTAGCAACTCAATGATCTTCCACCAAACCAGCTAATAGGATATCAATACAATAAGAAAAAAGAGCTGCCTAAGCAACCCTATGATCTTTAACTAAAGTACCACTTGAATAACATTTTACATATTTGAGGTACTCATTTATATAATGAATTTTAAATGCCTTTCATCCCTTGAATCCCCAATCTTATAACGTATAACAGCAAGCATTGCACGAAATGCTTCCGAGTCATTAAATTACCCTATGCCTTTAAAGAGTAAAAGAAGGCCCCTTCATGTTTGGTTGAGAGGTCTTCTTAACTATTGAATGTCTGAGTAATTTGTGGGTACCAGGTTCTCGCAACTTTCATTGTCTCAATCATACAAGGTTTATCTGAGGTTTTTACGTAAAAGCTATTGTATTTGATTATACAACTAGCCACTATAAATTTTTTTTACCTCTTAACTTCCTTACATACTTTGATGCTGCGTCAGGTGTCTGGAATAATTGTAACCGCAATTGTTCGCACGGGGATATCTTTTCCGTCTTGGCTGCTTGTAGAAAGGTAGTATTTAGTCAAGATTTCTTTTAATTCATTTTGAAAATTCAAGAAGTCTTCATCATTCATTTTTAATTCGACTAAAGAAAACGCTGCTCCATCATGAGAAAGGTTCGTTTCCTCTATTTTTTTTAAATAGTTTTGATATTGAGTCATTAGTGATAATTGATAAAAAGATACAAAATCAAGTTTTTCTTGTTGAGAAGCTTGATTCCATTCACCTTGGTCAAGTTTTAGCTCTTCTTCATTTAATACATAATATTTCTCGGAAACGGATTTTACCTTCTTTTCTTTTATTACACGAATGATCTCGGAGTCCAATAACACTTGTATATGTCTGTAGAGAGTTGCTTGAGGCACATCTTTAATGATTTTAACCATTTCCAACGGTGTTAATCCATTTTCTTTATTCCTTAATAGTGCTTGAGAAATTTTCATTCGTACTGGATGCATTAGAACTTCAACTTTATTTAACATACTATCTCCTCTTTTGTCTCATTCTTATTCTCATTATAAAGAATAAGAATAACTAGTGCAAAATATAAAACTTCAT
The DNA here is from genome assembly GCF_038637725.1 of Psychrobacillus sp. FSL H8-0483. NCBI lineage: Bacteria > Bacillati > Bacillota > Bacilli > Caryophanales > Bacillaceae > Psychrobacillus > Psychrobacillus sp. FSL H8-0483. The sequence goes on from NZ_CP152052.1 coordinate 2,511,407, forward strand.
GTTATCATTATCAATAATGAAAATGAAATTATTAAAGGAGTTGGGATTATGCGATTGCATTTTGGAATAAACGATTTAAAAGACTTTGATTTAATGTCGTTCCTACCTATTGTGCTTCCAGTTATTTTAGTTGGGTTTACACTTGCCTTGATTGCATTAATTGATTTGTACCGAAATAAAAAAAGAAGGAAAAATGTACTCATGTGGACGCTACTTATCATTTTAGGCAATACACTTGGGCCCATTTTGTATCTTGTTATAGGAAGAAAGGATAGTGAGCGAGTTTGAAGTTAGAAATTAGAAATGTAAAGAAAACTTTTAAAAACAAAACTGCCGTTGACAACTTCTCCATGGAGCTCAAATCAGGAGATTGTGTCGGATTAATCGGACCCAATGGAGCTGGGAAATCGACGCTCATTAAAATGATCTCGGATATTATTAATCCGGACACTGGTGAAATTCTATTAAACGGAAAAAAGATTTCTTCGATGAAAAAAGAAATTGGGTACTTACCACAGTATCCAAACTTTTTTCACTGGATGACTGCCAAAGAGACACTTATGTTTATGGGAAAACTTTCGGGACTACAAAGAAGTGAATTAACAAGTTCTATTCCAAACATTTTAAAAAAAGTTGGATTAAGCGGAGAGGAAGACTCGAAAGTCGGCACATTTTCAGGTGGCATGAAACAGCGACTTGGAATTGCTCAAACTTTACTACATAAGCCTTCCCTCATTATTATGGATGAACCTGTCTCAGCCTTAGACCCCATTGGTAGAAGAGAAGTATTAAACCTTATTCAAGAAATAAAAAAGGAAACGACCATTCTATTATCAACTCACATTTTAGGTGATGCACAAGAAATCTGTGAGCGATTTATAGTTATTAAAAATGGACTGAAAATAGAGGACACATCGATCACTGAACTCCTTCAAAGAAATAGTGACAATAAATTAAGTATAGAAATTACAGAAAGAGATCAAAAATGGATTGGCATTATAAAGGAACTACCTTACGTGAAAGACATAGAAGTCATTGGGAATAAGGTAAAGGTGAAAGTTGAAAACCTAGAAACTAACAAAAACTTACTACTAGGTCATGCACTGAAGCATGATGTAGATATCGTAAAGTTTGAAGTCGGAAACGATACATTAGAAGAAATTTTCTTAAAGTTGGTGGTGGAGAAATGAGAAGCTTTATAGTCTTGATGAACAAAGAATTTATCCAAATGGTACGAGATTTCAAAATTGTATGGCTCCCGCTGGTATTTATCTTATTAGGAATTACTCAGCCTGTAATGACGTATTACTTGCCCACCATATTAGAAGCTTTGGGAAGTGGTCAAGGCATTACAATTGATCCAAGTATGACAGCTCAACAAGGAGGAGAGATATTAGCCGGCACGTTAGGTGCTCAATTTGATCAGCTTGGAATTATGATTATCGCAATCTCTTTGATGGGAATCATCCAAACCGATAAAGCTAACGGAATGTTGGCCTTTATATTAACTAGACCTGTAGCTGTTCGTTCATACGTGGGAAGTAAAATTGCTTCTAACTATTTTTTTACAGGATTTAGTATTGCTATTGGATACTTTGCATCCTATCTATACGTTAATTTTCTATTCTCAAATGTTCCTGTTCCCGATATGCTCACAGCCCTATTGTTTTATCTTGTATGGGTTCTTTTTATAGTTTCGTTCACAACGATGATTAGCACTCTTATCAATAGTCCAGGGCTTATCGCATTAATCTCCATTGCTTTTTTAATTGGTTGCAGAGTTATCGTTGGCTTGAATTCAATGATAGATATAGTAAATCCCGCCAGTATGAGTAAACATGCAATGGAAGTGCTCATAACAGGATCTGTAAATCCAAACGCATTAGGCAATCTAGTAGTGACGTTTCTTTGTGTCTCATTGGCAATCTTTGTAACAAACTATTGGATTTCGAATAAAAAATTCAGTAACGAATGATAGGAGGATGAAGATCGTTGTTAAGCATCAATTCATTGGAGAAAAGTTTCGGTAAGAAAATTTTAAACGGAATTCAATTAGATATTAAAAAAGGTGAAATTCTCGGTTTTGTTGGTGCTAACGGTGCAGGAAAAACAACGACCTTAAACATTATTACAAGTATTCTAGAATCTGATTCAGGAACCGTAGAGATTAATGGGTTAACAAAAGAAGACGGACTTGATTATAAAAAACAGTTTTTCTTTATACCCGATACTCTCGATGTATTTAAAAATATTACAGGGTACGATTGGATACTTTTTTTAATGAAACTATATGATAGTGAAGATGTAGAAAGATTAAAAGAGTATATTAAGCAATTTAGTATGGAAGAAGTCATCTCCAATCCAATGGGCACGTACTCTTTTGGGATGATGCACAAAGTGGCTTTAATCGCAGCGTTTGCTATTAATCCACCAATTATTATTATGGATGAACCCTTAAACGGTCTGGATCCCAATGCTGTTGTTATATTTAAAGAATCCCTTAAAAAATATGTAGCAGAAGGCGGTACGATCTTTTTCTCTACACACTTACTCGATGTGGTGGAGAAAATTTGTACGACAGTTGCCATTTTGAAGGAAGGCAAAATAATTCTACATGACGAAATAAAAAATGTAATTGGTGAGTATACTTTGGAATCCATTTTCATGGAGAAACATATATGAAAATTCAATTTCAATTAACCAAATTTCTTTTTTCAACCTTCTATAGAAAACAAACGCAACCAATGATGCAAGTTGTCTTAATCATTGCCTGCTTCTACCTATTCATACAGCTCACGATTATAAATGCGTTTGTTTTTTTCCTTGGAAGCACACAAGATTTACTGCTTTATAATTTACTAATATCTAACATTCTCGTCTTTGCGTTAATATGTTATTTATCCATTTCAACGGTTTTTAATTATTACGAATTTAATGCGTTGGGATCGTTACCATTATCCTATGAAAAAATTGCTTCTGCAAAATTGATAAGTAGCTTGTGTGTACCTTTAGGAATAACAATGCTTCTTCAACTACCCACCCTTTTATTTCTAATATTGGATGGAAAGTACTTCATAGCAACCAAACTGCTCATGGTTTTACCTATTATAAATGTATTTACCGCCTTGATGATGCTATTTGTTTTATCACTTATTAACCGATACAGATATCGCTTTAAAAATAAACTCACCTATTTAATCTTGAATACTTTTACTGTTCTTTTGATGATTGCCGTGGTAATTGCTTACTTTATGAGCAAGTCTACACTCAACATAACCGAGTTATTTTCGCAAATTGATTTATCATCCTTAACTAAATGTAAAGAGACACTCGTTCTCCTATTGAATTATTCACAAGAAACCTTCCAGGGAATGCCTATGATCAATTTAATAATCTTAACTTTTATGTCTGAAAAAATAACCATTTCCTTTTTGTTATTAGTTGTATTCATTTTGGTTATTAGTACGTTACTGTATCACTTAATTAAGAGAAACATTTCAAAGAACTACTTAAAAAACGGGGCTTCGGACAACAATCAAGCGAATACAAAGAAATCCAAAGCATATATAGCGAAAGGTCATTGGCGTAATTATCTACAAAGAGAGTTGTGGGTGATTAACTCCGACGCTTATTTTAAAATGCAAGTCGTCCTAACGATTTTATTACCATCTGTTATTTCTTTTATTTTTCTAGTCGCTATACAAAATGGGGTCATTCCTGATAATTTAAACATTACTAAAAAAGGAATCTTCGATAAATATTTTTCATATTTGGTTTTATTTTTGTGCTGTATCAACAATATTAGCGGTACACCCTATTCCAGAGAAGGTAAATATCATTTTTTGATAAAAAGTTTGCCATTTGATCATTATATCTTGTATTTATCAAAAGTAGGTTTCGCCTCCTTTTTGAATATAATAGCTGTTTTAATTAGCTTCTTAATTTATGCACTTTTTGGCTATTGGAACATGGAGTCGATGGTGATATTGCTCGTTATTACTTGCTTAGTTATTTGTTATAACTTACTTACTCCGTTATTTGATATGAAAAACCCAAGCACAGATTGGACTACCCCCTCTCAAGCTATCAAGTCCAATCCAAACGTTTTGGTGAGTCTTTTATTCGGTATGCCTATTCCGGTAATTATCACAGCTATCCATTTTACGTTGCTGTGGTCTGGCGTCAGTCCCCTTGGATCCAGCTGTATCGTTTTGTCCATAACACTTGTGACAACGATGGTGTTGTTCATTTTGATAACGAATTCTATCAGAAACGGTCCATTTGTACGTTTATGAAAATCTATACTAGAGCAGGAGAAAGTTTCATAAAGCATTACAAAAGAAAAAGGCTTCTCAAAAGTTTGGTAGTGGTGGGTACCAGGTTCTCACACAACTTGAACACTATTTTTAATAGTTTAATATCTGGTACACGCCACTACCCACATTTCATCAATACATAATGCTTCGTGTCTTAGTCTTCGCATGAGCTTATAAATATCTAAACACTAAGAAAAGAAGATCTCTCTCCAAGTTCATGTTTGGATGAGAGATCTTCTTAACTATTGAATGTCTTTAAATTTCCCTTTCAAACTTACCAAATAATTTCCCATATGAACTTTATGCGAACACCAATGAAAAATTAGAATCCATTTTCCACTAACCATTTCATAATGCTTTCTTCTCTTTTCTTCATATCGTCATGCTGCGCATCGTATTTACTCATTTTCTTCTGTGCAACAAGATTTCCATCTACCATAAACAATACTCTTTCGGTTTTTGCTGCCACCTTAGCATCATGCGTAACGAGCATTACGGTTGTCCCTTTTTTATTAATCCCTGCAAGAATTGACATAATCTCTTCTGTCGATTTGGAATCTAATGCTCCGGTCGGTTCGTCTCCAAATATGATATCCGGATCATTTATCAATGCTCTGCAGATGCCGACTCTCTGCAGCTGTCCACCAGATGCCTGAGTGATATTATTATCTGCAAGCTTTTCAATTCCTGTCATTTTAAGCAGTTTTTCTGCTTTTTGATATACTGCATTTTTATCCGCATCTTTTGATACAAGAGCAGGAAACATAACATTGTCAATCAATGACAGATTCTTTAATAGATTAATATCCTGAAAGATAAATCCCATGTGATTCAGTCGAATCTTTGCCAACTCTTCTTCTTTAAGACTGCCGATTTCACTGCCATTAAATTTCACACTACCAGAAGTAATTCTATCCATTCCGCTTATATTATATAGGAGTGTTGATTTTCCGCTTCCGGATGGACCCATAATCGAAACGAATTCACCTTTTTCTATCTCCAAGTTTACATCCTTTAAGATATGAAGCTCATTTTCTTGCCCTAATTCTACTTTTTTGTTCATACTTCTTGCTTCTAATATAATGCTCATATATATTCCTCCAATGTCAAACATATATCCACAGAGGCATCCCGGAATGCCTTACTTTTCAGAAATCTGCATGCTTATCTGTTTCGGTGCCTTTACGCTGGAGGCTTCTTCCATCTCGGGGATACGCCCTCCTGCCTGGACCTTTCTCAACCGTTCTAACTTCTTAAAACTACAGATAAATCATCTTCTCCTGTTACCTTACAGCACACAGAAATAGTAATTCCAACGACTACAATCAATGCTAACGGACATAGCAGCCAAGTCTGCCATACAACATTAACTAATTCAATTTTTGCGGCTCCCATAGAGGACATTGCCATACTTACAAGAAATTCCCCTAGAAAATTCGCAGCCAGCACTCCAACTATGATTCCCAAAATCAGTACCATCATAGTTCCTGCCATATATTGATGTTTAATATTTTTAGAAGTTAATCCCATACTTCGCATGATTGCAATCTGAGACATATCCTTTGATAATAGCATCCGAAGGAATAATGCAGTTATCAAAACGGCAATAATCACTGCTATTGCGATTCCACCTATAACAATCAGGCTCATCTGATCAATGATATTTCCAAGAGTCTGCACTGTATACTCTTTGATATCATTTACCTGCGCAGAATCATAGGTATTCTGATAGTAGTCCATTTTCTCACGAACATCGACGCTTTGAGCCACATCCATGCTCACAATATACCAAAGAACGGAATCTTCATTTAAACCTAGACCGGAAGGCGCCTTTGCTGTTTTCCCACCATTTGTAATATCTTGATAAATACCAGTTACTTTCAAAGTCTTTTCTGCCCCGGCAACTTTTAATACTACTTCATCTCCCACTTTCTTGTTTAATCCATCTTTTGACGTATTGGCAAAGGAAAGTGAGATTTCCCCTTCAGCCTGTGGTGCTCTCCCTTCGAGATATTTTAATGGAAATACGGAAAAATCTCCGATTTCAATATTAATATAGTCCCAGGAATCTTCCGCATTTTTAACCTGATAGGAACTTGTGATGTAAGCGGCATACTTTTCAAAATCCGAATCATTCTTCAGTTCTTCCTGCAGCTTTTTAAAATCTTCTGTAATTGTATCTGTCTTTCGAAGATCGATTCGCATGTCGGATTTTCCTATTCCCATGTAAGTGGAAAATTCCGATGAATTCATGGTGTTAAAAATATTTATAGGAAGTATTACAATAAACGTACATATGATAAAAATAAAGAACAGTAGCCTGTATAATTTGAATCGTTTCCATACATCCCTAAGTCCCATATAAATATTGGTGCTGAAAAATTTGTTCTTAAGCAGTGGAAAACTATATTTTCGGTTCTTTCCACGCTCCATGATATCTGAACGTAATGCTTCCACCGCAGAAATCTTATCGATTCCTTTCAGTACTTTCTGGCAGTACATCATAATCAAGAAATATACCAATAAGGGAGCTATAAGAGATAGTATATATTTTAAGTTTCCTGATAAATCCGAAGAAATGTAAAGTCTCATATTACCGATTAACAGATTTACCACTGCAAAGGAAAGCAGATAGCCTATTATACCGGCTGCTACTGACATGACTCTGTATTTATTAAGATATACCTTCTTTATATCTTTTTTGGATATTCCTATCGCTTTCATCACACCGATTTCTCTTAAATCTTCATCAATCGTTGCCAAGAACGTAAGTCTGATACAGAGCATAGCTATAATAATCAGGAGAATACTGATAAGTATAATGACCATTGCGACTGCCACATCTGACATGACATTAAACATCAGAAATATCTTTCCTCCGACTGTAGGACCATTTGCAGGAAGACCTCCTTCGATATATGCAGTCTGAACAGCCTGAGAGTCCCCGTTTTCATGCAGTTTGAATTCGATCATATATTCCAGTTCCCCGGCCTGCTTTAAAAACATTGCATTATAGTCTGCCTGATTAATTACAAACCGTTTCGAAGAAGTAAGAGAAGAGTTCATCTCATAATCTCTTGCATAATCTGAAATGACAAACTCATTCTCATACTCTCCGCTTTTCACCGTAATCGTATCACCTATTTTTAAGTCATATTGTTGCATGAAATAGATGGGAACCGCCACTTCCCTTTCCTTTACATCCAGTTTTTCATTATCTAAGTCCAATATAAAGTCAAATTTTTTATTCTGTACAACAAATGAAATATCCTGTACAGTTCCAGCCATCGTTTGATTATTGCCGAAATGAATATTACTTCCATCCAAAGTCAGAAGAACCATTGTCTCTTGCATCGCTATATTCTCACGCTGTGCTTCTGTAAATCTATCTATTTCTGCCTGATCAAATTCTCCAGAATGCATCTGCGTTATGTCAGCTGGTACTGCACGTTCCTGCAGGTCCGACATCGACTGAATCAGATTGGCAATGTTATTTATTGCACTAGCAGCCAAAATAACTGCCATAGTGATAAATGCAAACACTGTCACAGTTATGATTTTCTTCCTGTAAAAATCATTCTTAACAATTTTTAAAAACAAATTTTTTCCTCCTTCCTATAAAGATAAAATTTTGGGTTTCTTAGTAGACTTGACCCGAATAATTATTGTAAGTACAAAAGTAATCATACAGAATGGCATTTATTGGGTTAACCAGCTTGAGACTAATTATTTACTAAGCCTGCAGACCTATTTTATTAAGTTGTTTGACTGAAGAGCACAGAGTGAGCCCTTATTTAAATCGTGCAACATAGTGTAGCCTATTCAACTAACCTGCTTTTAGGTTAATACCCAATACATCTTTCCTTTAACCAAACATAAAATACAAAAAAAAGAAACCATACGACAACTCGTATGTTTTCTTTTTTATGCTGTTCTACACACGTTTGAGGTAGAGATTATTAAGTTGTTTCATTTTGTTTCTAAAAACACAATAACCATCTATCAGTTCCTCTGATAGATGGTTATTTAAAATGTTTTAAAAAAAGTTTTTCTTCATTTCTAAATTTTATAGGAAGGCGAATCGTCAAGAATTGCCTCCATATCCTTTTATTCCTGATTAAACCACAGTTGATCTTTGTCATCAACGTCGCCATTATAATTGATTAGAATTTCATCTCCTGCTTTTATATCTGTGTAAGCAAAGAAGTCAAATGTGTGATTTTTAAAATTAATCTCATACGTTGCATTAGGTTCATAAGAATGGTTAAACAACATTCCATAACCAAGAAGGATAGCAGATTGACCTATCCCATACTCAAAAGCATAATCACCTAGTATGGTTTTCTCAATGTATTGATGCTCTTCGTTTGGATAAGAAATGACAGGTGCTTCATGAAAAAGCTCGCCTTTTTTGATATCTTTAGTTGCAAATATACCCCTATTGAATTCTCCATCACTTATTGGAGATGTTTTTACCTCAATCATGTTTGTTCGCCTACTCACTTTTAAAATATTCTTTCTAACTGTACCATTAATTTGAACATAGAGCTCATTTTATTTTTTTTTACTACTTTATAATATAATAAACACCTTTATAGTCACATATTATTTAAGTAAAACCATCATCATTTTCCATATAGTACTTTTAAGAATTTTTTTACATCCTTTTTATTTGGGTTAATTTGAATAATCTTCAATAAATAGTCCCATTTCTTCAATTAAAGGAATGATTGGATCTAATGGCTTGACGTATGAATACCCATTAAATACTTTCATTTTTCTAGGATAAAAAACCATTGCACCAATGTCCTCTCTATCCATATACACTTCTCTCCTCCTTTAATGTTTCATAAATACCCTTGAATAACTCCGAGATTCATTTTACCAAAACCATTCATAATACTTTTTGTTTGATAACTTTCATACCATCATCTCATGTTCTACACTAAAGCTGAGAAAAGTAATGGAAAAGGCGTGCTATTTCCATTGAAACCCTATCATATTTCTTACTATTTTATACCTCATACACTTTTTCCAATCATTAGATTCCTTTCGTATCTTCCCAATGAAGTATGAATAAGCTATTCTATAAAAAGTTTCTTGACAAAGATGATTTGAATATTATAATTGAAATTGAGAATCGTTTTCACTTCAGATTCATCTACATAGTAAGGGAGACACAATCAATGAAAAAAGCATTATTCATTATTTTAGCTTTTGCATTGGTAGCTTTAGCGGCTTGTAGCAACGACACAACTTCTAAAGTCACAACAAACAATACAAAAGAAACAAACGATAGCAAAGAGGTAAACCTATACACGGCACGTCATTATGATGTAGACGATCAGCTATATGCGAAATTCGAAGAAGAAACTGGCATTAAAGTAAATGTCATTAAAGGTGAAGCTGACGAATTGCTTGAGCGTATTAAACGTGAAGGCGATGCAACTCAAGCTGATTTATTTTTAACAGCGGATGCAGGTCGATTATACCGAGCAAAAGATGCAGGGTTATTACAACCTGTCTCAAGTGATGTATTGGATGAGCAAATCCCATCGAACTTTCAAGATAAAGACCAAATGTGGTATGGTTTAACTAAACGTGCACGTGTTATGGTATATAACAAAGAAACTGTAAAACCGGAAGAATTGTCTACATATGAAGCACTTACAGATGATAAGTGGAAGGGCCGTATCTTGATTCGTGGATCAGAAAATGTCTATAATCAATCTTTGTTAGCCTCGTTTATAGAAATTAACGGGGAAGAAAAGGCAAAAGAGTGGGCTGCTGGCCTAGTAGCAAACTTCGCACGTGACCCTGAGGGCGGCGACCGCGACCAAGCAAAAGCAATTGCTGCTGGTATTGGTGATGTAGCGATTATGAACACTTACTACTTTGGTCAAATGCTAAACTCAGAAGATCCAGAAGAAGTAAAAGTAGCCGAAAAATTAGGGGTATTTTTTCCTAACCAAGAAACAAATGGAACGCATGTTAACGTAAGCGGTGCAGGAGTTGTTAAAGCGGCAAAGAACAAAGAGAATGCGATTAAATTACTTGAGTTCTTATCTTCTCCTGAATCACAAGGTACGTTCGCAGAAGCAAACTATGAGTATCCAGTGAATGAGTCCGTAGAACCATCTGAGCTATTAAAATCTTGGGGAGAATTTAAAGAACAAGATATACCTTTATCTGCTTTAGGTGAGAATAATGCAAAATCAATTTTAATATTTAACGAAGTAGGCTGGAAATAATATGTTAAACACCCTTGTCTCATTGGCAAGGGGTTTCTTTCTATTTCTTTAAGAGGTGTTTTAAACGTGAAAAGAATGGCTAATGTGAATAGTTGGACTGTCGTTGCAGGAATAATTATACTTCTTTTATTTTTACCGAATCTAACCATTATTTCGGGTATCTTCACACCGTCCAATGAGAACTGGGAACACATGAAAGAGTTTGTTTTGGGCACTTATATTAAAAATTCCTTCATACTGATAGGTTTTACAGCTATCTTATCGATAATAATTGGTTTAAGTTTAGCTTGGATAATTGCTCAATATCAATTTCCCTTTCGTCAATTCTTAAAATGGGCATTAATTCTACCACTTTCGATTCCTCCATTTATAGGTGCCTATACTTATCATGGAATCGTCAATTATACAGGTATTGTTCAAACAACTCTGCGCGAGCGTTTTGGACTTGAACTTAATCACGTTTATTTCGATATCATGAATCTGCCAGGCGCCATATTCATTTTTACCATTTTCTTGTATCCCTATGTATATACAATTACCCGTATATTCCTATCACAACAATCCGCATCGCTGATTGAGAGTGCACGTGTTTTGGGTAAAGGACCATGGCAAGTTTTCTTTCAGATCGTAATACCAGTTTCACGAGTTTCTATAATTGGTGGGGCAAGCTTAGTTATATTAGAAGTGTTAAATGACTATGGGGTAGTTAAATATTATGGAATCCAAACCTTTAGTACGGCAATCTTTCAAACGTGGTTTGGCTTAGGTGATATTGAAACTACTATTAAACTTGCTGCATCTCTCATGGGATTAGTGATTATTATCCTTATGCTAGAGAAGATTCTAAGAGGCCGAAGACAATATAGTTATTCGACAACAAAAGTAAGACCTTTGCCTCTTATTCAATTAACAGGGGCTAAAGCATTTTTGGCAACCTTATATGGTTTCCTCATTTTAAGCTTGGGCTTCTTTATTCCAGTTATCCAGCTGGTGGACTGGTTAATCTTAACTTTCGGCAAGATTCCAATGGATGAATTTTTGATATACGTAAAAAATTCAGTTCTAGTTGCTGGAATTAGTGCCACATGTATTGTAGTTTTTGCATTGATCTTAGGAAACTTTGGACGCCTTGTTCATGGGAAATACGCTAAATTATTACCTAAACTAACGATACTTGGCTATTCTATTCCAGGAGCCGTCATAGCAGTAGGAGTTGTTACGGCATTTATCGCACTCGACCAATTTTTAACACCACTTTATCAATTGCTCGGTGAAAGTTCAACTTTAGTTTTAAGCGTTAGTCTGGTCATGTTAATCACGGCATACATCATCAGGTTCTTTGCGATTGGTTATAATTCAATTGAATCCGGTTATGATAAAATAGGAACAAATTTTAGAGATGCTTCGAGATTACTTGGTGTAGGAATAACCAAAACGTTTTTTAAAGTCGATGTCCCTATGATGAAAGGTGCTATTATTAGCGGAATTATTGTTGTTTTTATTGACATACTAAAGGAGATTCCTTTAACACTAATTTTGCGTCCTTTTAACTTTGATACACTATCTACAAAAGCTTTTCAATATGCAAGTGATGAAAAAATTATGGAAGCATCACAAGCTTCTTTATTAATAGTTAGTATAAGTGCCATTGCCATTGTAATTTTTAATAAGTTTCTAGATAAGGAGACGAAATAATATGTTTATTTCTATTCAAGACGTTTGTTATTCCTATCCGAACTCAGAAGGTTATGCACTAGATCAATTTTCATTAACCATTGAAAAAGGAGAAGTAATTTCAATCTTAGGTAGAAGTGGAAGTGGGAAAAGTACCATCCTCCGCTTACTTGCAGGACTTGAAAATCCAACAAGAGGATCCTTTACAATTCAAGAGGAAATAATGTTTGATCAAAAAAGATTTCGTCAACCTGAAAAACGTGGAATTGGGATGGTTTTTCAGGATTATGCGCTCTTTCCTCATATGACTGTTTCGGAAAATATTTTATTTGGTTTGTTTAGTATGAAGAAAACAGAGAAAAAAAAGAGGCTACAAGAAGTTTTAGAGCTTGTTGAATTACAGGACTTTGGTAAGAGATATCCCCATCAATTAAGCGGAGGGCAGCAACAACGTGTTGCCATTGCCCGGGCTATTGCACCAAAACCACATTTAATCTTATTGGATGAACCTTTCAGCAATTTAGATGCGGAATTGCAAGTGAAAATTCGAAAAGATTTGCGATCTATTTTGAAAAAAGCAAGGATCACGTCTATTTTTGTTACGCACGATGAAAACGATGCACATGCACTAGCTGATCGTATTGTAAAGTTAAAAGATGGATCGATTGAACTGATTGGTAAACCTTGTGATTTATTAGGAAATCGCCCCAATAATTCAATTGATAGCGAAACAACGACACCAGTCAATGATTTAGTTAATTGTTAAAATTTCTCTTCTAGTTTTTTCATTTATCCTTTAATAAGTACTTTAAGGCCCCCTAAATCAATCATTTAGGGGGTCTGTCTATCTTTCCTATATAACGGTGTTGGTATTATTAAAAAACTGTGCATGTCTCCATGCACAGTTTGAGATTTGTAACGATCATAATTACTAACCTACAGTTTTTAAAGCAGTTGTCAATGATGTTAGATCGACTGATGATCATCATACCAAAACCGTAAAAAGTACACCTTCTTCACAGATTTAGAGTGCTATTTTAATATGTCATTTATATATTATTCAGTTTTAAAGCTTCTTTTAAGATTATCAAAATTAGTTCATGGTCGCTTATCACATATGGAACTTCTTCGGGTTCTACCCAAATACGAGAAGTAGTCTCGTTCTCTCTCAGAAATGGGAAACACTCTTCAATATCCATTCTATAAAATAATTGATAACCTACTAGTGGATATGGTCCATCCTGAACAAAGGAAGGATTGTCTGTGTGATTGACTTCGATGGCGCCAAGATACTTTATGTTCCCCGCTACATAACCTTCTTCATAAACTTCCCTATGCAAAGCATCTTCAGGAGTTTCATTATAATCTATGTGACCACCTGGAATATTATATCCTCGATCTTTTACGTGAACTAACAAGACCTTATCTTGGTTAAAGCAAAAACTATGCACACTTGTAGCAACTTCACTTTTGTCTAAGATTTTGAAGGGATGCCATTTTAACTTTATAATATGGCCATCCCAATCAACATCTATTTGCTTGGCAGAAATAGGAGGATTCATTGATCTACACCTCTGATTTGTATATTAGAAATAACTTCTAAATTTTTCTTCAAAAATCCTGCACCGTATGTAAAAAAGGTTCCTACTTGTATCATTATTCTCATAGAAAAACAGGAACTTCATACTTTCATCAATTCGTATAAACACGTTTGTGCATTTTTTGTAAATTTTCCTCTATAACTTGAAGCGAACTTTGCTCGTTATTAAGATAAGATAATCTGAAATAAAGTGACTTCAAAAAGTTCATTATATTAGATTTATATTTGAAATAATCTAATGAAAAACCATTATTATCATAATGATCCTCTAAAAATAGATGGAAAGAGTCAATCCAAGTGTTTAATTGATCTTCTTCCAAACCTTTCTGAATAAGCGCTTCTATTGCAAAAATTATCCTTTCATCCTCATCATCGATAAAAACCGTATCTTTTGATATGCAATTTGCAATAGTATCTAAACATTCTTTTATGTTAGCAAGTTCAAATGAATAATGCTTTATGGTGGAAGTTAATAGATCAGCTCCATGAGCAATACTATGAGCCCACCCCTTGCCTTCTACAAACCCTCGAGTATCCTCTTCTTTTTGTAAGTAAAGAATCGTTTTTTTATATGCTTCCTTTGCAATATGTTTTTCTAAGAAATTTAGTTCCATATCCTTTTCTAAAATGAGGTCAATTACTAGTGATGAAAAGGATCGTGTAAAAACAGAATCTGTATTTTTTTCTCCAATTTTATAAAAAAGATGCTGATCATCTAAACAGACTTGGATCATTCTATGAAGTTGTTGTATGTTCAAATGGTTTCCTCTTATTATTAGTTGAACAAAAGTTGAATAAATAAGCTTATCCCTTAGCTCCGAATCCGTTGACCCAATATTCTGTAGCATCTCCTCTAATAACCCATCTAAGTTATTTAATAAGCTTGCATTTGCTGGTTGTTCTTTTATTTCTCTTAGTCTTGTTTTTAGTTCCATAATTTACTCCTATCCAAATATACTTTAAATATTCTTACTATTATTGTACCTTAATTGGAAAAATCAGACAACTATTTTTATTAAATCCTTCTGGTATATTGACAACTTCAAAAATAAACGTACAAATAGAGCCCAAATTCACATAGAATTGGGCTCATTTAAAATGCCAAGATATCTATTATCAAAAGGCATTATTATTGATTTCTAAAATCGAATTTATCATTTGGTATATCTAACGAGTGTCCGTTAATTACCACTGTGTTATTGTCGGTCCATGTAATATTTGCAGTATCTTCCCGATAGTTCCAATAGATATTTTTGGTTTTATTATCTTCATCATTAAATACTAATTCACCACGAACAGAATTTGAAGTTGTAGCACCCCCATTTGTAACATATGCTTTTAAAGTGTATTTTCCATCAGGTGATAACTCTTCTTTCAGATATTCTCCTGTCGGTAACCTATTCATATCAAAGAAAGCCCAATAAACCCCATATCCTACCAGTGCAACAAATAACAAACCAATTATTATGGAGCCCTTTAACCATTTTTTTGTAAAATCGCTTATTCTCAGGTCTAACAACCGCTTCATAATGTTCCAAAAGCCATATCTCCCCCTTTTTAAATGTCATCTTACACTTTACCGCCTCTTTAGTTAAATAAGAAAAAAGATCCACCTAAGTGAACTGTACCTCCAATTGTTAGAATGTGTCTAACAAAAAAGTCTTTTCTGCTTCTTGAAGTGAACCACCGGATTAGACAAAATGCAGAGGACCCAAAAATGGTCCTCTTCCAATGTATTGATTTCCGATCCAGACGGACGCTTTCCGCGGGCATGGCTTCAGTCTCCTCGTCGCTTTCGCTCCTGCGGGGCCTTCAGCTCATACTATTCCCGCTGGAGTCGCCGTCTTCCACTACAATCAATTGCCTACAAAAAAAAGGTGTAGAAAAAGACTCGTTTTTCTACACCTACTTCAATTTATGGGCTTATTGGACAGCCCCGTATTGTCTTACTTATAATTCTATCGATGGTTTATCACTCGATATATTTAATAACAGCCATTTCCTTACCAAACCTATCACCATTATCAATAAATCCCAAACTTGAGTATAGATTATGTGCTCCCAAATTTTCTGGATGATAACCTACAATAATTTTATTTGCATTTGGTAATTTTGCCATTTCTGAAATCATTAATTTAGTTGCCGCTTTACCTATACCCTTACCTTGGAATTCCTTATCTACCATTATTCTATATACCCAATAACCATCAAGTTCTTCTTGAACAGAATTGTACATTAAAAATCCAACTATTTTTTCTTCAGCATATATAGCATATGGCTTTAGTGAAGGTTCAAACTTTGACTGAGCTATGGATCTAGCATTTGGCTCCATGTATTCTTGTTGTTCTGTTGATACCTCTAATTCACAACAGTCGTACCAGTTTTCCGTATTTAATTCTACAATTTTCACATGCTTTGTACTCATAATTTTCCCCTTTCAAATTCGGGAAAACGCTTTACAATTTGTTAATTAGGCGTTATCCCCATGTCGTCTTTCATAGTAAAAATTCTTATGTTTGTCATAATGAACGCCTCCTCTAACACTATTGCCTAGAAATAATAGAAAAAATTTTTAGACTATTTAATAATACTATATTTTTCTATTAATTTCCTTAATACACTAAAATTTCTTTCTTATTCCACTAACCTGCCCCGTTAGGCAACCATGAAGCCCTGCTTTACCACAAAATATGGAAGAAAAATTACGTTCTTCCTTGGTAGTTGAACAAGAGGTCAATTATTTATAAAGGCAAACTCATAGAAACTGTTCTTATGTTAAAGCCCATTTTTTCGTAAAGTTTTATAGCTGGATTCCCTGCAAACGCACTAAGTCGAACTTCAGAATATCCATCCTGTCTTAGATGGTCAAATGCAGTTCTCATTAACTGTTTAGAAACTCCATTCCCTCTAAATTCTTCTATAACAAACAGTTCATAAATAAATCCATTCATCTTGTCAGTAAATTGGTCTTTACCTGCACCTACAAGAATCCAGCCCATTAATTTTTCGTTCTCTGTTGCTATTAAATAATAGCTTCCCTTTTCCAGTAATGGTTCAATAAGACGTTTGATTTTTTCGTAAGGTTTTACTTCACCCATTGTGCCATCAAATAAAGCTTGTGGAGAAAGTAAAATTACCTTTTCAAGTTCAGAATCATTAGGTTTTCTAATATCCATTTAAAAATCAGTCCTTTCTATATCCTTTTTTTAAAAGCTTAACAAAGTATTCCAATATTCTTATTCCAGCGATTAAAATAAATCGAATTCCTTGTTCAACTAACCTGCCCATTACTTGAGGATGAAAAAGGTATTAATGTACTGAAGTAACAACTCAATGATCTTTCACAAAAGCACTCGTTAGTAAAAAATAATAGTTATTTTTCTCCATACTTTTCATCCCTAATCGCTTTTCTATACTTACCTTCTTCTTCTTCAATAGCAATTGCTTCTTCTGTGCTTATTCCTTGCATAGCGCAATATTTTGTACCTTTTTCATACACATTCGAGAAGTTTCCAGAGTACGTGTCCTCTATAACTGAATGGTTTGTTACTTCACCGATTTCTTCAACTACATCTTCTACATATTCATCACTTAATCGATAAATATAACCATCCCAAACGACAAATTTAAAAGCCCATTCTGCTGATGAATTGTTAATAATAGCTGATGAATCGTTGGAGCAACCCGATAAAAAAGCAATAGCTATTAAAGAAAAGAAAAAGTATTTTAATCTCACAAGTATTCCCCTTTTTCATAAAATTCGTTAATTTCCAATTAAAGTTTCATTTATGGTTATTGAACTAAACTGCTGCGTTAGTTGAATAAGGATAAAGAGCCGTCTATGCAGATCATTGATCTTTTCTAATACTTTCCTTGGTTCAATAAGCGGAAAAATTTTTATTGAAAGTTATTAATAATCAATTGAAACCCAAAGATAACGGGTAATATAAAGATCAAAAATAGCCCAGTAAACGAGAAGGTTATAAATCTTTTTCTATCTAAACCAACTCTTAATTCCCATAGTCCCAGACATACTAAATACAAACCTATTAGTATACTAATCATTGGTAATATTACCATATAAATCCCCGTTTTATTTCCCCCTTTAATAATTATTTTTTTATATGTATCTCATTGAACTGACATAGTCCCTTTACTTTACGTTTGACATGAATGGAATTTCCAATATTAAGTGAATTATCCGATTTAAACTAAACTGCTGCGTTAGTTTAATAAAAATGAGCTGTCTAAAACAGCTCATTGCTTTTAAAGTAAAACCATATTACTTTAATATCTTACTTCATAGAATCTCGAACTTTATCAAGAATCATCACTACTTCAGTTTGTAAATCAACTGGTTTATATGTGTCATCAATACATTCACTCCAATATGCAAGGTGTTGTTTATCAATCCAATGTTCGGATTCATCAACCTCATTTCCACCTGTACCTTGAACAGAATACCAATATAAATATTCTTCTCCATTTAAAACTTCTCGGAAAATGGTTTCTACGTACATTTTCTCGCCTTCAAGAGTTACTAATACATCTTCCATATGTTCATTTAAGAAGCCTAACCATTCATTTACTTTTTCTGTTTTACCTTGTTTCACTCGAAATCGTGTGCACTCTATTTTCACTCTAAATTGTTCCTTCCTATCATTTAATAATCACCATTCTACCACATATTAACAAATTTAAATTACATCCTTATTCAACTAAACTGCTTCGTTAGCATAAGAAGCGACTGCTCTAATTGAACAATCGCACTCCGTTCTATAACTTTATAAGTTACTAAACATTTAAGAAATCAACGATCATTTTCTTTTCACGCTTTGGCATCATATGAATGTGTCCGCACCCTTTTAGCATATGAGTCGTTCTATTTGGTATGATTCTTTTTGCTCTTGGTATTACTTTTTTCGCTGGAAATAAACAATCTTTTTCTCCTGCCATAATAAGTGTCGGAGCTTTACACTGTTGCATTAATTGTTCACTCACATTGGATGGCATCCCTACTTTTGTTTTTACATAATCAAAGCTATCTTTCACCATATCCAAAGTATCTTTATCAAGAATTTCTTCGTTAATAGCTATAAATGAAGCTGTTTCTTTTATATATTTTTCTTTCTTTGTTAGTTTATATTTGAGTAGAGGAATCATCATTTTTACAGTACTGATTGGAAAGGCGTTATTAATACCTGATGGCACAATTAATACGGATTTTTTTATTTTTTCCGGTGCCGTACACATCAGTTTTGCCAAAACTCCGCCTCCAAACGAAACCCCAAAACAAGCTATTTTATCAAATCCAAGTCCTGTAATAACGTCATTTGCCAACTTCCCATAATCATAATTTCTAGGAGAGAGACTCACTTCATCACTTTTTCCAGGGTGGCCAATAATATCAACCGCATAGATGTGAAAATTCTTAAGCAGGAATCTATACATTAGTAAATTATAGGCAGACGTACTATTTCCGCCATGAAATACTAGCAATGGTTCACCCGATAGATTGGCAGTTTCAATGATATGTGTTCTTCCAAAACGAGTATGCACGTAAACATCCTTATATGAATAATCCAATTTCTTCAATTGAGTATCATAAAGCTTTAAAGACATTTCTCTTCCAGATTGTGTTTTGTATATACTCATATAGCCCTTTCCTATAGATTATTAATTCCTCCATGTAAACTCAGCAACTTACCTCCATATGTATTGGTTGACGGTGCTTTAACGATAAAAGCACCTAGTAACATAAAAATAGTGAAGAAAAGCAAATTGCTTTTCTTCACCTTTATTTCTGTCATTCATTGCAAGAAAATTTGTTCTTGTAGCTTTGCCGAAAAATATTTACGCGCATCTGCTGTAAGAATCTGCAAATGAACAACTTCCTCCTGACTTGTAAACTCTACAAACATACCACTTAAATTTTCATATGCGTATTGAATTTTAAAGCCACTGTCTAAATAATCATCTACTTTTTTTATTTCACTTATACTTTGTAAGTAATCCGACATACAATCACCTCGCTTTTTTGCTTCATTCCTCGTCTTTTATTTCAAATAGTGGGTCCACTTCTGCTGTTACAATTGGAGGCACGAGTACGGGTTTTTGACCAAAAATTCAATCCAAATTATGACCAGCTGTAATGCCTAAATACTTTTCATCACTCGGATCAATTAGTTCAGCTTGAGGGTACTTTTTGAACCACCAATATTTCGCTAACACAAAGTATACGAGCGCCCCCACGAAGAAACCAATTAATGAAGAATAAGTCGGGAACATATTAGCTATTGCACCTCCGACAACCCAAGCGATTAAACCTGCAAAGTTAAAGCCATGCATGTATTTAAATTGCCCATCTAGCTCGTAAAGATCTTTTACATTCACGCGGCGTTTACGGATTAAATAATAATCAGCAAATAAAATACCTACAATTGCAGTTAATATACCGCCAATGATTAACAGTGCATTTACTAAGACGTCAAACAAGCTCCATGGCTGTGCTATAACGCCAATAATTCCTGCAATAACAACACCAACCCAAAACGGCACTTTTGGTCCACCGATGTTCGAGAAAATGGTTGCCGCGGGAATGACGTTTGCTGAAGTATTTGTAGACCACTGTGCTAACACAATCATCAACAATAAAATTCCTAATACAATGCCACTTGCACTTTGTTGTAATGCGTTGATCGGATCAGCAGATGACACGGCCATATAACAAACTGCACCAATTGTCACCATAAAAGTATTCGTAATGGGCATTACGATAATAGAACCAACTAGCTGTGTTTTATTGCGTTTAAACCAGTTGCGCTCATTTTTTGGCGCTTTAAAGAAACGTGATAGTGATGGCATGTCGGCCGCTAACGTAGCCCAGAATCCCATGTTTGCCATGATCACTACCATGAATGCTGTAAAGGCCGCTACACCTGTTGTCGGTGATTCTACCCAAGTCCAAATTTCTTTTCCTTGTGACGTTGCATTATCTGCAAGCGTAATATACATCCAGCACGAAATTAAAATAATTATTGGCGCTGCTAAATCTGCAAATCTTTCAATCGACTTTATGCCTAATGATGTATTAAATAACTGTAAAGCGGCAAAGACAAGGAAGCATAAAAACCAATTATTAAATCCGAATAGTAAATTTAAAATGCCGTTAATCGCCATTGCGCCAAAATAGGTGTTAAGCCCGAACCAACATGCTGCCGTTACGCCACGAACAAGTGACGGGATATGCGTTCCAAATATACCGAATGGAGCGCGCATATATACTGGGAACGATAAGCCGTGCTCGATGCCAATATCCCCAATTAACGTCATAAACACGCCGATTAAACAAGAACCGATTAACGTGGCTAAAATAACCATGGGCAATGGTAGACTCATAATAGCCGACCCGCCAATTGCAAATGCAGCTAATACAATCGCCATCCCTATCCAAATTACCGCAAAACCAAATGCTCCGATGTTTCTTTGTTGATGTGTCACAGGAAGTAAATCTGGGGATTTTAAATAATTCCCGTTATTTCCCATACATGTCTCTCCTTTTTATTTTTCATTTTCCGTGACATCCACTTAAGCCTTCTCTCCATACAGTTGACATCATGACATCTACTGAATAAAGTTGAATTTCAGTTACTCATCAAATCATTGAGCGCTTTTCTTTTACTTAGCAAGATTGCTTATCAGTGATTGGCGTTCATTCCAAGTCATGGGTGCAATAGCTGATTTTCTTTCAACCATTGTAATCGCGCCATCTACAGGGCACACAATTGAGCATAAATTACACCCTACACAATCTTGTTCACGAACCTTTAGCATCGGACGACCACTCTCTGTATACAGATCTATACATTGATGTGACGTATCTTCACAAGCGATATGACACTTATTACAGTTAATGCAAACATCATTATTAATTTCAGCGACAATTTTGTAGTTTAAGTCTAAGTTACCCCAGTCAGAATAACGTGGTACCGTCCTGCCGACTAAATCCATCACAGATGCAATGCCTTTATCATCTAAATAGTTATTAAGTCCATCAATCATGTCCTCTACAATACTGAATCCATGGTGCATCGCTGCTGTACAAACCTGCACGCCGGTTGCACCCATCAACATAAACTCCGCAGCGTCTTGCCAGTTTGAAATACCTCCGATGCCTGATATTGGCACATTGATGGATGGATTACGTGCACACTCTGCTACCATATTGAGCGCGATTGGTTTGACAGCTGGGCCACAATAACCACCATGAGCACCTTTACCACCAACGTGCGGAACCGTATTCCATGTATCCAAATCCACCCCTGCTAAGCTGTTAATCGTATTAATCATACTGATGGCATCTGCTCCACCTCGTGTTGCTGCTTCTGCTGTTACCGTAATGTCTGTTATATTCGGCGTTAGCTTTACAATTACTGGCGTGCGTGCAACTTCTTTCACCCAGTACGTTTGCTTTTCAACCAATTCAGGGACTTGACCAGAGGCAGAACCCATTCCTCGTTCTGCCATCCCATGTGGACAACCAAAGTTAAGCTCAAGACCATCAACCCCCACATCTTCTACTTTTTTTACAATCTCATGCCACTTTTCCTGCTTTGGCTCAACCATCAAAGAAACGATAATGGCATGGTTTGGAAATCTTTTTTTCGTTTCATAAATTTCTTGTAAATTGACCTCTAACGGACGATCCGTAATTAGTTCAATATTATTAAAGCCTGCTACTCGCTGCCCGTTATAACTCACCGCCGCAAAACGTGAAGAAACATTTAAAATCGGTTCACCCAATGTTTTCCATACAGCTCCACCCCATCCCGCTTCAAATGCACGTTGTACTTGATAACCTGAATTAGTCGGTGGTGCTGATGCTAGCCAAAATGGATTTGGTGATTTAATGCCTGCTAAGTCAATTCGTAAGTCTGCCATGCCCTGTCCCCCCTACGCAAGTTCACTAGGTTTTTTCAATCGATTATGAATCATTTGTGCTACGTCTTTCCCTTGCTGTGCCGCTGTTACAACCATCGCTTCTCCTTGACCGTTGCCGAATACGACATCTCCACATGCAAAAACTTTCTTATTCGAGGTTTGCATTGTCGTTTCATCAATATCAACTACACCGTCAGTATGCTTTAAGCCAAACGCTTCAATTAATGATACAAAGCGTGTTTGACCAATGGCTTTAATCACTGCATCTACTTTAATGATAAAATTGGATCCATCAACCACTTCAGGTCTTTGTCTGCCGTCTGCACCCACCTCCCCGAGTTTCATTTTGACGCATTCAATTCCTACGACTTGGCCTGCTTCGTCACCGATAATTTTTTGGGGAGCTGTCAGCCAATTAAACTCCACACCATCTTGCTTGGCAAATTCATATTCGAATTTGTACGCTGTCATTTCTTTTTGTGTTCTTCTATAAAGAATTTTCACATTTTCAGCACCTAGTCGAACAGCGCATGTAGCACCATCGATTGCTGTATTCCCAGCACCGATAACAGCAACGCGCTTTCCGACCAAGTTTTTTGTAAGCGCTCCCATTTTTGTTTGCTTTACAAACTCGATTGCATCATGGACCCCAGCTAGTTCCTCCCCTTCAATTCTAAGATTCGGCACTGCCCCCATGCCAACCGCCAAAATAACGCTGTCGTATTGCTCTAAAATTGCCTCGGCAGAAATATCAATGCCTACTGTTGTATTCGTTTTAATGTCTACGCCAAGCTTTGCAATTTGCTCAACTTCCCAATCCACTACTTCGTTCGGCAAACGGAATGACACGATACCATAGCTTCCTAGACCACCTGCTTTCGATTCAGCTTCATAGATTGTGACACTGAATCCAAAACGACTAAGCTCACGTGCTGCTGATAACCCGGCAGGACCAGCGCCAATAATCGCTACTTTTTGTCCATTGCTTTGGCCTTTATTAAATAGCTGGGCATCCGATTCCATCGCCCAATCAGTTGCGTAACGTTGCAAGTGACCTATTTTAATTGGTTTTGTGGAAGCGTTTAACACACATGCCCCTTCACACAACTCCTCTGTCGGACAAACTCTCGCACAGCTTGCGCCTATCGGGTTTGCTTCTAATATAGTCGTAGCTGAGCCTTTCATATTACCAGATGCAATTTTTTTTATGAAATTTGGGATTTGAATACTCGTTGGACAGGCTTTAATACAAGGTGCATCGTAGCAATAGAGGCAGCGATTTGCCTCTTCTAGCGCTTCATTTTTTGTCATCCTATTTGTCAATTCAACAAAATTTCGTTGAAGCTGCGAAGTCATTGAATCCATTTCCACATCCCCCTCATGTGTTTATTTCTAGTTAAACCTTAATCGTATCTGTAACAGTTGGTTTTAGTACGCGTTTTATATATTGTCCACTGCCTAATACCCCTACGAACTCTTTATTCTTAATGACATACTCGCCGCGCAATAGTACGCTGACCGGCTCCCCTGTCACTTCCCAGCCTTCATAAGCGTTATAATCGACATTCATGTGATGTGTGTTCGCTGAAATTTCACGTTTTACCGAAGGATCGAAAATCACGATATCTGCATCAGAACCAATTGCAATCGTTCCTTTTTGTGGGTATAAACCGAAAATCTTTGCAGCACTTGTTGAAATCATATCGACGAATTCATTGATTGAAATTTTCCCTTTTGCTACGCCTTCTGAATATAAAATACCAAAGCGGTCTTCAATAAATGGTCCACCATTTGGGATTTTAGAGAAATCATTTATACCTAATTGCTTCTTCCCATTAAAGCTAAATGAACATTGATCTGAGCCAATTGTTTGCAGTTGCTTCGCTTTTAAGGCATTCCATAAATGCTCTTGATGGTACTTAGGACGAAGTGGTGGTGACCAAACATATTTAGCACCTTCAAAGCCTGGCTGTGCTAAAGCAGATTGATCGAGCGTTAAATATGGTGGACATGTTTCCCCGTATACCTCATACCCCTTCTCACGCGCTGCAATAATTTCATCGACTGCTTCTTTACAAGTAACATGGACAACATAAAGTTTGGCACCTGCGATATGTGCTAATTCAATAGCTCGTTTTGTCGCTTCGCCTTCTAATTCTGCCGGACGAGTCAGTGCATGATAAATCGGCTCTGTATGACCAGCACGTTTCGCTTCCTCTACTAGTTCATCGATGACTGAGCCATTTTCACAGTGCACCATCACGACAGCACCTAAGTCTTTCGCAATTTTAAATGCTTTGAAAAGCGTGCGGTCTGTCGCTTGGAATTCTTTCGCGTAAGCCATGAATACCTTCACGGACGTTATGCCTTCTTGCTCTAGTAATAACGGTAATTCCGCCTCTGTCTCAGGCGTTAAATCACCAATCATTAAATGGAAACCATAGTCAATAGCCGAGTTGCCCTTTGCTTTTTCATGCCATTTTTCCACCGCTGCTGAAAGCTTCTCTTCACCTGCAGATAAGCAAAAGTCTAAAATAGTCGTCGTACCACCAAATGCAGCTGCAATCGTGCCAGACTTCCAATCATCATCTGTCACTGTGTTGTTAAATGGCATATCTAAATGCGTGTGGGGATCAATTCCTCCTGGCATGACGTACTTGCCCGTTGCATCAATAATTTCTGCTCCTTCGGCTGATAAATCCTTGCCAATTTGAACAATTTTTCCATTTTCTATTAAAATATCTGCCTCATACACATCTGAAGCCGTAGCAACTAGTCCACCTGTAATAATTTTTTTCACTATACCCCTCACCCTTCACTTGATAAATTTAATCATAAAAAAACTGGGGTGTTGATTAATCAATTTTCAACTTTACTATTAAAGTAAGAAGTCACCTGTTAAAAAATTTAATGTAAAGTAAATGTCTCTCCCATTACGAACTTTGTTTGCAGCGTCAGCACGGTTTCAAGTAAAACATCTGCACCTTTCGCACAGTCCTCAAATGTCGTCACCTCTTCCTCGCAATGACTTTTCCCTTTAATACTCGGGACAAATATCATTGCAGAAGGGATAAAACTCGCGATATACTGCGCATCATGACCGGCCCCGCTGAACATTCGGTGGCTTGAGTAGCCAAAGTCCTGACAAGATTTTTCTATTTCATTGCAAATAGATACATCAAAAAACACAGTATCACGTCCCCATAACTTGACTGTATGGACGAAGCAACCATTTTCCTCTGACGGTAAGCTTTTTAGAATTTCTTCTACTTTTCGCATTACTTCTGGATCTTGATGACGAGAATCAATGGTAAGTGCAACTTTGTTTGGAATTACTGTATGAATATTAGGCGAAACATTCATACGTCCAAATGTATAAACAAGTTGTTCGTCGATTTTCCCAAGATGCTCATGTAAATACGAAATGATGCGAGACGCTACAATCAACGGATCTTTACGCATCGACATCGGCGTTGTTCCAGCGTGGTCTGACTCACCTGTAACCGTAATTTCATAACAAACCATTCCTAAAACGCCTTCGACAACACCAATTTCTTGTTGCTTCGCTTCTAATACTGGTCCTTGTTCAATATGCAGTTCAATGTATGCGAGGGCTTCTGTTAAACGGTTTTCTTTCTCCCCCACATAACCACTAGCTTGAAGCGCCTCATTAAAAGTGATGCCATTTTTATCAGTAGACTGTATCATTTTGTCTTTACTAAATTTTGAAGCAACTACACCAGAACTCATCATCGCGGGGTCAAAACGAGCACCTTCTTCATTCGTAAAATTCACAATCATTAATGGGATGTCTAGTTCAATGTCATTTTCCTTAATCGTTCTTACAGCCTCTATTGCGGTTAAAACACCTAAGACGCCATCAAACCTCCCACCTTTTTCAACAGAATCTAAATGTGATCCCATTACAATTGGTGGGCAATCTTTTTTTCCTGGTAGAATCGCATAGATATTCGCCATGTCGTCTACTTTAATCTCCATGCCTAACTCTTTACATACTTCACAAAAATAGTCTCTCGCTAATATATCTTCTTTCGAAAGAGACAAACGCGTTACACCACCATTTGCGGTAGCTCCAAATTGACTAAATTGCTCAATTGACTCTTGCAAACGACTACTATTACATTTATACATATGCCAGTCCTCTCTTTCACAATTACTAAAAAGGTGTTTATTATTAAAATTCTAAAATAGAAAAGATTTACAAGATATGGATAGGAAACTAAAAAAAAATGTGCAAGTGCACATTATTTATGGTAAATTATTTGCATAATAAGGGAGGGTTGTTATGGGGACGATTCGCAAAATCGTAGAGGGGGCTCTATTCCCTATGCTGACATTAGTAGCTGGACAAAGTGGTATGTATCGAAAAGTTACAGGTATTAACGTAGTAGAAAGCATTGATTTAATCATGTTTTGCCGACCTAATGAATTAGTCGTGACAACAGGCATTAATTTTTCACACCAAAATTCATCCTTAGAACAACTAGTTAAACTAGCGTACACAAAAAAAGTAGCAGGTTTTATCGTTAATACAGGGCCTTACATTCCTGACATTCCTGAATCGGTCATTAAATTTGCAAATGAGCATGACTTTCCAATTTTTCAAATGCCTTGGGATCGTCGTGTCGCCGATCTTCTAAAAACAACATTTCAATTTATCGCCACTCACCAGCAAGAACAATCTACTGAAGATAAGGTGCTTTACAACTTACTGTTTCACTACAAACAACACGCTGAATCTATTAAACAAAACTTAACACAACTCGGATTCCCACCAGGCTCTGAATTAGCCATCATCACTTGCACAACAACAGATGCACAAAGCAGGATTGACCGCTATGAGGTTATGATTCAATTCGCATTCCAAAACAGATATAAACGCTTTTTAAGATTAAAGTATAAAAATCACCTCATCTTCCTAATCGACCGAGCACAAACACCAAATATCCCCTTCTCAAAAACAGTTGAAGAAATTTACGAAAAAATCACACAGAAAAATAGCAGCTTAAATGTAATTATTGGCAAGGGTAATTTTCACAAGGACTATGAAAACATCCGAAAAAGTTACGATGAATCGCTCACTGTCATTCAATTAGCGCAACTGCATAACAACCGCTTCTTATACAAATACAAAGAAATTGGTGCATATAAAATTATTATGGGTGTGCAAAATCGGACATTGATCGAATCATTCAGCCAAGATATACTTGGACAACTCCATCGATATGATGAATTGCATAACACGGATTATTTATCGTTTTTACGTATTTTTCTCGAAGAAAACGGCAGCACGAGTAAAATTAGCGAACGACAATTTATCCACCGCAACACGGTCCTTTATAAAATCAAAAAAATAGAAATGCTATTAGATATGGACCTAAGTAACCCCTTTACAAAAACAAATCTTTACATGGCCTTTTTAATAGAGGATGTATTAACGCATCAATAATTGAAGTTTGAATTTTCACTACCTAATAAATCAGAAAATTCAATTAAAATATGTTATTCTAAAAATCCTTACAGAATCATATTAAACAACAAGTGTGTTGATTAACCTTTGAAAATCGTTGATGTCCACTTCGGACTGCGCGCTTTCCTGCGGGCACGGCCTCAGCCTCCATGACTTGCTAGCGAAAGCCTGTGGGGTCTTCGGCTCGCGCTATTCCCGCTGGAGTCACACAGTCCTTCGTTCCCATCAACTTAGTGAATACTATTTTCAAGGGGAAATTAATAAAAAAACGATTTTTTCTCGATTCTCATCACCTACAGTGTATCTAATCAACACGCCTGATAAAACTACAATCTATCTATTACAAAATTATATAACTCACCTCCTTTAACCATCTCGTAAAGTAATAAAACTTAATTTAAATTAAGAGTCTAGTTGATTGGAGTAGAAGGCGGCAACTTCTAGGGGATCAGAGAGAGGGCACTGAAAAACTCTAAATTAGAATTTTTTTATAGTAAATTTTTGCATATGCATTCCTTTACTATGAAAGGATTTAGCGCGGCGGCGTGAGACTCCTGCGGGAAAGCGGAGTGATGAGACCCCGCAGGAGCGTAGCGACGAGGAGGCTCAGCGCTTCGCCCGCGGAAAGCGAACGCCAGAGCGCGAAGCGATCCACATAGAATTCTAGGAGGAGGAAAGTATGAATGGTTTTTCACTCACGGTAGCAGATGTACTTACGAAAAAGTTATTCAGTAGCGCTAAGCTGATTGCAGGTGCAAATGGACAACAAAATATCATCAAATGGGTACATATCGTCGAAAATATGGATGCTACGAAGCTTTTAAAAGGCAATGAATTAATATTAACGACCGGTATTCATTTAAAAAACAATGTTGATGACTTTAAACAATTTATTCACCAATTAATTGCATCAAAAGCTTCTGGATTATGCATAGAGCTGGGTAGCTCCATTCAAACTATCCCTGATTTAGTACAGCAATTGGCTACAGACTATCATTTCCCTCTCATCATTTTTCAAGAGGAAGTCGCTTTTGTCGAAATCACACAAGAAATACACAGCACTCTCATCAATCAACAATATGAAATCGTTAAAAACCTCGAAGATTATGCACAACTTATTAATAAATACACACTCACTGCCAACAACTACGAGCAAATTTTAATGCATTTATATAAACATCTAGGCTTGCAGGTCATCTTTACTTTCAACGGACAAAGATCGATTTTCATCCCAAATATTCATCAAGACAAGTATGAAATGATGCAAAAGCAATCGAACGTCGAATATAAAGAAAAACATTTAATCAGTTGTGATGTCAATATCCTCAATCAACGCTACGGTGAGGTTTGTTTGTTTTCTCCGCTGCGTGTCATCAATGAATACGATGCCCTTATTTTGGATCGTACTGTTATTGCACTATCTCAATATTTATTGCGAGATTTATATATAGAAGAGAAAAAAGGTTTAGAGGATCGTGATATTTTAGAGAAATGGTTGAATGGTGTATCCAATATTGAAGAGTTGACGCATTTCATACAAGAGCATCATGCAACTACCACTACGAATCATTGGATTGTCATGATCCATCATATCCAAAAAAGCAAAAATAGTGATTTAACGTACTATAAGTTATTTACACGAAATGTGTTTGAGAAGTTTGGTTTTTTTCCTTTTATAGTAGAAAAAAATCACCAACTTATCTTCATTTTAGCGAATCTACGTGAGCGAGAGCCATATAAGCATCGTATCGAACAAGCCATTGAACGGATACACGATAATAATAAAAAATATGCTAAGCTCAAAATTTCACTCGCAGTTGGCAAATACGTTACTAATTTACAAAATGTTAAAAATAGCTTCACTACAGCCAAAGACACTTTGCAAATCCGATGGAAATCGCAAGATCTTTCGTATTTCTACGAAGATTTACACCTCTATCATTTAATTTTTCAATTACAAAAAAACCCTGCCATTATGGAGATGGTGGCAGAATATATCGATCCACTCATCAAATATGATCAAAAACATAACAGCAATTTAGTCGAAACTTTAAAAGTGTATTTGCAAACAAATGGGCTTAAAAAAGAAACTTCTGAACGTCTCTTTATCGTTAGACAAACATTGTACCATCGCTTGGAAAAAATCGAACAACTGCTTGGTCATGATTTTATGAAACCAGAAAAACGATTAGCACTCGAATTGATGTTAGTGGCAACTGAATGATCTTCCTCTCCTTAATCTTACCTTTATGTAAAAAGTGGTATTCCATTTGTTTTACATTTTGTACAATGCTTAATTTTCCCAAAAATTTAATAATAAATTTATAGCAAAGGAGTGATTTTCGATGACGAATTTAACAGGTCAAAATTGGCAAGTAAAAGATCAACAGTATGTTTGGCATTCGATGAAGCCGTACAATCCAAGTGCCACAATGATCGTAGAAAAATCAAAAGGGGCATGGATCACTGACATCGATGGAAAGCGTTACTTAGATGCCATGGCTGGTTTATGGTGTGTAAACGTTGGGTATGGGCGAGAAGAAATCGCCAAAGTTGCTTACGACCAATTACTTGAAAACACATATACACCGCTATCAGTTGGTCACATCCCTGCCATTCAATTGAGTGAAAAAATTAGCGAGGTATTAGGTGACGATTACGTTGTATTTTTCTCGAATAGCGGTTCAGAGGCGAACGAAGCAGCATTTAAAATCGCTCGCCAATATCATCAGCAAAAAGGACACACAGGACGCACCAAATTTATCTCTCGGTATCGTGCCTACCACGGTAGTACGATGGGTTCATTAGCAGCAACAGGTCAAGCACAGCGCAAATACAAATACGAACCGTTAGCACCTGGCTTTATTCATGTCGCACCACCTGATGCTTACCGTGCAAATGAAGACCATATTACAGAACCCTCTGCCCTACCGTCTGTTCAGGCTATCGATAATGTCATGACGTGGGAGTTTTCCGATACGATCGCGGGCGTTATCCTGGAGCCCATTATTACCGGCGGCGGCGTGATTATGCCACATGAAGATTATTTACGTGGGGTGAAAGCTGTTTGTGAAAAACATGGTGCCCTTCTTATTGTTGACGAAGTAATTTGTGGCTTCGGACGTACAGGCAAAGCATTTGGCTTCCAAAACTATGGCATTCAGCCAGATATTGTGACAATGGCAAAAGGTTTAACAAGCGCTTATATGCCCCTATCTGCAACAGCTGTACGACGTGAAATTTATGAGGCATTCGCAGGTAGCGAGGAGTACGACTTCTTCCGCCATGTAAATACATTTGGTGGTTCTCCAGCGGCTTGTGCAGTTGCCCTTAAAAATATTGAAATCATGGAAAATGAAAACTTATTTGCACGTTCTGAAGAAATGGGCGCGATCATCCTCGCAGAGTTACAAGAACGTTTAAAAGACCATCCAAACGTAGGTAATATCCGAGGTAAAGGCTTACTACTCGGCATTGAGCTTGTGAGCGACAAAAACAGTAAAGCCCCACTCGACGTAGCTGCTGTCAATAAAGTGATTGGATTATGTAAAGATCGGGGTCTCATCATCGGAAAAAATGGTGTAACTGTTGCAGGCTTTAACAATGTTCTCACACTTTCACCACCACTTATTATCTCGTTGGAAGAAAAGGATTTCATCGTAGAAAAATTCACGAACGCTTTAAACGAACTTTTACAACAGCCGTAAACAATATTACTAGGCTATGTTATAGCTGTTAACTTGTTATGCGAAAATGGCGTTGATTCCTGTGGGAATAGCAGTATAGCAAAGCCCCCCCACAGGAGCGTAGCGACGAGTTGGCTCAGCTACTGCCCTCGGAAAGCGCAACCATTTTCGCTAAAAACAATAATGGAATTTAATAGAGCCGAAAACAAAGGAGGAAATTAATTTTATGGTAACCAATACAGAAGTAAAAGAACTGGGGCATTTCATCAATGGGGAAATCACTCCTGGAAAGAGTGGTCAATTCTTAGATGTCTTCAACCCAAGCTCAGGGTCAGTCATTGCACGTGTACCTATCGCCACTAAAGAAGAAGTACAACACGCAATTGCAACAGCTAAAGCCGCATTTCCAGCATGGCGTGCACTATCCGTTGGTAAACGCGCTGAAATTGTCTTGAAGTTCCGTCAATTGATGACAGAAAATATAGATGAATTAATCGACATGATTTGTACAGAAAGTGGAAAAACAATTGAAGACGCTAGGGGTGAAATCACGCGGGGATTAGAGTCTGTTGACTTAGCCATCAATGCCCCTCACCTCCTAAAAGGCGAGTACTCTGTAAATGTTGGTGGGCATATCAATGCTTACTCAACTAAAGCACCACTTGGCGTTGTTGCAGCGATTTCCCCTTTTAACTTCCCTGTGATGGTGCCACTTGCTATTACAAGTATGGCAGTAGCAGTCGGCAATTCCGTTATTTTAAAGCCATCCGAGCGCGTACCTTGCTCAGCACTATTTTTATCGGAACTGTGGAAAGAAGCTGGTTTACCAGATGGTGTTTGGACAGTCATCAATGGCGACAAGGAAACTGTCAATGAATTACTAGAAAATCCAACTGTTGAAGCCATTTCGTTTGTTGGTTCAACACCAGTAGCTGATTATATCTATGCAACAGGTTCCAAACATGGGAAACGCGTCACAGCATTAGGTGGCGGTAAAAACAATATGGTTGTCATGCCTGATGCTGACTTAGAACAAGTCGCAAACGCATTTTTGGGAGCTGCTTATGGGTCTGCTTCCCAACGTTGCATGGCCATTTCAACAATCATTCCGGTTGGCGAAGAGACAGCGAATAACCTTGTAAAAGTACTAGCTGATAAAATATCAAAATTAAAAGTAGGTCCATATACAGATCCAGAAGTTGATTTTGGACCCGTTATTACAAAGCAATCCAAGGAAACAATCATTGGTTTTATCGACCGCAGCTTAGAAGAAGGAGCTACGTTAGTATGCGATGGTCGCAACCCAGACATCGCGGAAAACTCAAATGGATTCTACTTAGGCCCTACGCTATTAGACAATGTCAAACCAGGTATGGAGATTTATGAGCAAGAAGTATTTGGACCAGCTCGTAATGTGGTTCGTGTTGATTCATTAGAGGAAGCCATCGAATTAATCAATGCGCATGAGCTAGGTAACGGGGTTACAATCTTCACAAATAATGGTGCTGCCGCTCGCAAGTTCACCACTGAAATAGAAGTCGGCATGGTTGGTGTAAATGTGCCAATTCCAATCCCAGTCGGCTATCATAACTTTGGCGGCTGGAAACGCTCGAAATTCGGCGAGGGTCATATGTTTGGACCAGACCAAGTCCGCTTCTTCACAAAAGCAAAAACAATTTCAGAGAAGTGGTTTGAAGAAAATAGCGAATCCCATTCAACATTTGCATTTCCGAGTAATAATGACTAACTAGGTGAATTGGGATGTGCTAGGATGCCTACATTCTTGCATAAGCTTCGCCCGGATTTTTTTTAGTGATTAATATAAAATGAGAAGTGTCGCATAACACTCCTCAAATGCAACTTCTACCGTAAAGGTGGTGGTTGTCTATATTTAGTTTTTCTTACGAGAACCACTCTTTTGCTTCAGGCGAGGAGTGGTTTTCTTTTGTTCTATAGAGCTCTAGACGTTGGGCCTGGTTCCAATGACGACAGTAGCGTCAAGTTCGTCGTAATATGCCACCTGTGTTATTAGCCCGTTTTGAATAAAAATCTCGACTGTCAACTGTGCCTGTCGCTCGCTAGTCTCAACCAACAGATGACCGCCCGGTGCAAGCCAGAGTGTTGCCTCAGCCGCCACCCGTCGCTGGACGTCAAGCCCGTCCGCTCCCCCATCGAGTGCCACCCGTGCCTCATGTATGCGGGCCTCCTGGGGTAACAGTACGATCGCTTCGGTAGGGACGTAGGGTGCGTTTGCGACCAGGACGTTGACACGACCCCGTATTGTGGATGGCAGTGGCTCATAGAGGTCTCCTTCATACACGTGACCCTCGACGGAAGTTACGTTTCGGCGGGCGCACCGCACCGCTGCTGGATCAATGTCGGCGGCGTACAACTCGATTCCTTCCATAGTTACGGCCAGTGCTGAGCCCACTGCGCCTGTGCCACAGCACAGGTCAACCACAATGGCGCCTTGTGTTACGAGAGCTGCTGCTTGGCGGACTAAAAACTCAGTGCGACGGCGGGGTACGAAGACCCCCGGGTCCACCGCTATCCGGATACCGCAAAATTCAGCCCACCCTAAGACGTGTTCAAGGGGCAAACCGTTTATTCGCCGTTCCACCATGGTGGCAAATTCGGCCGGCGACTGTGCCTCAGAGAAAAACAACCGTGCCTCTTCTTCTGCGAATACACAACCGGCTATCCGAAGCCTGGTTATTATACTTATTTTTGTTTCGTCGTCCATATAAAAATTAATTTGCTCTTCTATTAATATCACCTAATCTTGATAACTTATTAGTATATTATTTATTATTCGTTAAAAATAGGAGAAATCCTTCTTGAACTAACCTGCTGCGTTACTTGAATAAGAAAAAGGCTCTATTTCTACTAAAGTAAAGCACCCGTTAGCCATCCATGAAGCCCAAAATAATGCTGCACCACAGAGTATGAAAAATGGTTAAGAGTGGTCAAAACTAATAATCCACCGAAATCCATAGACTTATTAATGTACGCCCTCCTCTTTTTTTATTGATTGAGCAGGGTCTTCTTAACTGTTGTCATTTTTCTTTCAACTTATTTTCATTAATATTAAACCTGTTTATAAATAATGAATTTGAAATTATTAACAGATGAAAGTAAATTAAAGATAAACCACCCCCTCCTTTACACTTCAAAGATACTATGCTTTCGCATAAAAATGGTTCATATTATTTTTAAATTTGTTAAAACTAATAATAAGTGAAAAATAGATATGTAGAGAGTTGCAAACAACTTTAATTTTGGGGATGATAAAAATTTTTAGACATTACACTTTTTATGAGACTCATTTAGGGAAATTTATATACAAAAAAAAAGAACGACTTAAATATAAGCCGTTACGTTTTGTATCTCTATTCAAATGGTATCATCTTCAACAAAACTGCTTCTTTAGTTGAATAAGAATAAAAATATACAGTTAATTATCATCCATTTTTATTTTTTTGTATGCCAATGGCGTCTTCTTCATAGATGCTCGGAATTTCTCAATAAAATAACTTGTACTGTTAAAACCTACCTGATAGGCAACTTCGGTAATGCTCATTTCTGCTTGTTGCAGTAGAATTAAGCTCTTCTGAATTCGATAATCCACTACATAATTTAAAGGTGTCGTATTTAATACTTTCTTAAAATATCGGCAGCTTTCAGAACGACTCAATTGACCTGCTTTTGCAATATCATCTAACATAATTTTCTCAGCATAATGTAAATGTATCCAACTTAACATTTGCTTCATTCGCTGACTTTTTAACATTTCAGTCTGAACGTATTCTGGTTGAAAACCATTAATGATTAGGTTTTTCCAAATTAATGCTAGTTGCATTGTTATATCAATTTCAAAGTATTGTGATTTTCGCTCAATCAGCTGTTTGATTTTTAAAATTGCTTCTAATATATTTTTCCCCCAAAGTTCATTCGCATTTATATATAAATAAGGTAAATTAGTCGCTCTAATATAGGGACTTACATAGGTTGTATAGAGTTCTAGAGATAAAACGAAATGAGGAGAAACATTAAAACATATATAAACACATCCCGATTGGTTCTTATCTTTCGCCATATGTAGGCAACCACTATTTATAAATAAACCGTCGCCTCTTCTAACCACAATTTCATCTTTATTTATTTGGAAGATTGCTTCTCCTTTTACTACAAAAACAAATTGAATTTCATCATGCCAATGAAGTGGTATATACCCATTGATGTTTTGGTTAATAGTTGTTTCATAGCATGCAATGGGGAGTACAATTGTGCGATGCTCAGTTAGCTCTTTTAAGCTTTGATCAACTTTAAAATTTTTTATTTGCATATAACCACCTCAAAATCCTTTTATTTTTTTATTTGATTCTAGTATTTATTACGGTATCTTTCAATTATCATAACACTATTATTATATTTAAGGTGGAGATAAAATCATGAATATAACCGCTAGAGGTAGGGGTTTATTTTTTGTAATTACAGGAGCGATATTTTGGGGAATCGGCGGAACCGTGTCTCAAAAACTTTTCCAACAGTATACAATTGATGTAAATTGGCTAGTAACAATACGGTTGATTATAGCAGGTTTCTTACTCTTAACCGTTCAATTCTTTGTTAAAGACGGTTCTCAAATATTTGCTGTCTGGAAAGATAAAAAAGGCGGTTTTCAACTCGTAATCTTTGGGTTTTTCGGAATGCTTGCAGTACAGTACACATATATGGCATCAATAGCTGCTGGAAACGCTGCTGTTGCAACATTATTACAATATTTATCACCCGTCATGATTATCATTTATTTAATTTTCCGCAAACAAACAGTTCTATCAAGACAAGATTTATTAACGGTTTCCTTAGCTCTATTTGGCTGTTTTTTCTTACTAACAAACGGTTCCATTTCACAACTATCTGTACCAACTTCAGCTATCGTTTGGGGGATTTTATCTGGCATAGCAGCAGCATTTTATACTTTATATGGTGCTTATTTACTGAAGAGATATGATTCTCTTGTAATTGTTGGCTGGGCTATGATTATCGGTGGTATTGCATTAAGTTTTATCAGCCCTCCTTGGAAAATCAACTTAGCACACTTAACGACAGAAGCTTATTTATACTTAGGTTTCGTGATTATTTTCGGTACGATGCTTGCTTTCTGGTTTTATATAGAGAGTTTAAAAAGTCTTTCGCCGAAAGAGACAAGTCTTCTCGGAAGTCTAGAGCCACTAGCAGCAGTTTTTACAACCGTATTCTGGTTAAGAGAACCTTTTGGAACTTTTCAATGGGTTGGAACTGTTTGCATAATTGGAATGACTTTATTGTTGGCATTGAATAAAAATTTTTCATCAAAGACTAACAAGGCTGCCGGAAAAGAAAGCCTCTTTGATTAAACTAAACCTTCTATGTATAGCTTATTCAACTAAACTGTTGCGTTAGTTTAATAATAAAAAAGAGCTGTCTAAGCAACTCCACGATTACTTGCTGGGTATTCTAAACAAGAACGTACCCACACGATTTTTGTTGAACTAACCTGCCCCTTTAGTTCAATAAGAAAAAGAGCCACCTAAACAGTTATTTTCATGGTAGTTGAGCAAGGAATACAATTTTTATCTTAACCAATCCAATTGTATCGCTCGCTCTTTAGCGATATCTAGAATCTGTATCCTTGTCTCATTTCCTAATTCTACTTTAGAGATTATTTGTTTAGCAGTTTCAAAATTAGAGATTACATACCCTAATTTCTCAAAATCGAATGTAGAAGTTAGAAATTTTACAGCCTTTACTAAAAACCACACTGTATAAGTATCCGATGCTTGCCAATACCACGATGCAAATGGAATCCTCTTAGTACTAAGTGTCATACCTACTTCCTCCATAGCTTCACGTTCAAGTGCTTCATCAATGCTTTCGTTCTCTTCAATTCTTCCACCAATAGTCGTTAATAGCTTTTCTTCTTTATCCCACGCCATAACAATTGTTCCATTTTCCGTTATTGGAATACAATGTACACCCGCAATTCTTTTATCTTCAGGTAAATCAATTATCGTATTTAACATAGTCATCTCCCCCGTTTCATACAAAGTCCTTTAGTATTACTTCGCCTAAAGACATCCTTTTTCCTATTAACTATAACAACATTCTGTTATTCAACTAAGCACTCGTAGTTCAATAAAAAGTAAAACAAAATTGCTACTACTAAACCTGGAATTGCAATCAAAGCTGAACGGTAACTAACATTATTTATTTGATTTTTACCCTCAACAGATTCAGTTGCTAAGTTAGCCCTCATTCTATCTTCACTTACTAATACACCTGAAAAAATGAATGATATCCTAATATAGCATTGGCGTACGTCCTACTAAGCGAAACCATACAACGACAAAAGTTAAGGAGGAAGCTAGTTAGTAATTCAAATTAGGGAATGCCCAAATCAAAACGCAATTATGATCATCGTAAGTGAATTGCATGTATATATTAATGTAATTGAACTGCATATTAAAAGTGATAATTTGAATAAATGAATAATTATGAATATACTAATAATTACAAATTCGTAATAGTTAATGAGCTTCCTAGTGTATACGCTATCAATGTGCGAATTTCAAAACTTACATTAGAAGAGGGGATTTTAAATGAATAATGCAAAAGCTGTAGAAGTATATGATGCAGGTAATATCTGTCCAGATGATTTACCGTGGATTCCTTATTTTGGGGTGGCTCATTTTAAGTTACTTAAGGTTAATCCAGTAACAGGGCAAACTATCACCCTGTTAAAAGTTCCTGCGGGGACACAGCTTCCTACGCATTTCCATCCTGGAACGGTTATTGTGTATACCATTAATGGCTCTTGGAGATATATGGAGAATGATTGGGTTTCTAACGCTGGGGATGTAGTTTATGAGCCTGCTGGATCCCAACACACACCTGAATCTATAGGAGATGAAGAGGTTATTACGTTAAATATTGTTGAGGCAACATTAGACTATTTGAATGAGAATGGAGAAATTATTGCTAGAGATAATTGGCAGTCATTCTTGCAAAAATACCATGATCATTGTGCCGCTGAAGGAATTACACCTATAGATGTGACTCAATTTTAATAGTTAGATTGATAAAAAAAGAGAAGCCCTTCCATAAGACGAAGTGGCAACTCTTTTTTTCTTATATTTTCGTAATTTCAGATTTTAGATAATGAATATACTTGTTTAGTAAAATGGATAAATGTTTATCTTCGGATAAAACTAATCCAAAAGAAATGTTGAGACCTCTATGATTTACCAAATCAACGGGAATTATATCTCCATTTATGACGGGGGGATAATTTTTCATGATGAAATCAGGAGCGAATGTAATAGCCAAATTTTCAATGATAGCTTGGAGAATGCCATCCGAATTGTTTGATGTAAATAGGATTTTCATAGGCTGGTATTTGTTAAAGAAATCATGAACAAAGTATTGCATAAATTCACCGTAATATGTAACGAGCGTTTGATCTATTATCTCATGTGAAGATATGGCACCTATAAACGCTAAAGGAGAATGTTTAGAAACATAGACTTTCTGTTTCCCTTCAAATAGTGATTCAAAAGCTATTCCTTCCATGTTTATGTTCCAATCTGGTGAATAGGCAATCAACCCGATGTCGGTCTTATGCTGGCGAACATCTTCAATAACAGAAGAGCCGCTTTTTTCATTTATTTCTACATTTACTTGTGGATAATCTTGTTTAAAAGCAGCTAAAGACTTTAATAGAACCGTCGTCAATCCTGGTATGCAAGATACTTTTAGTTCTCCTCCTACCATGGAATTAAATGAGTGGGCGGTCTCTTTGATTTCCTCAATTTTTCTTAACACTTCGTAGGCTTGTTTCAGAATGATTCTACCTTCATCGGTTGGTACAGCACCGTGTCCCCTTGAGCGATGTAAAATTTTTAGCCCCAATTCCTTTTCTAAACTAGTAATAGATTGGCTAATACCAGATTGAGTCACATAAAGATTCTGTGCTGCTATAGAGAGGGAATTGTGTTTTGCGACTTCAACAATATATAGTAATTGTTCAAAGTTCATAGTTTTTCTCCTTGTCTATTAAAAAATGCTTATCAAAATAAATATTGTGTTAGATTGGGAATGAGAACCAGTAACATATACGAGAGTTAGTAGGTATACCGTCTTTGGCTATACCTCTTTT
Source organism: Psychrobacillus sp. FSL H8-0483 (assembly GCF_038637725.1). Lineage (NCBI taxonomy): Bacteria > Bacillati > Bacillota > Bacilli > Caryophanales > Bacillaceae > Psychrobacillus > Psychrobacillus sp. FSL H8-0483. The sequence continues at coordinate 2,551,562 of NZ_CP152052.1, forward strand.
TTATGCATGAACTCATACCACTAGGCTGTTTAGATAATAGCTATATTTGAGTTTAATATACATAATTTTGAGCCCTTGCGGCTCTAAGCTTAAAATGACAAGAAAATAGAGCACCTCCCAAAATCCTGTATTATGAGAGTTACGACACAAACATAAACAGATTGGAGGAATGCTCTATCCCTATTATACGAGAAGAAAGTCTATTTGATATGCAATTTGATATGATTTGGAACCTACTCATCGTTTTAACTCTATTTTATCTGCTATTGATATCAATACAATTTTTGATGTTGTCATGGAAAAGTGGTCCAGAAATGATTTATTCATTAATCATTCGGATTAATGAACGTATTCCATTTTTCAAAGATTTGATTATACGCCCTAGACTTGATTTACATTTCAAAGTTGATTGTGGTTTCCTCGTGTCGGATGTAATTCCATCAGAAGCTACTTATTCGCGTATGATTACATTAATCAGTGAATCAAATGCATTGGAAATCGTTCAAGAACGTTAACTCTTACAGGGGCTCTTTTATAATGAGGGAATAATAATTGAAAAACATGTTCCCTTCCCTTTTCACTTTTTATCTTCTATATCCCCGTTTAATTCTTTAATAATACCAATTAGTTGAAGAACAAGAAATAATTTTTATTGTTTAACGCTAATACTTACCCCCCATATTCTTTGAACGTGCAGTAATTCCTGTTCATTGAATTCCATTCTGTAAATATCAGGTTTTGATGTGCTATGTAAAAAATTCAAGTCATAGGTGCTATCGAAATATCCCATCATCAAGGTCATAATAGCCCCGTGAGTTCCTATCACTACTTTTTTATTTCTCAAAGTATCTAATAGTTCTTTTAAAACTTTTATAGCTCTTTTTTGACAATCAGCATTTGATTCTCCTCCCTCTAAGGAGAAATTTGAATCGAAAAACGACTTTTCCAAAATCTGAACCAATTCCTTATCAGCTAATCTTTTGTTTTCAGAAGAAAATATCCTCTCTTTTAAATCCTCAAAAACTAAAACTTCTTGCCCTATTTGTTGAGCTATCTTTTCAACAGTCAATATTGAACGTATGTATGGGCTTGAAACAACTGCATCGATTTTTTCATCTTTCAATATGTCAGTTACTCGTTGAGCATCTAAATAACCTTTTCCGGTTAATCCTCTTGTTCTATCATTTCCTTCTTTTGGCGACTCACCGTGTCTCACCATATAAACAACTGTACTCAATATATTTCCCCCCCCAATAAGTTTCTCTTATTTTTCCTTCTTCAACTCTACTGCCTCGTTAGTTTAAGTGTAACATTTCACAATGGATCGCCGAAATCTACTTGATGTTTTGGACGAAAAAATAGACATTCGAAATGATGGTCATGTTAAACTAAAACACCCGTTAGCCATCCATGTAGCACAAAATCAGTGTGCACCACAGAGAATGAAAATGTTTAGGAAGTGTCATACTGCTTGAAGAAACTAATTTTCATGGTAGTTTAAGTGAAATCTTTCACTAACTTATAAATAAGAGAATTCTAGTATCTAAAGGCCAATAAAATTTACTCATTGTTTTCCCTTATTCCACTTATAGGTAATTTTCGACCATTCATAAAGCAGAATAATCATGAACATTATAAGACAGACAATTATATTATCTATCCACATAACTTTATCTTTTACAATTAATTGCCAAACAGTTGATACTATAAAATATAATAAAGAGAATCTGATGCTTTTCTTAAACATAATGTCACCGCCTTCATTACAGATTATTTTCTACAAAATGAAGTTATTAAACTAAACTGTCTCGTTAATTCAATTAGAAAAAAGAGCAGCCCCTTTGCAGTTTAATATTTCCACTAAAATAGAGGGTCGTGACTGTTATCACAACCCTCTTGTTATATTATTGATTATTAATTTGGTTGAGATTTAATAACCATATCTGAAATCTCTTCCCTTATTGGAGATTTCATGTGCTAGACGGATAGAGGACACTGCTAAATCTGCATATGTTACTTCTTTTGTTGGGTTAAACTGATTTTTTTCTGCCTTTACTAATCCAAGTGAGTGCGCCAAAATCACATATCCAGCGTTTTCCGTTTTTATTTTTTGGCTGTCTGTAAAATCATTTTTAAAAATATTACTATGTTTCGCTGCTTGCTCAAGACCTAGTGCTCTAATATACCATACTGCTAGCTCTTCTTTAGTAATGGGACTATCTACATCAAAGGTCTTCTGGTCTGTTTTCAAAATCCCCGCTTCCACTGCACGCTCTATTGCTTGATAAGAAGCATGTTTAGGATCAACGTTTGTATAGGATTGCTTCATACTCTCTGACTCTCTATAATTGCTTGTCTCATAAATATACGTTAAGGAATTCATCATAACTTTGATTGCTTCCCCTTTAGACACTGCTGCATCCCCGTTAAAGGTTTTTGGATCTTTAACCGTCAATACCTTCGCCTTGATTAAATAGTTCAGCTCTTGAGCTGCTGTTGGATGAGAAACCTCGGGAGTAACTTCCATATTGTATTGGTTAATCCATTTGCCCGAATTGGCCTCTAACACATTAAAGGCAGTTTCATTAAATAATGGAGAGTACATTAAATTATAATGTTTATTTTCTTTCTTTTGATTTTCTTTCATATAGCTCATTTTTAAACTTAGCGCTTTACTCAAAATATTCTCTGCTTCTTTTGAAGAGATTACCTTGTCTAAAGCCGGCCACTTGTCAATTTGTGGTCTAATTACATTCAGACTCTCTAAGGAGCCGTCTTTATGAATACTTACACTAATCTGATCTCCCATAACCATAACTCCATTAACAATGCGAGGGAAGGTTATATAGTAATTGCCCATTGTTTCATCTTGATAACCTTCCTCTAAAGGCATAGCATACTCATGAAGGTAAGAGGGTACCAATTCCTTTACATACTTAACTGCTTGAGTAATCGCCTCTTCTTTAGAAATTGTGACTTCCTCTTTAGTTCCATCTAGTTCAGACAATAAACTATTTAGTGTATTATGATACTGGAGCAGCTCACCAGTTTTCTTATCAAATTCTAATGTAGCCCCACTTCCACTATTACCGTAGTTATACATATAGTGAACACTAAATATTTCTTGGCCATAACTGTTTTTTACTTCTTCGACTGATTGAATGCTTAACTTAATTTTGTTAGACTTCACTTGTAATAACTTTTCTGCAGCTTTCTTTGCCTCTTCCTTTGTTATCCCATTTTGCTTGGCTGGCAATGCAGTTTCTGTAACCTTTACATATTCCTTTTTAGTTGGTTGTTTTGCTACAAATTCTTTACCGTTAAACCATTCCCCTGTGATAGCATTTATGCTTAGAACATCAGGCACATAAACCAGCTTTACATCATTTTCACCAGTTTCATAGTTGGTGTTAACTTGATATTGTAGTTTCGCAGTAAGATTTCCTTTGATTTTTTCTAATGCTTCTTTTTGATCTTTTACTTTTTTTACATCTTCAAAAGTAGGAGATTTAGTTATTTGTGAACCATTGAAGCTTACAATTTCCCCGTTTCCGAGAACGGTAACGTTTACACTTTGGTCAGCAATTGCAACATCATCCTTCATACGATTGAAAGAAAAGGAATAACTTATGGGCCTAGTTAAAATTTGCTTTGAATAATTATAGTAATCATTATAATCCTCATCTAGTTTGTAATTGCCATCTTTGAGAAATTTCTTAACGAAATCGGTTGCAACTTTTTTAGCTTCCTCTTTAGAAACCTTAGCTGGAAACAACGCATCTGAAGTACTAACAGGCTCGTAGTTAAAGGATTCTATCTCGAAATCTTCTCCATAAAACCCTATGTTTCCATGAATATCCTTCCCATTTTGCAGCTTACTAAAAAATAAATGATACCTTGTTGTCTCATCTCCAGGATAATTATTAGAACTCATATGAAAATCACTCGCATTCACAAAGTCAAAAATCCCAGGAAAAGCAGAACGGAACTTTTTAAGCAAGTCCTCCTTAGTAACAACCTCCCCTGTAGCAGCCACCTGTGCTACCACTTTTACTGGTTGTCCTTCTACTATACTCGCTGCACTAGCAGCAGATGAAAACATCCCAATCGATAAAGCAGATGCAGTAAATATAATCCCTATCTTCTTCAAATTAAATCTCTCCCCTTTTTTCGGTAATAATTATATTATAAAGCAAATTTTGGAAACTTGAAATTAAAATATTTATATTATTGTAAATATTTTCTAGGGTGAGGGGTTGTACTTGGAGGAGAAGTGTGTTTTTGCATAGATTAGGGTTGTTTATGGGGTTTGTGGAGTTCGATGTGTTATTTTTCGCGTTTACATCCTTCTTCGTTTCGTTCAACCATTTTGTGGAGATATTTAATTTGTCCTGGTGCTAAGAAATAAACTGTTTTCTTCGAATCTGCCTCCTAAATCTTCTGGAAAATGCTTTTAATTAAATTAATAAATTTCTTCCTATCTAACTTTCTTTAATTGACTAATTCGACAGGAGATATAAATAACTTTCTTATTCAACTAACCTGCTGCGTTAGTTCAAAGAAAAAGTGTTGCTTAAGCATCCCGACGATCTTTAACTAAGCACCCGTTAGCCATCCATAAAGCCCTGCTTCACCACAGAATATGGAAAAAAATTACGTTCTTCCATTGTAGTTGAATACATGAAACTTTTTAGCTCATAAAAGGTATTATTCTACTTCAAATAAGAAAAAGGTTAGTGGAAGAAGGAATTATAGAAAACCAACGAGAATATGTTAATAAACCAATTATTAAAATAAAGTTAAAAGAAAAATTTGATAGAGTGTGGTGTAATTATTGAAAATAGAGAAATATGAAATGAAAACATCAAAAGGGAAGTTACAATATAATATTCGTGGAAATGGTAAACCAAATATAGTTTTAATCAATGGTGGGGCAGGTCCTATTGAAGGTTGGATGAAAATATTACCAGAAATTTCGGAATCTTTCACTGTATTTTCTTATAATCGGTTTGGAGTTGGTGGCAGTGATAAACCAAACGAATCACAAGATGGTACAACGATAGTAAAAACTCTTCATGAAGCACTTACTATAGCGGGGATTGAACCTCCATTATTATTAGTTGGACATTCATTAGGCGGATTATATGTAAATTTATTTGCTAGACTTTATCCGAACGAGGTAGCTGGAATAGTTTTTTTAGAATCTAGCCATCCTAAAGATTTAAGCCTAAATGAATACCAAGGTAATACAGTAAAAACAATAAATAAATTGTTCAAAATGTTTGATTCGTTGTCTCCACATAAACAATTTGATGAAGTTAATTATGTGAAAGATACTGTGAATCAAATTCAACAAATAAAGATTTTTCCTGAGATACCTGTATTTGTTGTTACAGGTGGAAAGGAAAATCGAATGATACCAGAGGAAGTTCGAACAAAACGAGTAGAGAATCAATTGGAATATCTTTCATTGTCTAAAAATAGCAAACATATTGTCGCTGAAAAAAGCGGACATTTTCCTCAATTAACAGAGCCTACAGTCGTCATAAATACTATCAAAGATTGTGCAAAACTAATTAGATCAAAGGATAATCAATAATTTTGATAATTAAAATGGGAGAAACAAAGCGAAACAAGAAATGCTACAGAGGTAGCAATGTTAGCCATCCATGAAGCCCTGCTTCACCAAAGAATAGGGAAAAAAAAATACATTCTTCCATGGTAGTTGAAGATGAAAGTTCTAACTTCTGTTTGTATCATCAATTGCAGAGTTTAAAGTACTCTCCCACCAAATATCCTTATTTCCATTTAAATAATTTTTTATCAAATTCCTAAATGGGTAAGGTTGTAAATTTATAGTATCCAAGTCATTCGCATTGCACCAGAAAAAATTAAGATGAGACTCACTTGATTTTGGGTTAAAACTTGTTGTTAATTCATCGTTTGTAACCTCAAATACTTGATTTATTTCGCAATTTAAAATGCCTTTTTTCTCCCACTTGTGTTCTACTAACCCAAGTAAACTAACCACTGTGCATGTTATTCCTAATTCTTCTTCTATCTCTCTTATCAGTGCATCTTTTGCACTTTCGCCAAATTCTATGTGACCACCTGGTAAAAATGTATTTGGATATCCGGTTGCTTGTGCAAGTAAAACTTTATTATCTTTTATAAAGATTCCCCTTGCTAAATGATGAAATGGATTAGGCAAGAAATTCTCCCCCTTACAATATTTTTTAACTGCATTTGGTACTTATTCTTTATCTCAGTAAAAAACCTTTAAATATGAATAGTTCTTCTTCAACTAATCTGTTCCGTTAGTTTAAGTACATTTCTTCACAATCTTTATAGTGATATTAACATAAATATCCAATAAAAAAATCATTTCGAAATCTATAGAGGATAGATGATTTTGAATCAAACTTTATTACAAATTATCAATCTTTATTATAAATAAACAACATTTAAGCAAAAGACCAGGACTCACTGTATTCATGAGTACCTGGTTTTAATTTACGAAAAATTATCCAAATGATGTTCATTTATATTAAAGTAATAATAATTTATTGTTTTACGATAAAAAAATATTGACTGAGGATGTGTTATCGGTTATCCTAACATTAGAAAGTTGAGAAGGCGATGAATCATTGAAACAGAAGGAATTTGCAAATTGGTTAAAAATTATTATTGTGGTTTGCTGGTTATTTGGTTTATTGTTCTGTTTCTATGTTGGACCAGAAACAAGGAAGAATATATTGTTAGATTCTGATTCCTTAAAAGAGTCATATAAACCTTTAATTGCTTTTATTTGGATAACTGGCATTCCTTACTTTTTTGCTTTATGTATTGGTTGGAGTATATGTTCAGACATTAATGTAGGCAACGATTTTACATTAAAAAATGCAATTAGTTTAAAGCGGATAAGTGTTTTAGCAATGACAGAAGCGGTTTTATATTTTATCGCATTACTTTATGTATTTATTAGTGGTAAATACAACACTAATCTATTAATGATTCTTTTTCTTATTCTATTTTTTGCAATTGTTATTTCTGTATTTACTTCTTTACTTTCTTATTTAATGCGTAAAGCAAGTGATATAAAGCAGGATAACGAATTAACGATTTGAGGTGTAACATGGTTATTATAGCTAATCTTCAACATTAGAAAAAAAATGTGAAGTATTAGACTGTCAGCCAGGTGATTTCTTGAAATATAAAAAATGATTAGACTAACTTTTATGGAGGAAAAATGATATGAAGAAAAAATATTTTATCGCATCAACACCAATTTTTTTAGGAGTATTCTGCTTTATTGCAAAGGCTATCATTGGAAGTAATGTAGCACCAGATGGTACCTTAGAAGAGCCCTTCTTCTTAATCCCAATTGGATTCTTATTGTTCTTCTTAGGGATTGTTTCTTTAATTGGAATAGCGCTAATTTCAATGATGAAAAAAACTCAAGTTTCGAATTAATAATGTTTATTAGTTCTTGAATATGAGAGGCTACCACCCGTTACATTAAGTTCATCTAAAAAAACCAGGTAATCACAAAAATTTGTGTGCCTGGTCATTTTTTATTACCAAAATAAGAGCGTTAGTTCTTAAACGAAAAAAAAGAAACCATATTCTTGTTTGGTTAGTGAGAAAACTGTGCAACGTGTGATGGCGATTGTTGTCATTATTAAATAATTGACGACCTTTAATCTACCCCCTATAATTGAATCTCCCAATAATAAGGCATGCCTATTAAAATCATTACTACACGAATTGCAAACAAACCAGTTCCTATTTTTTTACCATACATCTCCGCTACACTCAGACGTATTCAAAAATCTTTATATCTACCGAATCAATGTTGCCTATTTCGTCATACAAGTTCCATAGCACTATATCTGATGTTTCCTCATTTTCTATAAATGGTTGTAATTCTTTTATTGTTGTAAAGTAAACGGGATTAAATTTAATGTTCCCATTCATTGTATTTTTCACCTTCAATAAACCCTTGAATTCTATATCTGTTACTATTTGTCCAGTTTCTTCGTATAGTTCTCTTAATGCACATTCCTTCGGTGTTTCATTCTCTTCTCTTTGACCAGCAGGCACTTCCCATTGTTTACGATACTTGTTATAACAAAGAAGATATTTTTCTTTACATTTTATTACTGCGTAAGAACCTGCTAATGGCTGATAGTCATCTATATCCTTCTCTTTTAAACTAATAAATTCAAGTAATTCAAATCCATTATTCTTAGTAGTATTCAAATAATTCCCCCCTTATGATCCTCTAAATATTTTCTTCTCGTCATTTAAATTCCTGTACTTTACTTTCCTTCTTCAACTAACCTACCCCTTTAGCCATCCATGCAGCACAGAGAATGAAAATGGATAGAGGAGTCAATACTTGTAGTCCACCGAAATCAATAGCCTTATTAATGTACGATCTCCTCTTTTTTTACGATTAAGCTGGGGTCTTCTTAAGTATTGTCATTTTCCTTTTGTTGAAGAAATTAATTTTCATGATAGTTGAACAAGAAAAAAGAGTTGCATTGCAACTCAATGATCTTTAACTAAAGCACCATTATAGTTTAAGAAACATTGTAGGTTGTTGAATTAGCTAACGATGTCATATTTTTTAAGGTTTAAAAAAATTCTTTAATAAAATCCAAAAGTCACCGAACGCAAATATATTAGGAACAAATAATAAGCTTTTTATCTACTTTCATCGTGAATATAATCTCTCCGTTCAAAGCTATAGATTAGTAAATTACTATAGAAAGCTGATTTATATATTATACGAGAGTATAACACAATCAAACTTATTAAATCTTTCATATACTTTCATATATTTATTATTTGAAAGGATGGTGTATATGGGAATAGGACCACATATGATTGATTTGGGTACGCTCGGGGGAACTGTCAGTGTTGCTATTGGTATTAATGACCGTGGACAGATTGTAGGAGGATCTCGGACGGCTAATGATTTGGAACTACATGCTTTCCTATGGCAAAACGGTGTGATGACCGATCTCGGTACGCTTGGTGGATTCAACGGTTATGCTACTAGTATAAATGACCGTGGACAGATTGTGGGAGGATCGCAAACGGCTACTAGTGGGGAATTCCATGCTTTCCTATGGCAAAACAGTGTGATGACCGATCTCGGTACGCTTGGTGGAAGCAATAGTCAAGCTAATGATATTAATAACCGTGGACAGATTGTAGGAGATTCGCAAATGGCTAATGGGGAAACTCATGCTTTCCTATTGCAAAAAAACGGTGTGATGACCGATCTTGGTACGCTTGGTGGGAGCTTTAGTGGCGCTATTAGTATAAATGACCGTGAACAGGTTGTGGGATTTTCGGATACGGCTAATGGGGAAGTCCATGCTTTCCTTTGGCAAAACGGTGTGATGACCGATCTCGGTACGCTTGGTGGAAGCTTTAGTGGCGCTGATAGTATAAATGACCATGAACAGGTTGTGGGAATTTCGGAAACGGCTAATGGGGAAGCTCATGCTTTCCTATGGCAAAACGGTGTGATGACCGATCTCGGTACGCTTGGTGGAAGCTTTAGTGGCGCTACTAGTATAAATGACCGTGAACAGGTTGTGGGATTATCGGATACGGTTAATGGGGAAAGTCATGCTTTCCTTTGGCAAAAAGGCGTGATGACTGATCTCGATACGCTCGGGGGAACCTTCAGTTTTGCTTCTGATATTAATAACCGTAGACAGGTTGTGGGAGATTCGGAAACGGCTAATGGGGAAGATCATGCTTTCCTATGGCAAAAGCAGATTCCATAAATCCACTAATGGCAAAGAAGTTCACCTAATGAAACAATCACACAATCGCTAGCCTGCTATTCAACAGATGAAATATATACTTATGTCAACAAGCGGGTCTTCAAATAATTGCAGTTTACCCGGGTGGAGCAATTAATTTTGATACTTGGCAGTTTGAGGAAGTCACTTCGTTATCAAATTGTTTATCTTACCGAATTAAAGTAAAAAGATTTTAATTCATGTTTTTTAAAGAGGCTACTAGCAAGTTGCTAGTAACCTCTTTAATGTATATATAAAATTTTAGATTCCAATTAATATTCCTTATTTAACTAACCTGCCCCTTTAGTTCAATAAGAAGAATGTTTTACTCGTTCTTAAAGTAGAGGACCTATTAGTTTAAGTGCAATCCTTTTACAATCTTATATCCGGACCATTTAATGACAAAAATGCTACCTAAATGACGCTCTAGGTATTTAACTCAAGCACTCTTAATTTGCAGTTGAAGACCTCACTTAGTTATTAATGATCTCAATAATTTTTTGTTGAGCATCTTTAGCTTCAGGAATTGGAAATACAACAAACACATGATTCATTTTTGGATAAACAAATGTATTGTTCTCAATTCCTTGCTCTGTTAGTTTTTCGTCAAGTTTTATAGCATCTGGATATAAACCTTCGTGCGTGCCAATAAAGTGAGTGATTTTCCCAAGTCCTTTAAAGTTACCGTAGATTGGACTAATTAATGGGTCATCTATGTTCTTATCAGCTGCCCAAATCCTTGTAATCACTTCCATTCCTCCAATAGCCAACATTGGGTCCTTTTTTTCATATTCAGGTATAAGAGGGTTATCAAGCCCCATATCAACACATGCAGATAGCAAAATGATATCTTTTGGTTGAGGTATATTATTCCTCTTTAATAGTTGTGCCAAACTAAGTGATATATTTCCGCCTGCCGAATCCCCCATGATGGTCAATTGTTTAGGACTTTCAACGGTTCCAAGGATTTCTTTATATAGGTTTACGAGTTTAGGGTAGGTGTGCTGATAATTAAAATTAGGTACTTTAGGATAAATAGGTGCAATAATTTTTGCATTTAATGATTGAGCCATTTTATCCATGAACCTCCAGTGAAAAATTAAAGGTTGATTAGTCCAGGCACCTCCATGTATATAGAGAATTACTTTTTGTTTCATAGATTTTTGGTCATTTAATGTGAAAACCTTTATGTCCTCAATTACTTGCTCCTTAATTTCACAGGAAAATTTAGCCTTCTCTATAACATATGGCTTAATATTTTCAATTCCCCTTTGTTTTACGAACTGCGAGGTGTTTTCAATAGAGGAAAAACCCTTTTTTGTATTTCGCAATGTTAGATATTTTTCAAAAAGATAACTTTGTATAGAACGTTTTTTACTGTAAATTTGTAAACTCATTTTTATATCCCCTTTCACAATCCCCTTTTTTTATTGATCATTCTGTTCAGTGTATGAAATAACGTAAATGGTTATTTTCTCTTCATCAGAAGTTTTTAACAAATTTGAAAGCATGTTTTGAATAGAACATAGAATTCTAATCATCTTTTCAAGTTGTTATTCACAACACCCTTTAAACACCAATCTTAATGTTAATTTACATATATTAACTTATTCAATACCATTTCAAAATACTCCTTCTTCAACCCTGCTACTTCATTGGTACCTCTATATAGATTGCTTTACTAGATAATCCATTTCCTCTTGTATCGTATTTGTGTCTATTCTTTCAAACAAAGGTTTTATATCATGTAATTGCTTATGCCCCACCGTTATCGGCTGCCAACTAAATTCATTTATGTGCAGGGTTTTTCTCACCTCTTCACTGGAAAAAGGTAAAAAAGGTGACAGTATTTGTGCTGCATTTGCAATGATGTACACAGAAGTTGCAATCGTTTCCTTGCACACTTGTAAATTTTCTTTCACCTGAATCCAAGGTTTCTGTTCATCAAAGAACTTATTTGCGTTTCGAATGTAAGTAAATATCGTTTCTAATGCTAATTTGAAATGACCCTTCTCGATTTGATTGCCGATATCTGTATATAATTTCTCTGTTAAATCACGGATGTCTTTATTTATTTCATTATCAGGAATATTTCCTCCAAAGGACTTTTCCATAAACTTTAATGTGCGGTTAATAAAATTCCCATAGGCCCCAAGCAGCTCTGAATTATGACTGTAAATAAATTCTCTCCAAGAGAAGTCCGTATCGCGATTTTCAGGAGCATTGATCGTTAAAAAGTATCGCAGAGAATCTGGATGGTATTTGTCTAATACATAAGGGACCCAAACAGCCCAATTTTGACTAGTGGATATCTTTCTTTTCTCCAAAGTCAAATATTCATTCGAGATAATATGAGTTGGTAAAGATTTATTATTAATCCCCATTAATATAGCTGGCCATATAAGTGTATGAAATGGAATATTATCTTTCCCATGCACATAGTAAGACGTTGTTTGATCCGACCAAAACGTTTCATCGTCTTTGTTGAGATATTTCGCCCATTGCTTGCTTGCCGAAAAATAACCGGAAACTGCCTCTATCCATACATATACTTTTTTCTCCTCGTAGCCTTTGACTGGAATACTAACCCCATTTGGAAGATCCCTTGATGCAGCACGGTCCTGTAGCCCTTCATTTAGATAACGCGCAGACAGCTGAATGGCATTGTCTCGCCAAGTTCCATTCTTCTTTGCTTTGTTCACATAACTTTCTAACTGCTTTTGAAATTTACTTAATGCAAAATAAAAGTGTTCTGTCGTCCGAATACTCGGCTCATTTCCACACAACTTACATTTGCGGTTGCTTAGATCGAGTGGATCTAAAATTGTAGAACATACATCACACTGGTCTCCCCGTGCTCGACTTCCGCAGTTTGGACAATTACCTTCCACATACCTGTCAGGTAAAAACTGCTGGTCAACCTCACAATACGTTTGCTCTATTTCTTTTTTGTAAATAAAGCCATTCTCTACTAACTCTAAAAAGATTTCCCGGACTACTTCGTGATGATTCGGACTATCGGTTCGTGTATAAAAGTCGTACGAGAATCCTAAGCGGTTAAAGGAATCCACAAATTCTGCGTGGTATCTATCCGCCACATCTTTTGTTGTTATCCCTTCTGAGTTTGCACGTATCGATATGGGTGTGCCATTACAATCACTTCCGGATACATACAATACTTCTTCCCCTTTCAGCCTGAAATACCTTGCTAAAATATCCCCTGGCAATAGTGCTGCAATATGGCCTAAATGTAATGAACCATTCGCATACGGCCATGCTCCTCCAATAAAAATACTCATTCTTAATCCCTCCAAAAATAGTGTAAAAACAAAAAAGACCCCATCCTTATCGAAAAACTCGATAAGGACGAGGTCTAAATGACTCGTGGTACCACCTTAATGCTCAAACGATTCACACCGTCTGACTCCATAAGTACATAGCAAAAAATGCTTTTATACTTTGACATGGATAACAAGTGCCAAATCTTGTCGTAGCCTACTAATTCTTAAACGTTCAGTACGAAGCTCAGAGATCATGTTCAAATGATTAGTTTGCCTCATTTCCACCGACAGAAGCTCTCTTTATAACATCATCACTTTACTTTTCCTCTTCATAGCCATGATATTTAGTTTACACTATATAATACGCAAAATTCAGAAAAAATCAAGTGATTCTTTATAATGATATATTCTAGTATACAAGTCATCCACCCTGAACTTTTAAAACCTTTCAGCTCCTCTCTTAATTATGTTAAAATATGTATATTGTTATAGGGAGTGAAACAGTTGAGACGTTTTATCGATGATTTAGCAGGAGCTATTCAAGACATTCTTTATTATTTTTCTTATTTTTTTGCAGGGCTTATTATAATTGGATTGCCACTTTTAGTAATTGTTATTCTATTTAATTGGATTAGTGCTATTTTTATATAGACCTATTTTTATTTAGAATTATTACTTTCCATCTAACTCTATTTTAAGTTCTCGCATGGCGCTTCTTTTATAGAAAGAAGGGTGGATTGTTAGTCGTTGACACTCGTAGGTGATATTTATCAACTCTATTGTTTTGGAAAAACTATTGATCGATATTTCGAGAATGTTTCTTTTAATATTTCAAACATTTGTTACGCTAAGTGGTGCGAAAACTTGTTAATTAATCTCTAAGTGGTAATGTCATTTTTCTGCTTACACTCTCCAAGCCTCTCTGACTATAAAAGGTTATCGCATTCTGATTAAATTCCCATACATTTAAGTCCAATGAAGATGCGCCTCTTTGCTTTGCCCACTTGACACAAGCATCAAATAACTCTTTTCCGTAGCCTCTTTTCTGATAAGATTCTTTCATTCCAAAATCATTCATATAAGCAAAAACTCTTGGCATCATTGAGTCAAAATCAGGTGCTACTTTTAATTCCATTACCGCAAACCCTACCATTTCTTCATTTAATGTTGCTACCAGTACATCTGAGTCTGGATCTGCAAGAAGTTCATTAAAGTAACTCCTAGGCATTGCATGTTCTACTTTTTTAAATAGGTGAGGTAACGCTAAAGCATGTTCATCGTGGCCTTCTTTTACTATTTCGTTTACCGTTTCATAATGTTCCAGCTTGGCAGTTTCAATTATGACATTCATACACAACTTCCTTACTTTCATAAATTTTATACGTCTAGTTAGTTGTATATTCTCCATCGTTTATTATTTATCCTGTATTTTATTGGCATAAAAAAAGCTGCAGACCAACTTCACTTGGTCTGCAACTGTTGTTATTTTAGCTCACCCACATAAATAGATTGTGGGCGGAAAAGGGTGTTGTCTCTTGTTTGCTCGATAGCGTGGGCAGTCCAGCCAACCATTCTCGCTATACTGAATGTCGGGGTAAATAGTTCTGCTGGCATATCAATGGAACGCATGATAGCTGCTGCATAATACTCGACATTCGTGTAGAGTTTACGCCCCGGCTTATGCTTTGCAAGTAAATCAATTATTTCTTTTTCTGCAATTGTTGCTATATCTAACCATGGATCTTTTCCTTGTAGGCTCAAACATTTCTCACGCAATAGGATGGAACGAGGATCCTCCGTTTTGTATATACGGTGGCCGAAGCCCATTATCTTTTCCCCATTTTCCATTTTATTTTCTATAATTGTTCGAATCATGGATGGATCTTTCATTTCATTTAACAAGGAAATGACTCCAGATGGTGCACCTCCGTGAAGTGGCCCTTTCATCGTACCGAGTGCAGAAGTAACAGCTGAGGTTAGGTCCGATTCAGTAGAAATTGTCACTCTTGCGGCAAATGTCGAGGCATTCAGCCCATGCTCCATTGTTAGCTTCAAATATGACTCTAATGCTTCTACTTGTACATCACTCGGTACTTCTCCGTTTAGCATCCACAAGTAATTCGCTGTATGTGATAAATCTTCTCTTGATTCAACAATCGGTAGCGACTGCTGATTTCGGTAATGTCTTGCAACAATAATTGGCAGTGCTGCTGTTAAAATCACCGCCTGCTCCTCTATTGTTTTCTCCTTAAAGTCCTCATGTGCATAAGAAGAGATCGCCGTTCTCATCGCATCCATGAGGGATACGCCCTTTGGAAGCGAATCAATAATTACATTCACATGATTAGGAAGTTCTCTATACTTATTTAAACTATTTCCTTCGTTTTTTGATTGTTCCCCACTCCATAGAAAATTCGCCACTTCTTCAAACGTTCTTGTTGTGACGAGCTCATCCACCTTCACTCCACGGTATCTAAGTTCTCCAACTTCTCCATCTACTGAAGCAATATGCGTATGAACTGCCACAATATCTTTTAATCCTTTTTGATACATACAAAATCCCTCCTTGCATTTAGTATATTAGAGGAACTTGATAATAAAAATTAAATATATATAATTGAAATAATTAATATTATTAATTAAGGAGCGAGGAAAATATGGAGTATCAATGGCTTAAAACGTTTTGTATAGCAGCAGAAACGCTTAACTTTCGAAAGGCTTCGGAGAAATTGGTCATGTCCCAGCCAAGCGTTACTGTTCATATACGATTATTAGAGGAACACTTAGGTACGACTCTTTTTGACAGACAAAATAATCGCGTATCGCTGTCCGATGCTGGTAGGTTCTTTCTTCCTGAAGCACAGCAAATAGTGAACAGCATTGAAAATAGCGTCAATAAAGTGTTTTCATTTACGCAAGGGTATCGGCGGAACTGGACTATCGCCATTTCTCCTCTTATGGCTGAAACGATTCTCCCCCATTTTTTGCGTTCCTTCATGAAACTTCATCCTGACTTGGAGATAAACATTCGTGTGGAGGAATCCTATAAGATTGAAGAGCTCGTCGAAGTAGGAGATGTGAATATCGGTATCTCAGCATTAGATGCTAAGCAGAAAAATATTGAATCCATTTCCATTTATGAGGATCCGATATTATTCGTTATGCCGGTCGATGGCTATGATGAAGAAAGTGGACCACCAATCGATGTGAAAGAGATACTACAGAGGAATTACTTATTTACACACCATCATCCTGTCTTTTGGGATGACCTACTTTTTAAACTACATAAACAGGTCGTCGGACTGCGCACGATGAAAGTGACCCAAGCACATATCACAAAACGATTTATCCAAGACGGTCTCGGCGTCTCCTTTCTCCCTCATTCAATTGTAAGACGCGAACTAATCGAAGGGAAAATCATGCAGCCACACTTCGATCTATTTGAGCTACCATCTGTCTCAACCTTCATTATCGTAAAAAAGAAAGGTGCTTTGGAAGAAGAATTTATTAACCAAATTTCCAAGTACTTTTTTGGATAGAACATGATTTTGCATTTCCAAGAATGACTGAACGTAAAACTATTTTTCGACGTACTATCCTGGAAATAGTTGAATAATCATCCCCCTACAATATGTGAATAAACAGGAAAGAGACCTTGAAATGATAAAAGGTCTCAGTTTCTAAAATAGATTCTCAAAACCTCGTCCATACCCCACCCCACAAACGAGATAAGCGTCGAAGGTATTAAGAAATATAAATCACCCCAGTTGAAATTAGTCAAGATTGACCTAGAATCAGCTAACAGCATAAAAAAGAAGGGAAAACTGATACCGAAAAGTAAATGGATAGCAAATGAAGATAATACTCGTTTTGTACCAATTAATCTGTCATTCATTTTATCTGAAAGAATTGATACAGGAACCCCAAATAAAAGAGTTACTGGTATTGCATACATACTCGCAAAGATTATTAACCCTGGTATCTCACTTATCGTACTCTGTTCAATGAGCATAAAACAAAAACCGATAATGGGCATACATATTATTACAGTAAACATAAATGCAAATAACTTTCTTCTAAACATTTCATCTCCCCTTCTGTATGATCTAAAGTTCGTAAAATAATTAGAGTACAGAAAATTCATTCACATGTAACTTGTTATCTAGTATAACCGTCTAAAATTAAAAGGAGGGAAAACATTGGAAAAAGAAACACGAAAAAAGAGTAAGGTTAGGTTTGCATTTCTGTTCATGATGGCTTTTCTATGTATGTTTAATTACTCCCCTATCAATAGCTTCGCTTGTTCCTGTATGCAGCCCGATACTGCGCAGGCTGAATTGGACCGAAGTGCAGCGGTTTTCTCTGGGAAAGTTGTCGACATGGTAGATGTAAATAAAAATAATTCCATCCAATCCTCTGCTGACCCAATTGCAGTTCTATTTGAAGTGAAAGAAACGTGGAAGGGTCTCGATCAAACACAAGTCATTATTTATACGGAAAGAGATTCTGCCAGTTGTGGCTATGAATTTACTTTAGATCAACAATATCTAGTATACGCAAACGAAACGGATGGAGAACTTAGAACGGGTCTCTGTTCCAGAACCACTCCACTATTAACAGCTGACATGGATTTAGATGAACTAGGAATAGGGGAGAAACCAACCGAGCAAGTATCGATTAACTTAAACGACTTAAAAGGTGAAGAGCAACCATCCTCTGATAACTCAGCAAATAATATTCTATATATAATTTTACTAGTTGTAGGCTTATTGTTAGTTGTTATTTATATTGCACGGACCAATAAGAAAAATGAATGATATTGATCCCTTCCTATTGGTTTCTAATAATCTATTAGTTCACTAACCCTAAAATACTACCATCAATCCCCTAACCTCATGCAGCTTGAAAAAAACTCGAGAAGTGGGGGATAATTCATGCAATATTTTTAGTTGAATTAATCTGGCTCTACATGGACATGAACATCGTATACGCCATAATCTTTCATCATAACTTTTTCAACATGGGTTGCTATATCATGAGCCTCTTTAATATCTAACGTAGAATTAACAAGGATAACGACATCGATAACCTCATTATTGCCGTAGTTTCTCCCTTTAATTTTTTTAATCCCTTTAATTCCTTCAACTTTTTGAATGACATTCCGATAAAGTTCAATTTTATCTATATCAAATCCATCTGAAAGTTCATGAGAAGCTTCTTTAAAAATATCCCATGCTGTTTTACAAATCAATAATCCCACAATAATTGCAGTTATCGTATCCAGCCAAGGCATATTTAGTTGGGACCCTAGTATACCTGCTGCAGTCCCTATACTTACCCAAGCATCTGAAATGTTATCTTTTGCAGCTGCCATAACTGCTTTACTATTAATTTTTGTAGCTAATTTTTTATTATATCGATAGACAAAATACATAACGATAGCTGAAAAAATGCCTACATATGCGGCAATAATGTTAGGGGTTTCTTTATTTCCTTCAAACATAGAACTAATAGCATCAGTTAACACTTGTATCCCGACTGCTAACATAATAAAAGATGCAATCATGGATGCAATTGTTTCACTCTTCCAATGACCGTAACCATGATCTTTATCAGGTGGTCTTTGAGAAAGTCTAAGTCCAACAAGGACAGCAATGGATGCAATGATATCGGTTGTATTATTTAGACCATCTGCTTTTAATGCAGCTGAGTCACTCATATATCCAACAACCAACTTCATAATGGAAAGACATATATAAGCAATAATGCTAATGATTGCTCCACGCTCTCCTAATTTAAGATCATTATACTTCTTATTTTCCATTTTATTTCCCCCTACTGCAATCAAACATCGTAAATAACATCAGCCTTATTTAACAGAGCCAAATTAAAATAACTATAATATTCAAATAGATAGCCTCAGCCATAAATTTGTCGTCTAGCTAGAACTCTTTCCTTGGAGAAACAAAAAACCTCGACTGATAGTAGTCGAGGTTTCGGGCTTTTAAAATATTTTAATTTAGATGTAAGTCGGATCATCGTTATCACTCGCAAATTATTGACGTTTTTATATTATATCATTAATCGAAATGTGTAGCAATGTTATGTCAAAGCTTAACAGAAGTGTTTGATTAAACAATTTAACATATTTCTGATTTTACTTGAACGAAGAAAAAGAGCTAAATTAGAGTTCAATGAACTTCCTACAAAAGTCTCTGTTAATAGAAGAAGAAATATTCCTTCACATGACCCGATATGAACTCTTAAAAGGGACCTAATTTTTATAATGTATTTATTCCTTCTTTTTACAATTTCCTTTGACATTCCTTTCCCACTATATAACGGTACTCCTCTGAGAAATAATCTATATTTTCCCTCCACAATATCCATCCATTTATAGAATTATCGTCATCTTTATCCTTTTACATGTTGTTTTCTTATTACCTTCCTTTCATTATCCTTCTTTTTTCCAATGGGAATTTACAATATTGAACATAATAAAGACCTCATCTCGGAGGTCTTCTAAGTGCAATATTTTTGTTAGATCATTCTAATATAGTCACATCTACAATTTCATCTATTTTTAATTCAAAGCAACGGAATGGATCTTCCACTTCAATTGTTCGTTTAGTTAAATCAATCCATTGGATAGTGCCTCGGTTATACAGAAATTCGCCTTCTTTCCATCGTTTGATTTTGATTTCCACATTTCTTTTCATCGCAAGTTCGATTTGCTCTTGAATTGCTTCGTAGTCAAACTCATTTAAATCGGGACGTGCTACTTTCTTTATCTCTTCATTGTAGTCTCGAAGCATTTTCACATGCTCTGGCAGCATCATGGCTACCCATTTTTTCGACCCTCTGTCACGCACTTGAGATAAATCTAGTCGGTTCCAATCTTCCTCGAAGTTAGCCATTTTGATCACTCATCCTTTTTCACTCATTATATAGAACATTTGTTCTTATTTCAACAGGGAATTAATGGCCGAGCGCGACATTTCATGAAGTGAACGCGACAAACAGCAGTGCGAAAGCGACAATTGACCACCCGAACACGACAAACACCACCTCCAAAGCGACATCCATTCCCAAAACAAAAAGACACGCTCAAAAAGAGCGTGTCTCCCCATACCTTACATTAATTCTTTTGCAAGTAAACGATACACATTTAACCGTTTTTCTTGCGAGTGCGGAATGCTGCATATCATTACTTCGTCAAAGCCATAGTGGGCTTGTTCCTCTTGTAAAATAGTCGCTACATCTTTAGCTGCTCCGACTAAATGAATTTTACGATTTTCCTGAATCATCATGCGGTCCATTTCCGTTAATGGATAATCTTGAGCAGCCTCTGGTGTTAAAGTTTGATAGATTTGGCCTTTCATTAAAGAGAGACGTGCAATGTCCTGTGGCAATGCTTCGAACTCTGCCTCTTCCTTTGTTTCCGCAACCGTTACTAAATATGTGACGTTAATTTCGGGTTTATCCATAAACGCAGATGGCTGGAAATTCTTGCGGTACGCATCTAAAATGGCGGGCGTCATTCCACCTTGGAAAAACTGTGCAAATGAGTATCCGACACCCTTACGCCCAGCTTGAACGGCACTATTCCCACTTGAGCCAAGTAACCAAGCTTCTGGTAAAACAATATTCGATGGAGTTGCAATCGTTCGGTTATATAAACTATCCTCTGGCACTTCATCATTTATAAGTTGTAGTGCAGTTTCCAGCTTTTCATACATATTGTTCAGCATTGGCTGTCGACCTTCGGAAAGGGCATACATCGAATGGTTATCTCCTCCTGGTGCACGGCCTACGCCAAAATCAATTCGACCAGGTGAAAAAGCACTTAGTGTTTTAAAGACTTCCGCAAGTTTCAGCGGAGAATAATGCATCATCATGACGCCACCAGTTCCAATACGAAGATTGTTCGTTTTCGCTGCTAAATGTGCTGTGATAACTTCAGGTGCGGAGCTTGCAAAAGCACCTGTTCCATGATGCTCAGCCATCCACATACGGTGATAGCCTAATTCATCTGCTAAAACTGCAAGTTCTTCCGCTTTTTTTAGCGCTCCTGCAGCCGTGTTGCCCGTTGTAATGGGTGCTTGGTCAAGTACACTTAATCTCATTCATCTATCGCCCCTTTTATTTATGCTCGATAACATTTTCAATGAAAACAATTGTCCTCGTGATCAAATCTATCGAACTCTGAAGTAAAAGTAAATAAAAGGGACTTGAAGCGTCGTTACAATCATCATGTATCAATATAATATTTAAACTAACTGATTATAGGAAGATTTTAGTAGTGCTGTATCCATGTTGTAGAGTGGTTAATAGTGCTTTATTCAGTAAATAATATGAAACACCGTCCATTGTAGGACGGTGTTTCAACTACTCTAATGTTATTTCCTTTTTTCCATGACCGCAAAGTAATTTTCTTCACTATCTGCGAAGTTAAATACTCTACCAGAAGGTATATCTACAATTTCTCCGACTGTGATATTTTTACTTGATAAGTCTTCATGTAATTTATCAACATTTTCTGTAAAAAACATCAAAGAAGGTGTTCCAAGATTTAATTGAGGCTCCATTTTAGCAATTAATTCCTTATTGTGGAGTATAATACTTGTTTCAGCTTCCATTGATGGAGCAATTTCAATCCATCTCATTCCTTGACCGTTATCTTCTTCAGAAACTACACTAAATCCTACTTTTTCTGTCCAAAAATTCACTGCTTCATCTTGGTTATTTACATACAACATAATTTGACCGACTTTATTAATCATTAATTTCACTCCTTCTATTTTATTGAAACTATTTCACTTTTTATTTCAATAAGATTATAGCATTTTATTGGTGCTTTACAGCTACTCTAGCTCAACAAGAAAGAGCTGCCCCTGTAGCTCAATTATCTTAATTAAAGTCCTGATAGTTATAAAGAAATTTTATTAAAAAATTCATGACTATTTGTCTAGTCTGTGGAAATACTAAAAATTGATATCACTAAAAAGGAGGTTATAAAGTGAAAAATAATAAAATGACTAGTTTATTCAACAATTCTACGAATAAAAAAGGTGTAAGTGAAAAGTATTTGGAACCTCAAAAATTAGGTGAAGAAGAGAAGAAAATACTCCAAGTAAAGGATGGACAACATAATCACTATGTTGATGAACGCGGAGGTAATTGATTATATAAAAGCTACTCCCTATAGAGAGTAGCTTTTATTCATTATTTAAGATTCAATTCCGAGTGCTAATTTCACAAGAAATGCGTAAGGGTCCTATTTGCACTTGTACGTTTTTGCTTCTCTTTGGACGAAATGTTCACTACATCATTACTATTTGGAATATAAAAGAATAGGACCTTTCTATTCATAGCGGAAGTGCCCGAAGATGCAATTTCGGGCACTCTATCGCTTTCTAACATGCGTTCCTTGCTTATTTTTGCAAAGTTATTGCCGGAATATAGTGATTTTATATAGAAAAGGGACACTTCCTTCCAATCGAAAAGGCGGAAATACGATAGAGAAGGTCTGAGCAGCCAAAATTGCATCTTTGGTTGCTTACTGTATAAATAGGAAAGTGCTTATTCTTTCATCTCCAAAAGCTTTGGCACTTCTATTATAAGTAGCTATGGAGAGTGACGGACGAACCACTACAACACGATTACCGAAAAAAAACGGAGCTTTTCCTAAATCGAGATTAGGGAGCTCCGTCTTTTGAATTTATTTTAGTAAACAGATGTATTTTCTTTCGAAATGTTTTCTAATATTTCTTTCAGACGCGCTAGGAAGCGACCGCACACTAAGCCGTCTAGGACACGGTGATCTAGAGATAGACAAAGATTGACCATATCACGAGCAGCTATCATACCACCATCCATAATGACTGGACGTTTTACGATGGATTCTACTTGTAGAATTGCTGCTTGTGGATAGTTGATGATGCCCATTGACTGAACAGAACCGAATGACCCAGTGTTGTTTACAGTGAATGTACCACCTTGCATTTCTTCCGATTTCAACTTGCCGGCACGTACTTTTCCAGCAAGCTCAGTCACTTCACGCGCGATACCTTTAATCGTTTTTTCGTCTGCTTGTTTAATGACAGGAACGAAAAGTGCCTCTTCTGTTGCAACTGCGATTGAAATGTTAATATCTTTTTTCTGTACGATCTTGTCGCCAGCCCACATCGAATTCATCATTGGGAATTCTTTTAATGCTTGCGCTACTGCTTTTACGAAGAATGCAAAGTATGTTACATTGAAGCCTTCTTTTTGCTTGAATTCATTTTTTATAGAATCACGGTATTGAACTAGACTTGTAACATCTACTTCAATCATTGTCCAAGCATGTGGTGCTTCATGTTTACTGCGTAGCATATTGGCTGCAATTGCTTTACGAACACCTGTTACTGGGATTTCAATATCTCCAACTGCAACAGGAACGTTTGCCGGCGCAGCAGCTTTTGGTGCAGGTGCTGAAGCTTGAGATGCTACAGGAGCCTGTGCAGCGATTGTTTCCGCTGGAGCAGCTACTGGAATTTCACCACTTTCGATAATCTTAAGCAAATCTTTACGCGTAATCCGTCCTTCATTGCCGGTCCCATTGACTAAAGTAAGGTCTATACCATGTTCTTGTGATAGTTTTAGTACTGCCGGAGAATAACGAGCTTTTGCGCCTTTTTCACGCTGAATTGGAGCAACGTGTGTTTGCACTTCTGCAGGTTTGACTGTTTCTGCTGTTGGTTGTTCCGGAGCAGCTTCAATTACTTCCTCCGAACCCCCACCCTCGGTTTCAATCGTACAAACTATTTCACCAACTGCAAGAGTATCTCCTTCGCTTGCAATTAGTTCTTTAATAACTCCAGTAAAGGAAGAAGGTACTTCAGCAGTTACTTTATCCGTATTTACCTCAGCTAGTGGATCATATTTATTGACGTGATCGCCTGGTTTAACTAACCACTTTTCAATTGTACCCTCTGTTACACTTTCCCCAAGTTGAGGCATTTTGATTTGTTCTAGTGCCATGTTAGATCCTCCTTCCTATTAATATGCAGCTAGCTCGCGCATCGCTTTTTCGACTTTGTCTGGATTAATCATAAAGAATTTTTCCATCGTTGGTGCATATGGCATCGCAGGTACATCTGGTCCAGCTAATCGCATGATTGGTGCATCCAAATCGAATAGGCAGTTCTCTGCGATAATTGCCGCAACTTCACCAATAATGCTTCCTTCTTTGTTATCTTCCGTAACAAGTAGTACTTTTCCAGTTTTAGAAGCGGCTTCAATAATCGCTTCTTTATCTAGCGGATAGATTGTACGTAAATCAAGAATATGGGCAGAAATTCCGTCTTTTTCTAAACGCTCCGCCGCTTGAAGTGCAAAATGAACAGCAAGACCATACGTAATTACTGTAATATCTTCCCCTTCTCGTTTTACATCTGCTTTTCCGATTTCAATCGTATAATCTTCTTCAGGAACTTCCCCTTTAATCAGACGATATGCACGCTTATGCTCGAAGAACATTACTGGATCTTCATCGCGAATTGCTGCTTTTAATAGACCTTTTGCATCATAAGGCGTGGAAGGAATAACGATTTTCAACCCCGGCTGATTTGCAAATACTGCTTCAACGGATTGTGAATGATATAGAGCACCATGAATTCCGCCTCCGAAAGGTGCACGAAAAACGATTGGACACGACCAGTCATTATTAGACCGATAGCGAATACGTGATGCTTCAGAAATAATTTGGTTCACAGCAGGCATAATGAAATCAGCAAATTGCATTTCAGCGATTGGACGAAGGCCGTACATTGCAGCACCAATACCAACTCCTGCAATAGCAGATTCTGCAAGAGGTGTATCTAGCACACGGTTCTCTCCGAACTCATCGTAAAGACCATTCGTTGCTTTGAATACGCCACCTTTACGCCCAACGTCTTCTCCTAAAACAAAAACGCGTTCATCACGAGTCATTTCTTCTTTCATTGCAAGTGTTATTGCATCGATATAAGACATGATTGCCATTATGCATTCCCCCCGTCTTTTTCCGCATATACGTACTTAAGTGCATCTTCTGGAGCTGCATATGGTGCGTCTTCTGCATAATCAGTTGCTTCGTTTACTTCCTTCATAATGCGATCATTGATTTCTTTTTCTAATTCAGTCGATAAGATATCAAGTTCTCTCAAATAAGTAGCAAACGTAATAAGTGGATCTAGCGCTTTTCCTTCTGCAATATCCTCAGCAGTACGGTATTGTCTATCATCATCATCTGACGAGTGAGCAGTTAATCGGTATGTTACTGCTTCAATTAGACTTGGACCTTCTCCATTACGAGCGCGGTCTGCTGCTTCTTTTACCACTTTATATACAGCAATTGGATCTTTACCATCCACAGTAACACCAGGCATACCGTAGCTAGATGCACGGTCTGCAACCGTTTTACTTGCCACTTGGCGTTCAAATGGTACAGAAATCGCATAGTTATTATTTTCAACCATTGTGATACATGGTAACTGATGAACTCCAGCGAAGTTTAGCCCTTCGTGGAAATCTCCTTGGTTAGAGGATCCTTCTCCGAGCGTTACAAATGTAATAAAATCTTTTTTCTCCATTTTTGCAGCTAATGCTACCCCAACTGCGTGTGGTAATTGAGTTGTAACGGGTGAAGAGCCTGTTAAAATGCGATTTTTCTTTTGTCCAAAATGACCAGGCATTTGACGTCCACCTGAGTTTGGATCTTCCGCTTTTGCAAAAGCAGAAAGCATTAGATCTTTAGCCGTCATGCCGAAATGTAATACAACACCCATATCACGATAATACGGTGCAATATAATCCTTTGTATTGTCTAAAGCATATGCTGCCCCAACTTGAGCTGCTTCTTGACCCTGACATGAAATAACAAAAGGTATCTTCCCAGCACGGTTTAATAACCACATACGCTCATCAATACGACGCGCCATTAACATCGTTTCAAACATTTTTAACACATCTTCATTTGTTAAACCTAATTCTTCGTGACGATTTGTTGTCATATAGAACTCCCCCTTTTTACATATGAATAGCTTTACCATCTACCGCTAACGCTGCTTCTCCCATGACTTCACTAAGAGTAGGATGCGGATGAATCGTGTGAGCAATTTCCCATGGTGTAGCGTCGAGTACCATCGCAAGACCTGCTTCCGAAATCATATCGGTTACGTGTGGTCCAATCATATGAACTCCTAATATATCATTCGTCACTTTGTCTGCAACGATTTTCACAAACCCATCTGATTCTCCGTATACAAGTGCTTTGCCGATTGCTTTGAAAGAGAACTTACCTACTTTCACATCAAAACCTTGGTCTTTCGCCTGTTGTTCAGTGATTCCTACACTAGAGCATTCTGGACTCGCATAAATACAGCGTGATACTAAGTTGTAGTCAATTGGCGTTATAGTATTACCTGCAATATGCTCAACTGCTGTAATTCCTTCGTGACTTGCAACATGTGCAAGCTGAAGTCCACCAATTACATCACCAATTGCGTATATATGTGATTCTTTTGTTTGGAATGTTTCTGATACCTGAATATATCCTTTTTCGATAACAATATCTGTATTTTCAATACCAATTCCTTCAACGTTTGCTTGACGCCCAACAGAAACTAACATTTTCTCTGCAGTAAATGTTTTTGTTTCTCCGTTCATCTCTGCTGAAATCGTTACTTGGCTATCTGTCGTTTCTAGTGTTTCAGGAAGTACTTTTGCACTTGTAGCGAATGTTACTCCTTTTTTCCCTAGTAACTTTTGCATTTCTTTTGAAATATCTTTGTCTTCTGTTGGTATAATGCGATCAGCATATTCCAAAACAGTTACTTCTACGCCAAAGTCATTTAACATAGAAGCCCATTCGATTCCAATAACACCGCCTCCGACGATTAAAATCGACTTTGGTAATTCCGTCATTGCTAATGCTTCATCAGAGCTCATCACTATTGTTCCGTCAATTGTTAACCCTGGCAACGTTCGTGGTCTAGATCCAGTAGCGATAATGACGTTTTTCGGGATAAGCATTTCATTTTCATCCCCGTTATTCATTTCTACTGAGATTGTTCCACCTGGGGATGGAGAAAAAATAGATGGCCCAAGCATTCTACCTGTGCCTTCGTACACATCAATTTTCCCTTTTTTCATTAACCCCTGCACACCCTGATGTAATTGATCTACAATAGAGTCTTTTCGTGCTTGCACACGACTAAAATCTAAAGTAACTTCACTTGTGATGACACCAAAATCTGCAGCGTGATTTTTTGTTGTTTTAAATACTTCCGCACTTCGAAGTAATGCTTTACTTGGAATACAGCCTTTATGTAAACATGTGCCACCTAGTTTCCCTTTTTCAACAATCGCTGTTTTTAAGCCAAGCTGTGCCGATCGAATAGCAGCGACATACCCGCCTGTACCTCCACCAATAATGACTACATCATATTCTTTTGCCAAGATTAACATCCCCTTAGTGTTCCATTTAAGAAGGCCGCTTTACAAGTTTCTATAAAGTCGGCCATTTTGTTACTCGATGAAATTATTGATTAACGGCCATTTAATATATGTTTTCCGTTTTGTAAAAATTGACTGCGTGATTTGCCCACTCGAGCAATGCGTTCTTCCGCTAAACGGTCCGCAGCAACATATGTTGGGATTCCATCACGTTTGGAAATTTCAAAGATACGTTCAATTTTATCATAAATACCTGCTACACGATTCATCGCACGCTCTTGGTTATAGCCATACAATTCGTCTGCAACGTTTATTACACCACCCGAGTTAATAACGTAATCTGGTGCGTAAGCGATACCCATTTCATGGATTAAATCTCCATGTTTTGACTCTCTTAATTGGTTGTTTGCAGAACCTGCAATTACTTTTGCTTTTAATTGTGGAATTGTGTTGTCATTAATAATTGCACCAAGTGCACAAGGTGCGAAAATATCAGCCTCTTGCGAATAAATTTCATCTACGCTTACTTGTACAGCACCGAAAGCATTTACTACACGGTCAACAGAAGCTTGATTGATGTCTGCTACAATCAGTTTAGCACCATCTTTATGAAGGTACTCGCATAGTGTGTAAGCAACGTTCCCTACACCTTGAACAGCAACAGTTTTTCCTTCAAGTGAATCTGTACCAAATGCTTCTTTTGCTGCTGCTTTCATCCCAACATACACGCCGTAAGCAGTTACTGGAGATGGATTACCCGAAGAACCAAATGCTTCTGAAATACCCGTCACATAATTTGTCTCTTCATGAATTAAATCCATATCTGCAACAGTTGTCCCAACGTCTTCTGCTGTAATATAACGACCATTTAACCCTTGGATAAAACGACCAAACGCACGGAACATTTCTTCATTTTTATCTTTTAATGGATCTCCGATGATTACAGTTTTACCGCCGCCAAGGTTAAGTCCAGCAGCTGCATTTTTATATGTCATCCCTTTAGCTAAACGTAGTGCATCTTCAATCGCTTCTTCTTCTGAAGCATAATTCCACATACGCGTTCCACCAAGTGCTGGTCCTAATGTAGTATCATGAATAGCGATAATTGCTTTTAGACCTGATGTTTTATCTTGGCAAAATACTAATTGCTCGTAATCGTAAGATTCCATATATTTAAAAATTTCCATTTGTAGTTCCTCCTAGTAGTTAAGAAATTATATATTTTTTTGAAAATGATTATATTCTTAAATTACATCCCCATGTAGTTTAAATAAAATTTATATGTTTAAAACCCCTTTGAATAAATCGCCAACATTTCCAGTGATTGAACATCCCCATGTAAAAATCACGTTAATCTAAATGATATTTTTCTAATTTGTAATATAAGGTACGGAGTGAGATGTTCAGCTTTTTAGCTGTCTGTGATTTATTGCCTTCACAAACTCGGAGAGCATTCAATAATACTTTTTTCTCCATAACATCCATTTGTTCTGCAAGCGTCCCTATTTGTTCTTCATCACTGCCATCATCCGACATAGCCAAAATATACTTTGGTAAGTGATGCTCTTCTATTATTCGATCCTGTGCTTCTAGGAAAATCATTGTTCGACTGATAATGTTCTCCAGTTCTCTTAAATTACCTGGCCAATCATAAAAGTGCAAGCTTTCCATCGCTGATTTGGTAAATCCCTCTATGTTACGTCCAAATTCTTTGTTTAATTTAACAAGGAGATGATTTGCAATTAATGGAATGTCTTGCTTCCTAGCTCTTAATGCTGGCACATGAATAGGCATTCGATTTAACTGAAAATAAAAATCCTCTCGGAATGTTCCTTCCAGCATCAGTTTCTCCAGATTAAAATAACTTGCCGCTATTATTCGAACGTCCACCGGAATAGAAGTGGTGCCGCCTACTCGAATTATAGCATTTTCTCTTAGAACCCTTAGGAGCTTTGCCTGTGTTTTATTCGTCAGTTCACCAACTTCATCTAAGAAAATGGTACCATTATTCGCCTCATCGAAAAGACCAAGGTAACTTGTTCCACCCTCTTCGTATCCAAATAATTCCCGTTCTAGAAGATGCTCTTCTTGCGAGCTACAATTTACTCGAATGAACTGATTATATTTTCTATTACTTGCGGTATGAATCGCATGTGCAAATAATTCTTTCCCTGAACCGACTTCTCCCCTTAGAAGAACGGTCACTGGGACACTAGCTGCCAGTTTTGCCTGGTTAACAGCGAACTGAATTTGTTCGGATTTCCCAATAATATCTTCGAAAGAAAAACTAAATTCTAAATTTCGAATGAGCGTACGAGCATGGTCGAGTTCTTTCATTAACAATCTCATTTCAGTCATGTCGTGTATAACACCGACACTACCCTTCAGATGGTTGTTGACAATAATTGGTGCAACATTCACAATTACATCTTTTTTCTGCTCTCCCACTCTTAAATTTACTCCACGAATCGGCTTCCTTGTTTGCAACACCTTTAAGTGGATGCTTTCTCCTTCCGAAATATCCGCAGTTGCTGGTTTACCAATCACTTCTTCTTCGCTAAAACCAGTAATACGGGTATAAGCTGGATTAATCAGAATTCCTTTGCCCTCTTCATCTACTACAGAAATAGCATCATCGCTTGAATAAATAATAGCTTCTAACATTTTTTGAATTTCCGTTAAATTTGTAATTTCTTCTGCAAGTCGAACAACTTCCGAAATATCTTTGAACACGGCAAATGCGCCGACTCGTTTCCCTTCCTCATTAATCATCGGATACCTAGAGGTAACGATTTTGGTACCGCTTTCAAGAGTCAGTTCTTTGTTTAATTCGAAACGACCAGTTTCGAATATTCTCGGTAATTCGCTTAATGATATAACTTCATGTACATGCTTCCCAATTGCTTCCTCTACAGGCATTTTCGTCATCTTTTCCGCACTTTTATTGAAAAAGTTTACAATGCCTTGGTCATCAATACCAATCATACCTTCTTCAATGGAATTAAAAATTAATTCTTGCATCATCGTTTTATGATCAATGATTTGAATATAATCATTTTTCTCTTCAATTAATGTAACGATTAAGTTTGCAATCCCACCTGGTATTAAAACAGCTGCGGCAGGCCGATTGGCTAGAAGCGCTTGAAACACTTTCTTTTGTCCTGACACATCAAAGATTATTTGAATGTCACCACTTAACGGAACTGTCCAATCTGTATAAGTCGGAATTCCCTTCTGTTTAGCGTAAATCATTCCAGGAGCTTCCTCATTGATATCTACAACACCAGTTACTTGTAGGTAATCGGCTTGCTCAATCAACTTCAGAAGTGCATATCCACCTTTACCTGCACCTACAATAAGTATTTTTGCAAAAATATGCACACCCCCGTTTTTGTTCTGCAACTAATTGCACTTCTCATTTATCATAACGCAAGTTTCTTTCATTGACAATCAAATTCTTGCATGTAAAATTATATTGGTAGGAACAGGAGTGAAGAAAATGGCTCGCTTAGCGGCTTTAATCGTGTTATTAATTCCTGGAATTTTAGCAGCATTTGGGATTAAATTAATGAGAGATACTTTTTTCGGTTTACAAATTCTCCCTATCGGGGGCTTGGCTATTCAATTTATAAGCGGAATTATTTTCACTGTTTTAGGATTAGGCTTTTTTGCTGGATTTTTATTAAACAGAGATCGAAAAAACGGAAAAGTTGCTCCACGATTTCAAAAGAAAAAAGACGCAGACTTGTAATAATAGTCAGCGTCTTTTTTGTCTTTGCAATATTTTCTTAGGATAATCGGTAATCCATCCAATAACTGATTCATGTGGATGCTCGATATATTTTTCATTTCCTTTTACATTGTAGAAACGTATTGGAAAACCAGCACCCCATATTTTGTGCATGAGTTCAGAATCATAGAATTTTTTGTTTAAATGGATAGCGTCTAATTCTTTTAACGATAACACGTAATCCCATTCAGAATTTTTTTTACCAATAAAGGCCGTTTGGGTATCCCATTGCATCTCATGGATCGTTTCTAATATGCTAAATTCGAAGGAAGAAAAATGGACATCGGCAATCCCTTTTGTTTTTTCGACGACTTCTTTAATTTTTTCCTTTTTGCCAAGAAAGGATTCTTTTAGTTCAACATTAAGCTTGATGCCTGTTGGTGCGACAAACTGTAAAAATTCATCGAATGTCAGCACTCGACTATAGAAAAACTTACGATAAAAAACTCTCCCTAATTTGAGGTCCAATACTTCTTCTGCCAGCATATCCGTAATACGGCGCTTATTTCCAGCTAATCGAAAAAAATCTATATCATGCGTGACAAATGCAACACCATCCGCTGATAGTTGAAGATCTAATTCAAGGCCATCTGCTCCAATCTTGATCGCTCTTTTAAAGGCTTTCATGGAGTTTTCGACTGTTTTCACCGAGTATCCACGATGTGCATATACAGGTATTTTAGACATTTAACTCCCCATTTTCTAATTTAAATTTACCATTTGTTCGACTTGCTAGCATAGAAGACTTATTGCCAATCTGAATTATTGTACCCGCATTTGCTTCCTTGGTTATGTTAATATAATAATCCCCAGTATGTCGCAACATTTTTAAGATACGTTGAATCTCCGCATCTATTTCTTTTACTTCTTGTTGCATATTATTATATTTTTGCTTTGTTTGTTCATATACAGCAATTTGCTGGATGGACATCGTATTTTCTAATTGTTTTAATTGGCTGACCTGGACATTCAGTTTCGTCAGTTCATTTTGTAGCTTCATCATTTTTTCAGCATGTATTTTCGCATTTTCCGTTAGTATTTTGCGATCAATACCTTGAACAATGAGTTCTGTTTTTCTTTCTAAGCTATTTCCACAATATGCTGCTGTAATAGAATTGATCGCGATCACTTTACCACCAATAATTTTTCCTTTACGTTCATCTAAAAATATTTCATTTGCAAATATTGTAGACCCTAAAGCATAATATCCGATTTGAATATTTTCTTTCGCCTCAAGTGAACATTCATTTGCATGTTTAATATAAATATTCTTATGTGCTTCTACTTTGGTAACACCACGCCCAAAAATGCCTCCCTTTATGAAGACATCCCCTTCTGTAGATTTGATTAGCTCCGCTGAATTTACACCCTCTTTAGCTTCTACTGAAACGTCTCCAGATGCGATCACAGAATAACCTGGCATAATTGTTCCTTTTACTTGAATAGACCCATCAAACTTTAAATTTCCTGTTTCCAATCCAACATCACCATCCACTATTAGATGCTTTTGAACCGACAGCAGGCCATTTACTTCGCCGATGACACCCTTTGTTTTAGAACGAAGAACTGTTTTACCACCTTCTTCAACTTCATAGGCACATTTCGTATCATACTTTAATGGAAGATCGTTTCCGGGGCTAGCGGGTACTTGCTCTCCCATAATATTTTTTCCTGGAGTTCCGTTTTTCGGAGGAATTTTTTCTCCTAACCAAGAGCCTTCTTCAATCTCGACAATAAAATTCATGTCGAAATAGTCTGCTTTACCATCCTCATTAATAACAGGTTTTTTTTCTGCCTGCGATAAGTAGGAGATTTTCGCATCTTCCCCTTTTTGAGGAGGTAAGCCTTGTGCAATTATGTATGATTTCCCTGTCTTAATCGTTAAAAAATCCAATGGTTGTTGACCGTAGGTAATATGATGTTCCACTAATAATTTTTGAATGGCTGATTGAACATCTATAATATTCTCATGAATATATGCTTGAGATTCATAAAATGTAATAAGCGCTTGCATTTTATCTGCACTAATATCCAGTTCCATACTTTCAATCCAAGTGCCAATCTCAATTGCCTCATGAGATTTACTTTCAACAGCTTTTTTGACAGCCATAAAATTAGATACTTTTAAACGCGGATATTTTCGAGTCATTTCATCAAATTTCTTTAAGTTAAAACCATCTTTTTTAATCGTAATGTATACTCGTCCACTATCTTCTAATAGCGACATATCATCATTTTCTTCGATAATCATTATTCGCACACACCCCTTCATTCTTCATTATACGCCCCATTAATAATGGTAGGTTAGAAAAAAGGGTCATACAATTGAATATCCCTATTAATACCTAGAAAATTTGAAAATAACTTATAATTCTAATTTATTTTTAGTACTTTAGTTCTATATAGAGATTACTTAAATAAGTTGAACGGTAAGCGAATAGTCAAACAAACAATTACTAAATCAGGCATAACAAAAAACACCTCTACTCACTTGAAGGAAAACTTGTAAATGAAGGTGTTTCATATTTTGCAACTATTCATTTAGATTTATTGTGTACAAAAAGTAGTTTGCTGGTATAGATTCCGAAATCTCAATTTGAGATATTCTTATATTTAAAAGCTAAAAGTAACCTTAACTAGCCATATTTTCCATACGAATTTTATCTGCAATCATTGCAATGAACTCTGAGTTCGTCGGCTTCGACTTTAAATGATGCACTGTATAGCCAAACATTTTCGAGATTGTTTCGTAGTTTCCTCTGTTCCAGGCAACTTCGATTGCGTGTCGAATTGCTCGTTCTACACGTGATGGTGTCGTTTGGAATTTCTTAGCGATTTCTGGATATAATACTTTCGTTATAGAACCAAGTAACTCGATATCGGTGTAGACCATTTGAATGGCTTCTCTTAAATAAGAATAGCCTTTAATATGTGCAGGTACTCCAATCTCCTTAATTACATTTGTAATAATATTATCTATCATGCGTTTGTTTTGCACTGCTTCTTTTTCAGGATTTGATTTTGCTGGAACTTCTTGAACAGTGCCTTTTCTACCGACAACTTGTTTAATTTGTGTCACAAGTCTTTCAAATTCGAAAGGTTTCAACATGAAATAGGAAGCTCCTAAATCCACCGCTTGCTTCATCACATCTTCCTGACCAAATGCAGTTAGCATAATTACTTGAATGCCATTTAGTTTATCATCTTTTTGTAATGAATCCAAAACTGCAATACCGTCTAAATGTGGCATGATGATATCTAGTAATAAAACATCCGGATTAATGGTTTCTAACATTTCCAAACAAAGCTTACCATTTACAGCAGTACCTATTACTTCTATATCTGGATGTTGATCAAAATAAGAATCCATTGTACGAATCAAGTCTTTGTTATCATCCACAATTGCAATTTTAATTTTCTCCATAAATTCATCCACCTTTAGTATATTTTGACTTAGATACTATTCGCTCTTTTTAGACGACATCCTTTATTTTTTTGAAAAATAAGTCTTTTAGAATACGTTTCCGTTGAATTCTGACATAATGTTAAATCTTTCAACAACTTTGTCGAATTATCTCTATTTCCATTGTATATGTAGGAAAGAAAAAAGGCTACACCATAATTCGGTGTAGCCTTCCGATTAATATCCTCAATCTTAAGGATTTTTTTTCATCATTTCAGTAATTGCTAATGCTGCCCCATTTTTCGGTTTATCTACGTACATATGAGTCACAACACCAATTAATTTCTCCTGTTGCAGAATTGGACTTCCACTCATACCTTGCAAGATTCCACCCGTTTTCTGAATGAGGTTCTCATCGGTAACAGTGAATTGAAAAACATGCCCATCTACTGACGTTACTTTTATAGTGAAGTCTTGAACTTTTTCGCCATCGATGGAAGTGCGCATTATTGCTTCACCAGTCATTATTTCTTCTTTTTCTGCAATATCTACTTGTTGCATAGGTATATTCTCCAATGCATTTTTCTCTAACTTCCCGAACACACCATACACATTGTTTTCATTCACACCGCCAAGTGGGGAAGTATTGGACTGATGAGAAGTAATTTTATACCCAGGTTTTCCCGGTATACTTTTTTTAATCTGCTCAATAGAAGACAAATAAATCGAACCCTGTGAAAACTTTGGCGTGATTCCGGAAGTATGATCCACTATTTGGTGACCTAATGCCCCAAATTCATTTGTGGTTGGATCAAAATATGTTAAAGTACCAATCCCTTCTGTGGCATCTCTTAGAAAAGGAAGAAGTTTTAACATCTGTTCCGAATAAATTTCTTTTGTATACATTTTTTTGTTACGCTCATACTGAAGAATAATTTGCTCTTTGTCTTTTACTACGGTTTTTACATCTTCTATATTCGTTATCGTTTGGTCGTTTACTTGGTGAATAGCATCACCGGTTCGTAACCAATAATCGTCCGTTAACAAGACATCGTGGCTTAGAAATACAGCTCCATACTGAAGATCGATTTGAATCGATTGACCGAGTGGAACAACAGAGGTTTTTTGAGCAAAAGTAGGTAGACCTGCAAAGAATAAAGTAAAGAAAAGTATTGGCAAAAGCGACCAAATACGATAGCTTTTTTTCATATTTCACCTCCCATACTGATACTATGTCCTACAGAAAGAACTCTATGTGAGGTAAATAATTGATAAAAAAAAGAAGACCCTAAAGAATAAGGTCTTCACGCATTTCGTAAAACTTTTTTTCGATTTTTGGCTAATTTAAGCAATTCTTTTGAATGCTGTAAGGTGGTACTTGTTATTTCTGCACCAGACATCATACGACTTAGTTCCTCTGCTCGTTTTTCATCAGTTACCTCTTCGAGCATCGTAAATGTTCGATTTCCCGCTACCTCTTTTTTAATCATTAAATGCTGATCGGCCATCGCCGCAACTTGTGACAAATGGGAAATACATAATACTTGTGAGTTAGTAGCAATCGCTGCAATTTTTTCAGCTATTGCTTGAGCCACGCGTCCACTAACTCCTGTGTCAACCTCATCAAATATGATAGAAGTAATTCCTTGGTGCTTAGAGAATATACTTTTAAGTGCTAGCATCATTCGAGACAATTCCCCACCAGATGCAATTTTTGTGAGCGCTTTAGGCGGCTCCCCAACATTAGTTGAAATATAAAAAGATAATTCATCTAATCCATTTTCATTATAAGCTGATTTCAATGACTCATGAAACATGACTGAGAATGTAGCTTTTTCCATATAGAGCTCTTGCAGTTGCTCCATAATCGCTTCACTTAATAGATTTGCAGCAATTTTACGCTTGTCCGTTAAGTCGTTAGCCTCTAACTCTAGATCAATTTCAATCTGACGAATTTTTTCAGTCATCCTTTGTATTTGTTCATCACGATTAACTAACTGATCGAGGCTATGTTGAACTTTCTCTTGATATTGTAAAATCTCTTCAATCGAAGCCCCATATTTTCTTTTCAGCGTTTGAATGAGCGCGAGTCGGTCCTCTACAACTAGCAATTGATTACTATCGTATTCCATTTCGTCCAATTCATTTTTTAATTGATATGCAGCATCTTGTAGCATATAAAATGCCGAAGATACATTTTCGCTTAGCTCATGCATATTTTTATCAACATCTGAAATATCCCGTAAATCTGCCATCGCTGTTCCTATATAATCCAGTCCTCTAGATTCTGCTAGGATAGCTTCATATGCACTGCTCATTTTGTCGAAAACTTTGTGGAAGTTTAGTAGCTTCTTTTTTTCTTCCAGGAGCTGGTCTTCTTCCCCAATCCTTAATTGGGCTTCTTGAATTTCTTCTACTTGGAACGTAAATAAATCAATTTTATGGGCGATTTGTTGCTCATTTTCTGTTAATATAGCAAGCTCTTTTTTCCACTTTTTATATTTTGCAAATAGCTCTTTATACGCCTCTTTCACAACTTTTAGCTCTTCACCTGCAAATTGATCCAGTAGATAAATATGTGCCTTGTCATCCATTAGTTCTTGGCTTTCATGTTGACCGTGAATATCTATTAAGGATGCGCCAATTTCTCTCAAAATTCCTATAGTGACAAGTTTCCCGTTCACTCGACAAACGCTTTTGCCAGAATCATTAATGTCTCTTCTTAAAATAATTGTATCTTCGTCAATGTCAATTCCAACGTCTGTCATTTTTTTAAAGACACTATGGCTGGGATTGGTAATGATAAATAAGCCTTCTAGTTCCGCTTTTTTAGCTCCATGACGGATAAATTCCTGAGAGCCTCTTCCACCGCATAATAAGTGAACAGCATCAATAATAATGGATTTCCCTGCGCCTGTCTCTCCAGTTAACACAGTAAGTCCCTCTTCAAAGCTCACTGTGAGTTCATCAATAATGGCAAAATTTTTAATGGATAATTCCTTTAACAATAGCCTTCACCTCTTTTTAAAGCATCTCTAATAAGCGATTTTTCACTATTTCACTGTCTTTTTCTTCTCTACATAATATTAAACATGTATCATCTCCGCAAATCGTCCCAAGTATTTCTGTCCAATCCAAATAGTCGATTAACGAACCAATTGCATGTGCGTTACCAGGTAAAGTTTTCATTACTAAGAAATGACTTGATCCATCGATGCTAACAAAGGCATCTGTTAAAGCACGATGTAGTTTTTGTACTGGATTAAAACGTTGGTCTGCAGGTAAACTATATTTGTAATTGCCATTTGGGAGTGGTACTTTCACTAAATGTAACTCTTTTATATCTCTAGATACGGTTGCTTGTGTTACGTTATATCCTGCATTTTTTAAATGGTCAACTAAATCATCTTGTGTTTCAATTTCATAATTTGCAATAATATCACGAATGCGAATGTGTCGCTGGCCTTTATTCAAATTAGTCACCTCATTGTATATTTATTCTATTTACTCTATACATTAGCATTTCGACTTAAAAGTCACAAGAAAAATGCGGCTCTTAAATGAGCCGCAAGTTATTTTAGGGAATTATGCGCTTCGTTGACGAGTTTGGTAAAATCAATTCCATGCGGAGTTACCTCTTCTGCATTTACGCTAATTAAATGAAATAAAAATTCAATATTTCCTTCTCCACCGGTAATTGGTGAGTAGGAAGCATTTTTCACTTGGAAGTTTTGACTTTCCGCAAAGTTCGCAATTTCATTTAAAACGTCTATA
Source organism: Psychrobacillus sp. FSL H8-0483 (assembly GCF_038637725.1). Classification (NCBI taxonomy): domain Bacteria; kingdom Bacillati; phylum Bacillota; class Bacilli; order Caryophanales; family Bacillaceae; genus Psychrobacillus; species Psychrobacillus sp. FSL H8-0483. The sequence goes on from NZ_CP152052.1 coordinate 2,590,115, forward strand.
TGTACTGCTGAGTCCCTTACTACCCCTTTTTTCCCAACTCGATCTTTTCCTGCTTCAAACTGTGGCTTTACTAGCGCGATCACGTCACCATTTGGAACTAAAATAGTTTTTAATGTAGGAAAAATAAGTTTTAAGGAAATAAAGGATACATCAATAGAAGTAAACGAAGGTAATCCTTCCGCAAAATCAGCAGGTGTAGAATATCTAAAATTTGTTTTCTCCATCACTGTTACACGAGGATCTTGACGAATTTTCCAAGCTAGTTGGTTACTTCCTACATCTAATGCGTATGCATGCTTAACTCCATTTTGTAAACCGCAGTCCGTAAAGCCGCCTGTAGAAGAGCCAATATCTAACATAATCTTGTCTTGAATAGTGAGATCAAATTGTTCTATTGCTTTTTCAAGCTTTAGTCCACCACGACTTACATATTTCAACACTTGGCCCTTCACAGTCAAGATAGAATCAACTTCTATTTTCTCTCCTGGCTTATCTACACGTTCTTCTTTTTTATATATAAGCCCAGCCATAATAGCTCGCTTCGCTTTTTCTCTTGTTTCGAATAAACCTTGTTCCACTAACAGTATGTCTACTCGTTCTTTCGGTATTTTTGTCATGATGAAATATACCTTTGAGTATCACTTACTGTAGTTTCTACAAGCTTTACAATGTCTTCTGTTGTAATATTTATTTCTTCTAATAGCTGGTTAACATCTCCATGTTCAATAAAGATATCTGGTATTCCTATTCGTTTCACATTTGCCTGTAGGTTATGCTCATTATAGAATTCTAATACTGCACTTCCAAAACCGCCTTGTAAAGCACTTTCTTCAACCGTAATGATTGGAATATTACGCGCTTGTATATCTCGAAGCATTGTCTCATCAAGTGGTTTAATAAAACGAGCATTAATTATTTCTACAGAAATATTCATTTGTTCCAATTGTTCTGCAGCCTTCATGGCCATTGGGATTGTTGTACCAAATGTTAAGATTGCAGCTTGAGTGCCTTCTTTCAATACTTCCCATGATCCAATAGGAATTGTTCGCAACTCCTCATCCATTGGCACACCTAGTCCGTTTCCTCTTGGGTAACGAAGTGCAATTGGTCCATCTGAATAATCAAATGCCGTTTTCACCATGTGCTGCCCTTCGTTTTCATCTTTTGGCATCATGATGACCATATTCGGCATATGACGTAAAAACGATATATCGAAAACTCCTTGATGTGTTTCACCATCTGCTCCTACTAATCCAGAGCGGTCTATACCAATTACAACATTTAAGTTTTGACGGCAAATGTCATGTAGAACTTGATCATACGCACGTTGAAGGAAAGTCGAATAGATCACTAGAAATGGTTTCATTCCGTCTGCAGCCATACCAGCAGCCATAGTTGTAGCGTGTTGCTCAGCAATTCCTACATCAAACATTCGGTCAGGGAATTCAGTAGCGAACCCTTCTAATTTAGAACCTACCGGCATAGCTGGAGTAATTGCGACAATACGTTCATCTGTGCGAGCAAGTTTTCGCGCTGTTTCAGCAACAAGCCCGCTCCATGATGGTGCTTGAGTCGATGATTTAACAAAAGCTCCAGTTTCCATTTTATATGGACCCGTTCCATGCCAAGTACCAATTTTGTCTTGTTCAGCTGGTTTGTACCCTTTTCCTTTTTTCGTAATGACGTGAAGAAGGACAGGACCTTTCATTTTCTTCGCATATTGCAGATTTTCTTCTAAATCTTCCAGGCTATGGCCATCAATAGGCCCTAAGTAAGTGAAGCCCATTTCTTCAAAAAACACACCTGAAACGAGTAAATACTTCAAGCTATCTTTTACTCGCTCTGCAGTACCAGCAAGTTTACCGCCAACTGCAGGAATTTTCTTTAATAAATACTCTAATTCATCTTTTGCTTTATTGTACGTACCATGTGTACGTAATTTACCTAATACATTGTGCAAAGCCCCTACGTTCGGAGCAATAGACATTTCGTTATCATTTAAAATAACGATCATATCTGTTTTCTCATGACCAATATGGTTTAACGCTTCTAATGCCATACCACCAGTCAGCGCTCCGTCACCAATAATTGGTATTACGAAGTTCTTTTTCTTTTGCAAGTCTCTTGCTTTTGCCATACCCATAGCTGCGGAGAGAGAGGTAGAGCTATGCCCTGCTTCCCATACATCATGTTCGCTTTCAATTCTTTTTGGGAATCCGCAAAGTCCTTTAAATTGACGTAACGTATCAAATTGATCCGCTCGCCCAGTTAAAATTTTATGCACATACGCTTGATGCCCAACATCCCAAAGAAACTTATCATCTGGGCTATTAAAAGACTTATGCAGTGCAATTGTCAGTTCAACAACACCAAGATTGGGTCCAATATGACCTCCTGTAACGGATAGCTTCTCTATTAAAAACGATCGAATATCTTCACTTAGTTCCTTTAATTGTTCATTATCTAAACTTTTTAAAAAGGATGGGCTAGAAATTGAAGTTAAATCCATTGCCATCACACACCTTCTTTTAGATTTCCTATTATACGACTAGTTAATATCATATCAATAACTAAGCGTAAAACAAAATTATACGCTATTAGTTCGATCTTTTTGTAATATAATTAGCAATCTCTAAAAGTAGCCCTTTATGAAGATTTACTTTTTCTAAAGCAATAATTGCTAAATTATATTGTTTTTGTAGCTGCTCTCTCGCCCCATCTAAGGTTAGAATAGATGGGTATGTATTTTTTTCACTTAATACATCTTTTCCAGCCGTTTTGCCCAATTGTTCAGAGGTGCCTTCTATATCTAATATATCATCTTGTATTTGAAAGGCTAATCCAATGTGGAATGCATACTTCTTAAGGGCATCCATCACTTCCTCGGATGCATTTGCAATAATGCCACCAGCTAGAATACTAAAGGAAAGAAGTGCGCCGGTTTTATTTACATGAACTTCTTCTAATTGATCCAAAGTTAATGATTTACCCTCACCTAACATGTCTAACACTTGCCCTCCAACCATTCCTTCAGCACCCGCTGCAAAACTGAGTTGGTCCATCAATTGTACTTTTTGTTCTGCTGTAAGATGTTGAAGTCGTGCGATGATTCCAAAAGCAAGCGTAACGAGTGCATCTCCAGCTAATATAGCAAGCGCTTCCCCAAATACAATATGATTGGTAGGTTTTCCTCTTCGCAGATCATCATTATCCATTGCTGGTAGATCATCATGAATCAGAGAATACGTATGAATCATTTCAACCGTACTAGCTACTATTATTGCATCTTTGTTTGTTATGTTCAGTTCCTCAAGTACTGCTAATGTATAAAGTGGTCTTATTCTCTTTCCGCCAGCTTGAAGTGAATATGACATTGCTTCTTTTAATTCTTTAGGAGCTTTAATTTCTTTAATTAGTATATCTAATTTATGTTCTACAAGGGGTTGATTAGTTTGGATAAAAGCTTGCAATACATTACTCATTCGCCTGGCCAGCCTCTTCTTTATTTTCACCCATGAAAGAGACAAGTTGTTTTTCTGCGCTTTGTAATTTGTCGCTACACAGTTTGGAGAGCTCCATCCCTTTTTGGTAAAGTTCAATTGCATTTTCTAGCGGTACATCCCCTTGTTCTAGTTGACGAACGATACTCTCCAGTTGCAGCATAGCTTCATCGAATGGAATTTCTTTTTTAGTCATAACAGTTAATCTCCTCTCTCTTTCATTTCAACTTGTTGAACAATCGCTTCGATACGACCATCTGAAAGTGTGACAAATATAGAATCTCCTTGTTGTACATCATCTACCGATTTTACTAGCTTATCGTCTTTGTAGGTAATGTTATATCCGCGGTCCATTATTTTTAATGGATTTAAAGCTTCTAATGTGCGTAAAGATCCTATAAATTGTTGACGATGCTTTTCAAAAGTGGAGAGTACTACTTGGTTTAATTGATTCGTAATCGAATGTACTGATTTATGATGTTGATCAATTACTTTTTGTGGTGACAGTTGAATGAATCTATTTTGTAATTGAGCAAAATGACGGCCTTTTTCTCGATATAGACGGCTCGTTTCTCTTTGTAATTGTTGTTCCGCTCGGACATATCTTTCTATAAAAGGACGATATAACTTTTCCGGAGTTGCCATTACGGGAGATTCTATTGCTCGTTTGTATCTATTTTTTTCATCCGCAAGTTTTTTGGATACGAAGTGTAAGCTAGCAGACTGATAGGATAAAATATTTTTCATCAGATTTTCTTTGCTTGGGACAGCCATTTCTGCTGCTGCAGTTGGCGTTGGTGCCCTTAAGTCAGATACAAAATCGGCGATCGTTGTATCTGTTTCATGACCAACGGCACTGATGATTGGTACATGGCTATTGGCAATTGCACGTGCCACTATCTCTTCATTGAATGCCCACAAATCCTCAATGGAACCTCCACCTCGGCCTACAATTAGTACATCAATATCTCCAAATCCATTTGCTTGTTCAATGGATTTTACAATGGAAGGTGCAGCTTGTGGACCTTGCACAATACTAGGAAATACGACTACTTCACTAATAGGATATCGTCGTTCTAAAGTAGTTAAGATATCACGGATTGCTGCTCCCGTTTTAGAAGTAACAACCCCAATTTTCTTAGGAAAAGTTGGAATCGGTTTTTTTCGGGCTGGATGGAATAATCCTTCTTGCTCTAACTTCTTTTTTAGTTGTTCAAATGCTAAGAAAAGTTCTCCAATACCATCTGGTTGCATGCTTGCAGCATATAGCTGGTATTGTCCAGCTGCTTCAAACACGTTAATATCTCCTCGTACAAGTACATTCATACCGCTTTCTGGAGTGAATTTTAACGTTTTTGCATTCATTGCAAACATGACAGAGGTGACGCGTGCTGCATCGTCTTTTAACGTGAAATAAATGTGTCCGCTAGAATGAACTTTCACGTTCGAAAGCTCTCCTTTCACGTACACATCCCGCAAATGCGTATCCGCATCAAATTTTCTTTTTATGTATTTAGTTAGTGCTTTTACAGTTAAGTATGTATGTGAAGACACAAAAACAACTCCTCAGACTGGTGACAAGTTAAAAGCTGTTCTTCTCTAGAACAGCTCAGACTGTTGACAAACGCTTTCATTCTTCGTTACTTACACATCGTTGTAAGCTCTTGAACTTTAGCTCTATTCGCTTCCGCCTCAGTGCTTCTACGCAAGCTCGTCGCAGATAAAGATTTGCAACCGTTGTCTCAAGGATGCGAGGAACATAAGGTTGCCTACCTAGACAAGCGTTTTCAAGACAGTCTGAGGCGAAACCTCCGAATTTAGATTTTGTCTTCAACCTTAGCTGGTTTTCTGAAGAACAGCTCTTAATTAGTTACTTAATGTATTTTCGGCTGCTAGGCATGTATTTTCCATTAGCATAGCAATTGTCATAGGACCTACTCCACCAGGTACTGGAGTTATTTTAGAAGCAACTTCTTGCGCAGATGCAAAATCAACATCGCCACAAAGCTTATTATTCTCATCGCGATTGATCCCTACATCAATCACTACTGCGCCCTCTTTAATATAACTAGCGTCTATCATTTTTGCTCGACCAGTTGCTACAACTAAAATATCAGCTTGTTTTGTGAATGCATGTAAATCTTTCGTTCTTGAATGACAATACGTTACCGTAGCATCTTTTTGTAGTAATAGTTGTCCCATTGGTTTCCCAACAATATTGCTTCTTCCAATAATTACAGCATGTTTCCCCGCTACATCTACATCGCTGTATTCTAAAAGTTTCATGATGCCAAATGGTGTACATGGAAGGAAGGTTTGTTGACCGATCATCATTTTGCCAACGCTTTCCGGATGAAAACCATCTACATCTTTTAGTGGAGAAATAGCTGCAATCACTCGATCTTCGTCGATTTGTTTTGGTAAAGGTAATTGAACTAAAATCCCATGAATTTTTTCATCATGGTTTAGGGCCTCTACGTTTTTAAGTAGTTCATCTTCTGAAATAGTTTCTTCTAATTCGACCATGGTAGAATACATGCCAAGTCTTTCACATGTTTTCGTCTTGTTGTTTACGTATGTTTGGGAAGCGGGATTACTTCCTACCAAAATTACTGCTAATCCAGGTGTTACCCCTTTTGCTTTTAGGCTTTCTACACGTTCTTTTACTTTATCTGTTACTTGACCTGCTATAAGTTTGCCATCAATTTTATGATTAGTCATTAAAAACGCTCCTTAAACTTACGTTATTCTATTGCTCTGTATATTTAGATAATACACCATTTACAAATCGGCTAGATTTCTCATCTCCGAACACTTTGCAAATTTCTAAAGCTTCATTAATAACTACTTTAGCAGGTGTCTCTTCTGTATATAATAATTCGTATACAGCTATACGAAGAACTGTTCGTTCGATTTTTGGTAATCGAGAAAGTGACCAGTTTTCAAGCTTATCTGTTAGGGTAGAATCGATTTGCTCTTTATGCTCAATTGTTCCAGTTACTAATTGAGTTAAAAACGAGTCTTGTTCATCCGTAACATGTCCAATTGCTTCTTCTATCGTAATTTCGTGATTGTCTAACTGAAATAGTGCTTGTAGTGCTAATTCTCTCGCTTCTCTTCGTTTCATTATTTAGTTCTCCTTTAAATGTAACTATCTACACAATAATAGCATATTTTTTTGTACAGTGGTTATTAGAAAGAAGAAAATAAGAAAAAGAGCCATCCCATGGAAGGCTCTTTATCATTTATTCTGCAGTATCAAATTGTACGCCCATAATATGCACATTTACTTCCTTAGGTGTTAAGCTTGTCATATTTTCAATTGCTTGGCGAATTTGAGATTGTACTTCTTTTGCAACGGCAGGTACTGAAGCGCCGTATTTCACTACGCAATATACGTCGATGAACAATCCATCATTCGTAATCTCAGTTTTAATCCCTTTTCCATGCACTTTTTTTCCTAATCGTTCTACAACTCCTGCAGCAAAGTTACCGCGTGTTCCTGCGATTCCTTCCACCTCATTAGTAGCAATACCTGCAATTACTGTTATTACCTCAGGAGCGATTTCAATTGTTCCTAAGTATTCTTTTCCTTCAGGAGTCATTTGAACAAATTTTTGTTCGGTTGTTTCTGTCATATAGAACACTCCTTTTTATGAATTCATTACATCGTATTTCTCTAAAAACTTCGTATCAAAATCTCCAGATACAAACACTTCATGATTCATGAGCTTTTCATGGAAACCAATTGTTGTCTCTACACCTTGGATGGCGAATTCGCTAAGAGCACGTTTCATTTTCGCAATTGCTTCTTCTCGCGTTTCACCATACGTAATAAGCTTCGCTACCATCGAATCATAGAATGGCGGAATAGAATAGCCTGGATAAACAGCAGAATCTACGCGAACGCCAAGTCCTCCTGGTGGTAAGTAAAATTCAACTAGACCTGGAGAAGGCATGAAGTTTTTAGCAGGATTTTCTGCGTTAATACGACATTCAATTGCCCATCCTTTAAGTTTAATATCTTTTTGTTTGAAAGGTAATTTTTCTCCCGCTGCCACTTTCAGCATTTGCTTAATTAAGTCAATTCCCGTAATCATTTCTGTTACAGGGTGTTCTACTTGAATACGCGTATTCATTTCCATGAAATAGAATTTTTGATTGATGTGATCGAAAATAAATTCTACTGTACCAGCACTGCGATAACCAACAGCAAGGGCAGCCTTCACAGCTGCTTCTCCCATTTCGGCACGAAGTTCTTCTGATAATGCTGGAGACGGCGCTTCTTCTACAAGTTTTTGCATGCGACGTTGAATAGAACAATCACGTTCGCCAAGGTGAACCGCATTCCCATGCGCATCTGCAAGAACTTGAATCTCTACATGACGAAATACTTCGATATATTTTTCTAAGTACACACCTGGGTTACCAAATGCTGCTGCTGCTTCTTTTTGTGTAATTTTAATTCCTTTTATCAAATCTTCTTCGTCTTTTGCAACACGGATCCCTTTACCTCCACCACCAGCAGTAGCTTTAATAATCACAGGGAATCCGATTTCTTTTGCCACTTTTAATGCATCTTCTTCTGTTTCCACGATTCCTTTCGAACCTGGAACTGTTGGAACACCAGCTTTTTGCATGGTTTCTTTCGCAACATCTTTAATTCCCATACTTCGAATAGCTTGTGAAGTTGGACCGATAAATGTAATATCGCATTCTTCACATAGCTCCGCAAACTCTGCATTTTCTGCTAAAAATCCGTAACCTGGGTGGATCCCGTCACAGCCAGTAAGTTTAGCAACACTAATAATATTAGAGAAATTTAAATAGGAATCCTTTGATAATCTAGGACCGATACAATAAGCTTCGTCCGCAATTTGAACATGTAGTGCATCACGATCTGCTTCTGAATAGACAGCAACCGTTTCGATGTCCAATTCTTTACATGCACGAATGATACGAACTGCAATTTCACCACGATTGGCAATTAGTACTTTTTTCATCATCCTTGCTCCTTTCTTAGTTTTTTACGAGGAACAGAGGTTGACCGTATTCAACTAATTGTCCGTCTTTTACAAGAATTTCTACAATCTCACCGTTCACTTCCGCTTCGATTTCGTTAAATAGTTTCATCGCTTCTACGATACAAACAATCGATTCGGAAGAAATTTTCGAACCAACTTGTACATATGCCTCTGAATCTGGCGAAGAAGATTTATAAAAAGTTCCAACCATTGGAGAAGTGATTTTATGCAGATTGCTGTCTTCCAAAACAGGTGCTTTAATTTCTTCCACTTTTTCTTTTGGTGTTTCGATTACAGGTTGTAAGTTAGCTTCTACTTCTTTTGGTTGTTCCACAACTACGGAAGAACTTTCAAATGTTTGTCCAGAAGTTAGTACAGAACCTTTATCATTCTTTTTTAATTTAATTTTAGTACCTTCTGATTCATATAAAAATTCATCTAGTGTAGACTGATCGATTAATTTAATAATTTCTCTAATTTCTTGGATTTTCATATAACCTATCTCCCTTTGAATACATTATTAATACTACTCTACCCATTCTAGACGTTTTCAGCCTATTTTGAAATAGGAAACAATTAATTCTTATGAAATTTCCCTAAAACCGGTATATTTTTGCATTTTTCAAGTTCCTAAGCATTAAAAATTCTTTACTTTTTTTATGCAAACAAAAAAAGTGCCTCCGAGGCACTTTTCTTATGTTATTGTCCGTCAAATTTTACTTCTACTTTATAAGCTTGTGGCCACTCTCGTTTTACATTGTAAATAATATCAGAGGCTTTTTTTGGAGACGATTCATTTGAAACCACATCTATTAATACATTGTTATCCTCAATGCGAACGAACGCATCATCATAACCTAATGATTTAATGATTAACTCTAGCATCGCTTCAGCAGAATCAACATTTACTAACTCTTCTATTTCGCTGTAAGCTTGATCTTTTTCTTCTGCTGTAAGATCGTTATTCCCTACTTTAGTTGTGAGTTGTTCACGAAGTTGACTTCGTTTCTCTTGTACTTCCATCCTCATTTCTTCAAAAGCATTGCTACTAGAAAGAAATGATTGTTCATTTGACGAAGTTTCTACTAATCCTACCTCATCTAATGTATCATCAGAAAAAAGCTGGATTCCATCAAACGGTGATGGTCGTTCCGACATATAAAATACTGTAACTACTGCTACTAAGCTTAGTAATGTTAAAAACCAAACGGATCGTTTTCTATTCATATCATTTATCCTCCAATTCCATTTCTTCTATTACAATTCGATGCGGAGATATTTGTAAAACAGATGACAGGGTCTTTATTAAGTTATTTTGTATACGTTTATCGCTCGCTCCTTCCGCAACTACTAGTATTCCAATCAGTTCCTCTTTGTCCTTCCCACTGTCACTTGTCCATTGGAAAAATGATACGTCACTTTCCGATGATTTTTCAGCGTTCGCTTCGTAATGAAAATAAACTGCGACTCTACCAACTCCACTTATTTTTTCCAGAATTGTAGAAAGTTCTTCTGGAGATTGGGAAACTGGTTGAACTATATTCGCATTATCACTATCATTCCGACCAATTACTTCTGAAAAAAGTAGACTGATGATTAGAACAGCTATACTAATTACAACAAAACGAAAAGTGGGCTTTTGTTTAAATGGAATTGTACTTCACCCTTCTTTTCATAATGGATAACATACTTTATGCAAGACAACCTATTTATATGAAGAGAAAGGACATAATCCAAAATATAATCGAAATTTTCACAAGAAAGCCTGTACGTTCCTTATCCATATGCTCTAATAGAATGGAGAGAATCTCACCGACGACAACTATGAGTAAAATACCATATAAAAGGGTTGAAACGACTGTAGTTATCCTTTCACACTTATAAGTAGTTTTGCAAAAAGCATGGTTAATATGATTGTGAAGAAAAATGCAAACGCGATTAACACTGAAATAATAGATAAGACAAATAGTGTCTTTCCAATATCATCTAACAGTCCACTAATTTGTCCATCTATAAAAGGTTCTAAAATAGCACCTAGCAATCGATACAAGAAAGCAATTAAGATCGTTTGAATCGTTGGAATAGATACTAACACTAATACAGAAAACAATACGGCATTACCAGTAACTACAGATGCAGAGGATGAATAGTTTTTCATCGTACTTATACTTTCTGTCAATAACGACCCGACAAAGGGTATATTATTTTGGATTAAGCGTTTGACCGTTTCATTGACTGCTCCACTTACAGTCCATGTGATGACACCATTCACAGTCATAAAGAAACTATACAGGACAAGAATGATGGATGTTGATCCCACTAACGTCATTCGAATTAGATCCGACATCTTAGAAAACGATGTGGCTGGATGAATTCTCGTTATTAAATCAAAAATAAACGCTGCTAGTAATGCTGGTATTAATACCCTTTCTGCCAAAATGGACGTAAAGGTCGCAAATAACATTACCGCTGGGTTCCAAGAAGTTACTAATAATGCGCCACCTGAGATAGCTATACCTGCCGTAAGCAGAGGGTACACACCTAAAAAAAGATGAACTAACTGATTGGTTAGTGCTTGAATCATACCTACTGTTCGAAAAGCGGGCTCTAAACAGTAAAAACAAATAATCATGATAAATAATAATTTAAAGAGTCTTTTGCTACTCGGAATAAACCACTCTAAGCAAACAAAAATAAAACCAAACAGGAGGATATACGTAAATGTTTGTATAACTTCTTTCACTGGCTGCAATACAGTTGAAATTATTTCTTCCATCCTAGTTCATTCCTTCAAGAGAGTAATCCCATTATCGATAAAAACTTTTCATAAAACTTCTTCATGTGTTGGAGCCAAACAAAGAGTAAGATTGCTTTTGTTGTAAATGTAATGATGATAGCTAGGCTTGTATATTCATAGTCTAAAAGAAGTTCTTCCACAATTTGAGATATAAAAAGTAAGATTACCGAAAAAAGGAGAAGTTTAAATACGGGTAGAAGGGCTTCTGGTACGATCGAAATATACTGTGTAACAAAAGGAATAACGATGGATGTCACTAGATAAGTTAGAAATAGAAAGATATAAATGGTATAGATAATGGAATGTAACCGAGGATACGTTTCTTTTACTAGCTGCAATAAACAAAATGCGAGAATAATCGTTACATATACAACCATTTGTTAGCTCGTCATAAGAAGCCATTCTAAAAATGACGAAATCTCATAAAAGAATAGTTTTAATAAACGTAATAACTCGATTGTCATGTAGATATACCCAACAAAAAACAAGAAAAACGCGAATTCTTTCTTACCAGTTGACTCAAAAAACAAGTGAAGAATAGCTATTAATAAGCCTATACCCGCAACTCGAAGTACATCGTGAAGTTCCACAATGCCTCCCCCTTCCATACAATTAGTATATGAAAGATTAGAAGAAAATATGAAAAAGAGCCTCGCAAAAGCGAGACTCTTTTTGTATATATATATTTGTGTCATTTAACCTCATGGTCAGCATTTTGCCATAGTCTTAAAAATTATGCTCTTGAAACGTATGAACCCTCATCCGTGTTGATGATTAATTTATCTCCAACGTTGATGAAAAGTGGAACAGTAACAACTACGCCAGTTTCAAGCGTTGCCGTTTTAGAACCACCACCAGAAGTATCACCTTTAATACCTGGTTCTGTTTCTGTTACTTCTAGTTCAACTGATTTTGGTAATTCTACTCCAAGCGTTTCCCCTTGGAACTGAATTACTTGAATTTCCATGTTTTCACGTAAGAATTTTAATTCGTACTCAAGTTGTGTTTCGCTTAATTCGATTTGCTCGTATGAATCAGTATCCATGAACACATGTTGATCCCCACTAGCATATAAATATTGCATTTTACGGTTATCGATTTGTGCTTTTTCTACTTTTTCACCTGCACGGAATGTTTTTTCGTTTACAGAACCATTACGTAGGTTTCTTAGTTTTGAACGCACAAAAGCGGCACCTTTACCTGGTTTTACATGTTGGAAATCAAGTACTCGGTAAAGTACTCCATCTACTAAAATTGTTAATCCTGTTTTAAAATCATTTACTGAAATCATTCTTTTCCCTCCAAATTTAAGCTAGTATTAATAATTCTTTTGTGGAATGTGTTAGCTTTTCTAAACCATTTTCAGTTACAAGTGCATCATCTTCGATTCGAACACCGCCAATATTTGGCAAGTAAATACCAGGCTCAATCGTAATAACCATACCTGGTTCTAGTACAACATCCGAACGGAAAGATAACCCAGGACCTTCATGCACTTCTAGACCAATGCCATGTCCTAAAGAATGTCCAAATGCTTCACCGTATCCTTTTGATGCAATATAATCGCGTGCGATAGCGTCCGCTTCTTTCCCAGTCATACCTGGTTTTACTTTTTCTAAAGCAAGTAGTTGGGCATCCAAAACAACCTGATAAATCTCTTTTAATAGTTCGGTCGGCTCTCCAACTGCTACAGTACGAGTTGTATCGGAAATGTATCCATTGTATACAGCTCCAAAGTCTAATGTAACAAAATCGCCTTCTTCAATTACTTTATCCGTCGCAACTCCATGTGGAAGTGCAGAACGAATACCTGAAGCAACGATTGTATCAAAAGAAGAAGAAGTTGCACCACGCTTACGCATGAAAAATTCTAGCTCATTGGACACTTGAAGCTCTGTCATTCCTGGTTTTATGTATGTAACAATATGCTCGTATGCTTCATCCGCAATACGACAAGCTGCCTTTATTATACTAATCTCTTCTTCGGTCTTAATCAAGCGAATTTTTTCTACTAACCCAGAAAGTGGTACTAAATCAGCTGAAATTGCTTGTTTGTACATTTCAAAACTACTGTAAGCCACATCATCTTTTTCAAAACCAAGAGAATGGATACCTAACTCACTCACTTGATTTGCCACTTCTTCGATTAATGTTTTCGTATGTTGTACAATACGGAAGTCTTTAATTTGACTTGCTGCTTGTTCTGTATAACGGAAATCAGTGATGAATACAGCATCCTGTTTAGAGACAATCGCAACACCTGCAGTACCAGTAAATCCGGTCATGTAACGTCTACTATGTCCATTCGTAATTAGTAATGCGTCAACACCTCGTTCTTCTAATGCAGCACGTAACTTTTCAAGTTTCATCTTTAGCCCTCATCTCATTTTCTAAATAACATCTATCTGTTATTTTAGCATAGGAAACGAGGACGGTAAATTTTCATTTACTTAATGGAGTATCCTGTGCATGAAAGATGGCTGATTCCATTAAAAATCGAACGAATATAATAACAATACATATAAAAGGTACGGATAGTTTTTTAATCGTCTTTTCAATTGAATCTGCATCTAAAATAATCCATTCTAAAGCAAATGCTATTAGTAATCCTAATACGAGGCTAGTAATCGACACCGGAACTTTTATGAATAAAATGCTAATATAATACAAAGCAATACAGACAGCCCAAGTAAATAGAAATAAAACTCCCCATTTAACGGACACATTACTTTTACTAAACATCTCAAATGTATGCGAAAAACCAATCGGATTCCATTTTATAAAATGAAAGTACGATAACATTTTCAGCATAATCAGCGTTCCCAGAGACGCAACCAAACTAGTACTAATAGATAAAGTTTTCATAAATAAATCAAGTCTCCTTTTTCACTTAGTTTGTGTTTAGAAGAAAATTATTAAACAATAAAAAAGTAAATAAAAACACACGCTGAAAAACTATTACTCAGCGTGTGTTTCTTTTAGTTAATAATTATAGTCCGCATTTTAATTGCGCGTTACAGTTTGTACATGTGTTACATCCACCCATTTCTTCTACCGTTCCTTTACGGCAAACCGGGCAAGTGTCCCCTACTTCTGATCCAATGGTTACATTCGTAGAACGTAAGTCTTGAATAGTATCAATTAATACAATCGGTCGTTTTTCAAATACTTTTTCTTCTTGTGCTTGTTCTTGATCATCCAGCGTATTTTCTTCCGCTTTCAGTGTAAGAACTTGAGAATCACGGCTGCCATCAACGTAAACCGTACCGCCTTTTGCACCACCGCGGTATAAACGCTCATATACCCCTTCTACTTGTTCCACAGTATATCCTCGTGGAGCATTTACTGTTTTGGAGATAGAACTATCAATCCAGCGTTGAATAATACATTGGACATCTGCATGGGCTTCAGGCGCTAACTCCATTGCAGTAACAAACCATTCTGGTAAATTCTGTTCATCTGCATTATTATTTGCATGTAAGTATTCTTGTACAATATCTGCTTTTACTTCGATAAATTTACCTAAACGTCCACTTCTATAATAAGTGAAAGAATAGTAGGGTTCTAGACCTGTTGAAACACCTACCATTGTTCCAGTTGAACCGGTTGGAGCAACTGTTAATAGATGAGAGTTTCGAATACCATTCTCTAAAATGGTTGCTCTAATTTCTTCTGGCATTGATTCCATAAAGCCTGTTTCCGTAAAGGCTTTACGAAGTCGATTCGTTTCGTCTTCTGACTCGCCTATTAAGAATGGGAAGCTTCCACGTTCTTTTGCTAACTCAGCAGATGTTTCGTACGCAGCAATAGCGATCGTTTTAAAGACCTCATCGACTAATACATTACCTTCTTCCGAGCCATATTCCTTTTCACAATAAATTAAAAGATCTGCAAGCCCCATAACACCTAGTCCTACACGTCTTTCTCCTAAGGCTTGTACTTTATTTTCCTCTAAGAAATACGGAGTAGCATCAATTACGTTATCTTGCATACGTACACCAACGCTTACCGTTTCTTTTAATGCTTCCAAGTTAACTGTTTTTGTTTCTTTATTTGCAAATTGAGCTAAATTGACAGCGGCTAAATTACAAACCGAATACGGTGCAAGTGGTTGCTCCCCACAAGGATTTGTCGCTACTACTTTTTGTCCATATGCTCGAGCATTTGTTTTTTCATTCGCATTGTCTATGAAGAAAATACCTGGTTCTGCAGAGTAAGTAGCACACACATTGATTAGATTCCAAAGCTCTTTCGCTCTCATTGTGCGATATGTTCTTACTGGATAGCCCATTTGTTCCCATTCACGAACATCTCCGATTTCATGCCAATGTTTGTTATAATAATCCATTTGCTCTGGAGTGTAAGATTCAGTTGCAGGGAAACGTAATGCAAAGTCTGCATCTTCCTCCACTGCTTTCATGAAATCGTCTGTCAGTGTTACTGAAATATTCGCACCAGTTAAAAATTCAGGATTATGAACCGAATAAGTTCCCCCATCACGCAGTTTTGTTTCTGCATCACGAATTATTTCATCGTTAAAGCCACCTAAGCCAGGAATCGCTTTGTAGTTTACAATACCTTGGTACATTGCTTCTTCCTGGTTTGTTAACGGTTTGAATTTTAGCTTGTCCTTCGCTAATTGTTTAATCGTTTCATCATTTGTGTTTTCAATCAAGAAACGTAGAATTCGCGGATTTTGCATCTTAGAAATGATGAATTCTGCAATATCAGGGTGCCAGTCGGCTAACATAATCATTTGTGCTCCCCTGCGTGATCCACCTTGTTCCACAAGATGTGTCAATTTAGCTATATCATCTAACCAAGAAACAGATCCGGAAGATTTTCCGTTTACTCCACGAGCAAGAGTGTTTCGTGGACGTAGGGTCGAACCGTTTGTTCCAACTCCACCACCACGACTCATAATTTCCATCACTTGTTTACGATGATCACTAATTCCTTCACGAGAATCAGCAACAAATGGCATCACATAACAGTTAAAGTATGTTACATCTGTTCCAGTTCCTGCTCCATAAAGTACTCGTCCAGCAGGAATGAATTTTAATGTAACTAATTGTTGATAAAACTTTTCAAACCATTCTTTTCGCTTTTCCTCTGTTTTTTCCACAGAAGCAAGACCCGTGGCATTACGTTTCGCAATTTGTTCATAAAACACTTCAAGCGGTTTTTCAATAATATTAAGTGAACGTTTCACAATACCTGACTGTAACTCGTCATTGTCATCGATTGCACTACGGTAGTCTTCTTCGATTAATACTTCGGCAGTTTTTGTCGAATGATCAATCGATACAATATGACCTAACCCACGTGCAGGAAATTTAGGATCTGCTTTTACCGTCAAAACGACAAAATCTCCTGCTTTTAGCGTTTTCTTTTCCGTATCTTTAAATGAATAACGGTCAATCATAACTAATCGGGAAACACCTTTGTGTGTTAATTTCATATCTTCTGTAATTGGGTGTACTTGTGGAAATAATTCAATGTCTTTGTTTAACTGTTCAATGTTAATGGTTGCATTTTTATTCTGAGATGCTAATACCATCATATTGCCTCCCTTTAATTTATAATTTTCAACACTATATATAGTATAATTTCATTTACAAACGATACTATATGTTGTGTTATTTTGCAAATGACCCGATCTGATGAAAACCTATATGTATCAGTAGTCAATGGACTAATTTACCAAAAAAAAAAAATTATTTTTTATAGTTCCACTCATCATTTGCATAACGCCTGTTTTCAAGGTCTTTAACGTAGTTTTCTTGTTCCTCCGTTAACGTAAATTCAACTAAATCTATTTGTAATGCATCTTCAAATCCTTTTTTAAATGCTACTTTGCATTCGTCGACCGTTACCGGTTTTTGTATTAATTTGTTGATGGCAACAGCTTTTTGCGATAAGCTATTTTTTACTCTTTTTCTCAGTTCATCCGAAGAAAATTTAAATGTTTGAATAAGTTTTTCTTCATCTAGATCTAATAGAATTGCACCATGTTGTAATATGACACCTTTTTGTCTTGTTTGTGCACTACCCGCTACTTTTTTACCTTCTACAACAAGCTCATACCAACTTGGTGTATCAAAACAAACAGCGGTCCTCGGTTTTTTTAAATCCTGCTTTTTTTCTACCGTATTTGGTATAGAGAAGTAAGCTTCTAATCCAAGATTCTGAAAACCTAATAATATGCCTTCACTAATAACACGATATGCTTCTGTCACTGTGGCTGGCATATCTGGATAACTCTCCGAAACAATTACACTATACGTTAGCTCATGTTCGTGGAGTACGCCTCTTCCACCAGTAGGTCTTCTAACAAATCCTAACCCTAAACGCTCTACTGCTTCCATATCAATTTCTTTTTCAACGGATTGAAAATAACCAATGGATAAAGTTGCAGGATTCCATTCATAAAATCGAACTACTGGCGGAATAAGCCCTTCACTATGCCAATCTAGCAACGCTTCATCCAGTGCCATGTTATAAGATGGACTACAAGCACCTGAATTAATAAAATACCATTTTGTCTTTTCCATCAAAACTCCCCCTCACAATGCTATTCATTTTATCAAATAGATTGTATTGTATCTAGCAAATCTTTTATAATGAATATGTAAACATAGAAAGGGGAAAGACCGTGTTAGATTTTCTGTATATAATCATCGCAGTACTAGTCATCTTTTTAGTCTATGCAGGTATTTCTGCATTCCGACTGAAGAAAGCCGTAACTAACCTTACGCAAGAACAATTCATCGAAGGCTATCGTAAAGCGCAATTAATCGATGTAAGAGAACCAAAAGAATTTGATGGAGGACATATTTTAGGAGCTAGAAACATTCCATCCTCTCAACTTCGTCAGCGTTACAAAGAAATTCGCCCAGACAAACCAGTTTATTTATATTGTCAAAGCAGTGCTCGAAGTGCTCGTGCAGCAATGTTTTTAAAGAAAAAAGGCTATACACAAATTCACCAGCTTCAAGGCGGTTTCCGCGGTTGGACTGGCAAGATTAAATCCAAATAATACATAAGGTTCTTCTATTTCAGAGGAACCTTTTTTGTTAGAGAAGAAAGTTTAAACTTCTTCCGTACTTAGTTAGTACTAGTCTCCTATCGCCTTGCGCTTTTCTTATTGAATCATCCCACTTTTGGAGGTACTGCATGCACAAGCATATTTTATTTTCCCACAATGAAGATTTCAGACATTCCCATCCGAACTATGAAGACTACGCAATTGTCTCTAAACGAGCTATTAATTTCTTAAAAGAACGTCGTCTCGGCAATTGGCAAGCTATCGATATTGGAGAGTCCATTTTGCAACTGGATAGTAATTTATTAGAAATGATGGAGAACCATCTCATAACGTATGAAGTATTAGCGTCCATATTCGAAACGAAAACTCAGGGCAAAATAACAAGTAAATCACAATTGTCGATTGAAAGCAAATTAGAGATTGTGGAAACGTTCGATAATAATCTCATCTTTTTTCCAGAATATGATGTAGCTATGACACTTGTCTTTAATTATTCTGGTGGTAACACTTGGCCAGAATATCATTTTTTTGCAACTTCTACCGAAACCGCTCTTGCTTTTCTGAAAGAAATTAATGAAAAGATGCGTCAATTACTAATGCAATCCGTTACGTATTTGGTTGATACTGAACATGGAGTACAACGTAGAAAATATGGGGAACAAGCATCGGTAAATAGAGAAGATGTATTACTAGACGAAAGTATTAAACAGGATATTTTCCGTTCCATTGATGAATTTTTTAAGGAAGAGGGACATTTTTTTAAAGAGTATGGTCTCCCATATAAACGTGGTATTTTACTATACGGGTCACCTGGCAATGGAAAAACTACTTTAGTTAAATCCATAACAGGCTCAACAAAAGCTCCTGTTGTGTATTGGCAAATTACCGAATTCACTGGCAGTCATTCTGTACAAGAAGTGTTTGGAATTGTCACGAGATTAGCACCTGCCATATTAGTAATCGAGGATATTGATTCAATGCCAGAATACACTCGTTCTGTCTTTTTAAACACGCTAGACGGCGCTCAATCAAGAGAAGGATTATTTATCATCGGTACAACTAATTACCCTCAGAAAATCGATCCTGCGCTTATTAATCGTGCTGGCCGATTTGATCGGGCCTATGAAATACCTTCCCCTTCTGAAAAAGTTCGAGAAAGCTATTTACACAAATTGGATATCAAGCAAATTTTTACAGACGAACAACTTGTCGATATGGCCAAACGTACAAAAGGTCTTTCTATGTCACAGTTAAATGAGCTCTATATGTCTGTTGCTTTGAATTGGCATTACGACGGAAAGCTAGCCTACGAAAAACGTATCGAGGAACTACTCAAGCAGAATAAGCGATCAATCAAGAATGAATGGGATAAAGATGAGCATTCTATTGGATTTTAAAAAGTAAGAAAAGCGCAAGCGCCCTCTAAGTACAAAACCTGTCTTGTATCGTTTTCGGAGATCTTTGAACAGACTTATTGCTATATCACTACCGATTGATTTTTTAGAGAGGCTGGTCGTGACTAACGTCACGACCAGCCTCTCTTTTCTCGGTAATCTTATGGCGTTTGCCTGTCCGTCGCCTCATTCAACAGTACGAATAAGGTTAAGATCTTTTTGAATAATGAGTGAAAAGATGCTTCCTACCCTTTTAAAAAGGAGGTTGTTATATTAGTCACCTTCCTCCTATGGTATTAAGATAAACAGAGTAGTAAATTTGTCGTTTTTATGAGAAGTTCGAGCGTATGCTTCTCGTTTCTTGTCATAGTTTAAATAACAGTTCCAAAATAAGTGCAGCAAAAGGGAGCCATATTGCAAATGCAAAATGTACATAATATTCTTTTGAGTGTTTGGCATGCTTTTTTACCATATATCCTCTGTAAGCATACAAAACAGACATAAAAAGAAATAGCCATATTCCTAAAGGAATGGGATTTAGCGGACGATATATCCCATTTTCCAATTCTGAGATACTTGCAAATAGTATCCCGACAAGAGCAATAAACAAAAGAACTCCCTCCACGATCACCTGGTCAGAGTTAAATCGTTTCGTATACTTAAGCTTCTTTGGTAAATGATATTTCTTTTTGACAAACCTATCTAAAATAAAAATACTAGCTAATATTAAACAGCTTAAAAAAATCTTAACCCAAAAGATGTTCTACCACCCTTTCTTCAACAGCATATGTTGAAAAGTAAGTACTCTAAAAATAACTCTATGATTCCCCTAAATTAGCGTGCGTGTTAATTCAGCTGAACTTTTCACGCTCTTCCCCCACTTGCTCCCTAGTCAACTTCACTATCCTTTTTATACGGTAAATTGTTAGGAAAGTTTCAAATTTGTTAATTTTTTCAACATAATCATTACTTTTGGATTTCTACGATATAAAAAAGCGCGATCCATATTAGGATCGCGCTTTTTACTTTATGCTTTTGTGTAACGTAATACTGGTTTACGCGCAGCTTTTGTCTCGTCTAATCGATTAATAACCGTTGTGTGTGGTGCATGTTGAACGATTTCTGGGTTTTCTTCTACCTCTTTTGCAATTTGAATCATCGCATCACAGAAAGCGTCTAATGTTTCTTTAGATTCTGTTTCGGTTGGTTCGATCATCATACCTTCCTCTACATTCAATGGGAAGTAGATTGTTGGTGGATGGTATCCGAAATCAAGAAGACGTTTTGCTATATCAAGTGTACGAACGCCTAATTTCTTTTGACGACGACCACTTAGAACGAACTCATGCTTACAATGACGATTGTATGGCAGATCGTAATACGCTTCTAAACGTCTCATCATATAGTTTGCATTTAATACTGCATACTCGGTAACTGCTTTTAGACCATCTGGACCCATTGAACGAATGTATGTGTAAGCACGAACATTAATTCCAAAGTTTCCGTAGAATGGTTTTACGCGACCAATCGTTTGTGGACGATTGTATTCGAACGTATATTTGTCATCTTCTTTAACAAGTACTGGACTTGGTAAGAACGGAATTAGGTCAGCTTTAACTCCAACTGGACCAGAACCTGGACCACCACCGCCGTGAGGACCTGTAAATGTCTTATGCAAGTTTAAGTGAACACAGTCAAAGCCCATGTCTCCAGGACGTGCCTTAGACATTACAGCGTTTAAGTTAGCTCCATCATAATAAAGCTTACCTCCAACACCGTGGATGATTTCTGCTAATTCTAAAATGCTTTCTTCAAATAAACCTAATGTATTTGGATTAGTCAGCATTAGAGCAGCTGTATCAGGACCAGCAACACGACGTAAGTCTTCTAAATCTACTAAACCATTTTCATCTGATTTAACCGTAATAGTTTCAAAACCTGCGACAGTCGCTGATGCAGGATTTGTACCATGAGCAGAGTCAGGAACAATTACTTTTGTACGGTGCGTATCGCCATTTGCTTCATGGAATGCACGGATCATCATAAGCGCTGTCCATTCACCATGTGCTCCAGCAGCTGGTTGAAGCGTTACTTCATCCATACCAGTAATTTCTACTAAAGATTGTTGCAATTCATACATTAATTCCATTGCACCTTGTACAGAAGACTCATCTTGTAGCGGGTGAATGTTAGCAAATCCAGGGAAACGAGCAACTGATTCGTTTATTTTTGGATTGTACTTCATCGTACAAGATCCAAGTGGATAAAATCCTGAATCTACCCCGTGGTTACGGTTAGATAAAGCTGTATAGTGACGCATAATATCAAGCTCAGATACTTCCGGTAATTCTGCTTCTTCTTCGCGAAGCATACCTTGTGGTAATAGAGTAGCTAGATCTACTTCTGGCACATCCAGTTCAGGTAAGTTATACCCAACACGGCCTTCTTTCGTAATTTCAAAAATTAGTGGTTGATTATCCTTATGCATAAAGAGCCCCCATTTCTTGCACGAGTGCATCTATTTCTTCTTTTGTACGTTGTTCTGTAACAGCAATTAACACATGATTTTTAAGGTCTGCATTTACTCTACCTAGATCGAAACCACCGATAATTCCTTTTTCAAGAAGTACTTTGTTTGCATCTGCAACTGCACCGTTCACTTTTACGACGATTTCATTGAAATGAGCTCCTTGGAAAGGAACTTCAAATCCAGCTTTTTCAAACGCTTGTTTTGCATAATGTGTCTTCGTGATATTTTGAATCGCGATTTCTTTTACACCTTTTTTACCAAGTGCTGTCATTGCAACAGAAGCCGCTAGTGCGTTTAACGCTTGGTTCGAACAAATATTTGAAGTAGCTTTGTCACGACGAATATGTTGTTCACGAGCTTGTAAAGTTAATACAAATCCACGACGACCTTCTTCATCTGTTGTTTCACCAACTAGACGACCAGGAACTTTACGCATTAATTTAGAAGATACTGCAAAGAAACCACAGTGTGGACCACCAAATGCTTCAGAAATTCCAAATGGCTGAGCATCTCCAACTGTAATATCTGCTCCAAATTTACCAGGAGGTGTTAGTGCACCTAATGCAAGTGGGTTAGCAGAAACAACAAATAGCGCTTTTTGAGCATGCGTCAGTTGTTCTATTTTAGCTAAATCTTCAATTTGTCCAAAGAAGTTTGGATACTGTACTAAAACAGCAGCTGTTTCTTCATCTACTAATCCTTCTAAAATCGCTAAATCAGTTACTCCATCTTTCGTTGGAACAGTAACTACTTCCACGTTTTGACCTTTGGCATACATTTTAACAACGTCAATATATTCAGGATGAACAGCTTCCGAAACAACTAATTTTTTTCTGCGAGTATGACCTGCTGCTAAGTTACCTGCTTCTGCAAGTGCAGTCCCACCGTCATACATAGATGAGTTAGCAAGCTCCATTCCAGTTAATTCACAAATCATTGTTTGGAATTCAAATATAGCTTGTAGCTCCCCTTGTGAAATTTCTGGTTGATAAGGAGTATACGCCGTGTAAAATTCTGAACGAGAGATCACGTGATCAACGATGATTGGCTTAAAGTGATCATAAACTCCAGCACCTAAAAAGGAGGCGTATTGTTTGCTATCTGCATTTTTACTCGCAAGTGCAGATAATTCTTTTAATAATGCTGATTCCGCTTTAGCTGGATTAATATTATACTCACCTTTAAAACGTACTTTCTCCGGAATGTCTGCAAACAGTTCATCAATAGTGGAAATGCCAATTACATCTAACATTTCCTTTTGATCTTGTTCAGTCATTGGTAAATAACGATGCTTCATCAATGGACAACCTCTTTCTGCAAAATTATTTTTGTCGTTTATAAAATGGTGTTGCAACCGTAATAGCTTTTAATCGTTTATTTCTGATTTCAATTTCTATTTCTTTACCGATTTCAGCAAATTTTGCGTCAATTAACGCGAGACCAATATTTTTCTTCAATGTAGGAGATTGCGTTCCTGTTGTCACAAAACCGATTTGCTCTTCTCCTGCGAAGACTGG
The DNA here is from genome assembly GCF_038637725.1 of Psychrobacillus sp. FSL H8-0483. Lineage (NCBI taxonomy): Bacteria > Bacillati > Bacillota > Bacilli > Caryophanales > Bacillaceae > Psychrobacillus > Psychrobacillus sp. FSL H8-0483. The sequence continues at coordinate 2,613,925 of NZ_CP152052.1, forward strand.
GTATCCAGTGCGTGGAATTCCTTTATCAATCATTTCAATTCCAATACTTCTTCTAGGTACTCCATTTTCTTTTTGGTCGGCTAAAACAGATTTACCGTTGAAATCCTGTTCTTTATTTAGTTTTACGACAAAGCCTAAACCTGCTTCTAATGGAGTTATATCTTTCGAAAGCTCTTGGCCATATAAAGGTAAGCATGCTTCAAAACGTAAAGTGTCGCGCGCTCCAAGGCCGCAGGGAAGAATTCCTTCTTCTTTACCTGTTTCTAGGATGCTGCTCCATAATTCCGTAACATCACTGCTTGCTGCGTAAATTTCAAATCCATCCTCACCTGTATAACCTGTTCGAGAAACTAGAACAGACTTACCTGCAATCTCGACTTGATCCGCAAAACGAAAGAATTTGATATCTTCAAGATTATGGGAAGTAAGCTTTTGTAAAATACGCTCGGCAAGAGGTCCTTGTATCGCAAGTAATCCGTATTCATTGGATTTATTTACTAACTCAACATCGCCCGATGCATTTTGTTGCATCCACTTAAAGTCTTTTTCTATATTACCTGCATTCACTACTAGTAAGTAATGATTCTCTTCTAATTTGTAAACTAGCAAATCATCTACAATTCCGCCATCTTGATAGCACATTGCAGTATATTGCGCCTGACCCTCTACTAATTTGGAGATATCATTTGTCATTAATTTTTGTAAAAATGCTTCACTTGCTGAACCTGTAACGATTATTTCTCCCATATGTGAGACATCAAACAATCCTGCTTTTGTTCTTACTGCTTCATGTTCTGCTTTAATACTAGAAAATTGCACAGGTAATTCCCAGCCACCAAAATCAATTGTTTTTCCTCCATAGGCTGCGTAGACATCAAATAAAGGTGTTCGTTTCAATTGCTCTGACAAAATATCTCCTCCTTCAATAATACACACATAAAAAAGCGAATGACCCCATGATGCTGCAACAAGGTTCGAAAGCTGTTCTTTCTAATCTGTCGCATAAAAAAAGACAGAGAAACCCCTTTGTAAAAATAGGGGTTCTCTGTCCTGGCACCTGAAAGTTTACCAAATATGGCTTTCCTCTTTGGTGGCTTTGCGTAAAATTAAACGAAAGCACTCTCCAGAGTTGCGTCCTATACGAGTTCTTTTGCCTGAGAGATTCATAAAATTCATTACTTGCTCCTTCGGCGACGCATCGAAGCGTTCTCTCCCCGTATATTCATCCGCTATCTGTATAATCACTAGCTTTGTCTATATCCTAACATTGAACCATAAAGTAAGCAATCTTTTTTGATAATTTAATTAAAACACGAACTAAATTAACTTAAATTTAAATTTCATTCGCCTTTTAACCGATTTACTTGATAACCAGCATACTCCGTCACTTGTCTAAGCGGACGGTATTCTGTATGAATAGTTATATGTGCCGCTTTTTTATAATTTCTTCTTCTGCTTTTGTATAATTGTTCTAATTCTTCACGGGTGCTTTGTAGTACGATTGGTCGATTTTTATTGCTTTTTATTCTCATCCAAATATCATCAAATGATGCATCCAAATACAAAACTAAACCTGTACTCCGCATAATTTGAATATTTTTCTCCTTCATGGCAACTCCGCCACCAGTAGAAATAATACATGCCTCATCTCGAAAGTTTTGAAGAAACTCGGTTTCTATATTTCGAAAATACGCTTCCCCATCTTGCTCAAATATTTCAGAAATCGACTTTTTTTGACTTTTCACTATTTCTTTATCCATATCATAATATGGCATCTTTAATAAATAGCTTAGTCTCCTACCGACCGAACTTTTTCCACTTCCCATAAAGCCAACTAAATATACCTTGTACACGCTTCACCAACTCACTACATATCTGGATTATTTTCTCGCTCTTTAAATTTATCCATTTTAATGATAGTAGCATTAATATTGCTCATTTCCAACGAATCATACGTTCGATATTTAGATAGGTATGCAGCAGTTGTCGAAAAAAGGGAAAAACAAACGATTAATAAGAGAATAACAGCCGCGGGCAACAGGATTCCTTTTTCATTTTGCACGATACGTAACATAAAATGTATGCTCCTTTTCCATGCCATTTAAAAATGTGACAAAAAAGCGTAAAGATTTACCTTCTATCGACACTGACAAAGACTCCACTTGAAGCAGCAGCTGTTCGTGCCCTAGCCTATTCTTCTGTTTTCGTATTAAAGTTGAATAAAATTCAATGTCATACTCTTCGCCTAATTTATAAAACCGAATGCCTGGTTGTTCTCTTTGTATAACTAATGAATCTATATCATTTAAGTACGTCTCTACATTTTGGACAAATAAAGCCCATTCGGTATCCATCGGGTTAGTAACATTTTCTTCCATTTTATATAACCACCACATCGTTACAGCAAATACTTGCGAAAAAAGCATTAACACCGAGAGTTGAATAATCCCTTCGATTAGTGTATATCCTTTCTCATCCACGATTCTCTGTTTGAAATAGTTAAGCAACTCGTTTTCTCCTCTCGCACCCCTTCATAAATCACACATATGTTTTCGTTATCAATTACAAACATATAAGCGACTTTTTCAATGTGTATAGATCCAGTCGAAATATTTTCCGTTATGAACATTTTCGTTGCTTCATTCATCACAATAGAGGCATGATACTTCCGCTTCTTCTCTTCTAATTGCACGGTAAAATTATGGAGTAGAGGAAGTAATGTGGTTGCGATGATTAAAGTTATACTTAACGATAGTATGGTTTCAGGCCACGAAAAGCCGTCATTATTCTTCATAACTTAGTCTGCCTCTACCAATATACACCGTTACTGTTTTGTGACCTTTTTTTGTTTCAAATAGGAATGATCCAAACTGACTGACTGTTCCGTTAGGATGAAATGCAATCCCTTTTAAGTAGCTATCCATTGATAGTCGCATATGTTTTGGAACTTTATATTCAAATAAAGGTACATTTGCACTTTTCGCGACATATTTCGAGCCATTTTCAACAAAGTTTACATACGTATACTTATATTCTCCAATCGCAATGGATTGAAGTCTTTGCATATCTAAATGGAACTGTCTAAAAAATCGCTTTTCCTCTACTTCCTCCATCTTGGAAGAAGTAACAAATATAATCGAAGACGACATGACCATCACAATAGATAAAACGAGCAGCGTTTCAATTAAAGTAAACCCTTTTTCATACTGTTTAACCATCACTAGTAGATCCCGCGGTCTCTTCACCTTCTATCGTTACCCTGCCATCATTCGGGTCAATAAGTACTGGTGTACCATTTGGACATGTTTTATCGCCCTTTAACCACTATTTTCTCCATGGACGACAAAATGGTGGAAATCGTTTGTAAAATAGTCGAGTAATAAGACACCATCCGAGAAAGTTTCTCCGTGGACTATTTTCTCTTTCAATTGCCCGGCAATATACCGAAGACCTTTATGCTCTTCTTGCGCTATTAATGCATCTAACGCTTTCTGTAGCGACACTCCACTCTCAATAAGCCCTCCCATTTCTCTAGAGAACACTCTTGTAAGTATTAGTCGATACCAACTTTGCACTACTGGTATTTTTCTATAAAAATCAAGCTGGGTTTTTATATTTTTATTATTTAGTAGGAACAGGAAGATAATGATGAGCACTGCTATCGCTAAAATAGTCATTAAAAACGTATTCGGTAATTGCAATAACATGTTTGTTAAAGCAAGAGAGCTTTCAGCCTGATGAGCATCTCTTGACCCAAGCAATGACTTCATATTAGGAAGAAAATAGAGGCGAAATATCGTAAACAACAAAAAAATAACGACGAATAAGAAAAGTGGATACATTAATAAGTTATTTAACCTTTTTTTTGAACGTTCAATGATCGCAGCATTTACCCCAAGAACCGCTACAGTTTCTTGTAGTTGCCCATGGATCGTAGCCAAATTAATCGGTAAAAGCAATCTACTAGGAAATCCTAGTAATTTGAATACTTCTGTTACACTCAACCCATTTTTTTGAATATCGGTTATCTTTTGAATGACAACCCCGGCTTTTTTCACATGAAACGGAAGAAGCATTGTAACCGCTTCATGAAATGTATAGCCTTCCTTTAATAAATCGCTTAGCCTACTTAAAAAAGAGGATTGCATCTCTAAAGGAATTGTTTCATCCTTCCTTTTGAGATAAGCTTTAATTTTTTTGAATAACACCTTCTCTAACTCCTCTCTCTATTTGATAGGAAAGAGTATTAGTATGTGGTACACAAAAGCTTCTTCCAGTTAAAAGAGAGTTTAGCGCTTCTGATAAAAATTCCTCTGAAATAATTTCAAATATAGCCGATAACTCTGGGGTTTTTGTATTTATGACGGTAACGAGCCTTTGTGTCACAATTCCTGTGATTGTTTGTTTTAATTCATCCACAGAAACCCCAAGATCCATTAAACGATATAAAGCACCCACCCCATCTCTTGCATGGATAGTCGACACGACAAGATGTCCAGTTAAAGCTGCTTGAATAGCAGCTTTCGCAGTATCTTCATCTCGTATTTCCCCAATCATAATAACATCCGGTGAATGCCTTAAAATGGCCTTTAAGCCTGTAGAGTATGTCACTCCTGACCGTTCATTCACTTGTATTTGCAGTAAATGAGACTGATTATTTTCAACAGGATCTTCTAGAGAAATGACATGTCTATTTAAATTTTCCGAGCAGTATTTTGTGAGCGAGTACATTGTAGTGGACTTACCAGATCCCGTTGGACCAACAAAAAGAATTAATCCCTGTCGCTGGTTCGCTAGCTCTACAATTTTTTCAGAGGCATCCCGAA